>CAJYLO010000001.1 GCA_913776245.1 uncultured Chryseobacterium sp.
CAGTGGCCGGTTCGTAACCGCTGGCCCAAGAGTTTTCATTATTAAGATTAATAGTTGCGGTGGTTGCATTGTCACCATTGGTACCATAAATAACAGAGCCACCAGCCCAAGAACCGTCCTGCTTCTGAAGATAATAAGTATAATTGTCTGACTGAAGATAATCTGCGTCAGCACCAAAAAGCAGTTTATGTTTTACTTTTCCGGTACTGAACTCCCCATTTAAATTTGCCTGTACAGAACCATAATTCTGTTCATTATAAGTTCTTGTCATACTTCTGCTCCAGAGGTAAGAACCATTGCCAGGTTGCAAATTCCACTGTATTCTTTCATTACCAAAAAAATCTTTGGTGTAATTCTGATAAGACCCTACAACATTAAGGTTCCAGTTAGTATTGATCTGATGATTTAGAGTAACCGTACTCGTTGCCATCTGTGTATCCTGATATTGGAAATCAGATGCCGGATTTTTACGGATGTCTATTAAATCATTGATGACAGATTTGGAAGTATCTCTATTTAAAACTAATGTACCAACCCCAAAATCCGGTGTGAAATCATTTTTAAGATAATCACCTTCAACAATTAATTGTGTTTTATCCGATATATTAAAAAGAAAACTCGGGTTGAAGTAATATTTCTGTGAGGTCACCTTATCCCGGAAACTCGCTTTATCTTCAAAAGCACCATTCACGCGGAAAGCGGAACTTTTTGACAAAGCATCATAAAAATCCAGAGTCGTTTTGTAATTATCCCAGCTTCCTGCACTTACGGCAATACTTCCGCCTTGGTTGAAAAGTGGTTTTTTAGTCACCATATTCAGGATACCGCCGGGAGCTACATTTCCGTACAGAATGGCTGCACCGCCTTTCAGCACTTCTACACGCTCCATCCCGGAAACTTCAGGAAAAATACCGCTGTTCACACGGGCACCATTTTTATAGATATTTTCAGCACCAAATGTGTAACCTCTTGCCCCGAAACTGTCTTGGGATCCACCTCTGGCAGAGGTAATGTACATTCCATTTACGTTTCTGATCACGTCAGAAAGTTGCTGAGCCTGCTGCTGTTCGATGATTTCGTGCGTGACTATTGCGGTAGCCTGTGGATTTTCCATCACATCCAGGTTAGACTTCGTCGTAAAAACCTTTGCACGGTTCGGATTTCCGGCTTTATGAAGTTTGACATCTTCAATGGTTCTGACATCCATAGAATCAGTTTTGGTTTCCTGGGCGTAACCTAAAACCGAAATTGTCAGAAGACCTATAGCAACAGCTTTTCTTTTCATAGTTTATTTAGAATGATTAAAAACAATGCAAATGTATGGAAACTGTTAAGTTTTCCAAATATTATTTTAAATAATTCTAAATAAACTTAATGTGTTTGATTTAATTTATTGATTATGAATACATTAATCTAATCTGATTTTTATCAGTTTAGCATTTCCTGGAGTTCGAGCCAGCGCATTTCATACGCTTCCAGCTTTCCGGAAAGTGATTCTAATTCGGAGGATAGCTTCGAGATTTTCTCGTAATCACTTTCGTTATTGAGCTCATCAAGAATTTTTTTACGTTTCTCTTCAAGCTCGGGCATTTCTTTTTCAATCGTTTCCAGCTCGCGTTGTTCCTTGAAAGAAAGTTTCTTTTTTGTTGGAAGTTGGGAGTTCGATGATGGAAGTTTTTTCTCCTGCGTTTCAAGTTTATCTTCCGACTTCTGGCTTCCTGCTTCCGACTTCCGGCTTTCCCGGTATTCCGAAAAATTTCCGACAAAATCCTTGATATTTCCGTCACCTTCAAAAGCCAGGACGTGATCCACAATCCGGTCCATAAAATAACGGTCGTGCGAGACAATAATCAGACTTCCCTGGAAATTCTGAAGAAAATTTTCCAAAACCGTCAGAGTTGGCAAGTCCAGGTCATTTGTAGGCTCATCGAAAATCAAAAAGTTTGGATTCTGATAAAGCACATACATCAGGTGCAGACGTCTTTTTTCTCCTCCGGAAAGTTTGGAAATAGGCGAATATTGTGTCTGATCATCGAAGAGAAATAATCTCAGAAACTGAGAAGCAGAAATAGTCTTTCCGTTAGCTAAAGGAAAATTTTCAGATATTTCCCGGATGAAATCAATCACACGTTCATCTTCCTTGTAAGTCAGACCTTTTTGCGAGAAATAACCGAATTTAATCGTTTCTCCGGTTTCAATATCTCCTGAATCTTTTGGTTCAAATCCCTGGATAATGTTCAGTAAAGTAGATTTTCCGGCGCCATTTTTCCCGACAATCCCAACTTTTTCTCCTCTTTGGAACGAGTAGGAAAAATCTTTCAGAAGGACATTGTTTCCAAAACTTTTACTGATGTTTTTTAGCTCAAGAATCTTGTTTCCTAACCGTTTCATTTCGAAATCCAATTCCAAAGCATCTTTTCTTGTGTCCGTTTTCGCGACTTTTTCGGTTTCATAAAAAGCATCGATTCTTGATTTGGATTTGGTAGTTCTTGCTTTCGGCTGGCGACGCATCCATTCCAGTTCCTTTCTGTAAAGGTTGTTGGCTTTATCGATGGTTGCATTCAGGTTATCTTCACGGATCATTTTATTTTCCAGATAAGTTGCATAAGAACCGTTATGAACGTACAGATTTTTGTCTTCCATTTCCCAGATGATATCACACACCGAATCCAGAAAATAACGGTCGTGGGTTACGAGCAGCAGCGTGATTTTAGCTTTACTCAGATAGTTTTCCAGCCATTCCACCATTTCCACATCCAGATGGTTGGTCGGTTCGTCCATGATCAGAAGGGTATGCCGGTGTTCGGCTCTGGTTTCTGTCAGGAGTTTGGCGAGAGCTACTCTTTTGATCTGGCCTCCGGAAAGTGTTCCCATTTTCAGGGTCAGATCATTGATTTTCAGTTGTGAAAGAATCTGTTTCATTTCGTTTTCCAGATCCCAGGCTTTTTGGATTTCCATTTCCACAATGGCTTTTTCCATCTCGTCCGGATCATTGGAAATCAGGGACTTATGATATTGTTTCAAAGCCATAATCGGTGGCGAATTCAGCGTCATCATAAATTCTTCAATGGAAAGAGCGGAATCGAACTCAATTTCCTGGTCAAACAAAACAACCTGGATATCTTTATTAATGACAACAGTCCCGCTGTCCGCAATCTCTTTTCCCATCAGGATTTTCAGAAGTGTAGATTTGCCGCTGCCGTTTTTGGCAACAATGGCAATTTTATCACCTTCGTTGACATTGAAGCTAATGTTTTCAAAAAGGACTTTGACACCGAAAGATTTGGTAAGATTTTCTGCGGAAACGTAATTCATTAGGATGAATAATAATTAATAAAAGATAACGATGTGCGAAAGTACGAAAATGAAAATTCAATAGCGCATAGTTTGGGCAGCTTATCCGGTCAAAGTTTATCCTTAGCTTGACTAAGGATTCCCACTTTTCTTTTTTGTAAAAAATAAAAAAAGCTCCACTCAGGTCGGGCTGCGTGCCATTCATTATTTTATAATAATGATTTATAATTATTGATGTATTGTGTTTTTTCTGAAAAATTTAACTAAACAAATGTTTCATTTAACCTTTTATTGAGATAATCGGAATGAAAAATTTCAGAAGTTTGCTCAAAATTAACTCAATGAAAAAACTCAATCTTCTTTTTCTTTTATTGTCTTTTATTATAGCAAAAGCTCAGGTCGTTTCAGGAACTGTTTTATCAAAGGAAGAAAATAAACCCATTCCTTATGTCAAAATTGGTGTGGAAAAAGATAATACCGGAACCATCTCCGATCAATCCGGAAAATTTTCTATAGATCTGTCAAAAGCGGATACAAATAAGAATATAAGAATCGAAGTTTCCGGTTACGAACCTTTTTCAATGAATGTGGGAAACTTCAGAAAGCAAAATCCGCAGCAGATTTTTCTCCAGGAAAAAGTACAGACGATCAAAGAAGTCAAGCTGACACCGAAGAAACTGGTGGAGAAAAACTGGGGTGTCAATACCAAAAGTAAAAGTGTGACCTATATTGTCAATCCGGAATTCGATAAGACCAACTTTCTGGGCGAAACGGCAATACAGTTCAATACCAAAAAAAGAGCAAAGATCAAAACAATCAATCTGAATATTGCTCAATTCAATTCGAAAGAGCCGGTAGTGATGCGTTACACAATTTATGATGATAACAACGGCTTGCCTGGAAAAAGCCTTTTGGATGAAGATATTACGGTAGAAGTGACGGCAGATAACATCAGAGACGGCGTTTATTCTTTGGACGTGAACGACCAGAATATTTGGGTCAGGGGAAAATTCTACGTCGGAATTCAGTTTCTGAAAGCTTTCAATGGCAACATAAGGATCAGTGCGGCATTGTTCAAAACAGGCTATATCAGGGAGTTTTATCAGGATTGGCAAAAGATGTCCATCGCTGCACCTGCTATTAATATTGATGTAAAAGTTGATAAAAGCGCGGTAAATGAAAGTGCAGAGAAAGATACTTTTGATAATGTATCGGCATCTTTACAGGATTATTCGGCATTTCTTGAGGAAGCTAAAAAGTCAGGATTTGGGAAAAATCCGCTAGTCGGGAAAGTTCTTCCTTTGAAAGATGCCACTATTTATTATGAAGTTTACGGAAAAGGTGAACCATTGTTTCTGCTACATGGCAATGGTGGAAGTATTGATGCTTTTACAAAAGAAATTCCCGAATTGTCCAAATATTTTCAGGTAATTGCAATGGACACCAGAGCGCAGGGGAAAAGTACGGATACATCAACAGAACCTCTGACTTACAGGAAATTTGCTGAGGATGTTAAGGCTCTTGCAGACGAATTGAAATTAAAAAAAATCAATATTCTCGGGTGGAGTGATGGTGGTAACACTGCTTTGGAATTTGCCATCAACTATCCTAAAATGGCAAATAAAATCATAACCAGCGGTGCCAATGTTTTTCCCAATGGAGTAGGAGAAAAGATGGTGGAAGACATGAAAAATGACATTGCCAGAATGAAAGCCGAAAAAAAGACCGAACGCGATATCCGCCTGGAACAGCTTATGGTGGATGAACCAAAAATCACAAAACAACAATTGAACGGCATCAAAGCAAAAGCCTTAATTGTTGCCGGAGAAAATGATTTGATTCTCCGTTCTCATACGGAATATATTGCCAAAGAAATTCCGGATGCCCAACTGAAAATTTACCAAGGCGCATCTCACGGCGTTCCTGTGGAAAGAGCAGAGGAATTGTGTAAGGATGTGATTGAGTTTTTAAAAAAATAGATTTACCTGAACAAATCTGAGTGTGTGCCAGTTCTTGTAAGAGAAACTAATTTTATGTCATCATCTTGTTTCCATATCAAAAGCCAATCTGGCTGGATGTGACATTCCCAATATCCTTTGTAATTACCTTTCAAAGTGTGTGGTTTGTATTTAGCAGGAAGTTTTCCAGATTTTTCGAGCAAGATGACAACTTCTTTGAAAAGCTCTAAATCCAAACCTCTTTTTTGAGCCAGCTTAATATCTTTTTTAATTTTTCCTGTGTACTCAATTTCGTAACTCATATACCCAATTCTTCGAAGAGTTGTTTGGAGTTTTTCACTTTAAAGGTTTTGCCTTTTTCCACCTCTTTTATTGCTTTGATGGTTTCTTGATTGGGAAGATTTTCTTCTACGATTTCAACACCTTTTTTTTCTAGAATTCCGATTTTAATCAATTCGAGAAGTGCCTTTCCATAGGTAGTTTTCTCATTGATTTTTAGCTTAAATGTTTCCATATTATTCAATTAATACAAATATACAAGAAAATTTAACTGAGTAATTGAGATTGATTAATCAATCGTCAGCATTTTTAAAGACCAGAGATTTCCGTTGTAAATATCCAGATCAACTTTAGAATTAATGCCGTAAACAATCCCGTTTTCCGAGAATTGCCAGAACTGCCATTCATCATCCGGCGAAGGTGCAGGAACATCATTATAATTAGCAAGCCAAAGCGGATAATCATCAAATTCACCTTTCAGATAATCTTTGTAATAATGGTAATAGGTGTAGATAATCGGTTTTTCTCCGTAAGTTTCTTCCATTATTTTGATCCAGACCTTCAGGTCAGAAACCAGCTCTTCTTTTGATTTTTTTCTTGGATTTTTTTCGATATCAAGAATTGGCGGCAGGTCACCGGATTCCAGTTTAGCTACCGAAAGGAATGAATTGGCCTGCATCACGGGATCTTCGTCCGGACGGTAAAAATGATAAGCACCGCGAATCAGATTATGCTGTTTTGCAGTTTCCCAGAAATGGTTAAAATTTTTGTCCAGCTTTCTGTTTCCCATACTGGCTCTCAGCACTACAAACTGAAGAGGAATGGTTCGGTTGCCGATGCTCAGGCTATCCCACTGGATGTCTTCTTTTCTTTGATAATGCGATATGTCAAAACCAAAAGTCTGGTTAGAGTATAGACCAATGATTTTTTCAATTCTTTGGGTTTCGGTTTCGGTATTGCTCAGCTTTTTATGCTCAAAATGTTTCCCAAAGTAGTAAGTGAAATAATAATTGATCTTCTGCCTGAGATAGTATCCGGTTCCAAGCAAAGACAGACACAGGATGATCAGCAATATCCAACGTTTTTTTAAAAACGTCTTTTTTCTTTTTTTATGAATTTTCTTTTTGCGGTCTTGCGTTATCCGGGTCATAAGTTTTGCAAAAATATTGTTTTTATTCTTTGAAAAATAGTTTAAATATTTTTTCGGAAGCTGAATATTTTGGCTCATTTTGTGATAATATTGTAGAATCAATTTTAAAATAAAAAAACGATGAAAAAGAGATCATTATCATTAGCTACAATTCTGTTGGTTACAGCTACAATTGGAGCGCAGACTGTAAAACAGGAAGTAAAAAAGGATACTAAAACTGTAGGCAAAACTATTAAAAAAGGTGCAAAAGCAACAGGAGATGGCATCAAAGACGGCGCAGAATGGGTGGGCGATAAAACAAAAAAAGGAGCCAAGGCAACTGCAAATGGTGTAAAAGACGGCGCAAAATGGACCGGAAAAACAGTTAAAAAGGGTGCGAAATGGACAGGAAAGCAAGCCGAAAAAGGCGCAGATGCTGTGAGTGATACTTACAAAGACGTTAAAGCCGATCTTAAAAAGAAAAATTAAATCCTTAATTATTAGACAACTTCAGATTTCGGAGTTGTTTTTTTTGTAACAAAAAATAATTAATACTTACTAACCTAAAAGTATTAACATAAATTAGCTATATTGCTGAAAAATTGAAAATAAAATGAAAAAAATTATTATGTCATTTGCACTTTCTGTATTGTTTGCTGCAAATATAATGGCACAAAATGTACCGACTGCTAAACAGATCATCGATAATTACATTACAGCCCTGGGCGGAAAGCAAAAACTGGAATCCGTTAAAACACTTTCTATGAAAAATACGATCAGTGTGATGGGAATGGATATGGAAGGAAAAACAGTTAAGAAGGATAACAAGTTCAAATCTACCCAGACAATGATGGGACAGGAAATGGTACAAATGTTTGACGGTGAAAAAGGCTATGCCAACCAAATGGGTCAGAAAATTGATTTCCCTGCAGATCAGGTTGCAAAACTAAAATCTTCCAAAATTATCGAAGCTCTTGGAATGGATCCAGCCAAAATCAAAACTGTAGAAAAGAAGCAGATGGATGGAAAAGATTATTATCTGTTGGCTTCTGATGAAACCAAGTCTTATT
Organism: uncultured Chryseobacterium sp.; assembly: GCA_913776245.1. Taxonomy (GTDB): domain Bacteria; phylum Bacteroidota; class Bacteroidia; order Flavobacteriales; family Weeksellaceae; genus Epilithonimonas. Next base: position 7,731 of record CAJYLO010000001.1, read on the forward strand.
TTGATGTGAAGACAGGACTTCTGGAAAAATCCGAAGGCGAAAAAGGAACAATGACCATTACCAAATACACAGATGTAGAAGGGATCAAATTTCCGGAAGAGATGACATTGAACGCCGCTGGACAGGAAATCAAAATCAAAAACTCAGACATCAAAATCAATCAACCGGTTTCTGACGATGAATTTAAATAGACTGCCAATTTTCTTAAAAATTAAAAAGAACCCAATTTTCGGGTTCTTTTTTTTATGAGTTGAATTCTTTTTCCCATTCCTGGGCTGCTTCCGTAAGCGTCTGGTAAAACTCTTCGCCATATTTTCTGATGAGCGGTTCTTTCAGGAACTGATAGATTCTAACCTGCAGCTCGGAGCCAAGCGTACAAGCATCCTTACAAATGTTCCATTCGTGATAGTTGAGCGCTGTGAACGTTTTATACTCATTGACACGGATAGGATAAAGGTGGCAGGATATCGGTTTTTTCCAGTCTACAGCACCATCTTCATAAGCTTTCTCTATTCCGCACTTTGTAGTTCCTTTCTCATCAAAAATCACATAAGCACACTCACTGCCGTTTACGAGCGTTGTCACATAGCCGCCGTCATAATCATCAATAACCCAGGTTCCCTGTTCCTCGATGGCTTTTACACCTTCGGGTCTTAAATAAGGCTTAACTTTTGGAAAAATATCCTCAAGGATGGCCAGTTCTTCTTTATCCAGTGGCGCACCTGTATCGCCATCTACACAGCAGGCGCCTTTGCATTTGGTAAGGTTACATACAAAGCTTTCGGCGAATATATCTTCAGAAATCAGTTTATCATCTATTTGAATCATTCTTCATTAATGGTTTTAAAAATTTATGCAAAAGTAATTATTTTAAATATGGCAAGCGTAAATACGATGATCCAAAGTCCGGCTTCCTGCATCCAGTATTTTGGAAGGAAGCGCAGCATTCGGCTCAGGATAATACTGGCGGGCAGAGCAAGCAGCAGCAGATATTCATAATGTGTTCCCATATAGAATATAATAGTAATAAGCTGCGCCAGTGAAAATACCAAGACAAATGTGTATTTGTACCTGCTTATAGGGCTTTTTTCATTATAATGTTTAAAATGGTCAGAAATAGAAAAAATCAGCATCAGTAATATTGGTGTCAGAATGTACAGTGGATAATAAGAATCCATCATCTTGAAGTCTCCATTGAACGGAAGATAACCGGCGTCCCAAGTTGTATAGTGAATAAGATACATTAATCCTCCGTAACTGAGGACAATAATTGCAGCGCCGAAAATCAGTCTGAAAATATTAAGACCGATTCGTCCCGAAGTTCCTATAATATGAAATATGACAAAAACACCTAATGGCCAGCTGGGCGGAAATATCAGGTAATTAAATGCTAAAATGGATCCTACAAGAACAAAGGCACTTTTCCGGAGATAGTCATCCTGGCTGGTCAATATCAGTAAAATAATAGCACTTGTAAAAAAGGTGAATGCCAAGCCCAGGTCTATATCGCCGGGATAAAAGCAGATCACAAATGATGTATATAAAAAGAGCGGCAGATGGGAAAACTGATTAAGTGCGATTTTATTAAATAAAAAATATCCCAGACTGATCCCGACAAACGTAATTCCGGTTGATATATAATCTATGTTTTTGAAATCTAATAAATTAAGTGATAAAAAAATGAGAAACAAAACACCGATATACACCGGAACAGAAAAAATATTGCTTTCTTTAGAAAGTAATCGAAACATTTTTTATAAATTTGTGCAAAGTTAATTTAAAAAAAGAAAAAAGATGACATCTTTCTGGTTAGCATTAAGCGCAGCTTTCAAATGGTCTTTCGGTTTTTTTAATCTTACAGGCAATGTTATGAACTGGATATTGTTTCTGGTAGCTTCAGGATTTTTCTGCTACTGGTGCTATATTCTTGTTTCTACATTAGGAGGACAAAAAGACAAGCAATATTATTCTCCTACAGAAGGAAAACATCCTTATTATGATCCGAAGATCTATAAAAATGAAGGTTAAATAAATTGATTATATTATAAAAAACCCGTCTTGTTGTAAAACAGGACGGGTTCTTTTTATTTTAGGAATCCAATCTTAATCATTGTGACAAGGCACTACCAAAACAGGTATTTTGGATTTTCTTGTAATCTCTTTCGTCAGGCTTCCGATGAAAACATCATATACACCACTTCTGCCGTGTGATCCAACTACAATATAATCTGCATTGTTTTCTTCTGCATATTCCAGAATAGTATCTCCTGCTATCCCTTGCTTCAATATATGCGTACAGCTCACACCTTGAGATATGATCCTCTGCTCTAGTTTGTTAAGCTCTTTGAGTTCAAATTTTATTTCGTTTTCCTCAACTTCGGGAAAATACTGGAATCCCATATCGCCGATTACAAAGCCAATATCAGAGGCGGCTACGTGAATAAGGGAAATGTCAGCATTAATGTCTTTCGCAAAACCAACAGCAAAATCTACCAATTGGTCTGAGCTGTCGGAAAAATCTACGGGTAAAATAATTTTTTTCATAATCAAAGTTATATTAAAATGAGTGCAAAAATTTAGCCAGAGCTAACACATTACTGGATTTTAAGTCCGAACATTTTTTGATTCTCCAGATAAGCTTCCAGAAAATCATTTTCCATTACTTTTCCTACACCTTGAGGTGTTCCTGTAAAAATCAGGTCGCCAACACGCAGTGTAAAATACTGAGAAGCAAATGCAATAATGTCGTCGAAACTGAAAATCATATCATTTGTATTGCCGTTTTGAACCTGCTCCTGATTTTTTGTCAATGAAAAATTCAGGTTCTGAAGATCGTAATTTTCTTTCGAAACAAAGTCTGATACAACTGCCGAACCATCAAAGCCTTTTGCCAATTCCCAAGGCAAGCCTTTATTTTTCAGTTTTGACTGTAGATCCCGAGCCGTAAAGTCGATGCCAAGGCCGATCTCTTCATAATGTTTTGAAGCTGCTTCTTTCTGGATGTATTTTCCGCCTTTGGAGATTTTCAGAACCACTTCCAATTCATAATGGACGTCATCCGAAAACTCAGGAATATAAAAATCCGAACCTTTTTTCAGGACGGCTGTATCCGGCTTCATAAAAATAACCGGATCTTCCGGAACTTCGTTTCCCAATTCTTTGGCGTGTTCGCTGTAATTTCTTCCTATACAAATGATTTTCATTGAATTAATATTATTTCTTAAAGATAAAATAAACGGCCAGAATCAGGAAAATAAATCCTATGAGATGATTCATACGGAAACTTTCCTCTTTGAAAAATACAATGGTAAATATCGTGAAGACACTAAGTGTAATAACTTCCTGCATCACCTTCAGCTGCCAAAGGTTAAAAGGACCTCCGTTTTCCTTGAACCCAATTCTGTTAGCCGGAACCTGAAAGCAATATTCAAAAAAAGCAATGCCCCAACTGATTAAAATGATGGACACTAATCCGAGATTATGAAACCAGTCCATCTGCTTGAATTTCAAATGACCATACCAGGCCAATGTCATAAATATATTAGAAATGACAAGTAGAATGATAGTGAGCAACATTTTGTTCATCATTTTAAAATCTAGATTTTAACTGAATTTTTGTGAAAATTTTCTTGGTATACAATGGGAAATCGGCATTCTGAAGCCAGCCGTAATACCCCAGATCTTTCTGGAAAACATCTTTAACCTTCTGGCCTTTATACTTTCCAAATGCAAAAATTTCCTGGTCATTATCATCAAAATGAATCATACCAGCCAGATCTGCGAATCTGTTCTGTGAAGAGAAATCACTCAGTTCGGCAATTTCGTTTGGTACATCATCATATTTCCCAACCTGAGCATCCAGCACTTCAAAAGTTGCCATTACATCAGCTTCAGCAGAATGAGCGTTTTCTAAAGTTTTCCCGCAATAGAATTGGTATGCTGCACTCAGGTTTCTCGGTTCTTTTTTGAAGAAAATAGTCTGCGCATCTACAAAGCGGTGTTTGCTGAGGTCAAAATCAATGTCAGCCCGCAACATTTCTTCCGCAAGAACGGGAATATCAAACCTGTTGGAATTGAAGCCGCCTAAATCAGAATCTTTAATCATCTCCATCACTTTCGGCGCAATTTCTCTGAAGGTAGGCGAGTCTGCCACATCTTTATTATAGATCCCGTGAATTAGGCTGGATGATTCGGGAATGGGCATTTCGGGATTCACGATCCAGGTTTTGCTTTCTCTTGATCCGTCCGGATTGACTTTCAGGATGCAAATTTCCACAATTCTGTCTTTGCCGATATTAGTTCCCGTGGTCTCGAGATCGAAAACGCAAAGCGGTTTATATAGTTTGAGATTCATAGCTTTATAAATGATAAGTGATAGTTGATGAATGATTTTTAAACTTCTGACTTTTAGCTTCTAACTATCTAAGTTGTTTTTGAAATATCAGTGAAATTAAAATGTAATAAACAATGACTAATGGAATTCCGACTGTTTTGAAAATTATTAAAATTAAAATTGCACCAATAAGTAATGCCAATTTCGGGTAATTATCTTTCAGTTGCTTTGATTTGAATTTCATTGCAATCATTTTGATCGGAGAAACCAACAACCAGGAAGATATAATAGTAAGAATCAATAGGTAAATTTCATTGTCAAAAAGAAAACTGAAGTTCGCCGATTCTTTCCAGGCATAGAATAAACCAAAAATCAAAATGGTGTTACTCGGTGTATTCAAACCTTTGAAATAATATTTTTGGTCATCATCCAAATTAAAAATTGCTAATCTGAGACAAGAGAAAAGCGTAATCAGAAACCCAAAATATTTGATATCAAAAGGTAATTCGATTCCGAAAAACTGGTTGCCAAATGGTTCCAGCATTTTCATCATCACCACGCCAGGCAAAAATCCGAAACTCACCATATCTGCCAAAGAATCCAGTTGTCCGCCAAGATTACTGCTGGAGTTCATCGCTCTTGCAATAAAACCGTCGAAAAAATCCAGAACAAGAGAGATTATAATGCAGATTGCAGTCGCTTGATAATCGCCATTTATTAAGTGTATAATTCCGACACAGCCCGAGAAAAGATTCCCTAAAGTAAAAGCATTGGCGAGATTGTTTTTGATAAAATTCATATCACAAAAGTAAGAAAATTGTCGGATGGTGAATGGGTGAAGTTTTCAACTCCTGAAGAAAAACTTGCAACTTGCAACTTCCGACTTCTATCTTTTTGTAATTTTGCAGGATGAACAATTGGAGACGGCAAGAACTCTTTGCCTTGATTTACAGGTTATTTCTGGTTTTTTTCTTTTACCAGACAGCCAGGCTGTTATTTTGGTTTTTCAACAGTGATCTTATAAAAGTTAATAGTATCTCGGAGTATTTCAGTCTTGCATATTACGGAACTGCGTTTGATACAACCGCAATTCTTTACATCAATGCTGTTTTTATTCTGCTCAGTATTATTCCGCTTACCGTTAATACAAAGAGATCATATCAGAAATTTCTGTTTTATTGGTATTTTATTACGAACGGAATAGCCTTTTCTATGAACTTTGGAGATATTATCTATTACAGGTTCAGCCAGGCAAGATTAACATCTGCTGCTTTAGAAGTCGGAAAAAATGAAGACAATCTTGGAAAGGTTTTTTTCAACGCGTTGCTGCAACATCCTTTCGTATTTATTTGGTTTGTTCTTATTTTGGTTACTTGGGTTTTTCTCTATAAAAAAGTAAAGATCAAAGAAGAGAAACCGACTAATCTTGTTGTATATTTTGTTTCTTCTGTAGTCAGTCTTTGCGTTATCGCCACACTTACTGTTGGCGGAATCCGGGGTGATTTCAAACATTCAACCAGGCCAATTAATTTAGTCGATGCTAATAAACATGTAACCAATCCTCAACAGGCCAATCTTGTACTGAACAGCGTTTTTTCATTTTTGAGAACCATTAATACCAATAATTTTAAACTGGTTCATTTTGTGAGCGAAGATTTTATACAACAAGAAATTAAACCTTATAAGCTTTATCAGAATGAAGTGGAGCAGAAACCAAATGTTGTGATTTTTATTATGGAAAGCTTTGCAAAAGAATATTCCGGCGCTTTTAATAAAAATACCGATATCAAAGATTTTGTTTCCTATACACCATTTGTGGATAGTCTGGCCAATGAGAGTCTCATTTTCACAAACGCATTTGCTAACGGGAGACAATCTATCCACGGGATGAGTTCTGTCCTGGCAGGAATTCCCAGCCTTACGGATGCTTTCACCAGTTCGCCATATTCTAATCAGAAAATTCAGTCCATTGTTTCTGTTTGTAATGAAATGGGTTATGACACCAGTTTCTATCACGGGGCTCCAAACGGCTCAATGGGCTTTCAGGGATTTGGTAACATTCTGGGCTTTAAACATTATTACGGAAAAAACGAATATAATAATGATGATGATTTTGATGGAATCTGGGCAATCTGGGACGAACCGTTTTTCCAGTATTTTGCAAAGAATATTGGAAAAAAACAGCCTTTTATGGCAACGCTGTTCTCCGCATCTTCTCATGATCCGTTCAAGATTCCGGAAAAATACCAGAATAAATTCAAGCCCGGGCCATTGCAAATCCATGCACCGATAAGATATACGGATTATGCTCTGAAGAAATTTTTCGAAACCGCCAAAAAGCAGCCCTGGTATAATAATACTATTTTTGTGATTACGGCAGACCATACCAATCAGATCCAATATCCGGAATATCTGAAGACGATGAACCGGTTTGCGATTCCGATATTGTTTTTCTCGCCAAATCCAAAGTATAATCTGAAAGGTGTAGATGACAGCTTTGCACAGCAAATAGATATTTACCCGACTTTAGCTGGTTTAATTGGTTATAATAAAAAAATCAGAAGCTGGGGCAGAAGTCTTATATCCGGAAAAAATGAAAATTACATCATTGTTAATTCGGATGCTATCCAGGAGCAGATGATCATCGGGAATTTTATTTACACGTTTAACGGTAGAGATGTTACAGGAATCTATGATAAGACAGATTTAGGGCTTTCTAAAAATCTGATCCATAAAAACCTGACCGACGAACAAAAACTGGGGGTTGAAAAAGCGAAAGGCTGGTATCAGGATTATATGGATCGGGTGATCAACAGAAAATTGTATTGATTTTTATCGTTTAAAATCTGAATAATTGCTCATCTTGCTATATTTATGCTTTGGATAACAAAAAAATATTGTTTGTTTAAAATAAATTTATATTTTTAGCAATGTTAATTTAACGTTAACAGCGATTCCGTATCAAAAACAAAACAACTTAAAATAAAAGACAATGAACAAATTATTATTATCATTTGCCTTATCATTTATCGGCATTATATCGTTTGCACAAATCGAAGGAAAGTGGAAAACAATCGATGACGAAACAGGGAAAGCAAAGTCCATCGTAGAGATCTGGAAAAAAGCCGACGGTAAATATTACGGGAAAATTTCACAGCTTCTGATAAAGCCAGAGCACGCAAACTGTGTAGCCTGTAAAGATGACAGGAAAAATAAGCCGCTTTTAGGCATGGAAATCATCCGCGGACTGAAAAAAGATGGGGATGAGTTCACCGGAGGATCAATCACAGATCCTAAGAACGGAAAATCTTATAAATGTACGATTACCAGAGACGGAGATAAACTGAATGTGAGAGGTTATATGGGGATTTCTATTATCGGAAGAACCCAGACTTGGCAAAAAGTTGATTAATCTGTTTTAATGATAAATTACAGGCTTCCATTCGGAAGCCTTTTTTGTTATGCAAATAATAAAAAAATTAATACTTTTGTACTTCCAATTTTAAAAGAACAGTTTCAAAATGAAAGAATATACATTTCGTGAAGTAATCGCTCAGGCAATGAGTGAGGAAATGCGTAAAGACGAATCCATATTTCTTGTAGGCGAGGAAGTTGCCGAATATAACGGTGCTTATAAAGCTTCCAAAGGAATGCTGGACGAATTCGGACCAAAAAGAATCATCGACGCACCAATTGCCGAACTTGGTTTTACAGGTATCGCCGTGGGTGCTGCAATGAATGGTAACCGTCCGATAGTAGAGTTTATGACATTCAACTTCTCGATGGTAGCTATTGATCAGATTATTAACAATGCTGCAAAAATCTATCAGATGAGTGGTGGTCAGTGGAACTGTCCTGCGGTTTTCCGTGGGCCAACAGCTTCTGCCGGTCAGTTAGGAGCAACACACTCTCAGGCTTTCGAAAGCTGGTATGCCAACTGTCCGGGACTGAAAGTAGTAGTGCCTTCCAATCCATACGATGCAAAAGGACTTCTGAAAACAGCAATCCAGGATAATGATCCGGTAATCTTCATGGAATCTGAGCAGATGTATGGAGACAAAATGGAAATCCCTGAAGAAGAATATTACATCCCGATCGGGAAAGCTGATATCAAGAAAGAAGGTAAAGATGTCACTTTGGTTTCTTTCGGTAAAATTATGAAACTGGCACTTCAGGCAGCGACAGATCTTGAAAAAGAAGGAATCTCTGTTGAGGTTATTGACCTGAGAACCGTTCGTCCATTGGATTATGATACAGTACTTGAGTCTGTTAAGAAAACCAACAGGCTGGTAATCCTGGAAGAAGCGTGGCCGTTTGCTTCTGTAGCATCTGAGATCACTTATATGGTTCAGCAGAAAGCATTCGATTATCTGGATGCGCCAATCAAGAGAATCACGACGCCGGATGCACCTGCGCCTTACTCAGCAGCATTATTTGCAGAGTGGTTCCCGAAGCTGGAAAAAGTAAAAGAAGAAATCAAAAATGCAATGTATATCAAAGCATAAAACTAAAAACTCCCGAATTCGTTCGGGAGTTTTTTATTAGTAATATTTTTTTTGGAGCTTAATCCCGCTTTCCGCTCATACTCCTCACGCCAAGGCTTTCCCGGTACTTGTTGCGGGGTAACCGCTGCAATCGGGGCTAGGGAATTTTGTCATCCAAACAACATTTACATAATAATAGAATAGACCTATCCCTTTTACTAATAAGAGCTTCGACAAGCTCAGCCTGACAATGTTAAAAAATTGTGGTTAGTATTCGAGCTGTCACCCTGAGCTTGTCGAAGGGCTGACGTTATGCAAACTTTTACTAATCGAAGGTTCTCAAATATTAATCAAAAGGATAAGTCGATAATAGAATTTGTCATACTTCAGAAGTTTCAATAAAATATCGTTAATTTTAATAATCCCATTTCTGAGCACAAGCACGTTTACGAAAACTTAAAAGTATTTAATAATGTCAAAAGTCTTTGCAGACTTTGCTTTTAAAATATTGGCAAGATTGAATTTAATGTTTTTTTTAAAATTGTCTTTTAAAAATTTGCAGATAAATAAATAATTCCTATTTTTGCACCTCAAAATGAGATGTAAAATATGTTAATAATTCCAGTAAAAGACGGAGAGTCTATCGACAGAGCTTTAAAAAAGTACAAAAGAAAATTTGACAAAACAAGAGTTGTAAAAGAGCTTAGAGCTAGACAACAATTCATCAAGCCTTCTGTAACTTTGAGACAAGCGAAACTAAAAGCAGCTCACAAACAAAGAAACTTGAGCAAAGAAGAACAAGCTTAAGGTTCTTTTTTAGCAAAACATAATAAAAATCACTTCCGAATTTCTATATTTGGAAGTGATTTTGCATTTATATACTTATGATAGAACGTTTCCTGGACTATATAGAGGTGGAAAAAAGATATTCTCCTCATACCGTTACCAATTACAAAAAAGATTTATCCGATTTTTCAAATTTCGTTTTGAAAACAGAATCGTCAGATGATGTTGTTCACGTTCACAAAAAAGTGATTAAAAATTTTATTGCGGAACTCAGCCGGTCGGGAATAAGCAAACGAAGCATTAACCGAAAGCTTTCATCACTTCGCAGTTTTTATATGTTTATGCTCAGATTGGGCGAGATCAAAGTATCACCAATGGAAACGATTGATTCATTGAAATTCTATGCAGAGAAAAGAATTCCTTTTTCCGAAGATGAAATGGAATCTATAAAAACCCAGGTAGAAGATAAAGGGCAAATAACGCTTCTCGAAAAGCTTATCATAGAAACACTTTACCAGACCGGGATACGTAAATCGGAACTTTGTAATCTTTTGTTCTCGAATGTGGACTTTTCAAAAAAAGAAATCTTTGTGATTGGTAAAGGTAACAAAGCCAGGGTTATTCCGGTATCCGATGATCTGTTGTCAGATTATCAGACATATCTTGATATCAGAACGCCGGATTCAGAAAATAAGCAATATTTTTTCGTAAACAAAAAAGGAAAAAAACTGGGCGAAAAGTTTGTTTATTTAGTCGTTAATAAGTACTTTAGTATAGTCACTTCTAAGCAGAAAAGAAGTCCACATATTCTGAGGCACACCTTTGCAACCCATGTTTTGAATGGTGGTGCAGAGATCTCCAGAGTTCAGAAAATAATGGGACATTCCAGCCTTGCAAGTACGCAGGTCTATACAAGTGCTAATATAGAAGAGCTAAAGAAGGCATATAATAATGCCCACCCCAGAATGACAAAAACTGATAAAAAACAATAATATATGGAAAGACTTCTACATTTTTAATTGTTTAACCATTAAATTACGCATTATGAAAATTACAATTCAGACTGCAGGTGTTACACCTCATGAACCGTTGAAAGAAAGAATTGAAAAAAAATTGAGCAAACTGGAAACATTTTATGATAAGATAGTTGAGACTGCTGTTTACCTTAAAGTAGAAAATACTTCGGACAAAAATAATAAGACCATAGAGCTTGTTGTTAAGATCCCGGGCAATGATATCGTTGTAAAGAAGACTTGTGCAAGTTTTGAAGAAAGTCTGGATGAATGTGTTGATACAGCTAAGAAACTGTTAATCAAGAAAAAAGAATTAGCTTAAAAAAATATTTGAATTTTTTTTCTGAAAATATTTGTAGATTTCAAAAAAGTGTCTCATATTTGCACTCGCAAAACGGAAGTAACCGCAGCGCAGAAAGACAGTTCTTTTGAAATCTATTTGCCTCCATAGCTCAGTTGGCCAGAGCACGTGA
>CAJYLO010000002.1 GCA_913776245.1 uncultured Chryseobacterium sp.
TGGCAATTTTGAACGCTGTAAGAAATAAGATTATTCACAGGATTTTCGCACTCGCTAAAAATGGAAAATCCTATGAAAAAAATTATATAAATAGTTTGAATATGTCATAGAAATCGGAATGACAAAATTATGTTTTTATGTTGAATCCTGTTTTATGTTGAATTTGCAGCCCGACTTGAGCGGAAATCCTTTTTTGCTTGCGTTTCAAGTTTTAATTAATCTGAAGTCTTCTGCAAAAAAGATTGGGAGCGGAAGGCGGAAATAGCTGCCATAAAAACAATGACAAATTGCTATTCGACACAGTCAAAAGCTGTCCAAATCAACACAATCACAAATTTAATTCAAAACTTCTTTTAATCGGTCTTTGTTCAATCGGTTTTCCCAATTGGAAACAACAACTGTGGCCACCGCATTCCCAATAACATTGGTCAACGCACGGCATTCTGACATGAACTTATCAATCCCGAGAATCAGAGTCATTCCGGCAATCGGAACTTCCGGCACAACTGTTAAAGTTGCCGCCAACGTGATAAATCCTGCGCCTGTAACGCCAGCTGCACCTTTGGAACTCAGCATCGCCACCAAAAGCAAACCGAGCTGATGTTCCAGAGTCAAATCGATGTTACAGGCCTGAGCGATGAACAACGCCGCCAAAGTCATATAAATATTAGTGCCGTCGAGATTGAAAGAATAACCGGTCGGAACCACCAAACCAACAACACCTTTGTCACAGCCTGCGTTTTCCATCTTTTTCATCAGTCCGGGAAGTGCAGGCTCTGACGAACTTGTTCCCAAAACCAGAAAAATCTCTTCTTTGATGTACTTCAGAAATTTGAAAATATTGAACCCGTTATACCAGGCCACGCTTTCTAAAATCAAAACAACGAACAACGCAGAAGTCACGTAAAATGTTCCGACCAGCATTGCCAGATTTTTGAGCGATTCCACACCATATTTGCCAATTGTAAAGGCCATTGCTCCGAAAGCACCGATTGGTGCGAGTTTCATCAGGATTTCCACAATTTTGAAAATCGGAATTGTCAATGTCTGAAGAAAATCGAAAACAGGATAACTTTTCTCTGAAGTCAGCGCTAAAGCAACTCCAAATAAAATCGCAACCAAAAGCACCTGTAAAATGTTATCACCAGTTAACGGACTAAATAAAGTTTCCGGAATAATATTGAAAATAAAACTGACCAAGGAATTATCGTGCGCGGCTTTGACATATTTCTCAACTTCTGCACCGTTCAGAGTATTTGGGTCAATATTTAATCCTTTTCCCGGCTGAACGATATGGCTGACAATCATTCCGATTATCAAAGCTAAAGTGGAAAATGTAAAAAAGTAAATAAATGCTTTCCCGGCAACTCTTCCCACTTTTTTAAGGTCGCTCATTCCGGCAATTCCCGTGGAAACAGTCAGGAAAATAACCGGTGCAATAATCATTTTCACCAGCTTGATAAAGCCTTCGCCAAGCGGTTTCATTTTTTCGCCCAAATCGGGATAAAAATAACCGAGAGAAACACCGAAAACAATCGCAATCAATACCTGAATGTAGAGCAGCTGATAGAATTTTTTCGGTTTAGGAGGTTTTTGTTCAATGTCCAAATTCATAAAAGGAGCTTATCTTACAAATTTAGAATTGTTTATGAATTATATCGTGTTGTTCCTGATTTTTTCTGCAATTATTTCGCAGGAATCGTCCAGCATTTTGTAAACTTTATCAAAACCATCGATTCCGCCAAAATATGGGTCCGGAACTTCCAATTCGTTATCGAGAATCAATCTGATTTTATGTTTTTGGGAATCGTCTGCCATTTTCAGAACATCCTGATAATTGTTTTTGTCCATACAGAAAATCAGATCAAACTCATCTAAATCTGATTTTTTGATGGGTCGTGATTTTTGCATCGAAATGTCGATTCCATTTTTGAAAGCGGTCTTTACAGAACGTTCGTCGGGACCGCTACCTTCTTGATAATTGATGGTTCCGGCACTGTCTATGAAATAACTATCATCGAGCTTAGATTTTAAAATTCCTTCTGCCAAAGGACTTCTGCAAATATTACCGAGGCAGACCATTAGTATTTTCATAACTTATTTGTAAGATGTAAAAAGTGAAAAGTAAAAATGACTATAAATTTACTGATTTATCCATTTAATTAATATTTGGGAATAACAATTAACAGATGTTATTTCAAAAAGCCCTTCGACAAGCTCAGGGTGACATCTCGAATACTAACCACAATTATTTAAGCATTGTCAGGCTGAGCCTGTCGAAGCCTTTATTAGTAAAAGAGATAAGCCAATAAATTTAAAATAAAAAAAAGAATTCAAAATTGATTGGTTCATTAAATTTTAATCGTAATATTGCAATATTAAATTATAAAAGTGGGGGCAACCAAAACAGAACATTTTACCGAGCAGCAAAACAGAATTGCCAGCATCGCAAAAGCTTTAGGGCATCCGGCGAGAATTGCCATCATCGAATATTTGATGAAAGTGAATGAATGCATCTGTGGAGATATCGTGAATGAACTTCCGCTAGCTCAGCCAACGGTTTCACAACATTTGAAAGAACTCAAAAATGCGGGAATCATTAAAGGAAATATCGAAGGTAATTCAATTTGCTATTGTATTGATGAAAAAGTAATCGAAATTATTAATTTTTATTTTTCAAAAGTCATCGAAACCGTTTCTAAAGAAAAATGTTGTTAAACTTTTTTTGAAATACAATATCGTAATATTGCAATAAACCAAATAATTAATTTAAAATCTTACTAATATGACTCTTGAACAAATCAAAGCGATACTTTCGACACTGGAAAATGTAGAATTTCAGTTGGAAAACGGAACTTTCGTACCGGAACACTTCCACGTTACTGAAGTTGGTCAAATCACAAAAAACTTCATTGATTGCGGCGGTACGATTCGAAATGAAAAAGTCGTTAATTTCCAGCTCTGGAATGCCGATGACTATGAACATCGCCTTAAACCCGGAAAATTACTCAACATCATCAGACTTTCGGAAGAAAAACTGGGCATCGAAAATTCTGAAATCGAAGTAGAGTATCAATCTGATACAATTGGAAAATATGATTTAGAATTTAATGGACAACATTTTATTTTGAAAAATAAAACAACAGCTTGTCTGGCTCAGGATGCCTGCAAAATTCCGACAGAAAAAACAAAAAGGAATTTATCCGAGTTAAGTTCTAACTCCTGCGCTCCCGGAAGTGGATGTTGCTAAATAAAAAAATTATGAGTAAAAAAATCTTGGTGCTTTGTACGGGAAACAGTTGCAGAAGCCAGATTGCAGAAGGCTATCTAAGATATTTTGCAAAAGAAAAAGCGAAAATTTACAGCGCTGGCGTAGAAACTCACGGTGTGAATCCAAAAGCCATTGCGACAATGAAAGAAGACGGAATCGACATTTCCATTCATACTTCCAATAATATCGAGGAATATAAAAACATCGCCTTTGATTTTGTCATTACGGTTTGTGATAACGCCAAAGAACGATGTCCATTCTTTCCCTCAAAAGCTGTAAAATTTCATCATAATTTTCCTGATCCGGCAAAGACTACCGGAACTGAAGATGAGATATTGGAAGAATTTAGAAAAGTCAGAGAACAAATCAAGAATTATTGTTTTAAATTCGTCAAAGAAAATCTTTAATGAACTTCATAATCAAACCCTTAGAAGCAAATCATCAGACTAAAGTTTTAGGAATCTATAAGCTAGGCATAGAAACTAAAAATGCGACTTTCAATACCACTGTTCCAACTTGGGAAGAATGGGACAAAGGTCATTTTCAGCATTCCAGATTTGTAGTAGAAACAGGAAATAACATTGCAGGCTGGATTGCTATAAGTCCGGTTTCAACTCGTTGCAGTTATTCAGGCGTTGCGGAAGTGAGTGTTTATATTCATCCGAATTTTAATGGATTAGGATTGGCTTCTGAACTGATGAAAATTTTAATTTCTGAAAGTGAAAACAATGGAATCTGGACACTACAGTCTAGTATTTTCCCGGAAAACAAAGCCAGCATAAAACTTCATGAGAAATTCGGATTCAGAAAAGTCGGCTACCGGGAAAAGATTTCTAAATTGGATGGCGTTTGGAGAGATACGATTCTTTTTGAAAAACGGAGCCTGAACATATTATAACAAAAAAGTCTGAACAATTTCAGACTTTAATTATTAATGAGCAATTTTCTCTTTAAGATCCTTGATGTATTTCTTCAATTCTTTATCAATTTTGGAAACATCCCGAATCGTGTCGCAAGCGTACATCACGGTTGAGTGATCTTTGCCGCCCATTTCCTCACCGATTTTTGTGAACGTTGCATTCGTATATTCTTTAGCAAAATACATTGCCAGCTGTCTCGGCAAAGCGATTTCTCTTTTTCTTGTTTTAGATAACAGCTGCTCTCTCTGGATTCCGAAGTAATCACAGATAACCTCCTGAATATAAGGAATATTAATGGTTTTTTTCTGAGTAGTCGCCAGCTTATTGATGGTATCTTTTAAAAGATCAAGACTGAAATCTGATTTGTAAACTGTAGAGTAAGCAATTACTGCATTCACAACTCCGATCAGTTCTCTAACGCCATTGGTTTTAACTTCTGAAGCCAGATAATCCAGCATATCATCGGTTAGTTCTATTCCGTCACGGCTTAACTTATCAACGATGATTTTTCTTCTGGTTTCGAAATTTGGCGATTTGATTTCTGCTGAAAGACCCCATTTGAAACGGGAAATAATTCTTTCCTGTGTATCCAGAATATCCGCCGGCGCTTTATCAGAGGTCAATATGATTTGTTTGCCGTTCTGGTGCAGATAATCAAAAATATGGAAGAAACTGTCCTGCGTTGCTGCTTTACCGGACAGAAACTGAATATCATCGATAATCAAAACATCAATCATCTGATAATAGTTCTGGAAGTCTGTTTTGTTCTGGGATTTAGCTGCTTTTACAAAATCCTGGATAAATTTTTCCGAAGACTGATAAAGGACAACTTTATCAGGAAAAGAAGCTTTTACTTCCAAACCTATTGCCTGAGCAAGGTGCGTTTTTCCTACACCATAACCGCCGTAAACAAACAGCGGGTTAAAAGCTGTTGCACCAGGTCTTTTTGCAATCGATTTTGCAACCGTGCAGGCAAACTTGTTGCTTTCGCCTTCTACGAAATTATCAAAAGACTGATCTGCTTTAAGGTTAGAATCAATATTGATTTTTTTGATTCCTGGAACGACAAAAGGATTAATGTTATTTTCCTTAATAACCGGTCTTGCTTCCTGAATTTTGGGTGCCTGTGTAGAAATCCCCTTTACATTTACAGTGATTGGTTTTTCCTTTCCTGCAGGCTTATTTTCCATCACGGAATACCACAATTTCACCCCTTTACCGATATTTTTTTTGAGCGCAGCAGACAGTAAAGACAGATAATTGTCCTCAATATATTCTTTGTAAAAATCGCTGGGAACTAGCAACGTAAGATTATTGTTCACCAAAGAAATTGGCTGAACCTTATCAAATAATAAGTCGAAAGAATTTTCTAACTTTTTGAGGTCTGTGTTATCCTCCGCTGCGTTTAGATTGTCCCTCATGAATTGGAGACACCTATCCCAGATCAATACTAAATTTTCATTCATTTTTCTGCTGCTATTACCGGTAAGATTTTAGTTTTTTTAGAAGAAGACAAATATCCAATTATTAATTTTTATAAAAAAATTTTTTAGCTATTGATTATTTAAAAATATATTTGTATGAATTATTATTGGCTTAAAATGATACATACAACCCACTCAATAAGAGTACGTTACGGAGAAACCGATCCTATGAAATATGTCTATTACGGAAACTATGCAGAATATTTTGAAGTAGCGAGAGTTGAGCTTTTCCGCAGTCTCGGAATATCTTATGATGAGATAGAAAAGCGTGGGATTTTTCTCCCCGTTTCGGAATATAAAATCAAATATCTGAAACCTGCACTTTATGATCAGCTTCTGGAGATTCATACCTACATCAGAAAAATACCCGGAGTTAAAATTGAATTCGATTATGAGATCTATAATGAAGACAAAATAAAAATAACCGAAGCATCCACAACCCTGTTTTTTCTGGATGCCCAAAACAATAAAATCTCCAGATGCCCCTCTTTTTTGATGGAATTAATTGAAAAGCACTGGAAAATTTAATTTTTGCTCAAAATTTGTATTGACTCATTAGACGACTTAACTTACAGATAATCAACAAATATTAGTCTAATGAAAAATACGATCTTTTTGCTCGCATGTTTTTTCCTTTTCTCCTGCGTAAGAAATGACATGGACCTGAAAACACTTCAGGGGCTCATTAGCAAAAGCAATTACACCAATAAGCTAAGCATTAATGGCGAGATGAAGTTTTATAACGAGGCGGGAAAAACAGATATCAGGTTTGAGGATTATCTTAAAAAGTATAATGTTACTACGTTGGTTGCCGGTGATTTTAATCATGATGGCGAAGAAGACTACTTGGCCAATGTAAGTAATAATTTTAATAAAGCATCCTTTGCACCTTCGGAATATTTTCCTATTATTATCATTCTGAAAAGCGGAAATTATTTTATTTTCAAGCTGGATAAATTCTTTGGTGCAAAATCTGTCGGAACAAAGCTTAAGATCAGTGACAAAGATTACATTCTTCTGTTTTCTAAAGATCGCGATAATAACAATAGTATTAAAAAAGATACGCTTAATTTTGAGAATAACACAATCGCCGCTTTTGAAAAAAACAAGAATAATTAAATATATATAATGAAGAAACTATTATTAATTCCTTTAATACTTGTATTCTATTCAATTTTTTCTCAGCAGAAAACGTTCTGTAATCCTATTAATATAGATTACGGCTATACGCCTTTCGAGGTTTTTTCGAAACAAGGAAAACACCGTGCAACGGCTGATCCGGTTATTGTCAACTTCCAGAAAAAACTATTTCTGTTTTCTACCAATCAGGAAGGTTACTGGTACTCTGATGATATGCTGAACTGGAAATTTGTTTACAGAAAATTCCTGCGGGACAACAAATATACCCATGATCTTAATGCTCCTGCAGTCTGGGCGATGAAAGATACATTATATGTCTTCGGCTCTACTTGGGAACAGGATTTTCCGATCTGGAAAAGCACCAATCCGACAAAAGACGATTGGAAAATTGCTGTTGACACTTTAAAAGTGGGTGCCTGGGATCCGGCATTTCATTATGATGAGGATAAAAATAAATTGTATCTTTATTGGGGTTCCAGTAACGAATGGCCGCTTCTTGGAACCGAAGTCAAAACCAAAACTTTGCAGTCGGAAGGTTTCGTAAAGCCTGTCATCAGACTAAAGCCGGAAGATCATGGCTGGGAAAGATTCGGAGAATATAACGATAATGTTTTTCTTCAGCCATTTGTGGAAGGCGCCTGGATGACCAAATACAAAGACAAATATTATCTGCAATACGGCGCACCAGCAACGGAATTCAGTGGTTATTCTGATGGCGTCTATGTTTCCAAAAACCCTTTAGAAGGTTTTGAATATCAGCAGCACAATCCATTTTCTTACAAACCGGGAGGTTTTGCAAGAGGCGCAGGCCACGGTGCAACTTTTCAGGATAATTTTGGAAACTGGTGGCATATTTCCACGATTTTCATTTCTACAAAAAATAATTTTGAAAGACGATTAGGAATTTGGCCGACAGGATTTGATAAAGATGATGTGATGTACACCAACACCGCTTATGGCGACTATCCTACTCTTCTTCCTCAATTTGCTCAGGGAAAAGATTTTTCAAAAGGGTTATTTCCGGGTTGGATGTTACTCAATTATAATAAACCAGTACAGGTCTCTTCGACTTTGGGTGGCTATCATTCCAATTATGCAGTGGATGAGGACATCAAGACTTATTGGTCTGCCAAAACCGGAAATGCCGGCGAATGGTTCCAAACTGATCTTGGAGAAGTTTCAACGATTAATGCGATTCAGGTCAATTATGCGGATCAGGATGCAGAGTTTATGGGCAAAACGCTGGGCAAAATGCATCAGTATAAAATCTACGGCTCCAATGACGGCAAAAGCTGGAAAGTAATTGTTGACAAATCAAAAAACCAAACCGATGTTCCGCACGACTACATCGAATTGGAAACACCTGCGAAAGCCAGATTCCTGAAAATGGAAAACCTGAAAATGCCAACAGGTAAATTTGCACTAAGCGGTTTCCGGGTTTTTGGAAAAGGAGCCGGAATGAAACCTGGGAAAGTTCAGAACTTCGTGCCATTGAGAGCTGACCCCAAAAAATATGGCGAAAGAAGGAGCATCTGGATGAAGTGGCAGCAAAATCCTGATGCTGACGGCTATGTCATTTATTGGGGAAAATCACCGGACAAATTATACGGAAGCATTATGGTTTACGGCAAAAACGAATATTTCTTTACGGGAGCAGACAGAACAGATGCATATTATTTTCAGATTGAGGCGTTTAATGCCAATGGAATCTCCGAAAGAACGGAAGTTATAAAATCAGAATAAATAACAAATTTTAACGGATAAAAAATCAAGCTTTTGAAGTAATTCTTCGAAAGCTTTTTTATTTTTTAACATTATTTTTTACGATTTTTCAATTGATATAAATTCAACAAATTCAAAACTAACATTAAAACTTATTAATAAAGCCGATTTTTATTCGAAAAAAACACAACATTTTTTCTTTAATTAAAATAATTTTATAATTTTATAATAAATAAGAGAATTAAGAGCGAATGGAGTTTTTTCTGACATCAGAAGATAATGATGACCGACCGATTTACATTACCGGGAATTTTAATAAATGGAATCCGAAAGATTCAAAATTCAGAATGGAAAAGATGGATGACAGTAACTATCATATTAACATTCCTGATGAATTATTAAATGATGAGATAGAATATAAGTTTACAAAAGGTGGCTGGCAAAATGTAGAAATTGACAAATATGACAACATTACGCCCAACAGGAAAGTAAAAAAAGAAAAACATAAAAGCCGCAATCTTGTAGAAAAGTGGCGACTGAACTGGGGTCCGTTCAAACAGGAATTTTTCCCGATTGTGGAATTGGTAGATGATGAATTTTATATCCCTCAGTTGGACAGGACGAGAAAAATCTGGGCTCTTTTGCCTTATGATTATTATAATTCCGGGAAGCATTATCCGGTTTTGTATCTGCAGGATGCACAGAATTTATTCAATGACGGTTCCGAATTTGGAAACTGGGAGATTGATAAAAAGCTCGCACTTCTCGCAGAATACGGACGAGGCGATTTAATCGTCATTGCAGTAGAACACGGCGAAGATGACCGAATCAAAGAATATGTTTTTGATAACGAAGATGTGACAAAAAATGCGGAAGGAAAAAAGTATCTTAGATTCATTACAGATACATTGAAACCTTGGATTGATAAAAATTATCGAACAAAAAAAGACCGGGAAAATACTGGAATTGGAGGAAGTTCTTTAGGTGGTTTGATTAGCATTTATGGAGGATTTCTTTATCCTGAAGTCTACTCCAAATTGCTGATTTTTTCGCCATCACTTTGGGTAGAGCCGGAAAACAATTTTCCGATGATAAGGTTCGAAAATCCTTATAAACTGAAGGTTTATCTCTACGGTGGTAAAAAAGAAGGCTCCCGAATGGTGGGAAGAATAAGATTATTTGAAAAGGCTTTAAAAAAATTAACAACTCAGAAATCATTTGACTTTGAAGTCAGAACGAACATCAATGACCAGGGAACACACCAGGAATTTTTCTGGTCGCAGGAATTTCCAAGAGCCGTAGAATGGCTTTACATTGACAGTCTGGAAAGTCCTGTGAAAGCCAAAAATGAATTAGAAGATAATTTAAATCAATAGCGTCGGGCTTTAGCCCGATGAAAAATTAAAGATTGTATTTGGCTTTAGCCAAAACTTAAAAAAATTATGATCAAAATTTACAATAAAAAAGAATCAACAACACAAAACATATATCTGTTCAGCGAAGACGATTGGGAACAGGAAAAAAGCTCGCATCCGAACGTTGAATTGTTCTTCAACGGAAAAAAGAGCGAAGTTTTTATCAAAACAGGTTCCAATGAAATCAACTTTTTTATCGGAATTGGAAAAGATACAAAAGGATTTGAAATCCAGGCGATTGCTAACAAATTTTCGAATGATTATAAAAAAAATCTGCAGGCAGTTCCAACTTCGGCTCATTCAAAGTTAGGATTGGATTTAACGGAAGAATTTGTGAAAGGCTTGTTTTTGGGAACTTACCTCTACCCTTTCGAGAAATCTCATCCTTTTTGGCAGGAGAATTTTGAACTTCATTTTGAAAATATTTCGGAAGACGAGGCTAAAAATTTAGCCTTGAAAACCGAAGCGCTTTGCAACGGACAATTTGCCGGAATGGAATGGCTGAATAAACCTGCTAATCACAAAAAAGTGGGCCAGATTTCAGATTTCCTGAAATCAACGGCGGAAAAATATGGCTTAAAATATAAAGCTTTCAACAGAGAGCAATCGATCCAGGAAGGCTTGGGTGCTTTTGTTGCTGTGAATCAGGGAAGTTCGCAGGAAGCGGCTTTTACGATTATGGAATACAATTGCGGAAAAGAAGGTGCCAGAACTTTCGGTTTGGTTGGGAAATGCGTGTTGTTCGACACAGGCGGAATTTCCATCAAGCCATCGGACAATATGCATTATATGAAAAGCGATATGGGCGGAGCAAGCGCAGTTATCGGTGCGTTGATTACAGCCTCTGAACTAAAATTACCTGTCAATATCATTGCCATTCTTCCGATTACGGATAATGCTGTTTCGGAAAATGCGTATTTGCCAAGCGATGTTGTGACAGCTTATAACGGAAAGACTATTGAAGTCCTCAATACCGATGCAGAAGGCAGAATGACTTTGGCAGACGGACTTTCGTACTTATCAAAAAACTATAAAACCGATGTTTTGATTGATCTGGCGACATTGACAGGAAGTTCGGTTAGAATGTTTGGCTACACTTGCGGTGCATATTTTTCTAACAATGAAGAGCTTAAAAAGAAACTGGAACAATCAGCTGACAAAACGAATCAGCGCCTTTGGAATTTGCCGCTTTGGGATATCTGGAAAGATGATTTCACTTCGGATGTTGCGGATTTCAAGAACATTTCAATGAAACCTTTCGGAGACTGCATTATTGCAGGAAAATTCCTGGAACAGTTTATAGAAGGTCACGAAAATTGGGCGCATTTAGATATTGCCGGCGTCGCATTTGGAAATGTCGGTTATGCCAAAGATAAAGCTGCCACAGGTTACGGCGTTCAGCTTTTATTAGATTTAATTGAAAACTACTAGACAAGAATAAGAAAGTAAATCTTTGTACATTTTACTTTTTACATCATACAAAATTTGAAATTGAATATGGAAA
Organism: uncultured Chryseobacterium sp.; assembly: GCA_913776245.1. Taxonomy (GTDB): domain Bacteria; phylum Bacteroidota; class Bacteroidia; order Flavobacteriales; family Weeksellaceae; genus Epilithonimonas. The sequence continues at coordinate 11,457 of CAJYLO010000002.1, forward strand.
AAACGATAGTCTGCATCTCCTGTTATTACAAAGGTTATGACTTTATGGATGAGTGCAAAAAACTCGGCAACAAGGTTATTCTCATCACTTCAGAAAACCTGAAAGAGAAAAACTGGCCTTGGCACGCAATAGATGAGGTTTATTATATGCCGGAAATCGAACCTTCGGTTTGGAATCTTGACCATTTAGTTCAGGGATTCGCATACCTGATGAAAAATCACCAGATCGACGCGGTAATCGCTTTGGATGATTATGATGTAGAAAAAGCAGCCATGATCCGGGAAACGTATCGTATTCCGGGAATGGGACAAACAACACATCGCTATTTCCGGGATAAGCTGGCAATGCGACAGCAAGCTAAAGACAACGGCATTTCTGTTCCGGAATTTTCTTCCATTTTCAATGATGCCAAGCTGCATCAGTTCACGCAGGATGTTCCCGGACCTTGGGTTCTGAAACCACGCTCTGAAGCGTCCGCAAGCGGAATTAAGAAAATCAATTCGGCGGAAGAACTCTGGCCGGCGGTGGAAAATCTTGGTGATGAACGGTATAAATTCCTTCTGGAGTCCTTCAAGCCGGGTGATGTTTACCACGTTGACTGTCTGGTTTACAATAAAGAAATCGTGTTTTCATGTTTCTCAAAATACCTTTCTCCGCCAATGAAAGTTTCTCACGAAGGTGGTGTATTCCGTACCAAAACGCTGGACAAAAACTCCGATGAAGCAAAAGGTCTGAACGAAATCAATCAACAGGTTTTAGAAAAATTCGGAATTAAAAATGGCGCAACTCACAGCGAATACATCAGAGGAACTGACGGACAATATTATTTCCTTGAAACCTCTTCCAGAGTTGGCGGAGCGCATATTCCTGATATGGTGGAAGCCGCAACCGGTGTTAATATCTGGAGAGAATGGGCAAGGCTGGAAAATGCATTATTACAGGAAACTCAATATTCCGTTGAAGAAAGTCATAAATTATATTCAGGACTGATTGTGGCATTAGCAAAAGACAAACATCCCAATATTGAGAATTTGAAAAGCGACGAGGTAGAAAAATTTCTGCCGATCGATTATCATATCGGAATTGTTTATAAATCCGACAATACCGAAAGAATTCAGCAAAAATTAGATGAAGCTGCAACCTATGTCACAGAAGAGATTCTGAATATCATTCCTCCAAAAGACAAACCGACAAGTTAAGGTCAATATTTCTGAGTTTAAAGTTTTATCATTCATCAATTATCATTTATCAATCATAAAAAGATGCCTCAAATCACACATACAGATTACTATTCACATATTCTCGGAATGAGTCTTCAGGTCGAAGTTACAGGACATTTTGGTTATCCGATTATTATGTTTCCCACTTCGCAGGGTTCTTATACTCAGAATGCCGATTTTCACTTGAACGGAAGTATTTCGCATTTCACCAATAACGGAATTTTGAAATTATTCAATGTTCAGACGATTGACAAATTCAGTTTTTATGACAAAGGCATTTCGCCTTACGAAAGAATCAGGAACTACGAAATGTACGTTCAGTTTTTAGTTCAGGAATTCATCCCTTACATTCAGAAAACACATAATACGCATCGTATAGGCATTGCGGGTGCAAGTTTCGGAGGTTATCACGCCGCGAATTTTGCGTTCAGGTTTCCGGATTTGGTCTCGCATCTTTTCTGCCTGTCAGGCGCTTTTAACATCAGGAATTTTATGGATGGCTATCAGGATCAACTGATTTATTTCAATTGTCCCGACGAATTTGTGAAAAATGACGAAGCGTGGAAATACAAACATATGCACATTGTCTTAAGCACTTCAGACCGTGATATTTGCCTGGAGCCAACTAGAAAAATGGCAGGAATCTTAACCGAAAAAGGAATCAACCATTGGTATGATGAACAAAAATGGATAGACCACGATTGGGTGCTTTGGCGAATGGTTTTCCCGACATTTATTGGAAGATTTTTTGGGTAATTTAAAAAAAATGTAAAATCGTAAAATCGAATAATTGTAAAGTATTAATAATGAATTATACAAAGCAACGATTCATCAAATCAACAAATTAACAAATTATAAACTATGGCAAAAAAAATTGGAATTTTATTCGGAATGGAAGATACATTTCCGTGGGCTTTTATTGATAAAGTCAACGAACTGGGAAAAGGCGAATATATTGCAGAACCAGTTCAAATTGATAAACTGGAGCAAGGTGCAGATTATGGCTATGCTGTGATTATCGACAGGATTTCGCAGGATGTTCCTTTCTACAGAGCTTATCTTAAAAATGCGGCGGTGAATGGAACTTACGTCATCAACAATCCATTTTGGTGGAGTGCAGATGAAAAATTTTTCAACAACGCATTAATGTCAAAAATCGGAATTCCATTGCCGAAAACCGTTTTGCTGCCTTCTCACGAAAGACCAACCAACACGTCGGAAACATCTTTCAGAAACCTGAAATTCCCTCACGACTGGGAATATATTTTCAATTATATCGGATTCCCTGCGTATATGAAACCTCACGACGGCGGCGGCTGGAGAAATGTTTACCGTGTGGAAAACCCGGAAGATATGTGGGCAAAACACGCAGAAACGGAGCAACTGGTAATGATGGTTCAGGAAGAGATCGTTTTCGAGGATTATTACCGTGTTTATTGTTTAGGCAGGAAATATGTTCACATTATGCCTTACGAACCGAGAAATCCTCACCATTTAAGATACGCTACAACACACAAAACAGAAGGAAAAGAACTGGAAAAATTATTGAAAACGATTACGGACTACACCATTAAAATGAATAAAGCATTGGGTTACGATTTCAACACCGTAGAATTTGCTGTTCGAGACGGTATTCCTTACGCCATTGACTTCTGTAATCCGGCGCCAGATGCAGACAGAAACTCTGTTGGCGAAGAAAATTTCCAATGGATTGTAGAACACGCCGCAAAACTGGCGATTGAAAAAGCGAAAGATTACAAACCAGGAAAAATCAATATCGACTGGGGAACATTTGTAACCAATCAGCTTTAATCAGATTCTAAACCTTCAGGGTTTTAGAAACCTTGAAGGTCGAAATAACAAACTACTAATTTTAAACACAAAGAAAAAATATGCACAAATTCACCATTGGTGTCGAGGAAGAATATCAGATCATAGATGCGGAAAGCCGCGATCTGGTTTCCCATGTTTCCAAAATAATAGAAGGAGGAAAGGCTGTTCTCAGCGAAAATCTAAAACATGAGATGCACGAGTCGGTTGTTGAGATGGAAACAGGCATCTGTGAAAATATTCAGCAGGCAAGACAGGAATTGACCGACCTCAGAAGGCACCTTGTAAAAACAGCTCATGACCAAGGTTTACGGGTTTCAGGAGGTGGAACTCATCCTTTTTCTCACTGGAAGGACAATGTCATTACACGAGCCGAAAGATATGACAAAATCGTGAGTGATATGGGCGATGTGGCAAGATCCAACCTTATTTTTGGGCTACACGTTCACATCGGTATTCCTGACCGTGAAGAAGGAATCAGAATCCAGAATGTGATGCGTTATTTTTTACCTCACGTTTATGCCTTGTCCACCAATTCTCCGTTTTGGGTTGGCAGATTAACCGGTTTCAAATCATACAGACAGGAAGTTTTTGCTAAGTTTCCAAGAACCGGACTGCCAAGTTACTTCGGAAGTGTGGCGGAGTTTGATGCCTACGTGAATCTGATGGTGAAAACAGGAACTATTGATAATGCTAAGAAAATCTGGTGGGATCTGAGAGTCCATCCATTCTATCCTACGATTGAATTCAGGATTTGCGATATGCCGCTGACTATTGATGAAACCGTTTGTCTCGCAGCGATTATGCAATCGTTGGTTGCCAAGATATATAAGATGCATCAGCAAAATACAAGCTACAGAAGCTACAGAAGACTTCTGCTTACCGAAAATAAATGGCGTGCCTCCAAAGATGGCATTGATGCACATCTCATTGATTTTGGGAAAGAAGCGAGCGTTCCTTATAAAGATTTGTTAGAAGAATTATTGGCTTTCATAGATGATGTTGTGGATGATTTGGGTTGCAGAAAAGAAGTTGAATTTGCAAGAGAAATTATCAAAATGGGAACCGGCGCAGACAGACAGCTAAAAGTGTTCCACGAAAGCGGCGGCGACATGAAAAAAGTAGTGGATTATATGATCTACGAAACCGAGAAGGGACTGCTTTAATAATTGATTATTTATAGATGTTTTGATCTCTTCTTACGTTTATCAATTATAAAGATATTTTCAATTTTGTAAATTTGCAAAAAATTGGTTATGAACATCGAAGCAACCAAATTAGAACTGATGAAACTTCTTTTGAATACTCAGAAAGAAAGTGTTCTCGAAAAAATAAAAGAGATTTTCCAGAAAGAGTATCCTCAGGATTGGTGGGAAGAATTAAGTAAAGAGGAACACCAGGAAATTGAATTGGGACTAAAAGAAGCTGAAAACGGACAACTTAAATCACATCAAGATGTGATGAAATTGTTTAATGAATGGAAATAGAAATCGTCTGGACAAATCGTGCAGAAAGAGGACTTTTAAAAACTTTAAAATATCTGAAGTCTGATTGGACAAGTAAAGAGATTCTCCGCTTGGAATATAATATCAATAAATTTATTGAGTTGATAAAACGTCAGCCAAAACTCTTTCCTAAAACAGAAAAATTCAAAAACCTTCATAAAGGAATGGTTGATGAAAACAACTACATTGTTTACAGAATAGATGCCAGGAAGAAGCAAATTATCATAATCAATTTTAGAGACGGTAAACAAAAATCAATTTATTAAAAGTATGAATATGAGTAAAAATGATGTAAGAATTGCACTTTTGGATATGAATAACAATCATCCGAATCAAGGAATGAGAAACATAAAAGAGCTGTCGAAGGCATTTCAGGAGCAGTCGGAATACGAGGTTTCTGTGGCTGTTTTTGATGTCCGTTATAAAAATGAAATGCCTAATGTAGAGGATTTTGACATCTTTATCTCTTCCGGTGGTCCGGGAAATCCGCATCGTGAAGGTTATGAATGGGAACAGAAATTCGCTGATTTCCTGACACAGATCTGGGACCATAACAAAACTAACGAACAGAAAAAGTATTTGTTCTTGGTTTGCCATTCTTTCCAACTGGCCGTTATCCATTTCGGAATAGCAAACGTCTGCAGGAGAAAATCCTATTCTTTTGGCGTGATGCCGATTCATAAATCTGAGGAAGGCGACAGTGAGTTTCTTTTCCAGAATCTTCCGGATCCTTTTTATGCAGTAGATTCCAGAGCATATCAATGCATCGAACCCAATCAGGAAAAATTAGACGAATTGGGTATGAAAATAGTGGCTTTGGAAAAAATCCGCCCTACGGTTCGTTTGGAAAGAGCGATGATGGCGGTGAGATTTTCCGATGAAATTTTCGGCACACAGTTTCACCCGGAAGCTGATCCTGTCGGATTTCTTAAAAATCTGGAAGATGAAAAAAATAAGGAAGCGATGATTGAAACATTCGGGATGGAAAAATACCTGGAAACCATTGACAGAATGAATGACGAAGATAAAATTATTCTCACACAGTCGCAGATTATCCCGAAATTTCTACAAGCCGCAGCCGGGCAAATTGTTAAAACCTTAGTCTTTAATTAGAGTAAAATGTGAGAAGTTAGAAGTAAGATGTTTAATACTTCTTATTTCTTACTATCAACTTTTAACTTAGAAAAAACACAACTATGATTCCAAAATACAGAGCTCAGTTTAATGAGGAATTTTCTCCGGATAAGTATCAGAAAGCTCAGCAATTGATAACGGAAAAATGCGGTCACGAAGCCGCGTTTCGACTTTCTGAAAGTCCGATTTTCCTTACTAATTATTTTTGGAAAAAGCTGGATGATGCCTCTCAATCTATTATTTCTCAAATCAAAGAAATGCCTGATGATGAGTTGAGAAAAGCGATTCCTGCCAACTGTAATGTCCCGAATGACACTAAAAAGCCACATTTTATGGCAATCGATTTTGGAATCTGCCAGGATGAGAACGGAAATGTGATTCCACAGTTGATAGAATTACAAGCTTTTCCGAGTTTGTTCGGATTTCAGAAGCTGTTTGAAGAAGTAATTGCTGAAGTTTATCCTTTTCTTAATGAGCTGAGAAATTCGCTTCCGAAAGATCAATATATCAAAAAGCTGAAGCAAGTTATCGTTGGAAATGAGAATCCTGAAAATGTCATTCTTTTGGAAATTTATCCTGAAAAACAAAAAACGGCGATCGATTTCGTTTTGACCGAGCAATATCTGGGTATCAAAACAGTCTGTCTGACTAAAGTTAAAAAAGATGGAAAAAAATTATTCTATGAAAATAATGGAAAATTAGTTCCAATTAATAGAATCTACAACCGTGTGATTTTTGATGAGCTGGATAAAATCGAAGGTCTGAAAACGGAATTTGACTTTCGGGAAAATGTTGATGTAGAATGGATCACACACCCGAACTGGTTTTTCAAAATCTCAAAATATATCCTTCCCAAACTGAAGCACGAATTTGTTCCGAAAAGTTATTTCTTACCAGACTTTCCTGAAACTGAACAGTTAGAAAATTTTGTTCTGAAACCACTTTTTTCATTTGCAGGAAGTGGTGTGAACCTGAATCCTACACAGGAAATCATCAATCAAATTGAAGATAAAGAAAATTATATCCTTCAAAGAAAAGTGACTTATGCACCACTTTTTGAAGACATCAATGGCGAATTTTCCAAAGCAGAAATCCGCTTACTTTTTGCGTGGAATCCGGAAGAATTTAATCCTGAACTAATGGTAAATCTTGTGAGAATGACCAAAGCTGCAATGGTGAATGTGGATTTTAATAAAAAAGATGCGATCTGGATTGGGAGTTCTATGGCATTTTTTGAGAAATAATATTATGTATCTTTGATACTATCAAATGATACTATCAAAAATATGAAGCCACCCTACGAGATCACGTCAGAAATATTAAAACATATTGCATCAATTTCAGAAAAAATTGGAATCGTGAACGCCAAATTTTTGACTAGAACCGATCCTAAACTTCGAAAGCAAAATCAGATCAAAACCATTCATTCTTCTTTAAGTATAGAAGGAAACACACTTTCTGAAGACCAAATAACGGCTATTTTAGAAAACAAACGTGTCGTAGGGCCTCAGAAAGATATCATTGAAGTTCTGAACGCTTTGACTATTTACAAAAATCTGACTCAACTAAAATTTGACAAAGAAAAAGATTTCTTGAAAGCACATCAATCCTTGATGAAAAATCTCATAGAAAATCCTGGAAAATATAGAACGAAAAGTGTTGGAATAGTAAAAGGGTCTAAAGTTGAACATATTGCACCACCAGCGGAAAACCTTTCTTTTTTAATGAAAGACCTTTTTGCATATTTGAAGGATAGATCAGAATTAACATTAATAAAAAGTTGTGTATTTCATTACGAAATGGAATTCATCCATCCCTTTTTGGACGGAAATGGTAGAATGGGAAGACTTTGGCAGACTTTGATTTTGATGAATGAGTATCCAATTTTTGAATTCATACCTTTTGAAACTTTGATTTCAAAAAATCAGGAAGAATATTATAACGCCTTATCAGCTTCTGACAAAGAGGGAAAATCGACCAAGTTCATAGAATATATGTTGCAAATCATCGATAGATCGCTTTCGGAACTATTAGAAAACTCGACAAAAAAACTTTCTGAAAGTGATAGGATTTTTATTTTTATAGAAAATATTAATCAGGAATTTACAAGAAAAGACTATATTGATTATTTCAAAAATATTTCTTCTGCAACGGCGAGCAGGGATTTGAAATCAGCTGTTAATAATAAAATTATCACAAAAACAGGTGACAAAAAACTGACCGTTTACAATAAAAAATGAGTATTTTATCATTCATATTCAACTAAAAACTAAAATCTCTGGCGTATTTTTTGAACGAAATCGTAAAAAACTATGGTCGATTTCAAACAAATTTTATTAGGCTCTGAAGAATGGAGTTTCCTCCTGGAAACATTTCTCCGAACGGGAATAATGTTTTTTGTCATTATTTTCGGATTGAGACTCCTTGGAAAACGCGGCGTCAAGCAATTATCTGTTTTTGAGCTTGTTGTCATTATCGGCTTAGGATCTGCTGCGGGCGATCCGATGTTTTACAAGGATGTTGGAATTATGCCTGCAATTGTAGTCTTTACAATGATCATCAGCCTTTATTCTATCATAACTTACTTCATTGGAAAAAGCAAAAATTTCGAAAAGCTGGTAGAAGGAAAACCAATTTGCCTGATTAAAAACGGCATTTTTTGTATTGATGATTTCAAAAAAGAGGCGCTTGGCGAAGACGAATTTTTTGCAGAGCTCAGACTAAAAGGAGTTTCTCAGCTTGGGCAGGTAGAGAGTGCAATTGAAGAAATTTCCGGCGAGATCAGTGTTTTCTACTTCGATGATAACAATACGAAGTTTGGATTGCCAATAATGCCGGACTCTCTGGACCAAGCCATAAAAACCATCCTTAGCCATTCGTATTACTCGTGTACATTTTGTGGTTATACGGAAGAATTAGAACAAGGAAAACACCTCTGCAAGATCTGCGGAAAAGATGAATGGGTAAAGTCATCCAGCAAAAAAAGAATTTCTTAAATCATTTCTAACTCTTCAATTTTAAGCTCATCAAAATGATGAATCACCAGGTCTGCATTGTCATAATTCTGGTTTTTGCTATTCTGACTTTTATAGCCGATACAGAAAATTCCCGCAGCGTTTGCAGCCTGGATTCCGTTTGTGCTGTCTTCAATCACTATACAATTTGATCTTCTGTTTCCTGAAAGTCTTTGTGCTTCAATAAAAATAGCGGGATTAGGTTTGGATTCCGGGAAGTCTTCACCACTGACCAAATGAGAAAAAAAAGGAAACAAATTGAAACGTTTGAAAACTCTGTCAATGGTAGATTTTGCGGCAGACGATGCCAATATTAACTGAAAGCCTGATGAATAGAGATTTGTAATCAAATTTTCAACACCATCTAATAATTTAAGAGCAGGATCTTTATCAAACAAACTGTAAAATAGGGTTCTTTTTCTTGCGATTAAATCTTCTACATTAGAATCAATTCCGAAAATATCTTTAATCATTTGGTAAACATTTCGGGTCGATTTGCCGGTAAATCTTGAGAATAATCCTGCGTCTACCTCGATGTTCAATTCTTTAAAATGCTGATAATAAGCCTTTTTATGAAGCGGTTCCGTATCTACAATCACGCCGTCCATATCAAAAATAACCGTATTTTTCATTCGCAAATTTTGCCTAGTTCATTAATTCGGTGCAAAAGTAGGGATTATGATTTTAACGCAAAGGCCGCAAAGATTTTTATAATTATTGATAATATTTATGATTCGTAAAGGTGCTTCGCTCATCAAAGAAATAAAAAATTATTTGTCCAGAAATATTACTTAAAATTCAATTTGATAATTCTGTTTTTTCCAGCTAATATTAAAGTATCGTGATTCAGCCATTCGCAGGCATAAAGATTTTTTTCGTCAGAGATTTTTGTCCAGGTTTTTCCGTAATCTGATGAGAAACTGATGTGCTGATCTCCAACAGCAACGATCTCCCTACCTTTCGTTTTTGGCCGGAATTTCACGCAAGTCATATAACCTGCATTTTGCCCGCTGGCCTGGATTTGCCAGGTTTGTCCGCCATCATTTGTTGTTGCAATATTGTTGATGTTATCAGCTTGTTTGGTGTAATCTCCGCCGACTGCTATTCCAAAATTTTTATCATAAAAGTCAATGGAATAAATCCCTTCTGAAGGTGTGCCCTGAACAAATGGCGTTTCGAAAACCTGCCAGTTATATGGATTTTTCCAGTTGAATTTAAAAATTCTTGCTTTTGTTCCTCCGGTTGCAATCCATACATTCTTTCTATACATAGCAATGTTAGAATTACTTGCCGCAAAATGTGCTTCACCTTTAAAATATGTTGGCAGATTACTTTGTTTTTCTGCAAAATTTTTCTTTTTTGATGTTATTACTACTAAGGGTTTACCATTTGGGAAAGGGTCACTAATAGCAATTCCATCATTGTTATTTAAAACTTTAAATGAATCAAAAAAAACAGTAGAATCGGTATATTTTGCAAGTTGAGAAATTTTTAAATTTTCTGCGGATATTACATAAAATTGAGCTGGTGAACCTACATTTGCGGTTTCAAAAAAGTTTTCTTTGAATTTTGCAATCACACGAAATTCTTGGTTTTTATCGTTTAGGATAACTTGATTTCCGACTTTTGGTTCGTTTATTTTTACATACCCAAACTTGGACATTGATCCGGCATACCAGACTTTTCCATCCCAGAGTTGAATAGCTCGAATGCTGATTTTATCAGTCAATAACGTATCAATTGTGAATTTCTGAGATAATAGAAATGATGATAGGATTAATAGTGAAAATAGTATCAGTTTTTTCATTTTATAAAAATAATGAAAGTTAGGTAATGTTGATTATTATTGGGAAATTTTCCTTTTAGAAACAAAAACCAATAGCCCCGATTGCAATGGAAATCCTTTTTTGCGAGAGGCTATGCCGAGCAAAAAAGATTGTAATGGAAAGCGGGATTAAGCTCCAAAAAAAAATTCCGCAAAAGTATGCGGAATTTATATTTTAATGTTTGTTGTCGATATCGATATCAACATCTTCCAAAGGTTCCTGTTCTGCCTTAAACGTTTCTCCAAATCCTCCGTTCTGAAGTTTTGAATTTCTTTTGCTATATAAGAAGTAAATAAAGAAACCTATCACAAGCCATCCCAAAGAGTACATTTGTGCTTCTTTGCTCAGGTTGATGATCAAATAGATGTTAATCGCAATTCCTAAAACGGCAATGACCGGCAATGCAGGAACTTTGAAATTCCTTTGAAGATTCGGTTCTTTAACTCGAAGAACCCAAACCGCCACACAAACCATTGTGAAAGCGAACAATGTCCCGAAGCTGGTCATATGCGCCAAATCATTGATTGGTGTAAATGAAGCAATGACCGAAATCACACCTCCTAAAATAATCAGGTTTTTGGAAGGAACACTTGTAACCGGATTTACTTTTGAGAAGGTTTTCGGAATCAACCCGTCTTTTGACATTCCCAGGAAAATTCTGGATTGTCCCATAATCATTACCATAAGTACGGAAATCAAACCAACTGTTGCAGCAATCGTAATGATATAACCAGCCCAAGCCTGCCCGGCAATATCGAAGGCGTAAGCCACTGGCGCTTTAATTGCATCCGGATATTTTCCTAGTGGATTGAAGTCTGTATAATGCATCATTCCTGTCAGAACCAATGACACCAAAATGTATAATAATGTACAGATTACCAAAGATGCAATGATTGCAAACGGTACATCTTTTTTAGGGTCAATCGCTTCCCCCGCCTGTGTGGAAACGGCATCAAATCCTACATAGGCAAAGAAAATCGCAGATGCTCCGGCAACAACGCCCGCATATCCATAAGCGGAATGGGAAACACCGTTTTCTGTAATGGTAGTTGCCGCAGGAATAAATGGTGACCAGTTTTCCGGATTGATGAAGAATACACCCGCAATAATAACGAAAATGATAGCAGAAACTTTCAGCATTACAATGAGGTTATTGGCTTTTGCAGCGCCTTTCGTTCCTCTCAGCAGAATCCCGATTACCACCCATACAATTAAAAATGCAGGTAGGTTCATGGAAAATCCGGAATTACCTGCAGCAAGATATGTTTGTGGGTCTGTTGTAAGCCAAGCCGGCATATGCAGCCCGAACATCTTCAGTAATTTTCCGAAATACCCGGACCAGGAAACTGCAACCGTCATAGAACCCATTGCGTATTCCAGAATCAATCCCCAGCCTATAATCCAAGCAAAGATCTCTCCTACTGTTCCGTAAGCGTATGCATAGGCCGAACCTTCAACCGGAAGAATCGATGCAAATTCCGCATAACACAATGCTGCAAAAACACAGGCAATCCCTGCAATCACGAAGGAAAGTGCCAGAGCCGGGCCTGCATTATAATATGCACCTGTCCCTGTTAAAACAAAAATACCACCTCCAATGATGGCACCAATCCCGATAGCTGTTAAACTCCATTTTCCCAATACACGCTTAAGCTGACTTTTTTTGATGTCCGCTTCGTAAGCTTCCATTGGCTTTTTAATCCAGATATTTGACATAGTTTGTAATTTTTTACCCGACAGAACCGAGTGACTTTTCTATTATTTATATATTTTGAATTACGAAAATATTAAAAAATTGCTTTCATTAACTTTTTTTAACTATTTAATTTCACTTTTCGATAATAATTCCTAATAACAGAACTAATTTTCAACGTTTAAAGATTATCTTTGATGATATGAACTTCTTCGAATCACTTACGGCGCAGTACAGCTCCTATGAAATCTATCTTATTGTATTAGAATCCGTTGCTGTCATCTTCGGGTTGTTAAGTGTTTACTTTTCTATCAAAAAAAATATCTGGGTCTATCCCACCGGCATAGTTTCCACAGTCTTATTTATCTATATAATGCTGGTTTTTGGATTACTGGGTGATATGCTCATCAATGTCTATTATACGGTGATGAGCATTTATGGCTGGATTCTTTGGTCCAGGCATTCTGAAGATCACATTCATGTAGAGGTAAAAAAAGCAAGTGTAAAGGATTGGAAAGTTGGAGGAATGCTGTTTTTCGCCAGTTTGATTTTTGTCGGATTGGTTTATTATTACAAGCCTTTTATTGACAATCATTTCTCTATGAATGGCGTCAGGCTGGGCCTTTATCATCTGGATTGGGCAAATTACACAGACATCATTACCACTTCTATGTTTCTGGTCGGGATGTATTTTATGGCAAAACGTAATATCGAAAACTGGTTGTTCTGGATTGCCGCAGACCTGGTCTGCGTTCCGATGATGCAATACAAAGGTCTTTCTCTGACTGCTTTGCAATACCTGGTTTTTACCGTTATGGCAGTTATCGGCTACTTTGAGTGGAAGAAAAACTTAGTTAAGTCCTGACAACTTTTCAGCATATTCCTTGGCAAAAAGTGTTTTGTCTTCCTGGAGTTTTTCAATAGTTGAAGGCAGGATGTAATGAAAAAGGTATTGGTTTTCATCATTCAGAAAAACGATTTCCTTTTCCTCGCCATCGATCATTGATGCAAAAACATCCCACATCGATTGGTCTTTCAGCTTCAGTAATTCAAAAAAATCGTTGGCTTTTATTGTAATATTTTTCATTCTTTTAATGTTTTATTGAATGTTAAAAAGGATAAGTAAAATGTTTTTATGGCTGAAATTTGTTTTTATATTTACTTCTCACATCTTACTTCTCATTTCTGTCAGACATCTTTGATAAAATCTTCGTACTCGTAGTAAAATCTTTCGAACCCATCCATTTTGTCGACAAAAAACTCGAAAATATCCGGCCAGGTCTGCTTGTTGAAAACGCTGACTCCGGTTTTCTCTACCCAAATCCTGCTGATGATTTTTCCATTGTCCAGAGCATAAAACTCATCTTTGGTAAAATCGCCTACAAAATCTTCCAGAATAGATTCCAGAGACCAGATCTTCTCGTAATAAGCATTTCGATACAGCTCATCTTTCATCTCAATATCCAGAGAAACCTCAGCTTTTTTGTTGTCTGCATAGAATTTGAATGAGAAATCTTTGATCTTGGTATCATACAGCAGCCATTTCCTCGGGAAAGCTTTTCCAAAAGCTGTCCAGAATTCTGTTTTCAATTGTTGAGCTTCCTGTTTAGAGAACATTTTGAGTTTGAGAGTTTGAGAGTTTTTTTTTTGATTTATGCTGATAATAAAATTATTTTAAACAGTTTTATGAGTTGTTATATTTTTTTTTTACAACATCAAATCAACTTTAGCTTCGTTGAATTCCCGGATTAAATTTTCAAAGACTTTTTCAACCGGCAGGATTTCATCGATTAAAGCAGAAACCTGTCCAATTTCCAATTCGCCTTCTTCCAAGTCACCTTCAAACATACCGCGTTTAGCACGTGCTCTGCCTAAAGTTTCCTTTAACACTTCGACATTTCTGCCAGATTCGTAAAGACTCTCCAGATCGTGGAAAAATTTATTCTTAACCAGACGAACAGGAGCCAATTCCTTTAAAGTCAGCTGTGTGTCACCTTCTTTCAGTTCAACAATCTTATTTTTGAAGTTATCGTGGGAACTCGCCTCAACTGTTGCAGCAAAACGTGAACCGATCTGAACACCGTCTGCACCCAATGTCATCACTGCTCTCATCTGGCTTCCCAAACCGATTCCACCTGCGGCTATCAAAGGAATGTCAATATGTTTTCTGACGCTTGGAATAAGGCAAAGTGTAGTGGTTTCATCTCTTCCGTTGTGTCCGCCTGCTTCAAAACCTTCTGCTACAACTGCATCAACGCCCGCTTCCTGACATTTTACCGCAAACTTCACGCTGGAAACCACGTGAGCGACTTTGATGCCTTCTTTTTTAAGCGTTTCTGTATAGGTTTTCGGATTGCCAGCTGATGTGAAAACGATTTTCACACCTTCTTCCAAAATAATATTGATAATTTCTTCAAGATTTGGATATAGCAAAGCGACATTGATACCGAAAGGTTTATCTGTCGCAGCTTTGCATTTTTGGATATTTTCTCTTAAAATATCCGGATACATACTGGCCGAACCAATTAATCCCAATCCGCCATTATTAGAAACTGCGGAAGCCAATCGCCAACCGGAATGCCAGATCATCCCGCCTTGAATAATGGGATATTTTATATTGAAAAGCTGGGAGATTCTGTTCTTTCCCTGGTATTGCTTTTTGGCAATTCCGAAGTCTATAAAACCTGACATTTTTATAATTTTTTTCAAAAATAGCTATTCCGATTGGAAATAAAAAAGCCGGAAGAAAATCTCCCGGCAAAAATTAAATTTTATTATCGATTAATTTTTAATAAACTTAATTGTCTGTACACCATTATCTGTAAAGATCTTGATGAGATAAGCTCCTTGTATTAGAGTATGAACATTCAGTTTTCTTTCTCCATTCAAAGATTTTTCAAAAACTTTCTTACCATCAATTGACATAATTATAACCCTACTTATTTTCACATCACCATTGAAGTGTAATGCTTCGTTAACCGGATTTGGATAAATTTGGATTTTGGCTTTGCCATTTACATTACTAACATTCAAATCCTCATTCCAAGCCCTTACCGGCAATGATGCTTTCGACTCACAACCACCAATGGTTTGCGTAGCATAATAAGTGGTATCATTTACAATTATTGTATTGATTGATAAACCATTGACATGATTAGTAGCATCAGTTGCTGTAGAATACCACTTAATATTTTGACCATTTACAACAAGAACACCTAAAGTATCTCCAGCATTAAAGGTTTGTGTAGTAGCTCCTGTTGGTGCTGTTACTGCTTCCGCTTCCGTTATTGTAAATGACTGTGTTGTACTACAATTATTTGCATCTTTAACAGTTACTACATAAGTTCCCGCAGCCAATCCTGTTGCTGTCATTCCTGTTTGTTCAGGAGTTGTATTCCAACTATATGTATAACTACCTGTTCCACCAGTAACATTAACTGTAGCTGAACCTGTCGCGCTACCATTACAAGCAACGTTGGTTTGTGCTCCAGCTGTGGCCACTAATGCGGCCGGCTGGGCTATAGTCACAGAAGTAACACCAGTACAACCATTAACGTCTTTTATAGTCACTGTATAAGTTCCTGGGGCAAGACCTGTTCTATTTTGGGTATTCACACCGTCATTCCACTCAAAAGTATATGGAAATACGCCTCCAGAAGGTGTAAGTGTTATTGTTCCATTAGAACTTCCATTACAAGTAATATCGGTTTTAGTTATTGAACCACTTACCGATGATACGGTCAGAGCTACACTATTTGAAGTTGCAGCCGGTGTGCACAATCCTGTTACCACAACTCGGTACAAATAACCATTCATAGCGGCAGTTGCTCCTGTAATAGTTAAGGTTGATGTAGTTGCACCAGAATATGGTGCAGTGTTGCTGATATTCGTAAAGCCGGAACCAGAATCAACCTGCCATTGGTAACCGGTGGCATTACTTGCAGAAGCTGTAAACGTAGTGTTAGAACCTGCACAGATCGTACTTGCACTTGGTTGGGTCGTAATTGACGGAGCAGAATTAACGGTCAAGGCTGCGCTGTTTGAAGTTTTTGGATCGCATCCTGTAGAGCCAGAAATTACTACACGATAAACATAACCGTTCATTGCGGCAGTTGCTCCTGTAATAGTCAGCGTAGCCGTCGTTGCACCGGAATATGGTGCAGTGTTGCTGATATTTGTAAAGCCTGAACCAGTATTAACCTGCCATTGATACCCTATAGCATTGTTAGCTGCAGCACTAAATGTGGTATTAGCACCCGCACAAATTGTGCTGGCACTTGGTTGGGTTGTAATATTTTGTTCAGGATTAACTGTTATAGTCTTACTCATGGAATGCGCACAGCCATAAGGGTCTGTATAATCGTAAGTAATAGTTTGCGTACCCGCTGCTGGATCAAATTTACCTCCACTCACTCCCGTTCCACTATATGTTCCCCCTGCGGGAGAAGCTTCTGTTAAAGTATATAAACCACTATTACTACAAAGTGTTGGAAAATTAGCTATAGTAATCGGGTTTGACGGACATAGTACAGTAATAGAATAATTCTGAGAACCTGAGCATCCACTGGCATCAGTCACTGTCGCAGTAAAATTAAATGTCCCTGTAGCAGTCGGCGTTCCCGAAATAGTTCCTGAGGAAGATAAAGTTAATCCCGGAGGAAGTGTACCAGCTGTAATGGCAAAACTAGGAGTTCCTAAAGCCCCTGTCTGCGTAAGCGTTTTACTGTAAGGGCTGCCCGCAGCACCAGCTGTTAAAGCTCCGCCAGGTGTCATAGTAAACGCCGGACAAACATAAGGCGTGTAAACCACATTATCTATTCCTATATAATCTGAATTTGTTCCGGTTGGGCCTCCACTTGTTACAAAATACCTGAATGCTATACGTCCTGATGTAGGCGCAGGCAAACCGGAAATTGTAATAGTAAACTGCGTCCACACCTTCGGATAAACTCCTGTTGTCAAGTTTGGATTTACGCTTAACAGCAATATTGTAAAATCTCCAAGTCCGGTTGGACCTGTTCCAACATTTACACTGGCTCCATTTGTACTCATACGAACTTCAAGGCGATCAGGATATTCTGTCGGGGCTGGGGTTGGTATTCTGGTATAAAACGTAAAGACATCTCCGTTCCGCAAAGTTCTGTTCGGTGCGACGAGCCAGTTACTGATCGTATTATTGCCTGTTGTTGAGTTATAATTTGCACAAATGTACGAGTTTGCTGCACCATTATAAGAATCAAAAGGACCTGTGGGAGTGGGTACACCTTGAATCCAATTAGGATTGTTTCCAATTGTAGAACTATTATTCTGCTGATACCAACCACTCGCTGTGAGTGTGGCAACATTGTCAAAATTCTCTGTAAAGGCTTGAGCAAAACTTGATTTCGCCCAAAACATAATTAAGAGAATACAAAATTTTAGGTAAAAATTTCTCATATATTTTATTTTTGAGGTTATTCATAGTATTTTTAAAATAAATTCAACAATAACAACATATACAATCATCCTATTCACAAATATAACTTAATTTTTAAAATAAATAAACCAATATATAATTTTATTTAAAAAATCAATTATTCAAACTCCAACAAATCAATATGAAATGTGCATTAAAAAAGCATTTATAATCAGAATATAGAAATACCAACATTCAATAGATTATAATTCTTTTTTCTTTCAAAATATCTATTTTTACAAAAAATTTACAAGTTGGACTTATCATTGAGAACCGTAACGGTTACCAGATATATTTTGCCGTTGCGCGAAGGCGGATCTTTGCCGGCTCTTGCCGAGGCGGATGATGACTTCAAGTATGTGCTGAAATTCCGTGGTGCTGGTCACGGCGTGAAGGCACTGATTTCTGAACTGATCGGCGGAAAAATCGCACAGGTTTTGGGTTTCCGGATTCCTGAACTGGTTTTTGCCCATCTTTCCGAAGATTTTGGAAGAAGTGAAGCTGATGAAGAAATCCAGGATCTTCTGAAAGCAAGCTGCGGACTGAATCTTGCGCTTCATTATCTTTCCGGAGCCATTACTTATGATCCCGGCGCGGTGAAAATTGACTCCAAACTGTCTTCTGAAATCGTATGGCTGGATGCTTTTCTTACGAATATTGACCGGACATTCCGCAATACGAATATGCTGATCTGGCATAAGGAACTCTGGCTGATTGACAATGGTGCATCCCTGTATTTCCATCATTCCTGGGACAACTGGGAAAAGAATGCGGTAAGTCCTTTCGTAATGATAAAAGACCACGTTTTGCTTCCACAGGCTTCTGAACTGGACGAGGTAAATGCGAGATTCAAATCCATTCTTACACCAGAAATACTGCGAGAAATTGTAGAACTGATTCCAACCGACTGGCTCAATTGGAACGATACCGACTTGTCACCGGAAGAAATCAAAGAGGTATATTTCCAATTTCTTTCGATAAGACTGGAACATTCTGATAACTTTTTAAATGAAGCGAAAAATGCAAGAGCCAAAGTTATATGAATATGCGGTAATCCGCCTGGTTCCGAAACCTGAGCGTGAAGAGTTCTTCAACGTTGGATTAATTATGTTTTCAAAGAAAGAAAAATTCATCAAGGTGAAGATTCATCTATGTGAGGAAAAATTCCGGGTGATTCATTCTAAAATCGAGTTTGATGAAGTAGAGAAACACCTGGAATCCTTCGTTAATATTGCCAAAGGTGACAAATCAGCCGGTTCTATTGCCCAGCTGGATATTCCGGAACGTTTCCGCTGGCTGACAGCCGTGAAAAGCTCGATCATTCAAACGTCCAGACCGCATCCCGGAGCAAGCCGAGACCTGGAGAAAACGTTTGACCGATTATTTGAAGAGTTGGTAATGTAAATTATTCTCTGTGAACCAAATCCATTGAAAAAGCCGGCAGACAGATAGCAATATACTCACAAGGTTCATTGAACGGATTAGAATAGCGTACTCTTGCCCCTTTTTCAATCAAAATACTTTGGCCTTTTTCCAGAATCACTGAATCGCCATCGATCTCGAAATGTTTTTTACCGGAAATGATTAATGTAAATTCATCAAACTCGGGCGTCTGATGCGGCTCGCTCCAGTCAGGCGGTGCCACCATATGCGCAATAGAGATATCTGAATTCCGGGTCGAGTTCCCCCAATGTTCTTCAATCAGCTTTCCATCGGTGGTTGGAACAACAAAAGGATTGGCTTGTATTCTGTATTTTTTCATTTAGATTTTTTTATCAGAATCAAATTTAATAATCTATTTCCGGATTTCATAAACAACATTCAGTTTTTCCGGCTCACCGAAATAGGCGACGTTGATTTCATCTACTTTTTTCGCTCCAAGCTTTTCCATTGCTTTCTGGGAACGGATATTATCTTTACCAACGTGAAAATTAACCTTATCCACGAACTGAAAAATATAATCCAGCATCAGTTTTTTGACCTGAGGATTCAGTTTTGAGCCCCAAAATTTTCTTGCATAAAAAGTATAACCAATGAAAATCGAACTGTCTTCCAGATTATAATCATAGAATCTGGTGCTGCCTACTATTTCGCCCGTATTTTTTTCAACAATTTTGAACGCACCTTTACTTTCCATTGCTCCTTTGAAAAAATTTTGGAAAACCTCTCTTTTATAGCGGTCTTTATTCGGATGCTGTTCCCAGATCTTCGGGTCAGAAGCTACAGAAAATAAGGATTCAAAATCGTTTTCTTCCAAAGGAATTAATTTAACAAAGTCGTTTTCTAAAATTGGCTGGATATTCATAGTTAATAGATGATATTTGATGTTTTTGAGTTCAAAATAAATTATAATCCTAAATCTGCAACTTGGAACCTTGCAACCTGCGTATTATTAAAACAAAATCGATTTTTCCAGCTCCAACAGTTTTTGTTTCCGCCAGATTCCGCCGCCGTAACCTGTTAAAGTACCGTTAGTTCCGATAACCCTGTGACAAGGAATAATGATTGAAATTTTATTAAGACCGTTCGCATTCGCAACCGCCCTCACCGCTTTCGGATTTCCGAGAATATCAGCCTGTTGCGCGTAACTTCTGGTAGTTCCGTAAGGAATCGTTCTCAGGATTTCCCACACTTTTTTCTGAAAATCTGTCCCAACCGGTGAAAGCGGAACCGTGAAATCCAGTCTTTTCCCTTCAAAATATTCGTCCAATTCTTTTTCCAAAATCCTGAAATGAGGATTTTCGCCCTGCACAATATTGGCTTTGAAAAATCTTGAAATCTCTTCCAGTTCTTTGGTTAGCGATTTTCTGTCGGAGAATTCCAGCATACAGATTCCGTTCTCATTCGCACAGGCAATCATAGTTCCGAGCGGTGTTTCGATTCTTTTAAGGTCAACGATTTTTTCCATTTTTGAGTTTTTAGGAGAAGCTCCGATAATTGATTTGAAACTGTCATTGAAACCGCTCAAACTTTCATAACCGTTTTCCAAAGCTACATCCAGAACATTTTCACCTTGCTGAAGCTTTTTAAAAGCCGAATTAATTTTAAACATTCTTTGGAAAGCGTGGAAAGTCATCCCGTGATGTTTCAGAAACCAGCGTTTTACTGTAATCGGCTGTAGTCCTCTCTCAACCAAATCAATATCTTTGAATTTTAATACCGGATTTTCCGATAATTCATTCATCAGTTTCAGAATTTCTTCCGGAGTTTCATCCGGATTTTCTAATGGCTTGCAGACTTTGCAAGGTCTGTAACCTTTCTGGATTGCATCTTTTGTGTTACCAAAAAACTCAACGTTCTCAGGCTTTGGTTTTCTTGCCGTACAAGTCGGACGGCAGAAAATCCCTGTCGTTTTCACGCCCATCCAAAAAACACCTTCGAATTCCGGATTTTTTTCAAAAGATGCCTGATACATTATTTCGCTGCTCAATTCCATAACTGTTGTCTGAATGATACAAATTTAGTTGTTTTCCAAGGCAACCGGCAACCGAAAAATGAACAGGCATTTTTTCTTTGTCCAGATTAAATGAAATATTTATCTTCCAAAACAGAAAATCAACAGTTTATGGATAAGAGAAAACTTCGTGAATCAATTTTCAGACATCTGGACGGTATCGTTACTGCGCCGGTCATTTCTGCTTTGTCGAAGAAAAAAGTATTGGATTTTTTATTAACCAATGATTGTCTGGAACTTTCCGAAATCAATGAAAAATTTGAAGCTAATGAAGGTTATCTGAATGTGGCGTTGCGTGTTTTGGCTTCTCAGGGTTTCCTGAATTATGATTTGAATAATGAGTCCAATATTGTCAGAATTTTAAAAAATAATAAAACCGAAGAAGCATTTTCTCATCAGAATACTTATGTTGATTTAGCCGAATTTCTGGCAGATTTCGATGTTATTAATTCCAAAGAACTGACTGAAAATCTCTGTAAAAAATGGATTCAGCTATTTGAGAAATACAAATCGTTTTTGAATGAAAATGTGGAAGAATCGACCTTAAATTATCAGATCCAAAAACATATCGAAGGGGCTTTGGTTGGACCAATCATCATCAAACTTGGGATGAGCGGAATGTTTCATAAATACTTTATGGAAGCGAGTTTCAGCGCGGAAGAATTTCATAAAAACCCGGAATATTTCGGGAAAATATTGGATTACCTTTCCGAACTCGGCTGGTTTTCCAAGAAAGGGAAAAATTTCCAGTTCACGGAAACAGGATTATTCTTTGCAAGACGAGCAACGGCGTACGGCGTGACGGTTTCTTACCTTCCGATGTTTGCCAAGCTGGACCAATTGATCTTCGGAAAAGCATCTGAAATAAGAGAAATCGAAGATGGTGAGGACGAGATCCACGTGAACCGCGAAATGAATGTCTGGGGAAGCGGTGGCGCGCATCTGACCTATTTTAAAGTCATTGACGAATTCATTATCGAGATTTTCAACCGCCCGCTGAACGAACAACCAAAAGGAATTCTGGATATGGGTTGCGGAAACGGAGCGCTCCTGCAACATCTTTATGAGATCATCGAAAGACAGACTTTGCGGGGTAAACATCTGGAAGAATATCCGTTGTTCCTGGTTGGCGCAGATTATAATCAGGCGGCACTCAAAGTGACAAGAGCTAATCTGATTAAAAATGACATCTGGGCCAAAGTAATTTGGGGTGACATCGGAAACCCGAAACAGCTGGCGGAAGATCTGCAATCGGATTATAATATTGAACTCGGTGATTTGCTTAATATCCGAACATTCCTCGACCACAACAGGATTTGGGAAGAGGTTTTGGACATTAATTCTGACAGAATCAGCACATCAACGGGCGCTTTTGCGTTCCGCGGAAAACGGTTATCCAACAAAGATGTGGAAGAAAATCTTTTAAATCATCTCAAAAAATGGGCGCCTTATGTAGAAAAATTCGGATTGCTTTTGATCGAATTACACACGCTTTCGCCGGAAATCACGTCAAAAAACCTGGGATTAACCGCAGCGACAGCTTATGACGCAACGCACGGATTTTCTGATCAATATATTGTGGAAGTGGATGTGTTTCACAGAATTTGTAAAGAATCCGGTTTGGAACCAGACACGAATCTTTTCAAGAAATTCCCGGATTCTGAATTAGCGACGGTGAGCATCAATCTACTGAAGAAGTAATGAATTTCTTACATATTGAACATATAATTAAATAAAAAAAACATAATGTTCAATCCGAGAGCGTATCAAATTATCTGATTTAAAGCTCTTTCCGCTTGTTTGATATGCCTCAGATTATGGTAAATCACGAACCGGAATGTATCGCCCAGTTTCAGTCTGATGAATTTGGAAATGCTGATTGAAGTTTTTGTATTTTCCAGATCAACCGTTTTTGCTTTTTCCAGAAGTCCAAGGATTTTGTTTTGCTGATTGATGAATTCGCTGATAACAGAATTATCCAGCTTTTTATGGATTGGATTAGAAACCTTGAGCGTTTTCATCTTGTTGAGTTTCTTTTTCGGAAGCATCATATTGGCAAAATAATTTCCCAGAAATCCGCTCCTGAATTCATTTTTATTGGATTTAAATCGACTTTCTTCGATTCGGCTTTCTATCTCCGGAAGATAAAACCGGCCATAAAAATTAAGATGTTCCAGGCATTCTAAGATGCTCCAGCTGTTTTCGGAACTTCGGAAATTTAACGTTTCATTATTTTGATTGAGTAATGAATCAGTAAATACAATGTTATTTATCGTAATGGTTTTGAGTTCATTAAGTAATTGATCGACCGGAATTTTCATTATCATAAAATTTTTACAAAAGTCTGAAAACCCGTTTACAAAAATATTGACTGAGGTCAAGATTTTTTCAATCTCGACAAGGTTTCGGGCGACATCCTGAGATAATTGGCGATATATTTATTGGGAATCTGCTGAAACAATTGCGGACTTCGTTTCAGAACTCTTTCGTACCGGATTTTCGGCGAACTGTACAAAAGATCTTTCTCACGTTCAATCTGTTGCAACACAAGATCTTCCAGAATCGAACTCCAAAGTTTCAGATTGTCATTGCTGGAATTAATGAATTCATAAAAATCTTTTTTGGACGCCACTTTCACCGTCGAAGCTTTTAACGCCTGAATATAAAATTCCGAAGGCTTGCCAGACAAAAACGAATCCAATGAAACAATGATATTTTCTTTATATCCAAAGCGAATAATCCGTTCTTCATTTTCATCTTCAATAAAAATCCGGATGCTCCCTTCTTGTACGAAATAGATATTGGTATCAATGCTTCCCGGAGTTTTGAGCAATTCATTCCGTTTCAGCGTTTTTGTGTTCCAATGTAAATTCTGTAACAAAATCTGAATCATAGTTAATAACAAAAAATAAACCTCAAAAATGAGGTTTTAATTTGAATTTATTTGATGCTTTTGACCCTAATCATTCCTTTGTTTTCGTGGTACATCATACACATAATTTTGCCGTCTCTTTCCGGGCAGTCTTTAGTATGAACAAAAACAAGTGATACTTTTTCACCGTCTTTCTTATCATTCAGAAGATCCGAATTACATATCAAATAATCATTATTTTCTCCGATTCTAAGGTAAGTTCCCGTACAGTCTCTTACAATTGTACCTGACTGTTTACTATTGTTAACCGAAGCGCAGGAAAATAATAATGCTGCGAAAATGACTGATAGGAAAAAGTTTGCTGATTTCATAATTTTTATTTGAAGTTAAAAGTACAATTTTTAATCAAACACTTTATAATGATTTTATTAACTTTGATAAAAATCTATCACAATGAGTTCTACAACATTACATACCATTACCGAAAAATTGAAAAATGAGCCTGAAGAGATTCTCAAGCAGGTTTTGGGATATCTGGATGGAATTTTGGAAAACAAAAAAGAGAAAAATTGGTTTCAGCATAATACGAATTATCAACTCACGGAACAACAGAAACGTGAATTAGACGCAATGGAAAATCTGACCGATGAAGATTTTATGCCTGCTGAAGAATTCCACAGAAATATGAAAGAAAAATATGGCTTTTAAAATAGAATATACACATCAAGCTGAAATTGATGTTGTAAAAGCTGTTGATTATTACATTGAAAAAGCGTCACCTAAAATTGCAAAATCATTTTATAGTAAGCTGATTGAAGCCGAAAAAACTTTAAAATCAATCTCTTTTTTTCAAAAAATCCACAATGATTTTCATAAACTACCATTGAAAATATTTCCTTATATTATCATTTACAAAGTAGATAAAGAAAACGAAATTATCAAGATTTTCAGAATCTTCCACACCTCACAAAATCCTGAAAAATATCCATAAAAAAACCGAAAGACACATCTTTCGGTTTTCATTTTTGTAAGGTCGGAAAACTACATCGCCTCCATTTTAAACGTCATACTCTCAATCACTTTCAGAATTGCTTCCACAGTGTCCATTGAGGTCAGACAAGGAACACCGTTCTCCACGGACATTCTTCGGATCTGGAAACCGTCTCTTTCGGATTGTTTGCCTTTGGTCATTGTATTGACCACGTATTGCACTTTTCCTTTCTGGATCAGATCGATCAGGTTCACATCTTCTTCCCCGATTTTGTAACCGATTTTTGTCTGAATTCCTTTTTCTTCAAAGAATTTCGCCGTTCCTTCCGTTGCCCAGATTCGGAAACCTGCATTGTTGAAACGCTTGGCCAGTTCTGATGCTTCTTCCTTGTCTGCATCTGCTACTGTGAAAAGAATAGCTCCGAAAGTCGGAACTTTTCTTCCGGCTCCGATCAAGCCTTTGTACAAAGCCTTTTCCAGCGTCAGATCTTTACCCATCACTTCTCCGGTCGATTTCATTTCCGGTCCGAGGGAAATATCGACTTTTGTTAACTTGCTGAAAGAGAAAACCGGAACTTTCACATAAACGCCTTCCTTGTTAGGAACCAATCCGGATTGATAACCTAAATCTTTCAATGACGATCCGAGAATGGCTTTGGTTGCCAGATTTGCCATCGGAACATCTGTGATTTTCGATAAGAAAGGAACGGTTCTGGACGAACGTGGATTCACTTCGATGACGAAAACTTCGCCGTTGGAAATCACGTACTGGATATTCATTAATCCAATGACATTCAGACCTTTTGCTAATCTTATCGTATAATCTTCTAATGTTTTGATTTGAGTTTCCGTCAAAGTTTGAGGCGGATAAACTGCAATTGAATCTCCGGAGTGAACTCCAGCTCTTTCGATATGTTCCATAATTCCGGGGATCACCACCGTTTCGCCGTCAGAAATTGCATCCACTTCCACTTCTTTTCCGGTCAGGTAGCGGTCAATCAGAACCGGATGTTCCGGGCTGGCGTCCACCGCATTTTCCATATAGTGAGCAAGTTCTTTTTCAGAATAAACGATTTCCATTGCTCTTCCTCCCAACACATAACTTGGGCGAACCAAAACCGGATAACCGATTTCGTTGGCAATCACAATCGCTTCTTCTTTTGATGTCGAAGTTTTCCCCAATGGTTGTGGAATTCCCAAATCCTGAAGGGCTTTTTCAAATTTATCTCTGTTCTCTGCTCTGTCCAGATCTTCAAGAGAAGTTCCCAAAATCTGAACGCCGTGAGCCGCCAGTTTATCTGCCAGATTAATCGCTGTCTGGCCTCCGAACTGTACCACAACGCCTTTTGGCTTTTCGAGTTCGATGATGTTCATCACGTCTTCTTCCGCCAAAGGTTCGAAGTATAACTTATCCGAAATCGAGAAGTCTGTGGAAACCGTTTCCGGATTGGAGTTGATGATAATCGCCTCGTAACCCATCTGCTGAATCGCCCAAACCGAATGAACCGTCGCATAATCGAACTCAACGCCTTGTCCGATTCTGATGGGACCTGAACCCAAAACGATGATTTTCTCTTTTTCGGAAACGACGCTTTCATTCTCTTCTTCATAAGTTCCGTAGAAATAAGGCGTTTCCGATTCGAATTCAGCGGCACAAGTGTCCACCATTTTGTAAACCGGCATTATTCCGTTGTCTTTTCTGAAACGGAAGACTTCATTTTGAGTCGTTTCCCAAAGATGAGCGATATTCAAATCGGCGAAACCTAATTTCTTAGCTTCGAGAAGAATTTCTTTATTGAATTGATTGTCTTTGATTGTCGTTTCGAAATCAATCAGTTTTTTGATTTTCCAGATGAAGAATTTATCGATTTTGCTCCACTCTACAATCTGTTCCCAATCGTAACCTCTTCGCAAAGCATCGCCGATAATGAACAATCTTTCGTCATCACAAACCCGGATTCTTCTTTCTATTTCTTCGTTTGTCAAAGCATCCGCTTGTTTTTTCTTTAATCCTAAATGACGGATTCCGGTTTCCAGAGAGCGGATGGCTTTCTGCAAAGACTCTTCGAAGTTTCTTCCGATGGCCATTACTTCGCCTGTCGCTTTCATCTGCGTTGACAATCTCCTGTCAGCTGTTTCAAATTTATCGAAAGGGAATCTCGGGAATTTCGTTACCACATAATCCAAAGCCGGCTCAAAACAAGCGTAAGACGTTCCTGTTACCGGGTTTTTGATTTCGTCCAATGTCAGACCAACTGCAATTTTCGCCGCGATTTTTGCAATAGGGTAACCGGTTGCTTTACTCGCTAAAGCCGATGAACGCGAAACTCTCGGATTCACCTCGATGATATAATAATTGAAAGAATGCGGGTCTAATGCCAACTGAACATTACATCCACCCTCAATTCCTAAAGCTCTGATGATTTTAAGGGAAGCATTTCTCAACAACTGATATTCTCTGTCAGAAAGCGTCTGCGAAGGTGCCACCACAATAGAATCTCCTGTATGAACACCAACTGGGTCGATGTTTTCCATATTGCAGACCACGATGGCGTTGTCGTTGGAATCTCGCATTACTTCATATTCGATTTCTTTGAAACCAGCGATTGACCTTTCAATCAAGCATTGTGTTACCGGCGAATGTTTCAAGCCCAATTCAGCGATTTCACGAAGTTCAGTTTCGTTGGAAGCAATTCCACCTCCTGTTCCGCCCATTGTAAAGGCAGGACGGACAATCACAGGATAACCCAGATTGTCAGCAAAATCCAAAGCGCCTTCAACAGTTGTTACGATATCAGACTCAGGAACCGGTTCGTTCAATTCACGCATCAATTCACGGAACAAATCTCTGTCTTCCGCCTGATTGATTGCGGAAAGTTTAGTTCCCAAAACTTCAACTTTGCATTCTTCAAGAATTCCAGATTTCTGTAATTCAACCGCCATATTCAGTCCAGTTTGTCCTCCCAAAGTCGGAAGAAGCGCATCCGGACGTTCTTTGCGAATGATTCTGGAAACGAATTCCAAAGAAATCGGTTCAATATAAACTTTGTCGGCAATCTCCACATCCGTCATTATCGTAGCAGGATTGGAATTGATCAAAATCACTTTGTAGCCTTCTTCCTTCAAAGAAAGGCAAGCCTGTGTTCCCGAATAATCAAATTCCGCAGCCTGACCAATAATGATTGGACCTGAGCCGATTACTAAAATGGTTTGTATATCTTTTCTTTTCATTTTTACTTTTTTTTGTCCGAAGTCCGATGACAGAAGTCGGAAGATTTTTTATTTTATTTTTTGCGTTGCTTTGTCATTCTGAAAGAATCTCGACAACTAATACTTTATCTTTATTTCTTTATTATGCAGTTTATCCAATTCATAAATGATTCTGTCCGAAAGATTAAAATCAATTCCTTTTTCGATACAAACTTGTTTTAATTTTTGTAAATAATCAATATAAAAATCAATCTGTTTTTCAACAGAAGAAAAATATTTTGGCATCTCCACACCATAAATAAATCGATAAACCCGTTGGTCAATAATCTGATAAATATTTGAATTTTTAAATCTCAAAATTGTGGAGGCCATTGCTAGCTGTATTCCTTTTGTTTTTAAAAGTTGGCTTAATATCGTAATTGTATGTTCTACATCCAGAATTAAATTTTCTTTAGTTATTTTATTTAAAAGTGAAAGCGTTTTATCATCAAGAAGAGAATATCTATTCACTTTCCAAAGAACAATTTCATTAATAATGTCTTGGTTGAAATCAGTATCCAAATCATCCAATTTTGATGTGAGTTCAAGTTGATATTTATAATTTACATTTTGTAAATCATCGTTTGTAATTTCAATATCAAAAATTGTTTTCATCTAAATATTTACTTCGTTTTCTGAAATCCCATTAGAATCCATTATTGTAAAAATAGTTTCCTCTGTATTTTTGCAAAGCTTTACAAGTTTCTGAACATTTGCATCTTCTATACTTTCAAAATGCTTTAGTTTAAAATCATATTCATCACCGATATCAAAAGCATCCTCCAAATGTTTTAATTCTCCTGACATTGCAAGATTTACAATTTGTGTAAAAATAATTCCTCTTGCTTCGATAAGATTTTGAATAACTTCTAATATTTTTTCTCTATGATTTTGCATTTTAAATTTCGGCTAAAGCCAACTTATTGTTAATCTCCATTCCGTAGGTTAAAACATACGGCTATTAACATTGAACCCTTCGGGTTCCTTTGACTGTCTTTATATTTCTCCATAGGTTTCACCTACGGCTACTGATATTGAATCCTTCGGATTCTGTGATCTTTCCTTTTTATTTTGACAACCTACTTTACTCCTCCTTTTGCTTACTTCACTCTTCTGACAGTCTACTTCACTCTTCTGATTGTCTACTTTGCTCTTGTAACGGTCTACTTTGCTCTTGTAATTGTCTACTTTGCTCTTGTAACGGTCTACTTTGCTCTTGTAACTGTCTACTTAAGACCTATTAGCTTACAGAAGCAAAGTTTTAATTAAATTTATTTCTTAAAATCCTCCATCAGAGTGATGAATTCATCAAAAAGATAATTCGCATCTTCCGGACCGGGACTGGCTTCCGGGTGGTATTGTACTGAGAAACAAGGATGAATCTTATGCTTCACACCTTCGTTCGTTCTGTCATTCAAAGCGATATGAGTTTCTATTAAATCTGTATTTTTTAAAGATTCCTGGTCAATGGCGTAACCGTGATTTTGCGAAGTAATCGCGACTTTGTTTTTCTCTAAATCCAAAACAGGATGATTGCCGCCTCTATGTCCAAATTTCAGTTTGTAAGTTTTTGCGCCACAAGCCAAACCAATCAACTGATGACCAAGACAAATCCCGAAAATCGGAACTTTCCCCAACAATTTCTGAATCATTACCAAGGCGTTCTGATTATCCTCCGGGTCGCCGGGACCGTTGGAAAGCATTATGCCATCCGGATTCATCAGAAGAATTTCTTCGGCCGTTGTATCGTGGGAAACCACGATGATGTCACAGTTTCTCTGAGACAACTCGCGGATGATTCCCAATTTGGAACCGAAATCTACCAAAACCACTTTAAAACCTCTTCCCGGACTGGCGTAAGACGTTTTTGTAGAAACCTGTTCTACTTGATTTGTTGGAAATTGAGTCGCTTTTAGCTCTTCGATTACAGCTTTTTCATCTGCATCGGCATTCACGATTTTTCCCTTTTCAACACCTTTGCTTCTGAGGATTCTGGTCAGTCTTCTGGTGTCGATGCCGGAAATTCCGGAAAGGTTTTTCTTCTCGAACAATTCATCCAGCTTCATTTGCGCTCTGAAATTGGAGGGCAAATCGCAAAGTTCCTTCACGATTAAACCTTTGATCACCGGCTCGATGCTTTCATAATCGTCACGGTTGATGCCGTAATTGCCAATCAACGGATAGGTCATACACACAATTTGTCCGCAATAACTTGGGTCAGAAAGTAATTCCTGATAACCCGTCATTCCTGTGTTGAAGACCACTTCTCCCGCTGTGTCCTGCTCTGCTCCGAAGCCCGTTCCGTAAAAAACTTCGCCGGATTCTAATACTAATTTCTTTTTCATTTTTACTTTTTATGTTGGAAGCTGGAGGATGGATGTTGGAAGTCTTCCATCTTCCTGCTTCTCTCTTCCTTCTTTTTATCTCAAAAAAAACACGCCCGAAAGCGTGAATCAATTTTTATTTTTTGGAGTCGATGAATTGGTATCCTTTGTTTTCCAAATCGTATTTAAGGATGGCCATTCTTGCAAAAACGCCGTTCTGCATTTGTTTGAAGATTCTCGACCTTTCGCATTCAACTAATTCTGAATCAATTTCCACGCCTCTGTTGATTGGTGCCGGATGCATAATGATGGATGTTGGTTTCATTTTCGCTTCTCTTTCTTTTGTTAACCCGAATTTCTTCAGATAATCTTCGGATTTGAAATTGAAGTTTCGCTCGTGGCGCTCGTGCTGGATCCTCAGCAGAATCAAAACATCCACTTCCTTCACCAGATCATCGAACTGCATATAAGTTCCGTTCACCAGCATTCCTTCATCGAACCAGAATTCCGGACCGGAGAAATAAACTCTTGCGCCTAATCTTCTGAATAATCCTGCATCCGAATTCGCAACGCGGCTGTGTTTCACATCGCCTACGATTCCGATTTTAAGTCCTTCGATTTTCCCAAATTCCTGAATGATGGTCAACGCGTCCAAAATAGCCTGAGTCGGGTGATGTCCTGTTCCGTCACCGGCATTCACAATACTGAGTTTGGTATCTTTCAGCGCATCATAATATCTGTTTTCCGAATGTCTGATAACAGCTACTTCCACCCCAATCGCTTCCAGAGTTTTGATGGTATCCAGCATTGTTTCGCCTTTGGCAATCGAGCTTTTCTCGGCTTCAAAGTCGATGACTTGAAGTCCCAGTTTTTTTTCTGCTACTTCAAAGCTGGTTTTGGTTCTGGTACTGTTCTCAAAAAATAAGTTGGCCGCAAAAACATCACCTTCAATTTTGCTAATCTTACCCTCCGAAAAAGCCTGAGCTTCTTTTAAAATATTTCCTATACTGTCTGTAGAAATGCGTGAAAGCTTAATCATAATTAAAATTTTTAAATAAAAAAACGAAGCCTAAAAGACTTCGTTAAATATAAAAAATATTGTTGTTGTCGGCAAACCTGCCAATTATTTTTGTCGCTAAATTCTGTACCAAATTCATTGGTTGCAAAGATACCAATATTTTTAATATTATGAAATCTCTCCCAAAATATTTTATGTTAAATCAATGAACGTCTACTCTTGTCAATTTTTTTATTTACTTTTGAAATAATGATTCACCATTATGAGTTTGGATAAAAAAGACAAATTAATTCTTCAGCTCCTCCAAGAGGATTCTACGTTATCTGTGAAAGAAATCTCCGAAAAAATCGGATTGACTTTCACGCCGACTTACGAACGCATCAAAAACCTTGAAAAACAAGGTGTGGTGGAAAAATACGTTGCCATTCTCAACCGGGAAAAACTCGGAATCAACATTGTGGTCTATTGCAATATCCGCCTTAAGGAGCAATCTCAGAAAACCCTTAAGGAATTCGAAGATTACATTTCGAAATACGATGAAGTCCAGGAAATCACAAGCCTTTCCGGCGAGTATGATTATATGCTGAAAATTCTTGCGAACGATATTAATTCCTACAATGATTTTACCGTAAATATCATCTCCAACAGTCCTCACATCGGTCAATATCATAGTTCTATTGTGCTTCACGAGGTTAAAAAAACGACTAAATTTAAGTTGGATTGATTTTTTTAAAACGCAAAGTCGCAAAAGGTTTTATCTATAATACTCTTCAAAGTCGCAAAGGATAAATTTTCTAACTTGATAACGTTAAGATTTTGCGCCTATAAAACAGTTTCATTGTCTAATTACTTTATGCCTTTGCGATAATAAACTTAACCCAACAATTTGTCTCGCACTTTATTGAACTGATATTCGATTTCATCGAGACAAAGATTTCCTAAACTGCCTTGATGCGTGTGATTCAGTTCCTTGTGATCGTATTCAAAAACGTTATTTTCAATTTCTTGTCCGATTTGGATGTACGCATCGCGGAATGAATTTCCTTTTTTCACTTCTTCGTTGATTTTTTCTACGCTGAAGATGTATTTGTACTTTTCATCATTCAAAATATTGTCTTTCACTTCGATGTTCGGAAGCGTGTAAATCAGGATTCCCAAACATTCTTTTAAAGAATCGATGGCAGGAAAAAGGATTTCTTTGGTCAATTGCAAATCTCTGTGATAACCAGAAGGCAGATTATTCGTCACCAAAATCAATTCATTCGGCAATGCCTGAATTCTGTTGCATCTTGCTCTCACCAATTCGAAAATATCAGGATTTTTCTTGTGTGGCATTATACTGCTTCCCGTTGTAAATTCTTTCGGAAAATTGATGAAATCAAAATTCTGACTCAAATAAAGACATACATCGTAAGAAAACTTAGACAAAGTTCCAGCCAAAACCGAAAGCGAATTTGCTAATAACTTTTCAGATTTCCCACGCGTCATTTGCGCATAAACAACGTTATAATTCAGCGTTCTGAAATCCAATTTATAAGTTGTGCTTTCCCTGTCAATCGGGAAAGAGGAGCCATAACCAGCAGCCGAACCGAGTGGATTTTTATTGATGATATTCTTCGTTGCAAACAATAATTCCAAATCGTCAACCAGAGATTCTGCATACGCCCCAAACCACAATCCAAAAGATGATGGCATCGCAACCTGAAAATGTGTGTAACCGGGCAACAAAACATCCTTGTGCTGATTCGCTTTGTCTTTCAGTATTTGAAAAAACGAATCCGTCAGTTCTGTGATTTCTCTGATTTCATCTAATAAATATAGTTTTATATCCGTCAAAACCTGGTCATTTCTTGACCTTGCGGTGTGAATTTTTTTTCCTGTTTCTCCAAGTTTCTCGATGAGAACCGATTCGATTTGTGAATGAATGTCTTCTGCTGTTTTATCGATTTCGAAACTTCCATTTTCGATGTCGGTAAGGACTTCTTCCAAAACTGCTACAATTGCCTGCTCTTCATCCAAACGAATCAAACCAACTTCTGCCAGCATTTTTGCGTGAGCAATAGAACCCAACACATCGTATTTTGCTAATCGGTCGTCAAAATCCAGGTCCTTGCCGACCGTGAATTTTGTGACCAAATCATTGGTTTTTACACTGTCTTTTTGCCAGATTTTTTTCATTTTTTAATATTTTGATATTTGAACGCAAAGTGCGCAAAGATTTTTTTTAATTTTATTGAAAATATTTTAAGGTTCGCAAAGGCGCTGACGCTCAGCTAAGATTAACTTTTAAAATTCTTTTTAATTGAAGACAAATCTTCAACTTTGCGAAGCGCAGCCCGACTTGAGCGGAAATCCTTTTTTGCCAACCTTAAAGTTCTATTTAAACTTAAATCGTCTGCAAAAAAGATTGGGAGCGGAAGGCGGATTAAGCTGCCCAAATCTTTAAAATAATTTATAATATTTTCTCTAATATTTTGATGTAAATATCGATTCCTTCCCTGATTTCGTCGATGTAAACAAACTCGTCTGCGGTATGGGAACGCAGACTGTCACCAACGCCCAACTTAACAGACGTGCAAGGGATAATCGCCTGGTCGGAAGAGGTCGGCGAACCGTAAGTTGTCCTTCCCACAGCCAAACCCGCCTGAACGAATGGATGACTGACTTCTATTTTTGAGGAATTGAGACGGAATGACCTCGGTGTCAATTTCGATTTCATCTGGGACTGGATGATTTCGAACACTTCCCGGTTCGTGTATTCGTCTGTCACACGTACGTCCAAAGTGAATTGACATTTTTCCGGAACTACGTTATGCTGAGTTCCCGCATTGATAACCGACAAAGTCACTTTCACCTCGCCCAAATAATCAGAGACTTTCGGAAATTTGAAATCCAGAATATTCTGCAAATCCTGCATACACTTCACAATCGCATTGTCATTGTTAGAATGCGCCGCGTGGGAAGGCGTTCCCGTCATTTCTCCATCAATCACCAGCAAACCTTTTTCCGCAATTGCGAGATTCATTTTGGTTGGTTCGCCTACGATGGCTAATTCTACATTCGGGAGTTGTGGGAACAATGCTTCGATACCGTCCAAACCAGAGATTTCTTCCTCAGCTGTCAAAGCAATCAGGAGATTATGAGTCAAATCTTCACCTTCATAAAAATAAAGAAAGGTCTGCGCCATTGCTACCAAAGACGCACCGGCATCGTTGCTTCCCAAGCCGAACAATTTCCCGTCTTTTTCCACCGGAATAAACGGGTCCAAAGTGTAAGCTTTGTTCGGTTTTACCGTGTCATGATGTGTGTTTAGAAGGATCGACGGTTTTCCTGCGTCAAAATGTTTGTTGGTTGCCCAGATATTGTTTTTGAAGCGGTTGATTTTAATTTGATGCTCATTGAAAAACCCTTCAATGATGAGGGAAACGTTATATTCGTCACGGCTCATAGACGGCGTTGCGATCAGTTTTTTCAGCAATTTGACTGCATTTTCCATAAGTTCTTCTCTGCTAAAGACAGATTTCAGTTCCTTCATTTCCTAGTTTTATTTGTTCGGATAATTTTTCTTCTTTGATTAGAGCCACTTTCTGAACGCCATTTTCTTTGGCACGGAAAGCATTCTCTAGTTTCGGCAAAATGCCTTTATGGAGTTTTCCTTCGGATTTTAAATCAGAAAATTCTTGTTTGTTGATTGTTTTCAAATTCGAATTCTCATCCTCAATATTTTCTAAAACCCCGTTTTTATCGAAGCAGAAAAGCAATTCCGTATCGAAATGTTTTGATAAAGCCTGAGCAATGGTTCCGGCAATCGTATCTGCATTGGTGTTGAACAGATTCCCTTTTTTATCGTGAGTGATTGCAGAAAACACCGGAACCAAACCCAGATTTATCATATTAATCATCAATTCGTGATTGATACTTTTTTCATTGATATCGCCAACAAATCCAAAATCAATTGTTGGATGTTCGCGTTTTTCAGCCTGAATCATATTGCCATCGGCACCAGAAAATCCAATCGCATTGCAGTTGAAGCTTTGCAGTTTGGCTACCAAATTTTTATTGATTCTTCCCGCATAAACCATCGTTACCAACTTCAACGTTTTTTTGTTGGTGATTCGTCGTCCGTCAATCATTGTCTGCGTGATTTTCAGTTTTTCAGCCAATGCTTCTGCTAATTTTCCTCCGCCGTGAATCAGGATTTTAGCGCCTTTTATTTCTGAAAATTGTTCAAGGAAAGACTTCAATGCTTTTTTGTCATCGATAAGCGTTCCTCCGATTTTTATGATGTGTAATTTTTGCATTATTTTTAACGCAAAGAGCGCAAAGGTTTTTATTAATTATTGAAAATATTTTAAGGTTCGCAAAGGCGCTGACGCTCAGCAAATATTTATTCTAATTTTTATTTTAATTCATCTAATATTTCAGAGAAAACCGCTTGAGCAGAAAAGATTCTGTTTTTTGCCTGCTGATAGATGATTGAGTTTTCGCCATCCATTATTTCATCACTCAGCTCAAGATTTCTACGAACCGGCAAACAATGCATTACTTTTGCGTCGTTAGTCAATGCTAATTTTTCGTTAGTTAACATCCAGTTACCTTCAACCTTTGGCATATTCGCATAATTATCAAACGACGACCAGTTTTTTACATATACGAAATCCGCATCTTTTAAAGCTTCGTCCTGATCGTGAATTACAGGTGTGTCTTTCGTGAAATTTTTATCCAAATCATAACCTTCCGGATTGGTAATTACAAAATCAACATCCATCTGCTGCATCCACTCTGTAAACGAATTTCCGACAGCCTGCGCAATCGGTTTGATGTGAGGCGCCCAAGTCAAAACTACTTTTAGTTTTCTATCTTCCGGCCAGTTTTCTGTAATTGTGATGCAATCCGCCAAACTTTGTAACGGATGTCGAGTTGCAGATTCCAGAGAAACGACAGGAACTTTAGCGTATTTCAGGAATTGGCTCAGAATACTTTCGTTCACATCATCTTCTTTGTTTTTCATTCCCGCAAAACATCTCACAGCAATGATATCGCAATATTGATTCAGAACCTCTATTGCATCTTTGATATGTTCGACTGTGTCGCCATTCATCACAGTTCCGTCAGCAAATTCCAGATTCCAAGCTTCTTGTGCTGCATTAAGAACCAGGACATTCAGTCCTAAATTCTGAGCAGCGATTTGGGAACTTAATCTTGTTCTGAGACTTGAATTAAGGAAAACCAAGCCAATCGTTTTTCCTTTGCCTTTCGTTGGATTTTCTAACGGATTTTCTTTTATTTTTAAAGCTTTTGCAATGATTTCCTGCAAATTATCTATATCGTAAACGGAAGTGAAATTTTTCATCTTATTTTTTTTATCGCAAAGGCGCTAAATTATTTTATGTAATTCGACTTTTATAAGTCGCAAATTTTAATGCACGATTTTTGCGACTTTTCAACATTATAATTATTGATTTCTTGGGCCTTTGCGTTATTTAAATTCTATAATTTCTTTTTTCGAATCAATCGCTTTCAAGGTTTTTTCCAGAGCGTTGATGAACAAATCGGATTCTTTTTCCGAAATATTGAGCGCGGGTAAAATCCGCAGAACGTTTTTATTATTGGCATTTCCGGTGAAAATAAAATGTTCAAATAACAATTCTTTCCTAACATCTGCACAAGCTTGGTCGAGCTCAATTCCGATCATCAGTCCGCGTCTTTTGATGGTTTTGATGTGAGGAAAATGTTTGATTTTTTCTTCGATATATCTTCCGATTTTTTCAGAATTTTCGATTAAACTATCTTTTTCGATCACTTCCAACACCGCTAATCCGGCAACACAAGCGAGATGATTTCCGCCAAACGTGGTTCCCAACAATCCGTAACTCGCCTGGAATTTTGGACTAATCAAAACACCACCAATCGGGAAACCATTTCCCATTCCTTTGGCAACCGTAATCAAATCCGGTTTGATGTCAAATTCCTGATGTGCAAAGAATTTTCCTGAACGTCCGTAACCTGACTGAACTTCGTCCAAAATCAAAATCACATTATTGTCTTTGCACAATTTTTCAATCGTTAAAATGAAATCTTCTGTTAACAAATTAATTCCGCCAACCCCTTGGATTCCTTCGATAATGACTGCAGAAATTTCGTTCTGATTTCCATCAAAAATCGATTTCAATTCTTCCGAATTATTGAATTCACATTTGATAAAATTCTCAGATTCGTTGACTGGCGCAACAATTTTTGGATTGTCCGTAACCGCAACTGAGGCGGAAGTTCGTCCATGAAAAGCTTCTGAGAAATAAACCACTTTCTTTTTCCCGTTATGAAATGAAGCCAGCTTCAAAGCGTTCTCATTCGCTTCCGCTCCGGAATTACATAAGAACAACGAGTAATCTTCGTAACCTGATAATTTCCCCAACTTCTCAGCCAATTCTTCCTGAATTTTGTTCTCCACAGAATTGGAATAAAAACTGATTTCCTCCAATTGATTTTTCAACCTTTCAACATAATGCGGATGATTATGACCAATGGAAATCACAGCGTGACCACCATAAAAATCGAGGTATTGCTGACCGTTTTCGTCCCACAAAAAAGAACCTTGGGCTTTTACTGGATTGATGTTAAAGAGTGGATATACGTTGAATAAATTCATTTTACTTTTTTATTTTTAACGCAAAGCGCGCAAAGATTTTTTATTTTCAAACTGCTTTTAAGTCGGAAAGTTTAGAACGCCAAAGGTTTTAAATTCAAGCCTAAATTTTGCTCCCAACCATTCGCGATATTCATATTCTGAACAGCTTGTCCGGATGCGCCTTTCAGAAGGTTGTCAATTGCGGAATGAACTGCTATTTTATTTCCTTGTTTTTCGATCTGGATGACGCAGAAATTGGTATTGACAACCTGTTTCATATCAATCGCTTTTTCTGAGACTTTAACGAAAGGCGAATCTTTGTAAAAGTTTTTATATAAATAGTAAATCCTTTCTAAATCCCAATCACATTCGACAATAGAACTTGTAAAAATCCCTCTTGCGAAATCTCCGCGCCAAGTAATAAAAATGAGTTCAACTTCTTGATTATTCAGCAAATTGACTTGTTTTAAAATCTCATCAACGTGCTGATGATTCAAAGTTTTGTAAGCCGAAATATTATCATTTCTCCAAGTGAAATGCGTTGTCGCCTGCAACGACTGTCCTGCTCCGGTTGAACCAGTGATTCCCGTTGTATAAACATCTTTCAGCAGATTTCCTTTCGCTAAAGGCAGTAACGCCAACTGAATCGCAGTCGCAAAGCATCCCGGATTAGCAATGCTTTTTGAATTTTTAATTTCATTAGAATAAATCTCAGGTAAGCCGTAAACAAAACTTCTGTTTTTAAATTCTCCTTCTAATCGGAAATCGTTCCCTAAATCAATAATCAAAGTTTCCTCTGACATTTTGTTCTCGTTGAGCCAATTCTGACTTTCTTTATGCGGAAGACAAAGGAAAAGAATGTCGGTTTGTGACATTTCATTTGTCAAAACTAAATCACAAATCGACTCCAAATCCGGATACAAATCCGAAATATTCAGACCAGAATTGGAACGGCTGAACAAAAACTTTAATTCTATATTCGGATGAAAAGCCAGCAACCGAACAAGTTCGCTTCCTGTGTAACCGTTGGCTCCGATGATTCCGACTGATTTTTTCATATAATTATTGAACCCCTTCGGGTTCTGATGATTTGTAATTTATTTTTCCATAGGTTTCACCTACGGCTATTCATATTGAATCCTGTCGGATTCGTTATATTTCTCGCAGATTTTTCTGATTTAACAGATTTTAATTGAATTGCACGCAGCCCGACCTGAGTGGAGCTCTTTTTCTTTTTTTCAAAAAGAAAAAAGCGGGAACGGAGGGCGGATTAAGCTGCCCAAATTATTCTAATTCAATTTATTGACCTGATGATAGATGTTGAGCGAGTTGCTGAGGATTTTGGTAAATCCTTTCACATCTTCACCACTCCAAGCGAGATTTTCTTCGCCGTAACTTCCAAATTTTGAAGACATCAAATCATTTTCAGACTCGATTCCGTTCAGAATGAAACGATACGGATGAAGCGTGATGAATACCTTTCCATTCACGGTTTTCTGAGAATCCTGCAAAAATGATTCGATATTTCTCATCACCGGGTCAAGGAAAAGTGCTTCGTGAAGCCAGTTCCCATACCAATCTGACAACTGCGATTTTATCATCTGCTGGTATTTTGATAAAGTGTGTTTCTCCAGTAAATGATGCGCTTTGATGATGATTGACGCTGCAGCAGCCTCGAAACCAACACGACCTTTGATGCCGACAATCGTGTCCCCAACGTGGATATCACGGCCAATTCCGTAAGGTGAAGCCAATTCCTCAATCTTCTGAATCGCCAAAACCGGATGTGAATACGTCTTGCCATTGACAGAAATCAGTTCTCCGTTTTTGAATTCGATTTCCAGTTGAGAAGATTCTGTTTTTTCGATTTGTGACGGAAACGCTTCTTCCGGAAGGTAGTTCTGCGAAGTCAGAGTTTCTTTTCCGCCGACGGAAGTTCCCCAAAGTCCTTTGTTAATGGAATATTTAGCTTTCTTAAAATCCATTTCGTAATTATGATTTTTCAGGAATTGAATTTCGTCTTCCCGAGAGAGACTCAAATCACGAATCGGTGTGATGATTTCGATTTTCGGACACATCACATTGAAGATCAAATCAAAACGAACCTGATCATTTCCTGCGCCCGTACTTCCGTGCGCAATCGCATCCGCACCGATTTCCAAAGCGACTTCGGCAATCGTCTGCGCCTGGATCGTTCTTTCTGCACTGACCGACAATGGGTAAGTATTGTTTTTCAAAACATTACCGAAAATCAAATACTTCACACAATCGTTATAATATTTCTCCGAAGCATCAACAAACCTGTAAGAAGCCACACTTAATTTTTCTGCTTTTTCTTTAAGCGAAACCTCATCATTTTCATCAAAGCCACCTGTATTAACTGTAACGGCGTGAACTTCGTAACCCAGAATTTCACTCAGATATTTGGCGCAATAAGAAGTATCCAAACCTCCGCTGAATGCCAAAACTACTTTCTTACCCATTGTTGTTATTTATAGATTCAAAATTTTTCTTTTTCTCTTTATTCAGATTATCAGGAACGAAAAGCATTGCCGTGCAAAGGCAATTTTTACGTTCCTTCATCATCAGAATATCATAATTCACACAGTTTTTACAACCATTCCAGAATTGCTCGTCCTGAGTCAGTTCTGAATATATGACTGGTTTGTAACCGAGATTACTATTAATTTTCATCACAGC
The DNA here is from genome assembly GCA_913776245.1 of uncultured Chryseobacterium sp. Taxonomy (GTDB): domain Bacteria; phylum Bacteroidota; class Bacteroidia; order Flavobacteriales; family Weeksellaceae; genus Epilithonimonas. The sequence continues at coordinate 52,369 of CAJYLO010000002.1, forward strand.
CAAACCTGTTGTTAAGCCGAAAATCTTAGCTTTGGGATATTTTTCCCGGGATAATTGGAAAATTCTTTCCTTAATCTGAGTTGCCAGACCCAGATTTCTAAATTGAGGCGAAACTATCAATCCGGAATTGGCGACATATTCTCCATTCGTCCAGGTTTCTATATAACAGAAGCCCGCCCAGGTTCCATTTTCGTCAATGGCGATGATAGAATTACCTTCCGAGATTTTTCTACTCAGATATTCGGAAGAGCGTTTTGCAATACCTGTTCTGCGTTTTTTTGCGGAATCTTCCATTTCGTTTCTGATTGCCTCTACATAAACCAAATGTTTCTCTGAAGAAACTTCTAATTTCATTTATATTATCTAATTATGGCGCAAAAATAGAAATAATTATCTTAATTATACAAATAAAAAAGATAATATTATCTGTTAAATTTACATTAATAATAATATTATCTTTATTAAAAAAAATAATATTGCTAAATTATTATATATTTGCTAAAAAAATATAGTTATGGAAAATCAATGTCCAAAATGCAGCAATCAAAACATTTCTAAAAGCGGAATCATAAAAGGAAAACAACGGTTCTACTGCAAAAACTGCAATTACTACTTTACTGTTAAAAAATTAGGAAAACAAATTGATGACTACTACGTTACTAAGGCTTTACAGCTCTATCTGGAAGGATTAAGCTTCAGAGAAATTGAAAGAATCATTGGCGTTTCCCACGTCAGCATCAGTTCCTGGATTAAGAAATATAATATTACCAGACCGCCACATTCAGAATTCCATCCCGTTTATAAAGTCTTGAAACAAAATGAATTGATAGAATACATTTCGCAAGAAAATAATCTTGAAAACTCAGGACTGATCATTACTCAGTTTGCCGATAAGTATATGTTAATCAAATGGGAACGATTTAAAAAAGATTCAAGATAAAGGGAAAAAGATACAACTAACTATACTATTAGCATTAATATATATTAAATTTTTGTAAACAAAATATTAATAACAATTTGGCAATCACAAAATAAACACCAAATTTTTATTAATAAATGAAGAAAATTCTCACTTTTATAGGATTAGCTTTAATCAGCTCTTCTCTATATTCTCAAGGCTCACCAGATTACGGCAGTGGATTAAAACTAAATCTCAATCCGGAAGGTGACAAGTATGTAAGATTTATTCTTTGGAACCAGATCTGGTTGAGAAATACGGATATGAATCCAGGAACTCTGGTTTCTGACGAAGCCACAAAAAATACCTGGAACATTGGAAACCGAAGACTGAGAGCGCTTGCCTATGCACAAATTACCAAAAGGTACATGATTTTGATGCACTTTGGGATCAACAATCAGACTTTTATTAATGGCGGCGGATCCGGAACAAGCGGAACAGGCGGCTATGGAAACGGTAAAAAACCACAAATGTTTTTCCACGATGCCTGGAATGAATATGCAGTTGTTTTACCAGGAGAAGCGGGAAAATTCAGTTTAAGCTTAGGAGCCGGCCTTCATTATTATATGGGACTTTCCCGGATGACAATGGCTTCAACACTTAATTTCCTGACTGTTGACTCTCCTATTTTCACATGGCCTCTGATTGATAACTCCGACCAATTCGCGAGACAAATGGGAGTTTTCGCCAAAGGAAAATATGGCAAACTGGAATACCGATTCAGTTTAAACAAACCGTTTGCAACCAACCTTACACCAGTCGATGTTACGAATCCGGCCGCAAGAGTTGCCGTTGACAATAACGGAAATCCGGAATTCTCAAAAGCCGGTTATGTGGAATACCAATTCCTTGATTCGGAATCCAATCTTTTGCCTTTCAAAGTTGGTTCATATTTAGGGACTAAAAAAGTTTTCAATATCGGAGCAGGTTTCTACCATCAGAAAGACGGCACAAGAACTTCCGTTAATTCCCAAATTGAAAAACACGACATTGCGCTTTATGCTGTTGATGCTTTTGCAGACCTTCCGCTTGGAAACTCCAAACATAAAATGGCGCTTTCTGCTTATACCGGATTTTACAATTACAATTTCGGCCCGAACTATCTCAGAAATCTCGGCATTATGAATATTGGAACTTCTGATCCTTCATTCGTTGGTGATAAAGCGATTGCAGGCGCCGGAAATCTTCAGCCGATGATCGGAACGGGAAACATCTATTATCTGCAGGCCGGATTACTCTTGCCAAGCAATGCTGACAAACCAAAAATCAGAATCCAGCCTTTCGCAGCCTATACCAATAAAAATTTCAAAGCTTTGGAAAATTCTTCTTCGCAATTTGATATCGGTGCAAACTGGTTTATAGACGGACATCACGCAAAACTGACAACACAGTATTCTACACGGCCAACTTACACAAGTGCTTCGGCAGAACCGAAATCAAAAGGAGAATTCATCCTTCAGTTCCAGATTTATCTATAAAAATTATTAACACCAAATCTTAATATACAATGAGCGATTCACATCACGTACAGTACGAGAACCTGAGCGACAAGCAAAAAAACCGCACCATTTGGAGCGTGATTATGGCTTCATCTCTCGGCACCCTTATCGAATGGTATGATTTCTATATCTTCGGAAGTCTGGCAATTGTCCTAGCCACAAAATTCTTTCCGGCAGATAATCCAACAGCAGCTTTCCTATCAACTTTAGCAACATTTGCGGCAGGTTTTGTGGTGAGACCTTTCGGAGCATTATTCTTCGGAAGGCTAGGAGATTTAATCGGCAGAAAGTACACATTTCTGGTAACGCTTCTGATTATGGGATTCTCGACATTTCTTATCGGATGCATCCCAAGTTATGAAACCATTGGCTTTATGGCGCCGGTTTTAGTTTTAATCCTGAGACTTTTACAAGGTCTTGCTCTCGGAGGCGAATATGGCGGCGCGGCAACTTATGTAGCAGAGTATGCACAGCCCGGAAGACGCGGCTATTGGACTTCTTGGATCCAGACTACGGCAACAGCAGGTCTGTTCATCTCATTAATCGTCATTTTGATTACAAAAACATCACTTTCTACAGAGGAATTTGATCGCTGGGGATGGAGAGTTCCGTTCTGGATTTCAATTCTAATGGTAATCGTTTCTTATTTCATAAGAAAGAATATGAAAGAATCGCCACTTTTTGCAAAAGCGAAAAGCGAAGGAAAAACATCAACCAATCCATTGAAAGAAAGTTTCGGGAACAGGTTTAATTTTAAATTCGTTTTGCTCGCACTTTTCGGAGCAGCGATGGGACAAGGTGTGATCTGGTACACAGGACAATTCTACGCAATGAGTTTTATGCAAAAAGTAATGAACATAGACACCACCCAGGTAGATTCCCTGATGGCTATCGGATTATTCCTGGGAACGCCATTCTTCGTATTCTTCGGCTGGCTGTCTGATAAAGTCGGAAGGAAAGCTGTGATGATGACGGGAATGCTCATTGCCATTTTAGCTTACAGACCTATTTACAGCGCAATGTTCAATTCTGTGGATGTTGCTAAAAAAGAAGTTGCCAGTGGCGGAATTACAGAAAAAAGAACTGTAAAGGTTCATGACAAAATTGCTACAGACAGCCTGATTACTTTCCATAAAGAAATTGCTTACACCGATGGAACTCTAATGAAAAAAGACAGTATCATCCATTGGTCAGCAGCCGGACCCGTGATGAAAGATGGAAAAATTGAGGAACCTAAAGTTACAAAATCGGTCAAAATCAACGATGACACCAAATGGTATTTAGTATTCCTGGTGTTTATTCAGGTGATTTTTGTAACGATGGTTTATGGTCCGATTGCAGCTTTTTTGGTGGAAATGTTTCCTGTGAGAATCCGATACACCTCTATGTCACTGCCTTATCATATTGGAAATGGTGTATTTGGCGGATTATTGCCGGCGGTTGCAACTTATCTGGTGACCACAGGAAAAGATGCCGGACACGAAGGCTGGTACCTGGAAGGTTTATGGTATCCCATCGGTGTAGCTGCCGTATGTCTTGTGATCGGTCTGGTTTACATCAAAAACAAAAATCAGAATATCCACGAGTAGCAATAATTGATGATTGATAAAAGATAAATGATTTTAACATCATCAATAAAAACCAAAAAACACATTATAAATTAATTCACTTTTATTAATTTTAAAACTAAGAAAAATGGACGGACTAAAAAAAATATTAGGTATAGTTTGGATTTTACTCGCTTTGGTAGTGCTCTACTTCGGGCTGACAGTGATGGGAATTCCTAAGCTAAGCTCCGGCAAGCAGGAAGATCTTGTTTTCGGGATCATCATTGTATTTATTCTCTTGCCGATTGTTGCCGGCGGCCTGGCAGTTTTTGGCTACTATTCATTGAGCGGTGATTATTCCGAAGAGAAAATGTAAAGAAAATCCCGGATGAATCTATTGATAATTGGTGAATAATAAATGTTTTATTCATCAATTATCTTTTATCAAAAAATCATTTATGAAGAAAAGACACGAACAGAAACTGATTATTCTGAGCTTTGGATTATTAATTTTATTCAGCGCTCCGATAATACTTTTGTTCAATAGCGAAAAGGAAGTGCTCGGGTTTCCCTTGATCCATGTTTACATCTTTGCGGTTTGGCTTTTCTCTGCGCTCACTTCATTAATCATTTTAAAAAAATACGATGAATAGCCTTGCATTATTTGCCGTTGTGATTCTATATCTTGCCCTTCTTTTTATTGTGGCTCACAGCGCCGAAAAAAAGAAGAGTAAAATATGGGTGAACAATCCTTACATCTATGCATTATCGCTTGCTGTTTATTGTACCGCCTGGACCTATTACGGAAGCATTGGTGTTGCTGTAAATAACGGTCTGGATTATCTCCCGATTTACATTGGTCCAATTATTATAATCCCAGCCTGGATTTATATCAATCGAAAAATAATCCGTATTGCCAGGATCAATAAGGTCAGTAGTATTGCAGATTTCATTTCCCTACGCTACGGGAACAGCCGTTCGTTTGGAGCTATTATTACATTAGTCTGTATTTTTGGGATCATTCCGTACATCGGACTACAGATTAAAGCGATTTCCGAAACGTTCCATTTGGTGACCAACACACCAATTTCTCAAAATATTTTTACTGATAATGCGACTTATGTTGTCGTACTTTTAGCATTATTCTCATCCTATTACGGAACACGTTACGTTGATGCATCCGAAAAGAGATTAGGAATCATTTCCGCTGTGGCACTGGAAAGTTTCTTGAAATTAATTTTCTTAATCGTTCTTGGCATATTTGTTACATTTTTTGCTTTTGACGGATTTTCTGACATCTATGAAAAAGCGAGTCAGTTCTCCGATTTTAAAGCTAAAAATACCTTTTCCGGCTTGGAAGGAAGCATCAACTGGATCATTCTGTGCCTGATTTCTGCCTCAGCCATATTCCTGTTACCCAGACAATTTCACACGACTATTGTTGAGAACAGGCAGGAAAAACATCTGAAAACAGCGATTTGGTTTTTTCCGCTTTACCTCCTGATCTTCAACGTATTTGTATTCCCGATTGCCTGGGGCGGACGCATCATTTTCGAAGGTCAAAACGTGAATCCGGAATTCTACTCCATTCTCATTCCGCAGCATTTTAACAATCAACTGATTACAGTTCTGGTTTTCCTTGGCGGACTGAGTTCTTCGATCTCAATGGTCATCATTTCAAGCATCACATTATCGGTTATGCTTTCCAATAATCTGATTATTCCTTATGGCTGGCTGGAAAAACTAAAATCGGACAACGACATCCAAAATACCAGAAATATCACGAATATCAGAAAAGTCAGCATTTTTATCCTGATTGTCACTGCATTTGTTTTTTACAAATTTTTCATACTCAGAAACAGCCTTTATTCAGTTGGGTTGATTTCGTTCGTTGTGATTTCTCAGCTCGGACCTTCCTTTTTCGGAGCCATTTTCTGGCGAAGAGGAAGTTACAAAGGCGCAGTGACAGGATTGATCGCAGGATTGATCATCTGCTATTTCGGGTTGATTATTCCACAATATTACTTTTCTTACAATCAGGAATTCAAAGGATTTCTGCGAGATATGTACAACTGGTTCAGCTTTTTCAATATTCCTTACCTCAGTAGTATTTCGCAGATTTTTTTCTGGTCAATTTTAGTAAATTTATCATTATTTGCTATTATTTCGGTTAGCCAGAAAGGTGATTACCGCGAGCGTAATTTTGCTGAGATCTATATTGATGTTGATAAATACATTCAGAACCACGAAAATGCATTTATCTGGCGCGGAAAAGCCTATGTTTCCGACATCCGAAATATCCTGATCAAATTTCTCGGAGAAAATAAGACCGAACAGGCGCTTCGAATTTTCAATCTTAAATACAACATCGATACCAGAACTGAAACTGCCGACGCAAGATTCATTAAGTTTTCCGAGAATCTTCTGGCGGGCAGAATCGGGACCGCGTCCGCTAAAATCCTTATTGAAGGTGTAGCGCACGAAGATAAAATTTCTCTAAAAGAAGTTTTGGAAATCCTTGAAGAATCCAAGGAAAACATCAGCCTGAACAAGAAACTCACTGAGCAAAGCCGCGCACTGAAAGAACTTTCCGAAGAATTGAGCTCTGCCAATGAAAACCTGATCTTCAAGGACAAACAGAAAGATGATTTTCTGGATTCTGTAGCACATGAACTGCGAACGCCAATTACAGCGATTCGGTCTGCCGGAGAAATTTTGGCGGACGATGATGATATTCCGCTGGAAATCAAAAGGGAATTTCTTAACAATATTATTACGGAGTCTGACCGATTGAATGAAATCATCAATGATATCCTTTACCTCGACAAATTAGAACACGGCGAGATCATTCTGAATATTCAAAATAACGATATCATTTCTACTTATGAAAAAGCATTAAGCCCGATCAGCCATCTGCTTGCGCAAAAGAACATCCATCTGAGTATGGTTAATCTTCTGCACGAAACCGTTTTCAGGTATGATGAGTCAAGACTGATCCAGGTTTTTCAGAACATTCTCGGCAATGCGCTTAAATTCACCGATGATCAGGGAACAATACAGGCTAAATTCCAGGAAAAAGATGATAAGCTTGTGATTTCGATCTTCAATACCGGCAAGCAGATTCCGGAAGAAGACCTCAACCTGATCTTTGACAAATTTTATCAATCGAGGAATCAGAACATCAGAAAACCTCTGGGAAGCGGACTCGGGCTTTCGATATGCAAAAAAATAATGGAAGCTCATCTTGGAAGCATCTCAGCTAAAAATATGGAAATCGGTGTAGAATTTCAGATCTTAATGAAAAAGTAGAAAGAGAGTACCCTTCGGGTTCTCCAAAAACAATTAAATCAACAATGAAAAAAATATTAATCGCGGACGATGAACATAAAATTCTGATGTCTCTGGAATACAGCTTCAGGAAGCAGGGTTATGAAGTGTTTATTGCAAGAGACGGAACCGAAGTTCTGGAACTGCTGAAAACCATAACGCCGGACGTCATTCTGCTCGACATTATGATGCCGAAACTTGACGGTTACAGTACATTGAAAGAAATCAAGTCAATGGAAAATCTCAGCCGGACCAGGGTGATCTTGCTGAGCGCAAAAACCAATCCGAAAGATATTGAAAAGGGAATGGGATTGGGCGCCGATGCTTATGTCACCAAACCCTATTCCATCAAGAAGCTGATTCAGCAGATCGAGGAAATGCTTGAGTAGAGCAAGAGAAAGATTAAAGAAACAAGATTTATAAAAATTAAAAATATTAATAAAATGAGAAACTATCACATTCAGAATCTTCAGGACTATTTCAAAGAATATAAAAAATCAATTAAAAATCCGAAGAAATTCTGGGATAAGGTCGCAGATGAAAACTTCGTCTGGTACCAGCGGTGGTCCAAAGTAGTAGACTATGATATGCAGGAAGCTGACATCAAATGGTTTAAGAATGCCAAGCTGAACATCACCAAAAACTGCCTGGACAGGCATCTTTCCGTGCGAGGTGACAAGACTGCGATTATATGGGAACCCAATGACCCGAAAGAAGAAGCGCAGCACATCACGTTTAATGAATTGTATGAAAGGGTAAATAAAACCGCCAATGTTCTCCGTGAAATGGGCATTGAGAAAGGAGACAGAGTCTGCATCTACCTTCCGATGATCCCGGAACTGGCAATTACAATGCTTGCCTGTGCCAAATTAGGCGCTGTCCATTCCGTTATATTTGCAGGTTTTTCTGCTTCGGCGGTAGCATCCAGGGTGAATGATTGTGGCGCTAAAATGGTGATTACTTCGGACGGAAGCTACAGAGGAAATAAAGTCCTTGACCTCAAAAGCATTGTGGATGAAGCTTTGGAAAAATGCGAAACCGTAGAACATGTTTTGGTGGTGAAAAGAACCCATAATGATGTGAAGATGAAAGAAGGCCGTGATTACTGGATGTCGGAATATTATGACAAAGCATCGGCAGATTTCGTGACCGTGATTATGGATGCGGAAGATCCGCTGTTTATCCTTTACACCTCCGGATCTACAGGGAAGCCGAAAGGGATGCTCCACACCTGCGCCGGTTATATGGTTTACACGGCTTATACGTTTAAGAATGTATTCAATTATAAAGAGAATGATATCTACTGGTGTACGGCGGATATCGGCTGGATCACGGGACACTCCTATATTCTGTACGGCCCGCTTCTGAATGGTGCAACTACCGTTATCTTCGAAGGGGTACCGACTTACCCCGACGCGGGAAGATTCTGGGAAGTGATCGAGAAACATAAGGTGACCCAGTTTTATACCGCTCCTACAGCCATCCGTTCACTAGCCAAAGAAAGTGTGGACTGGGTTCAGAAACATAATCTGGATTCTCTAAAGGTGATTGGTTCTGTGGGTGAACCGATCAATGATGAGGCCTGGCACTGGTACAATGACAACGTGGGGCACAAGAAATGCCCGATTGTCGATACCTGGTGGCAGACCGAAACCGGCGGCATCCTGATCTCTCCGATTCCTTTTGTGACACCGACAAAACCGACTTATGCAACCTTACCACTACCCGGCATCCAGCCTGTGTTGATGGATGATAAGCGGAATGAAATCTCCGGCAACCAGGTAACGGGCAACCTGTGCATCCGCTTTCCGTGGCCCGGTATTGCCAGAACCATTTGGGGCGATCATCAACGTTATAAGGAGACTTATTTCTCTGCATTTCCGGGGAAATATTTTACCGGTGACGGCGCGCTGAGAGACGAAGTTGGGTATTACAGGATCACAGGTCGTGTGGATGATGTCATCATCGTGTCCGGGCACAACCTGGGTACTGCGCCAATTGAGGACAGTATCAACGAGCATCCGGCGGTGGCAGAATCTGCGATTGTAGGTTATCCGCACGATGTGAAAGGTAATGCACTGTACGGTTTTGTGATCCTGAAAGAGTCAGGAGAAGAAAGAAACCGCGAGAACCTGGCGAAGGAAATCAACCAGCTGATCTCCGAACAGATCGGGCCGATTGCCAAGCTGGACAAGATCCAGTTCGTGTCCGGGTTGCCGAAAACCAGATCCGGGAAGATTATGCGCCGCATCCTGAGAAAGATTGCGGAGGGCGACTTCTCTAACTTTGGGGATACTTCTACCCTTTTGAATCCTGAGATTGTGGATGAGATCAAGAATGAGAGGGTTTGATTTGAATTTGAGAGTTGGAGAGTTGGAGGTTTGGGAACTAAATTGATTTTTTTTAAACCTACTCTAAAGGGAAGAAATCAATCTGTGAATTCTGTCAAAATCAAGAGCCTACTCAAATCTAAATTCAAATTGATTTTCTTTGACCCTAATCTAAAGGGGAGGAAAATCAATTTTACATACGATAAAAGCCATCTTTTTGGGATGGCTTTTGTCATTTTGTCATATTATTTTTGAAGGGAGTCGCTTCGTCGTTCCTTCGTCGATCCTTCGTCCAAAGTCTGTTTTTGTGATTTATAGGGTTTGTGATTTTTCTGTCAGATTGGCAGGGTTATCGGTCGCTTTTACGGTAATCTTATCTCCGGATAAATCTGCATTGTTAGCAACAGCTGTATATAACCATTCGAAACCGCTGTCTAAAGCAGAACCCTCTTCCACGAGACTTCCGTCAGCATTTTCTATTCTTACAGTTACCGATGCGACCTGGAAGTCATCTGTCGCTGTAATTTTGATAACATCGCCTTTTTTTCCAGTATAGCCAGAGAGGTCTATTTTTTCTATTTTAGGCGCATTGAGAAGATCTGCAACCGCTACATTATATGTACTTACGCCGTTTGCCTGGTCTGCATCTGCATCGTAGAGTTCCTTTCTGTCCGGATCATTAAGCACTGCTTTTGCATAGAGCACAGCTCTTTGGAATTTCTGCTGCTGCTCTTTTTGTTTTTGGGAGTCTTCTCCTGTTTTGTCTTTTGGTGCTTTGGAGACAATGGTTTTGCCGTTTCTCTGGCTGAAGACGATCAGGTCTCCTACTTTGCCGCTAAGGCCGTGTGTGATGATGTTGTTTTTACTCTCTGCCATCGTTTGTAGTTTAAATAGGTTAATAATTTAATGAAATGTGAAAATAAATATTTTTTACATACAAAACGAAATTTTGATTAATTTATTTTTAAAAAAATATTATGTTAAATTGAATTATATTTTATATTCCATTTTTTGATGAATATTATGTTAAATCATATATTTAATTTGTTGAATATGAGGATATTCTTTAAATTTGGTTAAGACTGAAACTATGGAAGAATCATTAACCAGAGAAGATCTTTTAAATACTAAAATCTCTTTTCAAAGAGATACTTGGTCGGAAATAAAAAATGATGTAGAATTAATTAAAACATTGGATTACATAAAAAATGAGACGCTAAACATTCAAATTGGAAATTTAAGAAAACAGCTTGCTGCAGGTAATAAGGAATATTACGATAATAACAAAAAAAAATTACCCGCAGTAACTTTTAGTGGTAGTTTTGAATTACGACGTACTCTTAACAACCTAAAAAATTACAATCCTATTATTGTTATTGATATTGATAAATTAGATAGAGAAACAATGTCAAAGGTTTATAATGACTTAATAAATGATCAGATCGTTTTATCATTCTGGAAGTCACCTTCAAATAATGGATTTAAAGGTATTGTTCCATTGAAATACAATATTGAAAATATTTTTAAATTTGATTATGATTTTCTTCATAAGTGTGCATTTAGAAAACTTTCACAATATTTTTCAGAAAAATATTCTATTGATTTAGATAAGAGCGGTAGTGATATTACTAGGTTATGCTTTCTGTCTTCAGATAAAAATTTAGTTTTAAAAGAAGAAGTAGTTTTTTTTGAAATTACCAATGAGGATATAATTTTAGTTAAAAGAAATAAAGAATATTCAAAACAAATATTAAGATTTTCTAATAGTCGAGATGCATTATATAATCCAGCAAATAAAAATTCTCCTCGAGATAGATTAATTATGTCAGACATAATTAGGTACTTATATAGGAAAGGAAAATCAATTACTGACACTTACGATAGCTGGTGTAAAGTTGCTATGGCTATCTCAAACACTTTTACTTATGAAATAGGATTGAAATATTTCAAAAAATTGAGTATTTTAGATAGTGAAAAATACAATGAAATTTCTTGTACAAATTTTTTAATTAATTGTTACGAGACTAGAAAAGGTGAAATTAATTTTAGTTCAATTATATACTTAGCAAATCAAAAAGGATACAAAACAAAAAATCAAAAAATTGGGGTTCCGAAGGCGGAGGATTAAATCCCTCGCAAATATCACTCTCAGCAACGGTCTAACACTGCCAATCGGCTTAAAACCAGAGAGCTTAAACGGTGTTGACATAATATGTCAGTATCTTTGTCAATATGTGCTATGCACTTTACATGGAACCCCTTTTTATAAAAACTATGAGACCTATTGAAAGTTTTTTCAGAGAATCTGAAATCCTACGTCATATTTGTAAAATGAGAATTAGATTAGCTAAAAATAGATCTAAAAGTCATTTGCTACATTTATTAACAACAAATCCTTCATATAATTATCACAAAAAGTTGACCGCTGTACCAAAAAATGAATTTGAGGAATATCAAGTAGAATTTATTTCAGAACTTAATAGAATACTTCCTTCACGAAAAAACTGGGTACGACTTGGAGAAAGATCTAGAAGAAAAACTTCAAATCCTAATGAATTCTTAACTTCAAATGATAAGAATTTTTATTCTCTGTTAAAAACTATTAAACTCCACAAGAAAAATAAATCCCAGTCTCCTTGGTTCTTAAATTTAACAAAATTCATAGCAGATATACAAGATTCTGTTCATAATAAATCTTATACTATTTCTTCGCCAATAGTGGTTCCTAAACTTAAAGAAAAAAGAAGTAAAACAAAAAAGAATGAATGTAGACCGTTATGTATTTATGCTTTTAAAGACCGAATCATATTAAGTTTAACTAATAAATTCTTAACACAATTATTTGATGATAAATTCCAAGATAGTTCTTATGCATTTAGAGCAAAAAAGAACAAGGAAAATCAAATATTATCGCATCACGATTGTATAAATGATATCCTAAGATACTTAAACAATAATAAAGATGAAAATCTATTCGTAGTAGAATGTGATATGAAGAAATTTTATGATACAGTTAATCATAAAATTGCTATGGATAAGTTTAACCATTTAATTGAAATATCAAAAGAACAATATCCAGATTTAGACTTAGAATTCCCCATAAAGATTTTCAACAATTATTTAGATACTTTCAGTTTTAACTTTAATATTCCTAAAGATACCGATTCGGATTATTGGACTTCATATAAAATACCAAAAGGTTTTTTTGGATGGATTGAGTCAGATATACCAATACATTATAAGGAGATTATAACTGAAAAAATAGGAGTTCCTCAAGGCGGTGCACTTTCAGGACTAATCGCAAATATTTATCTTAACGAAGCTGATATTGCCCTAAAAAAATTTGATGTTTTTTACTCTCGTTTCTGTGATGACATGATTATTATCTCCAAATCATTAGAAGAATGCCGTAAAGCAAAAGATAAATACGTTGAAACACTAAATGCTATAAAACTTTTTCCACACGATTTCAAGGACAACATTCATCTAATTGACTTTGACAAAGCAGAAAATATTTACTACAAACCATTTTGGGATGGAAAATCGAAGGGACCATACCAATGGGGTAAAACGGAAAATATTAACTTTCCATGGATAGGATTTGTCGGTTACGAAATAAACTATAATGGAGACGTAAGAATAAGAAAAAGATCTTTTGAAAAAGAATTAAAAAAACAAAAAACTATTGTAAAAGAAATAAGCAAAGCTATTGAAATAGGCTTAAGGAAGCCAAAGGGCACAGCAACAGAATCTGCAATTAATAGACTAATTGGAATGTCTGTTGGAAGAATAGGCATCGACAACTTTGAAGAAGTATCTACTGATTTATGCTGGAAAAATGGATTCAAGCTAATAAAATTAAATAAACATTCTTTAAATCAAATAAAGCATCTTGATAGAAATAGAAACAAGCATTATTATAAATTATTAGATGAAGTAAAAGCTCTTGAAGAGTTAGAAATCGAAGTAAAGCGTCGCCAAGTTATAAAATACAATAAACCTTTTAGTTATTATTATCAAGTTTTAGAAAGACAGAATAAAAAATGAGAACCCCCGACATCGCAGATTTGCAATTGTTCTTTTTCAACATTAGAAATTAAGTGAATTACAATACATAACCGCTCCCACCAGAGCGGTTTTCTTATTTTAGATATCACAAGTTTATGCTATCTTTGGTTATCACAACAAAAAGCTATTACCTATGGACAACAAAAAGGCTCCTGTTTTTACGCTCATCATTATTGTTATTATCGTCGGCGTAGCGCTGTATAAGCAAATCAACTTTGCGACAATGACGGTAGAGAAGCCCTGGCTATCGGTACTGTATGCACTTACCCTGGTGTTTGCCTTGTTTTCCCTGATCCGTCATTACAACAATAAACCGGGCGCGTAACGCCTTCTCTCGTATTAAAATCCTATGAAATTTGAAGCTCATCTTCCAACCGAAAAGCTGCGACCATATATCCGGCAGCTGGTGGTGTCTGAGAATGCCTCGGAAAGTGAGTATAAAGTATTTCCCTCCACCGGAATGGTGATCGGTTTCCAGTATCGCGGTACGCTTACCACTGTACAGGACAACACTACCACCAGGCTGACCTCTGCCGGGATTACAGGCATTGCTGACCGGTACAGGATTTTCCGGAATTCGGCAGGAATCGGGACGATTCTGGTTTACTTTACCGAAACCGGGTTTGCCCATTTTGCAACCTATCCTGCGCACGAATTACTTAACCTCAGCCTCTCGCTGGAGGATATTTTCCGGAAAGATGATGTGAGCCTTGTGGAAGACCTGCTATCTGATGCGAGAAATGACCAGCAACGGCTACACATCACTGAGCAGTTCCTGCTCTCCCAATTGAAAGAAAGAGAGCAAGACCAGTTGATCTCCGAAGCCGTGCGGCTCATCTACACATCAAAAGGTAACATCAGAATAAAGGAACTGAATGAGCGGCTGTTCATCAGCCAGAGTCCTTTTGAAAAGCGGTTCCGCAAGGTCGTAGGAACCAGTGCGAAGAAATTTGCGTCCATCGTCCGTTTCAACAACGTCCTTAGCAGCATGAATGGTTTAAAATCGCTGGAAGAAATTTGCTATGAGAACGGCTTTTTTGACCAGGCGCATTTTATCCATAATTTTAAGCAATACACCGGGCAAACGCCGGAACAATTCAAAAGATTTATCTGAGATTCTTCCTGGCTAAATTCAGATTGTGCTCATTGTTATTTTATCACAGGTTTTGCAGATTTATGATGCCGCATCTGGCTGTCTTACAAAATCGGCAGGAAATAATAATACAGAAATCATCGGGTATTCTCATACCACTCATTTTTTGATACACAATGGCGTTAAACTTATCAAAGTAATATCATTTTTGTCTTTTTTCAACGAACTAGCTTTGTTTAGCTAAAAACTTCTGTTTCCGGGAAGCGCGCGTGAGGGATAGCAGCGGAAATCCTTTCTGCGCCGGCCACAGGCCGGCGCAGAAAGATTGCAGCGTATAGCCCGGCCGTTTGTATTTTTTTGACCGGGAAAAGCAAAGGCAAAAATGCAAAGGGACACGCCCATAAAAAAAACGATTTTTTACAATGGTGCTTATCATAAATTCTGCAATTTTGCCAAAGAAATCAAAACTAAAAAAAATAAATGCAAATGTTTACAACAGAAGAAATTAAAGCGGCCCACAGCAAAGTGAAGTCCGGCGCAGATTTTCCGGCTTACATCCGCGAGATCAAAGCCCTGGGCGTTACCCATTATGAAGCGTATGTGAATGACGGACACACAGACTACCACGGCGCGAACGGACATACCGCCACCGTGCCTGCCAAATATGAGCCTATGTCCGTAGCCGATACCGTGAATGCGGAGACCTTCCGCCAAGAGCTGCTGGCGCATCAGCAGGGAAAAACCGATTATCTGACCTTCATCCGAATGTGTGCAGATACGGGGATTGAAAAATGGGAGATCCGTATGGACGGCATGACCTGCACCTACTTTGACAAGGCAGGCAACGAGATCTTGGTGGAGCAAATCCCTCAGTAAACAAAAAAACCGCACATTGGAGTGCGGTTTTTTTTATCTAAACTTTTGGATTTTTTTATTTCGCTGATCTTCGATCTAATTCAGATAATAAGACTGTTTTTATTCGTCCTGAAGTTCTTTGGCCTGGTATTCCTGAACGATCTCGATGGCATTATTGATCACATCGCTGAGGGCTGTGATGAATGTTCCTTCTTCGGCCAGGCTCATGGCGTGTTTCAGCGCATCGATCTCTTTCGGGATAATTTCGTAGCTGACATTCCTGTCAACGCTCTGGATGCCTTCTATAATAAGACCATTGATCTCTTCTTCCGTGCGCCCGCGCAGGTGCTTTTCATTCCGGATGATAATATGATCGAACATCCTGGCAGCAATTTTACCGCACTCACGGATGTCACCATCCCGCCTGTCGCCCACTCCGGAAATAATGCCGATCTTCTTATTGGATTCTATATTTTTCAGGTAATCTTCAATAGCTTCGTAACCGGCCGGATTGTGCGCAAAGTCTATCATCACCTTGAAGTTCTTAAATTTGAAAACATTTAGTCTGCCTGGTGTGAGCTGTGCACTTGGGATAAACGTAGTAAGTGCCAACGCAATATTCGGTATCTCAAAACCATAGACATAAGCGGCCAAAGATGCTGCCAGTACATTGGCAATCATGAATTTTGCTTTACCTTCCATCGTGATCGGGATATTCTTTACTTTCTCTATCCTGATCTTCCACTCGCCTTTTTTGATGGTCACAAATCCTTCTTCAAACACACAGGTAATCTTACCTTCTTTTGCAAACTTTTTAATATGCGGATTATTCTCATCCAAGCTGAACAATGCGACTTTTGCACGGAGGTCGTCCGCCAGTCTCATCGAATATTCGTCATCGGCATTCAGAACACACCAGCCGTCTTTTTTCACGCTGTCCAGAACGACTCTTTTTACTCTTGTAAGATCCTTGAGGTTATGGATGTCACTAATCCCCAGATGATCTTCCTTGATATTGGTAAGAACCCCGATGTCGCAGGTTCCAAATCCTAATCCGGAACGGAGAATCCCGCCTCGGGCTGTTTCCAAAACCGCAAATTCTACCGTAGGATCTTTGAGGATAAACTCTGCGGACATCGGTCCTGTTGTATCTCCTTTTTCAAGCAATGTATTCTGGATATAGATGCCGTCCGAAGTGGTGAAGCCTACTCGCTTTCCGTTATTTTTAACGATGTGCGCCAATAGTCTTGTCGTTGTGGTTTTCCCGTTGGTCCCGGTCAAGGCAATGATCGGAATTCTGAATTCTTTGCCTGGCGGATAAAGCATATCCACCACCGGCGCTGCTACGTTTCTCGGCAAACCTTCGCTCGGAGCCAGGTGCATCCTGAAACCAGGCGCCGCATTGACCTCCAGAATAGCGCCCCCACTTTCCTTCAGAGGCTGGGTGAGATTTTCCGCCATTATATCAATTCCACAGACATCCAGGCCGATGATCCTGGAAATACGTTCTGCCATCTGGATATTTTCCGGGTGAACCATATCCGTCACATCAATGGAAGTCCCTCCTGTTGATAGATTGGCTGTGGATTTCAGGTAAACAATCTCCCCTTTCTGAGGAACGGTTTCCAGTGTGTAGCCCAATTTTTCCAGAAGCTCATTCGTGTCTTTATCTACGTTAATTTCGGTGAGAACGTTTTCGTGTCCGTAACCTCTTCTCGGATCCAGATTTTCTTTATCAATCAATTGCTGAATATTCAAATCACCATCCCCTACAACGTGGGCAGGAACTCTTCTCGCTGCCGCCACCATTTTATGATTAATGACCAAAACACGGAAATCGAAGCCTGTAATATATTTCTCAACAATCACTTTTCTGGAATATTTCTGAGCATGCTCCAGCCCAATAACCGCAGTTTCATAATCTTTGACATTGATGGAAGCGCCTTTTCCGTGATTACCATCCAGTGGTTTCAGAACCAGCGGATAACCGATTTTCCGGATAACACTTTGCAAGCCCTCTTCGTCAACTACCAGATCTCCTGACGGAACGGGAATGGCTGCGTCTTCCAGCATTTTTTTGGTCAGCTCTTTATTACATGCGATATCTACGGCAATGCTGCTGGTATTCCCTGTAATGGTAGCCTGAAACCTCTGCTGATTGATCCCATAACCAAGCTGTACCAGAGAGTTTTTCCCAAGTCTGATCCAGGGAATCCTCCTGGAAGCTGCTTCCTCAACAATACTGCCTGTAGATGGCCCCAGCCTTTCCCGTTCCCGGATTTCCTTAAGACTCTGGATGCATGCATTAAGGTCGTATTCCGAATCGTTTATAAGGCACTGAGCAATCTTTACGGATTCTTCCGCCGCAAAAACGCCCGCTTTCTCTTCGATATAATTAAAAACAACATTGTAAGTTCCGGGTGTTTTGGTTTCCCTTGTCCTTCCGAAACCTACGTCCATACCGGCAAGCGTCTGAATTTCCAGCGCAATATGTTCTATAACGTGCCCCATCCAGGTTCCCATCTCCACACGCTTGAAAAAACCACCTTCCGTCCCTTCAGAACACCTGTGTGAATAAAGTGACGGTATCAGCTTCTCGATCCTCTCCCGGAAACCATCTATCTTGTTAGTAGGCTGATGTTCTATCTCTTCCAGATTGAGACGCATCTGAATCAGTTTCTTTCGGGTAATGCTCCAGATATTCGGACCACGTAAAACCTGTATTTTTTCTATTTTCATATGTTAGTTAAGCTAGTAGATAATTTTCTTTAGAACCGATGATTTATTAGATTTTTGATGGAATTCCAGGAGAATTTCCTGATCAATACCATACTAATAATCATTCCACTTTTATCAAAGATAATAGAAAAGCGTGACAATCCATAAAAATCACAAATAAATATTTTGATCTGCCGTTAATATTTTAGCATATAATTAAAATATTTATTAATTCTTTAATATCAAAAGATATATTTTCGGAAATAAGACCCTAATAATTAAAACTTTAAATTCAGCGATGTCATTTTTACACTAAAAACATTGTGCTTATTCTGTTATGATTTATTATTTTTGTTTACTATGAAGTCAAAAGGAAAACTAGTCATCATCGGAGGCGCTGTAAACAAAGGCAGCTTTACAGAAACCGATTTTGACCAAAATGTTGAGAAAAACCTCAATTTTTTTGAAAGAGGAATCCTCAGAAAGATCATTAATGAATCCAGGTCAAAAGAAGATTCCGTAATAGAAATCATTACAACAGCATCCCAGATCCCGGATATTGTGGGACCTGAATATAAAAAAGCCTTTGAATATCTCGGTGCAAAAAACTGTAATATCCTGGATATCCAAAACCGGGAGCAAGCCAATAGTGATGCCATCGTTGCCCGGGCCAATGCCGCAGATGTGGTGATGTTTACAGGCGGCGATCAACTTCGCCTGACCTCAATTCTTGGCGGGACCCGGTTTCACGATGCAATTTTAACTAAATACCAAACGGAAGATTTTATCTACGCCGGAACATCTGCCGGTGCTGCTGCTGCCTCAGAAAATATGATCTATCAAGGCTCCAGCTCAGAAGCGCTTCTGAAAGGTGAGATCAAAACGACACAAGGTCTTGGCTTTATAGAAAATGTCATTATCGACACCCATTTTGTTCAGAGAGGAAGAATCGGGAGATTGTTTCAAGCCGTTGTAAATAACCCGAGAACGCTGGGAATCGGTCTTGGTGAGGATACCGGACTTTTTATCGAAGATGATATCATGACAGCCATCGGTTCCGGTCTTGTAATTCTGGTGGATGGATTACAGATCAAAGATACCAACCTGACCAATGTAGAACTCGGACAACCGATATCTATTAAAAACCTCATTGTAGATGTGCTTTCTATGAACGATACTTTTGACATGAAAACCAGGGAAATGACCATTGTTAATTCCCAGTATAATCCGATTCCGCAGGTGAGTTCTGAGAAATAAAAAAAGCAAAACACTTCGACTCCGCTCAACGCGACATCTATAGATATTTTAATTTTGACAGTCTGAGGCTTTCAAAAACTCAATTCTAATTCAATAATCCAATGAAAATAATTATCCACGGCGGATTTTTCTCGGAAAGCAGCCAGAGCAATGAAATTAAAATTGCCAAACAAAATTCGCTGAAAGAAATTGCCCGAAAATCCTACGAATTCTTAAAGGATAATTCGGCGTTCGATACAGTTGCTTATGCTGTTTCTCTTCTTGAAGATGATGCGCTTTACAATGCGGGAATTGGCTCCCAGATCCAGAGTGATGGCGTGATCCGAATGAGTGCTGCAATTATGGATGGCGAAACGCAGAAAATGAGTGGGGTCATCAACATAGAAAATGTGAAAAATCCGGTTTTTGTGGCTAAGGAACTGATGAAAGAGGATGATCGTGTGCTTGGCGGAACCGGAGCGAAACAATATGCCAATCAGCACGGTTTCGAAAATTTCTCAACAGAAATCCCACAACGAAGAAAAGAATACGAAGAAAAGCTAAAAAATGGCGGTAAAGGTACGGTTGGTGCTGTAGCCATTGATAAACTTGGAAAACTGGCTGTCGCCACATCAACAGGGGGAAAAGGTTTTGAAATTCCCGGAAGAATATCGGATTCTGCTACGGTTGCGGGGAATTTTGCCAACAAATTTTGCGCGGTAAGCTGCACGGGTGTTGGCGAAGATATTGTGAGTAATGCGACTGCTACAAAAATTGTTACCCGTGTAACAGACGGCTTAACTCTGGAAAATGCCTTTGACAGAACCTTTGAAGAATTAAAAGAAATTGACGGTTTTGCCGGCGCCATTGGAATTGATTCTGAAGGTAACATCTTTCACCAGGATTCTTATCCGACAATGGTTTTTGCGAGTTTTGACGGAATTGATTTTGAGGTATTTGGGTAAACAATATGAATAAAATTCTTACAATCCTCCTGTTATTTGTTGGGACTTTTTGTTTTTCACAGAATAAAAGCGTTGACGAATTAACAGACGAAATGTGCGTGAGCTTTAACATCAATAAAAATTTAAGTGATTCGTTAAGACTTTTAATTTTAAATGAAAAGTTTATCTTACCTTATTTGAATCAATTTGATGAATCAGAAAAAGAATCTTTATCAAATCAATTGTATTTCAGATTCCAAAAAAACTGTAAAGCATTTGTAGATTATCTGTACCAAATTGACCCTCCTAAGAAAGATGATTGGATAAAACTTGACAGTCCTCCGGAAATTAAAATTACAGACAAGGAACTTACATTTCTGAAGCGGACGAAAAAATTTTATTACTACGAATGGGAAGGCGAGAAAACAAAAGTAACTACGACCGACAAATACTGGATTGAGCAATTTTCTGACAAAACTTACTCCAAATTAAAACTAATATGGTTAACAAGTAATAGCTTTCAACTGGAATTTATTGAAAGTAATAATAATGGCCGTAAAAATTTCAGCAAACCTGGAGACAAGTATCTTTATGAAGTTGTTAGCAAAGAAAAAGATTATTTCTGGGTGTTAGCAAAAATACCTGAGCAGCCGCAATTACTAATGTTTAAATTATTCTATAAATAACAGAAAAACCGCTATCTCCCGACAGCGGCTTTATCTTTTATCATTGATAAATTATCATTTATAATTAGTCCAGCCAACCCATTTCCTTCATCCACTCGTCGTTGTAGATTTTTCCGACGTAGCGTGAGCCGTGATCATGAAGCAGGACAACAATAATATCGTCCTTGGTAAACTGGTCTTTCATCTGAACCAATGATGAAATAGCGCTTCCCGCAGAATAACCACAGAAAATGCCTTCTTCTTTTGCCAGTTTTCTGGCATAGATCGCACCGTCTTTATCGGTTACCTTCTCAAAGTGGTCAATTACGCTCATATCGTAATTTTCAGGAAGGATATCTTCACCAATTCCTTCTGTGATGTAAGTGTAAGCGTGGTTCAAATGAATCTCTCCCGTTTCGTGGATTTCTTTCAGAATTGAGCCGTAAGTATCAACACCTATTACTTTGATATCCGGATTTTTCTCTTTGAAAAATCTCCCGCAGCCAGTAATCGTACCACCTGTTCCGGCGCCAACCACGAAATGCGTCAGCTTCCCGTCGGTCTGTTCCCAGATTTCCGGTGCGGTGCTTTCGTAATGTGCCTGCCTGTTGGATAAGTTATCATATTGATTCACATACCAGCCGTTTTCCGTTTCCGTTGCCAGCCTTTTGGATACAGAATAATAAGAACGTGGGTCGGTTGGCTTTACATCTGTTGGGCAAACGATCACTTCTGCTCCAACAGCTCTCAGAATGTCGCATTTTTCCTTAGACTGTTTGGAATTGGTTACGAAGATACATTTATAACCCTTCTGAATTGCTACCAGAGCAAGGCCCATTCCTGTATTTCCGGAGGTACCTTCAATAATAGTTCCGCCCGGCTTCAGCCGACCGTCTTTTTCGGCGTCTTCAATCATTTTAAGCGCCATTCTGTCTTTCACGGAATTCCCCGGGTTTGTGGTTTCCACTTTTGCTAAAACCAAAGCGGGGAAATCTTCGCCTAAAACTTTGTTAAGCTTAACTAACGGTGTGTTACCGATTGTTTCTACGATATTATTGTAATATTTCATAATCTTATTTATAATTATCCTCTGGCTCTTTCCAGCAAAACCATCATCAGGAAGCTAAGAATGACGAGCGATTCATCTTCATCATCTATATCAATCAATCTTTCCAGCTGAAATCTCCGCCCTATCAAAGACGGCATTTTCTTGAGCCTAAAATACGCTTTTCCTGCATTGTCCCTGACAGTGTATGAAGGATTCAGAAAATAACCCGTAAACATGCCCAAAATAGGGATTTCGCCTACAAAGCTATCAAAAACTTTTATCCAGCCATTATCTTCATTAATCTGATAAATTGGCTTGTCATTCTCATCAATGATATCATATCTCGCTTTCCAGATAGAGCGCATGCCTTTCCTTGCCAATCTTCCGAACTTTTTACCGGCAATCAGGTCAGTCATCAGATAGGAAGCATTAAAATCAATCCATTGATTGGCCTTGATGTTAAATAACTCCTTCGTTCTGCTTTCATCACTAAAAACAATAACATCTTCCTTGAGCCTGAACATTTTCTGACGGACATATGCAACATAATTCCCGTCTCTGTCTGTGATATTAAAATCGCTGGCCAGTGTGGTAATTTTAAATTTAAAATCCAGCGGATAATTGAGATTTTTTAGTATCATTTTTATGTTCTTTGATTAATAATTAGCTATACTTAATGGCTTTCAAAGGTGAAATTCTGCTGATCAGGTAACTTGGTAAAATCATGGCAATTCCCGAAACAATAAAAATACCTACAGAAACAGAAATGATGTAAAGCGGATTAAGATCTACAGGAACCGTGCTGATAAAATAATTTTCCGGATCCAGCTTAATGATGCCTGTATATTTCTGAATCAGCAGCAAACCAATTCCGATAATGTTTCCGGCAAGTAAACCGGGAATCATAATCATTAAAGTATAATTGATGAATATTGATCTGATTTGTCCGTTCGTGGCCCCGAAAGTCTTGAGAAGACCGATGGAATTGGTTCTTTCGATGATGAGAATCAGCAAAACCATTACAATGTTAATCACTACCACCAAAAGCATAATAGTGATAATCAATGATATGTTCTGATTAAAAATATTGACCCAATCCAGAATCTGCGGATATTTTTCGGTTACTTTTTCAGCATAGTTTTTATACCCGATGTATTTTTCAATTTTTGGGAAAACATCTCCAATCTGATCCGTGTCTTCCAGGAAAACATCCAGTCCGCCAACCTCTTTATCGTTCATATTCAGAACTTTACGAACGTGATTGATATCCCCGATAATATAGAGATCATCAACTAATTTGATGTCTGTCTTATAAATGCCTTTAATCAGAAATTTCCTGTAAATCGGTTTCTGATCTTCTTTGGAAAAAATCGCAACTATGCTGTCATTAGCTTTCAGTGAAAGATCAGAAGCTATCTTTTCAGAAAGTATGATCTCATTATTATAACCGTCTTCTTTATAATCAGGAACCGAACCCTGTATCATAAACGGCTGAAATCTGGACTTATCAAAATCTTTTCCCACACCTTTCAGAATAACGCCTGCGAAGTTGGTTTCCGTCCTCAGGATTCCGCTGACCGTCGCATAAGACTGCAATCCGGCAACGCCCGGAACATTCTGTATAGCATTTTTATCAAGACCATTGGTGTCCAGAACTGATGAGTTGTAAGAAGAATTGGAACGTGTAGACTTAACCGAAATATCGCCGCTGAAATTAGAAATCCTGTCCTCGATTGCTTTTTTGGAACCAAGACCTGTGGAAATGGTAATCAGCGATACAATGATGCCCAATGCAACAGAAAGCCTGCCGATATAGACAATCACCTTAGAGAGATTATTTTTGTTATCTTTGGAAAACGCTATTTTTTTCGAGAAATATAACGGAAATTTCAAATCAATGATTTTAAGCTTCAAAAATAAAACTTTAGTTTTTATCCTGCTAATTTATTTTGGCTCAATACCATTTATTAAATCCCAAAAATCGTCCCAAGATATTTTTAAAACGGCTGCCGACAGACCTGAACTCTATCTTCCGCTGCTCAAAAATAAAAATGTAATTGTAGCCGCCAACCAGACGAGCCTTCTAAACAATAAAAAACATTTGGTTGATTTCTTAGTTGAAAACAATGTAAAAATCAAATCCATTTTTGCGCCCGAACACGGCTTCCGGGGAACTGCCGATGCTGGTGAACACGTTAAAAATGGTAACGACAGCAAAACAGGATTACCAATTGTTTCCTTATATGGTGACAATAAAAAACCAAAAGCAGAATACCTGAAAGGTGCTGATGTTATTTTATTTGACATCCAGGATGTTGGCGTAAGATTTTACACTTACATTTCGACTTTATCCTATATAATGGAAGCCGCTGCCGAAAATAATGTCGAAGTGATCGTTCTGGACAGACCGAATCCGCACGATGGCTACACAGACGGCCCAATGATGCGCAATGAATGGAAAAGTTTTATTGGCCTTAATAATGTTCCTGTTGTTTACGGACTCACAATCGGTGAATATGGTAAAATGGTCAATGGTGAAAATTGGCTGAAAAATGGAGTAACGGCAAAGTATACCCTGATACCAATGCTTAATTATCACAAACAAAAACGGTATGGTGTTTCCGACAAACCATCTCCCAATCTTCCAAATGACAAATCCATCAACCTCTATCCAAGCCTTTGCTTTTTTGAAGGAACTCAGGTTTCTGTAGGAAGAGGAACGGATTTGCCATTCCAGATCTATGGAAGTCCCCGGACAAAGGATTTCCAGTATCAATTTACACCAAAACCAACCAACGGCGCAAAAGATCCTTTCCTGAACGGGAAATTATGCTTTGGGGAAAATCTCAGTCAATATCCTGAAGATCTGAGAAAATTAAATTTAGAATGGTTACTGAAATCCTACAAAGCTTATAAAAATCCTGCTCAGGATTTCTTTTTGAAGAATTTATTTTTTGATAAACTGGCAGGAAGCGACGAACTCAGAAAGCAGATCATTGCCGGAAAATCCGAAATAGAAATCCGGGAAAGCTGGAAAAAAGAACTTAACCAATTTGAAAAGATAAGACAAAAATATATTGTTTATCCTAACTAAAAAAACCTCGCAGTTGCGAGGTTTTTTTTATAAATTATGTATTATTAAAATTTATAACCAAGTCCGATCTGGAAGAAGTTTAGTTTTGACTTCTCTCCGTCTTCAGGATTTTTAATTTGATTTGAAAGTCCAAAGCTATATCTGGCATCTGCAAATAGACCTTTATACACAGTAAATTCAGTTCCAAGGAACAATCCGAATTCTGAAGACTTCAGTCCTCCGTTAATATAATCTTCAAGCATCTTTTCATACTCGTTGATTTCGTTCTGAGTTGCTGCATCAACAGATGTTCCTTTCACTTTGATATCCACCTTATTACTTGCTTTAAAGCTTACAAAAGGACCACCATAAAAAGCAAAGTTTGGAGACACAAAATACTTCGCAGAAATTGGAAGCAAGATTCTGTTCATATTGATATTCTCAGTAACAGTAATTCCTGACTCAGACTCTTCAACTTTAGCACCCAGATTAGCATACTGCAATTCCGCCTGCAATGCAAATTTCTCCGTAAGCTTATGCTCTACTAATGCTCCAACATAAAAGCCGGACTTTGATTTAAGCGATCCAAGATCATTCTCACTAATATTCATTGTGGATAGGGCATAACCTGCCTTAACACCGAATTTTGTCTGAGCATTCATAGCTCCGAAAAGTGCAACTGCACCAACTAAAAATAGTTTTTTCATTTGATTATTAATTTAAAAGTCTGCAAATTTAAGAATTTTTAACAAATAAAAAAACCTTCTGAAAAAGAAGGTTTCATAAAAAATATTTGATACTTTTATTTTACTCCGAAATTCTTAGAAATACCTACAGTAATTCCCTTTCCGAAACCAAAACCGAACTGGTTAGTCTTTACTTCCGTATCTTTAACTTTCTCGTGTGTATATCCAATTCCTCCGATATTGAAGTTAAGACCAAAAGAGTTTTTGAAATTGATAAATAAATTTGGGGTAAATGCCACTCCAAAACCTGTTGTTTTAGATTCATTATAAACGATAGTGGAACCTGATGTCATCAATGGTTCTTTGGTTTTCCCATTAGATGCAAAAACATCAAGCTCTCCGAATACGGCAAAAGTTTCATTTAACGGAATAGTATATCTTCCGAAAACACCATACTGGAAATAGTTGTTTTTTGTTTCCAAATTTGTTGTACTGGTAGGAAATCCAGGAAATGAATAGGTAGAGTTACCCGTTTGCTTTGATGAGCTAACGCCTAATTTGACACCCGCTGTCCAATGGTCTGTAAACTGATAACCAATCTGAGGATTGAAAGAAAATTCATCGGTTTTACCTTCATAGTTATAAGCAGCAGTATTATTAGTAGTTTTTGAGGTATTGTAAGAAATATTTCCTCCCACCAAGATTGTGTTTTTTTGAGCGTTCATAGCTCCGAAAAGTGCAACTGCACCAACTAATAATAGTTTCTTCATAGTTTAAAAATTTGAGGGTGCAAAATTATTAAAATTTTATAACCCACCAAATTTTATTAAAAAAATAACCTAAACGCGCGGATTGGTGAAAATTAGTTTTCTTCCGCAATCCATTCACCGTATGAGTTTTCCGTCTCATGAAGTTTCAGATAAGCCAGCTGAACGTGATTGGGCAGCTTGGATTTTATCTTAGCGGCAATATCATAAAGCATATTTTCGCAAGTCGGCTGGTAGTCACAAAAAATAACATTATGACCTTGATTTTCCAAACTTTCTCCCAGAAACTTATGCGGAGAATCGCCATTTACCAAAACCGCATGATCCCAGATATCCACAATCTCTTCTTTTACAATTTTCTTGATATCACCAAAATCCACAACCATTCCGTTCTTGTGATGCTCCAGATCATTGATAGGATTTCCCTTCACAGTAACAAATAATTTATAGGAATGGCCGTGCATGTTTTTGCATTTGCCATCATAATTGTAAAGAACGTGAGCTGTTTCGAAATTGAAAATTTTTGTAATTCTTATCATCCTGCAAAGATAATTAAAATTCGACGGAATATTTTTTGCAGAGCAATCTCTAAAACTTTACTTTTGTCATTCATACACAACATAATGAAAAAAGCCATATTCCTTTTAAGTATTTTATCCTCAGTCTGTTTTTATTCTCAAAACTTCGGGGCGATCAACGAGATTCTTGAAAAAATTGAAAACAAGCACAAAAAAATGACGGATGCATCAGATTACGTTATTAATAACAAGAAATTTGTTCTGATAGAAGAATTTCCGGATCATTCCGAGCGTCATATCCTTGAGTTTGGAGCTGATGACAAAATAACGCTTATTGAACTTATTGATGATAAAGCATCCGGACAGACTTATTCCAATATCTTTTCCGGTGATTTTATCCGAAAAAAAAACGCCATCTCTATCCGTGCTAACTATCTGGAAGGAAAACAAATCGTTACTCCAATTGTGTACAGTTTATATCTTATGAACGCCAATAATATGTGGTATCTTAAGGATATCAACAACAGCAAACGCTGGATTGAAAACAACAGGCTGATCAAGAAAAAATAAACAATTATGTTTTAAGAAAATCAATACAATATTCTATTGCAGAATTGAGTTCCTTTGGTAGCGAAACACTATTCCAAGGCTCTTTTGCTCCGAAAGTATGGTTAGCATTTTCAATAATTTTTAATTCAGAATTTCCGATCCACTGCTGTAGCTTTTCTGAATGATCCATCCTGACTGATTCGTCCGCGGAACCGTGAATGATAAGTGCGGGAATATCAATTTTCTTTGAGGCTTTTTCCACATCGAATCTTTCTTCATTATTTTTATAATCTTCAAAAAACTGGAAATAATGAGGCATTTGCTGCCTTGTCCGTGCATTTTCCACGAAATAAAAGCCGTCATTTTCCCAACTTTCCAGCGCTTTACCTTCCGGAAATCTGGAAAGAGAACAGACACTTGCCAATGTAACTAACTTCGTAATTGATTTATTTTCTGAGGCTTTGATGATAGAAATTCCGCCGCCTCTGCTGTGTCCGATCAATGTAATTTTTGCAGCATTAACTTCAGGCTTGTTTTTGAAATGATTGATAACGGTTTCCAGATCATACATCTCTTTGGAATAATTATTCTGCCCGAAAGCCTCAAGATCAGCAAACTCATCAGGATGCTCAAGTGAAGTACCATTATGCGAGAAATTGAATTTAACAAAATAGAATCCTTGTGCAGCAATTTTCTCTCCCATCAATTCCCAAGCACCCCAATCCTTATAGCCTTTGTATCCATGTACAAAAATAACAAGCGGCAGCTTTTCCTCAGATTTAGAAAAAATGGCATCGGCAAGAAAATCTTTCGAGCCTTTAAGAATAATATTTTTTTGCTTGATTAAATTCATAATATGGTTTTAAACGCAGAGCTCGCAAAGATTTTTGTTTGACTCTAATACTTTTGTGTAAAACTCAACTAAGCATTGAAAGTCTATTATCTACTTAAATCGTCATTGAGAAAATCCTGGTTTCCGGCTTGTTTCTCATCATCCTCAGGTCGAAAACCATCGCTACGTTTCTGGTAAAAGCCCTGCCTTTTTCAGTGATCCTGATTTGATGATCTGAAATCTCAACCAGACCGTCTGATTCCATTTCTCTCAATTTTTCTATTGCATTGTCTATTTCAGGAAAAGTGTTCTGCACGTCCCAACTTGTTTCCAGCTGACACATCAGATTCAGAATATGCTTTCTGATATTCAGATCTTCATCATCCAGAATATGACCGCGAAAAACCGGAATCTCACCCTTTTCTACAATTTGCTGATACTCTTCTACCGTTTTCACATTCTGGGCAAATGCGTACCAGCTGTCTGAAATAGCAGACATTCCCAATCCTACCATAAGCTGGGTTTTGCTGGAAGTGTAGCCCATAAAATTACGGTGCAGCTTTTTCTGAACCAGCGACTGATACAGATCATCGTGCTCCAGAGAAAAATGATCCATTCCTATTTCTATGTAACCAAGATCTTCCAAAAGTTTTTTTCCGTCTTCATACAATCTGCGCTTTTCATCTCCGCTTGGCAGATCTCCTTCATCAAAACCTCTTTGTCCCACACCTTTCACCCACGGAACGTGTGCATAAGAATAAAATGCAAGTCTGTCCGGCTTTAGTTCCAATGTTTTTCGGATGGTAAATTCCATTGCGTCCCAAGTCTGATGCGGCAATCCGAAAACCAGATCATGACTGATGCTTTTGTAGCCGATTTCTCTGGACCATTCGGTGACATTTTTTACATTTTCAAAAGGCTGAATCCTGTTGATGGCTTTCTGAACCTTCGGATCATAATCCTGAACGCCAAAACTGACTCTCGTAAAACCAAGATCGAACAAAGCCTGAAGATGTTCTTTGGTTGTATTATTAGGATGACCTTCAAAACTGAACTCGTGGGAATCTGCAATCTCAACCGTATCAAAAATCCCTTGCAAAAGCGCTTTGAGATTTGCCGGTGAAAAAAATGTTGGTGTGCCACCGCCGAGATGTAATTCTTTTAGCTTTGGCTTTTCCGAGAACAATTCCAGATAAAGTTTCCATTCTTTCAGCACACTTTCCAGATAAGGAATTTCTACGGAGTGCTGCTTGGTGATTCTTTTATGGCAGGCACAGAAAGTACAAAGTGCCTCGCAAAAAGGAAGATGTATATAAATGGAAATTCCTTCTGCCGAATTGCTTTCGGAAAAAGATCTGATCACGGATTGTTTCCAGAGTTCCGGCGTGAAACCCGTTTCATTCCAATACGGAACTGTAGGATATGATGTGTAACGCGGACCTGGAATATTGTATTTGTCAACTAACGAATTCATTGCGGCAAAGTTACAAAATAGAGTTTGGAATGATTCGGGATTTGGGATGATTTTTAATCGTTCATTTCTATTCTGCTAATAGTCACGGAAATCAATTCTTTCACGAAATGTCATTTTGTACACAAAATCCATAGCCCCGATTGCAGTGGAAATCCTTTTTGAAAAACTTAGCAGAGGTAAAGTGGCTGGAAGATTTTCAAAAAGATTGCAGCGGAAAGCGGGAAATAGCTCCTAAAAATCATCTTAAATAAAATCAATTATTTTTTCCAGAGCTATTCCGCGAGATGCTTTTAGCAGGATATTATCCTGGCTGACCGGATTCTCCTGCAGATATGCCGCCAATTCCGCTGTTCCGGAAAAAGCAAATTCAGGATTAATATTTTTAAAATTCGGGCCGACTGTGATGACCTGGTCAAATCCACAGGTTTTTGCAAAATCAAGAATATTCCGATGCTCAGCGGCACTTTCTTCCCCCAGTTCCAGCATATCGCCAATGATGATCAGCTTGCTGCCTTTGAAATTTTTGAAGTTTTCCAATGAAGCGTGCATACTGCTTGGGTTTGCATTGTAGGTATCCAAAACCAGGGTCTTGCCATCTTTTTTCTGGATCTGAGAGCGCATATTGGACGGCATGTAATTTTCTATTGCTTGTTTGATCTTCAGAATATCAATCCCGAAATGAAGTCCTAAAGATACCGCAGCTGAAATATTATCATAGTTATAACGACCTGTGAGGTTGGAGATTATTTCCGTCTGGCGGTAACTGATGCCTACAAAGTTGTCTTTGGAAAGCGGTGAAAAACTGTAATCGGAATCGTGGGTCCCGAATGTTATTTTATTATTATAATCAACCGTTTTTTCAATCTGAATTTTATCATTCTGATTGACCAAAATGGTCTGGTTATGAGTTTTCAGATAATCATACAGTTCGGATTTACCTTTGATAACGCCTTCTACTCCGCCAAAACCTTCAAGATGTGCTTTTCCGAAATTGGTAATGTAACCGATATTGGGTTTTGCGATCTTACAAAGAAACTCAATTTCTTTCTGGTGATTGGCTCCCATTTCTATCACAGCAATCTCATGCGAATCTTTTATGGAAAGAATAGTGAGCGGAACACCAATGTGATTATTCAGGTTCCCGAAAGTGAACTGAACGTTAAAATTTTCTGCTAAGACTTTGCTTATCAGCTCCTTAGTTGTGGTTTTGCCATTACTTCCCGTGAGACCGATAAAAGGAATTTTTAGTTGATCCCTGTGATAAACAGCCAGCTCTTGCATAAACACAAGAACAGAAGGTACAAAAAAGATGTTTTTTTCCTGATCTGCATATTTCTGATCTTCTACAATAACCGCCAGAGCACCGCTTTCTACTGCTTCATCTGCTTTTTCTGCTGCATTGAAAGTTTCACCGGAAAAAGCAAAAAATAAATTTTTGTCTTTTACTTTTCTGCTGTCTATGGTTACCCCGGAAGCCTGCAAAAATACAGGATAAAAATCTTTTACATTCATCCTTCAAAAATATTAAAAATGTATCAATGCAAAAACAAAAAAACAGCAGAAAAATCTGCTGTCTTTGTTTTTATATTTTTAAAAAGAATACTATCTTTTTGTACGGCCTGATTTGGTATTCTTAGCATCCTGAGCTACCCGGAAACCAATCCAGCCATATCCTTTTGCCTGATTTTTGAATCGTCTCTGACCCGGATCTAACCAATATGCCGAATCTAACCAAGAGCCTCCTTTTACAACTCTTACAAAATCACTGATCTGAGTAGTGACTTTACTTTTATCTTTTTGCATTACCACATTACCATTTTTATCAACGATAAATTTAGGCTTAGCAGAATTGTACATATTGAAATCTGCACTGTCGCTTGGAGGTGTACCACCCGCATCCAGTGAAGACTGGTAATCTCCATCTCTGTAATTACTGTTGTCGTCTATTACTTTTCTTTCGAACTCACCTGGTAGCCCTCTGTAAACAAGACGCCCGTCTGCAAGTGTATCATACTTTACATCTTCGTTAGCAATTTTTTTGGTTGTTCCATCCTCATTTTTAATAGTCTGGACAGTTTTACTGCCTCTGAAATAATTAAAGTCACTAAACTCCTCATCGATCATTGGTCTGTATATATCAGCTACCCACTCAGCAACATTACCATACATCCCGTAAATTCCTAAATCATTCGAAGGATATTGCTTCACATCAGCAGTTGTTGGGGAACCATCATTTTTCCAGCCAGCAACACCTGAATAGTCGCCACGCCCCATTTTGAAATTCTCAAGATACATGCCTCTGTTCTTTCCTTTCTTACCTTTAAGGTTATTGATTTCAGGGGCTTTGCCAAGGTAATTATTGT
Organism: uncultured Chryseobacterium sp.; assembly: GCA_913776245.1. Classification (GTDB taxonomy): domain Bacteria; phylum Bacteroidota; class Bacteroidia; order Flavobacteriales; family Weeksellaceae; genus Epilithonimonas. Next base: position 84,919 of record CAJYLO010000002.1, read on the forward strand.
ATTCTCTGTTTTTCTGAAGGCCAAGAGCAGCAAACTCCCATTCCACTTCTGTAGGAAGTCTGAACTTTTCTACAATTCCGGAAGTACTATTTCTGTTAGCAGCAGCAATACGTTCATTACTTGTTTTGATACCACTTCTCTTCTTAAGCTTTTCTTTATCTACATAAGCATCAAGCTCAGCATCATTGGATTTAAATTTATCCATGTTGAAAGTTGCACCTGCGGTGGCAGCTTTATCACCGGAATATATATCCTTAGAAATAACACCCTGCTTCATCAGCGCTCTTTCGTTTGCTCTTTCGGTAAGCCAGTCACAATATTTAGTTGCCTGCAACCAGGATACACCAACTACAGGGTAATAATCATATTCAGGAGATCTGAAATAAGTCTCTGCATAATCATTACGAGACAGTTTGTTATTCCAAACCAAAGTATCTGGTAAAGCGCCAGAATAGATATGTTTGAAGCCTGGATCGGTTGATGGGAAAACAAACTTGAGCCAAGTTGTGTATTCTCTATATTCAGAGTTAGTGATTTCGGTATCTCCTATGAAGAAAGAGCTTACCTGCATTCTACGAGGTGTATTATTCCAGTCGTGCATCACATTGTCCTCTACCAATCCCATAGTGAAAGTACCTCCTTCCACATAAACCATGCCAGGCCAGGCTTTTGGTTTCTGCTGCTTACCAGAGAAAAACCAACCATCTTTTTCGTTAGGCTTCCATCCGGTTTTGCTTACAAAACCTTTTGTACCACCGCCCTTTTTAGTGTTGCCACCTCCACCACAGCTTGTTAAAAGTAGTGTACTGCTAAACGCAATTATCGAAAACAACCTTATTTTTTTCATAATCTGATATAGAAATTTTCAAAGTACAAAGAAAAAGTAAATTCTTTAATTAATCAAATATTGTTTACCTTTTTTTGATAGAACGGAATTAAATTATTTTTATTATATACCATTTTTTTAAAAAAATCGTTTATTTTGTAATCCCAAAATCAGTCCAATTGATGAAATTTAAATTTTACCTGATAGTTTTTTTATTACTTTCTGCTTTCTCATTCTCACAACAAATTAATCTTGAATGGGGATCTACAGCTGAAATAAATTACGGTAATGAAAAAACGGTTTATCCGTCATTCGCTAATAATGGTTTCCAGATAGATGCCAATACTATCTATGCCAATATAAAAACCAATACAAATTACACTCTGAAAATTGAGCAGCCGCAGTGGCAGGAAATCCCTCAAAAAGATATCCATGATCTCAAAATTAATTCAATTTCATCATCTTTTAGATACAATATTGACTATTTTTTTGATGATCAAGAAAAAAAACAGGCTGCCAGAATTAAAGTTGAAGCGGTAAAGGCAGAAAAAAACAAAATATACAGGCTGGTTTCTTTTGTCATTAACCAAACCAATAAACCTATTCCGGTATATAGAGGAACTAATAAATTCGGCACAAGCGAAAACCCACTGAAGTCCGGGACATTTTACAAGATAAAAGTTGATAAATCAGGTATTTTCAAAATTACCAAACAATTTTTGCAGCAAAACGGCATTAATCCGAACAGTATCGACCCGAAAAATTTCAGGATCTATGGAAACGGAGGTCTGATGCTGCCGGAAGTAAACTATGATATGCGCTATGATGCACTTCAGGAAAATGCAATCCAGGTTATAGGTGAAGAAGACGGCGTATGGAATGATAATGATTTTGCTCTTTTCTATGCTCAGGGACCAAACGGCTATAACTTATTTAATCAGAATAACGGTGCCGGAATAAAGAGAACCGAATACAGAAGTGACAATTCTAATAATGTTGTTAACATATATGAGGATTATGCTTATTACTTTATTAATTTCGACATCGGACCCGGAAAAAGAGTTCAGACCGCAGACAGCACGCTTCCTTCGGATCTGATAACCCGTTATGACGATTATCAATATATTAATGATGAAAAATTCAACCTTACTAAATTAGGAAGAATCTGGACTGGAGATGTCATTTCCGGCAGCAAAGAAATTACTTTTAACACCAGATCACCACTACAGGCCGATGACATTATCCGTATAAGAACACAGGTTATTGGATTTAATGCACAATCAGGAAAAATAAGTATTGATGTCAACGGCTCAAAATATAACGGAGAACTCTCTTCTACTTCAGAAACCTATGTACCTCTTTCCCATGAGACAGCATTGTTAAACCAAACCGGAACAAGCATAAAATTCACTTATAATACGAATATAAGTGCAAACCCGAATGCATCGTTTTATTTTGATTATGCAGAAGCCCAGTACAAACAGGATCTCAGCTTCAACGGCTCACAAATGAACTTCAGGGATTTTGACATTGTAACAGGCTCCGGCGATCTGTACGGATTTTCTGTAAAAAACGCATCCGATATAGAGCAGATATGGGATGTTTCTGACACTACGAATGCAAAAAAACTAACCAACAAAAGCGGACAAAATTCTGTTTTCAGTTTTGGCTATACAGCAAATAATCCGTTTTTTAATAATGAATTTGCCGCATTCAAAAGTTCAGCTGCTTTCGAACCCGGGTTTGTAGGAAGAATTGACAATCAGGATCTTGCTTCCCTCAAAAATGTTGATTATCTGATGATTGCTCAACCAAGCTACATAGCACAGGCTGAAAGGCTTGCCGCCTATCATCGTTCAAAAAACGGATTTAATGTTCAGGTCGTAGATATTAATAAAATCTACAACGAATTCAGCAGCGGAAGCAAGGATATTACAGCGGTAAGAGATTTTATTACAAAACTGAATACGCCAGCCGGCTCATTAAAATATGTTTTTTTATTAGGTGATACATCCTATGATTATAAGAACCGAATTGCGAATAATACCGATATCATCCCCAGCTATCAGAGTGAGTTTAGTGCAGATGTAAAGTCATCTTATGTAACAGATGATTATTATGTGATGACAAAATACCCACAAACTTCAAATAATATAACCAATATGCTTCCCGATGTACCAATCGGAAGATTACCTGCAGATAGTCCTCAGGAAGCCAAAGTAATGATAGATAAAACATTGGCTTATTATAATGCATTGCCCGGGCAGTCCAACCCGTTTGGAGAATGGCGGATGAAAATGGACTTCGTAGCGGATGATGATTTTGAAGGTGAGGGGCCAAATGATGTGAAACCACCTTTCCATTATCTTGTAGAATACGCAATCAACCAAAATTTCACAAGCACTAACAGACCAGAATATAATATCAGAAAGTTATATCTTGATGCATTTCCAGCGATTGCAAGTGCGGGAGGTCAAAGATATCCGCAGATAAATCAGGCTATTACTAATGATGTAGGCAATAGTTTGTATTTGTTCTATTTCGGACATGGTGGTATAAATGGCTGGGCACAGGAAAGGATTTTAACCTCTACAGAGATCCAGGGATTTAACAATTTCACACCTGTCTATAGCAGATTTCCATTGGTTTCTACAATCACCTGCGAATTTACCTTATGGGATGAACCAAGCACCAATTCTGCCGGTGAACAGATGATAAAGCTAACAACGGGAGGAGCTGCTACAATGATTACTTCCAGCCGCGCTATTTCCGTTGATTATGGTAGAAAATTCACACCACTTTTTACCAATAAACTCTTTGAGCTCGTCAATGATGATTTTGTAAGACTTGGAGATGCCTATCTTTCGGCAAAATACCAGCACAATACCGTTTATCAGACCTATTCAGTGCCGGATCATCTAAGGGTAAATTTTCTTGGAGATCCTGCCATGAAAATTAGCAGGCCTAAAAGATTACTAACTCTGGATAATATACAGACACCCGTTCCTAATCAAATCCGTGCACTTGATTTTGTAAAAATTACAGGCCGTGTTCTGAAAGCTGATGGTACAACAACAGATAATACATTCAAAGGTCGTGTCGTTATCAATATTTTTGATAAGAAAATTGAGAAAACCACATTGAATAATGATAATGTTTCTCAAATGAGTGACAAAATGAAGTATACCGAGGAGCCAAGCGCTATTGTAAAAGCATCCGGAAAAGTTGAGAACGGACTTTACACTGTAGAATTCTATGTTCCAAAGGACATTAATTATACTGTTGGATCAGGTAGAATCCTTGCCTACGCAGAAAACTTTATTGATGCTAAAACAAACGCTTATGATGTGTTTACAAATCAAACACAGACAGTTGGCGGCATCAATCCTGATGGCATTAATGATTCTGAGCCGCCTGCGGTTAATCTTTATATGAATAATATCAATTTTGCTAACGGAGGCATCACAGATCAGAATCCAATGCTTCTTGCCTGTGTAAGAGATAATATGGGAATTAATTCTACAGGAGCCGGAATTGGTCACGATATTACTTTCATCCTGGATGGCGATGTGGTCAATACAACATCCGTCAATGATTATTTTTCTTCCGGTGACGGTAATGGATGTAGCTCTGAGCTCAATGACTATCAAAAAGGCTCGGTTACATTCCCTTTCAGAAATCTGACGCCTGGTGAACACCAGCTGACTTTTAAAGTTTGGGATATCAACAATAATTCTACGACCTCTACGTTAAATTTTGTAGTAAAAGACGAATCAGAAAAAAAATTAACCGTCAATAGACTTTTGAACTGGCCAAATCCTTTTACAAACAAAACATATATCCAGTTTGAGCATAATTGCGATGATGTTTTGGATGTTAATGTTCAGATTTACACCATTACCGGTAAAATTGTGAGAACATTATCAACAAGTGTGGCTGCAGAAAACTTTCTTCAGGGCTTCAGAACACCGAGACAGGCAATTGAATGGGACGGAAAAGATGATTTTGGAGATACCGTAGCAAAAGGTACGTATATTTTTAAGATATTTGCAAGAAGTCAAAACCAGGAAAAATGTTCAGGTGGCGCAACTGCAGTTGAGAAAATGGTTTTATTAAAATAAAGAATGAATATATTGGTAAACTTTACCTTAAAAGAAAAAAAATGAATTTAACAAAAAAATTATTTTTAGGATTAGGAATCGGCGTCGGCGCTCTGGCCTTTTCTCAAAGCAATGTTCAGCCGGTACTTACCGGTGCTCCTTTTCTGAGAATTTCTCCGGATGCAAGAGCTGGTGGTATGGGAGATCAGGGTGTGGTAACCTCTACTGATGTTTTTTCACAATTCTGGAATGCTGCAAAATATCCTTTTGCAAAAGTATCTTCGGGAGTTGGAGTAAACTACACACCATATATGAGTAAGCTTACAAATGATGTTTTCTTATTATACGGATCTTTCTATACATTCCTGGGAGATGATGAGCGCTCCACTTTAAGTGCAAGTTTATATTATTTCAATATGGGCGAAGTTGCATTGACGCAGATAGGTGCCGGAAACAGTATTATAGACAACGGTACCGTAAAACCTAATGAATTCTCTATAGATCTTGCTTACGGTTTAAAATTATCAGACACCTACTCTATGGCAGTAACTGGTAGATTTATCCGTTCAGATTTCGGGACTTTTAATTCAGACAGCAACTTCAAAGCAGCCAATACTTTCGCAGTAGATGTATCCGGATATTTCATGTCTCCTAAACACGAGAGTATCAGTGGCTACGAAGGCCGTGTGAAAGCCGGTTGGGCGGTGCAGAATATTGGTCCGAAACTAGATTACACGGGTGATGAAAATTCCAGGTCTTATCTTCCGACTATGGCCAGGTTAGGTATCGGTTACGATTTGCTGATTGATGACATGAACCGTTTCAGTCTTAGCGGTGAAGCATCGAAAATTCTTGTTCCCGGTGTGGATGATACCGGAACTGTTCCGAATGTTGGCCCGATTGAAGGTATCGGCAAATCATTCAGCAACAAAAAAAGCATTATGTTCAGTGGGGCGGCAGAATATTCTTATGATGACACATTCGCTATCAGAACCGGTTATTTTGCAGAAGCTCCTGAGCAGGGTGCGAGACAATACGCCACTGTGGGTGTAGGTTTCAAATATGCATCTTTTGGTCTGGATCTTTCCTATCTTATCAATACTTCAAAAATCAATACTGCACTTGATAATACTCTGAGATTTGGATTAACATGGAACATCGGAAGCGAGACTTATAATGCTACAGATTATTAATATTTATTTTTATTAACTATATTTTAAAACGCCTCTTCTCGGAAAGAGGCGTTTTTATTTCTAAATTTGTGGGATGAACTACAGTTCCGAACTCAAAAAATTCTTAACCAGCCAATACATCTACTCCGGAGCCAGAATTGCTCTGGCCATTGTGATTCCCAGTATTATTCTGGCACAGATTGGCTTGCTGAAAGAGTTTTTCCTCTTCCCGCTCGGAACCAGTTTTGTGGGTCTTACCGATCAGCCGGGGCCGTTCATCAGGAGAAGAAATACACTCTTGCTTTCAGTGGTCACGTTTTTTCTGATTGCGCTTATTGCCAGCCTCGTAAAAGATTTTCCGGTTGCTGTGTATCTGGAAATCATCATTTTCGGGTTCTTCTTTTCTATGATTGGTGTCTACGGTCTCAGGCTCGCTGTATTCGGTTCCATAGCTTTGGTCGTCCTCAGTATTTTTATAGACGGACATCTTACGGGCAACAATATCTTCAGAAGCTCTTTTATATTTTTCCTCGGCTGTCTGTGGTTTTTTGTGGTGTTTATGATCGTTACCAGGCTGCAGCCTTATAAGCTTGCAAGTCAGGTTGTTGGTGAGAATTACCTGGAATTAGCGGATTATCTCCGGATAAAAGCAAAATATTATTCTAAAAATCCTGATTTCGATGATTTGCTCAATCAGCTTATTTCTCAGCAGATCAAAATCAAAAATCACCAGGAAGACACCAGAGAAATTGTTTTTAAAACGAGGCAGATCGTCAATGAATCTACGACACAGAGCCGGATTCTGATGCTAATGTTTCTTAACTCGATTGATTTATACGATAAGCTTCTGACATCTGAGAATGATTATAAAAGAATGAATCTGGTTTTCGGTGATTCCGCATTATTGCAGAAGATTCATTATTTTCTTCTGTTGATGGCCGATGAGATTACCAATTTGGGCATTTCACTTCAGGGCGGTTCGGAATTCAGGCAGATGACCAATTTTGACGAAGAGCTGAAAAGCATTTACGATGAATTTTTTGATTACAGGGCTCAGAAGTTTTCTCCGGATACATTAGAGGATTTTATGATGATGCGCCAGATCCTGATGAGGATTACTGAAATCACCGATGAAGTCAAAACAATCTTTAAAGTCAATTCTCAGGATCAGAAGCTTGCCAAGAGTCTTTCCACAGGATTGGACTACTCCAAATTTCTCCCAAAAGAGGAAAAGCTGAACCGAAAGGTATTCCTTTCCAACTTTTCTCTTGACTCCGGGCACTTCCGTCATGCAGTGAGAGTGACAGTTGCCTTGCTGCTTGGCTATATCGTGTCGCGCTTTTCAATCCTCGGAATAGGTCATTCCTACTGGATACTTATTACCATTATTGCCATTCTGAAACCGGCTTACGCCACCACAAAACACAGAAACCTTCTCCGGCTCTACGGAACTGCAGCCGGTGCCGTAATAGCTTACATTTTATTGTATTTTGTTCAAGAGCCAACGGCCCTGCTTGTGATCCTTCTCGTAAGTATGATTTTGTGTTTCAGCCTGTTAAAATCCAATTATTCCTGGGCCGTTTTATTTATGACGATTTATATATTTCTGTCATTCAACTTTCTGAACCCGGGAAATGTTAATCTCATTTTCAAAGACAGGCTTCTTGATACCATCATTGGCGGTGCAGTAACTTTTCTGGTGGCTTATTTCATCCTCCCTGTTTGGGAACACACTCAGAATTTGACACTGATGAAAAAATCTTCCAAAAGTAATCTTGATTATTTCCGGTTGGTGATGGATCATTTTCTTGAAAAAGAAAGTGTAGATGATCAGGATTTCCGCCTGAAACGGAAGAATGCCATCATAGACCTGGCAAACCTTTCCGACAATTTCCAGAGAATGATTTCCGATCCTAAAAACCAGCAAAGAAAGTTAGAAACCGTTCATCAGTTTGTGACCACCACACACCTGATAACGGCTTACACAGCTTCTCTTTCTCAATATGCTAAATCCGGCCATCACTTTCCAGAAATTGATTTTGAAGGCTGGAAAATTAAAATCTCTGCCGAACTGATAAGAACCTCATCTCTGCTTTTCCAAAGAGAGCTGGATGAGCAGATTAAAATTGAAAGCCACATCAAGCCGGAAGATCAAGTTACGGATCTGCTGGAAAAAAGAAGAGCCGAAATCGAGCAGCAGGAAATATCAAACGAAAGAAAACCTTTTGCAGTAAGCCATCTCACCGAAATCAAAAATATCCGCGAACTCCTGGAGCTGATTTATGATGTTGCGAAAGATCAACGAAAAATTATTGAAGAATACCTGGTTTATCAGTCTACGATTGCCAGGCAATAATCTCCGAAAAAAGAAACTTTCGCATTGAAAAAATCTTCATTATCTGGATCATAAACACGGCTTTTTACGCAAAATTCCTGTTTCAGGTCAAAAGGAAGCACATCATAATGCTTCTTAAGTGACCAATGCTTGCTGTGGTGGATTTTGTATAGTGCTTCTTTCACACACCAGATCGCTGTCAGAAAATCGACTTCCTGAGAATTATCTATAAAAAACTCTTCGTGAAGAATAAACTTATGCCTGATCTTGGTGATTTTTTCTTTTCTTTTCTCAAGATCGATCCCGATTTTATTTTCTGAAATCGCTAATGCAGCTAATGGAAAAGAATGGCTGACGGAAATGTAATGATCTGATGGAAAAAGATAAGGCTCACCGTTTTCCTTATAAAGAATCTTGTGATCCGGCAAAACAGACTTCAGCATTTTCCTCACCATCAGCACCTCAGCAATTTTATTGGGATGGTAACCCAGAACTTTATGCTGGTTTTCGGGCTCCAGAAGTTTTTCAGGATCCAATTCTTCTGATTCATCATACTTCCATATCAGAATAGTGGCTACGTCATCGGAAAAATCTCTGTAAAGTGGCATGCTTAATTTTTTGAAAATTTAAAATTACTAAAAACGGATGACTTGAAAATCCTGACACAAACTTAAAAATGCCTTAAAAATGATGCTTTAAGATTATTTTAACAATTATCCGACGTAAATTTGCAGTGTCGAAATGAGAAAAGGACTTATATATTTACTGATGACCGTTTTCCTGCTTTTTATAGCAGAAAATAAACAGTCGCTAGATTTCCAGCAGGATTTTGGAAATCAGAATTTCTCCTTGCACCTTTTTTCTTTTGCAAAAAAACACCGTCTGAATCATTCGCTGGAAAAAAATTCCTTTCAGCAGATCAATGATTCTCTGGATTCTCCCGAAGAAAATAGTCAGATTGATCTTAACTTTAATCATCTTAATGCCTTTACGCTGTTTGCGATTGGATTTGGTTACATCCTAAATCACATTTTACAGCGCAGGAAGCTGTTTTTTTACAACTCAGCCATTATCCGTCTTCCGGCAAGGCGGTTCATTCTGCTTCGCAATATCCGAATTTAGAATCAATTTCTCCGAAAACAAAATTACCCTTAATCCAAAGTGGTAACAATCTCTGTTGTTTTCGATAATCCGCATGCAATATTGTTAAAATGAATTTTGATGAGTCACTGACTTTCAGATCTTAAGTTATCTCTTCAGGTTCATTTTCCTGATGCTCAATAAAAGATAAAACTTATTATAATGAAACAGACAAGTTTCAAATCTTCCTTAAAAAAATAAAAAATATTATGAAAAAAAGAGTTGCATTATCTGTCGCTCTCAGCAGTTTGCTGATCATCTTCAGCTGTAAAGACAAAAAAGAAGAAAAAGAAGAAGCGGTTGTATATCCTACAACATCTCCAGTACAAATGGATACCGTAATCACCAAAGAATTCGTATCGCAGATCCGCTCCGAAAGAAATATAGAAATCCGCGCCCAGGAAAAAGGCTTTCTTGAAAAAATATATGTAGACGAAGGTCAGCACGTTCAGGCAGGCCAGGTTTTATTCAGAATTATGCCCCAGATCTATCAGGCCGATGTTCTGAAAGCCAAGGCAGAAGTGGCACAGGCAGAAATAGAATTGCAAAATTCCAGCACGTTAGCAAATAACAATGTTGTTTCCATCAATGAAAAGAAAATGGCAAAAGCCAAATTGGATGCTGCAAAAGCAGAACTGAATCTGGCTCAGACGCACTTATCTTTTACCACAATAAAAGCCCCTTTTTCCGGAATTATTGACCGTCTTCCGCTCAAACTGGGAAGTCTGATTGATGAAGGTGCATTGCTTACCACACTTTCCGACAATGGCGGTATTTTCGCTTATTTTAATGTTTCCGAACCGGAATATCTTAATTATCAAATGCATTCCGCGGAGCGTGGTAACAATCTCGTTTCCCTGATTATGGCCAATGGCGAAAAATTTCCTGATAAAGGTATCATCCAGACCATAGAAGGCGAGTTTGACAGCGAAACCGGGAATATTGCTTTTAGAGCCAAATTTCCTAATGTCAATCAAATTCTAAGGAATGGCGAAACCGGGAAAATCCAGATGACACTCCCACTTAAAAATGCCTTGATCATCCCGCAAAAAGCAACTTATGAGATCCAGGATCAGAAATATGTTTTTGTAGTAGGGAAAGACGGTGTCGCAAGATCTAAAAACATCAAGATTGCTTATGAACTTCCTGACATCTATGTGGTTTCCGAAGGAATTAATGTTGGTGATAAGATCCTGTTGGAAGGCGTCCAGAAAGTGAAGGACGATCAAAAGGTACTGACCAGATTCCAGGATCCGAAAAAAGTGTTGAGCTCATTAAAATTACAAGCAAACTAAGATATAAATGATAAGTGATGATTGATAAATGATAAATGATAAACGTTGTCAGGCTGAGCTTGTCGAAGCCCCTTGAATCTCTGTCTATCATCTATCCGTCTATCATCTATTATCTAAAAGAATAAAAAATTATGTTTAAGAAATTCATACGCAGACCAGTTCTGTCAATAGTCATCTCGCTGATTATTGTTTTTATGGGTATTTTATCTCTTGTAAAACTTCCCGTAACGCAATTTCCCTCCATTTCTCCGCCAAAAGTGAATATTACGGCAGAATATCCGGGTGCTAATAACGAACTGCTCATTAAATCTGTTGTAATTCCTTTGGAACGCGGGCTAAACGGTGTTCCGGGAATGAAATATATGACTTCCGACGCCGGAAACGACGGGGAAGCATCAATCCAGGTGGTTTTCGATTTGGGAACAGACCCGAACGTAGCTGCAGTTAACGTTCAAAACCGTGTGTCTTCTGTTGTTAATAAACTGCCGCCTTTGGTAGTTCGTGAAGGGGTGAAAATTACCCGTGAAGAACCGAATATGCTAATGTATATCAACCTTTACAGTGATAATCCTAAAGCTGACCAAAAATTCCTTTTCAACTATGCAGATATCAACCTGATTTCCGAGCTGAAAAGGGTTAGCGGTGTCGGTTTCGCCGATATCTTGGGAACGAGAGAATATGCGATGAGAATCTGGCTGAAGCCGGACAGAATGACCGCTTACGGCATCTCTGCTGACGAAGTGATGGAATCCCTGAACGAGCAGAGTTTGGAAGCTTCTCCCGGAAAAACAGGTGAAAGCTCCGGAAAACGCTCCCAGTCATTTGAATATATCCTGAAATATCCTGGTCGTTTCAATAACGAGAAAGACTACGGAAATATCATTCTTAAGGCCAATCCAAATGGCGAATTTGTAAGGTTGAAAGATGTGGCCGATATTGAATTCGGTTCATCTATGTACGACATCTACTCTACGCTTAACGGGAAGCCGTCCGCCGCAATTACTTTGAAACAATCTTACGGTTCCAACGCAAGTGACGTTATCAAGAATGTAAAAGTTCTGATGAAAGATCTGGAAAAAACCTTTCCAAAAGGAATGCATTACGAGATCAGTTATGACGTTTCCCGATTTTTGGATGCGTCGATTGAAAAAGTAGTTCATACCTTATTCGAAGCATTTATATTAGTAGCTATCGTAGTTTTCCTTTTCTTGGGCGACTGGCGTTCTACTTTGATTCCGACTATCGCGGTTCCGGTTTCTCTGGTAGGAACATTTGCGGTAATGTCTGCCTTTGGCATCACATTAAACCTGATTTCACTCTTTGCTTTGGTAATGGCGATCGGTATCGTTGTCGATGATGCGATTGTAGTGATAGAAGCGGTTCACGCTAAGATGGAAGAGAAACATCTGTCGCCGCTTAAGGCAACGGAAGAAGCAATGCATGAGATCAGCGGTGCAATTATCGCAATTACACTGGTAATGGCATCGGTTTTTATTCCGGTTGCATTTATGTCCGGTCCGGTTGGGGTTTTCTACCGCCAGTTTTCGATTACGATGGTTTCATCCATCATTTTATCGGGAGTTGTGGCTTTGACATTGACGCCTGCTTTATGTGCATTGATTCTTAAAAACAACCACGGTAAAGAGAAAAAGAAAACACCGATCAACAGATTTTTAGATGGTTTCAACAACTTATTTACAGTCGGAGCCGGCAAATACCACAATTTATTGACGAAAGTGGTTACCCGTAAAATGGTCACCCTACCATTATTAATCCTTTTCTGTATCGGAACATTTTTCCTGAGCAACAAATTGCCTACCGGATTTATACCAAGTGAAGACCAGGGGATGATTTATGCGATAATCCAGACGCCGCCGGGTTCTACTCTGGAAAGAACCAATCAGATTGCGCTCGAGCTTCAGAAACAGTGTGAAGAGATTGACGGCGTGGCATCGGTTTCATCGTTGGCCGGATATGAGATTTTGACTGAAGGAACGGGTTCTAACTCAGGAACTTGTCTGATTAACCTGAAAAACTGGGACGAAAGAAAAGAATCAGCCACGGAGATCATCGAACAGCTGGAACAAAAAGCCAAAGAAATCCCTGGTGCGAATATCGAATTCTTCCAACCGCCATCCATCCCGGGTTATGGAGCAGCCGGAGGTTTTGAACTACGACTTCTCGACAAAGCCGGAAGTGGTGATTATCACAAAATGGAACAAGTGAGCAATGACTTTGTCAGAGAATTGAAAAAAAGACCGGAACTGGGTTCAGCTTTTACATTCTATTCTGCAAGTTTCCCTCAGTATATGCTGAAAGTTGATAATGACTTGGCAGAACAAAAAGGTGTGACGATAGAAAAAGCAATGGACAACCTTTCAACTTTGATTGGTTCCAATTACGAAACCAGTTTCATCCGGTTTGACAGACCTTACAAAGTGATCGTTCAGGCTGGTCCGCAATACCGCGCTTTGCCAAGTGATTTATTAAAATTGTATGTCAAAAATGATAAAGACCAAATGGTTCCTTATTCGGATTTTATGCATCTTGAAAAAGTGTATGGATTGTCGGAAATCACGAGACATAATATGTACAACTCTTCCGAAGTGAGTGGAACGCCGGCTCCCGGATATAGTTCCGGAGATGCGATCAAAGCGATCCAGGAAGTGGCGGATAAAACATTGCCAAGAGGTTTCGGAATCGACTGGGCTGGGATTTCCAAAGACGAAGTATCCAGAGGTAATGAAGCGATCTATATTTTCTTGGTTTGTCTTGGATTCGTTTACCTGATTCTTTCTGCTCAATACGAAAGTTTCATTTTACCGTTACCAATCATTTTGTCTTTACCGACGGGGATTTTCGGGGCGTTTTTATGTCTTTCTCTTTTCGGGCTAGAGAATAACATCTATGCACAGGTGGCAATGGTAATGCTCATCGGATTACTCGGAAAGAATGCTGTATTAATTGTCGAATTTGCGGTTCAGAAAAAAGCAGAAGAAGGGCTTTCTACAAAAGAAGCGGCTTTGCAAGGCGCATCTCTGAGATTCCGTCCGATTTTGATGACATCATTCGCCTTCATTGCCGGATTGATTCCATTAGCTTTGGCAACAGGACCTGGAGCTGTAGGTAACAGAACAATCGGAACCGCAGCCGCAGGTGGAATGCTCATCGGAACTATTTTCGGATTGATGATCATTCCCGGATTGTATTACATTTTCGCCAACATTGCTGCTAAGTCCAAACTGACTTACTATGAAGAAGAAAATCCTTTAACAGAACAAACTGAACCTTACAAACACGATGGAAAATTTGAAGATAAATAAAAGAAATTTTAGAATTTCCAAAACCAAATGAAAATAGTTTTTCTCGCTGATTTTAAGGATTAGTCTGATTTTTCAGCATTGTTAATCTGCAAAATCTGAGTAATCAGCGAGAATTATAAATCAAAAAATAACAGTATGAATAAATTATTTCATAATCATAAAAGTATAATAACCACAATTGCTTTTTCGCTCCTTTTAGCAAGTTGTAAAGCACCAATGGCGACCAAAATTCAGGACCGGGTAAAAGAAACTTTGCCTCAGAATTTTGAAAATCAAGCCGTTTCCGAAAACAACTCCGGAATCACGCCCTGGAAACAATTTTTTACAGACCCGAATCTTGTCAGTCTGATTGATGAAGCTCTGAAGAACAATCAGGAATTAATGATCACACTTCAGCAAATCGAAATCGCCAAAAGTGATGTAATGTACAAAAACGGAAAACTTAGTCCGACCGTTGCAGCAAGATTAGGAGCAGGAATCGAAAAAGTGGGCCGCTACACAAGTACAGGTGCCGGTGATGCATCTACTGATATAACCGATGGAAAAGAAGTCCCGGAAAACCTGACCAACTTTGAAGGCGGACTGGTTGCCAACTGGGAAGTTGATATCTGGCATAAGCTGAGAACCGAGAAACAAGCTGCTGTTGCGCATTATCTGTCAACGGTTGAAGGAAAAAATTTTGTTTTATCAAGTCTGATTGCGGAAGTTGCTAATAATTATTATGAATTATTGTCGCTTGATAATCAGCTGGATATCATTCATCAGTATATGGATTTACAGAAAAAAGCACTTGAAGTGGCTAAAATCCAGAAACAGGCAATGGCCGCAACAGAATTAGCGGTTAAAAAATTTGAGGCTGAACTGGCAAAATCCAATGCGACTGAATACGATTTGAAACAACAGATCACGGAAAAGGAAAATCAAATCAATGCTTTGCTGGGTCGTTATCCGCAACCGATTGTAAGAACCAGAGAAAGTTTTATGTCGATTGTTCCGCAAACGGTTTATACAGGAATTCCGTCTCAATTACTGGCAAATCGTCCTGACATCAAGCAAGCGGAACTGGAATTGCAATCTGCCAAACTGGATGTGGAAGCGGCAAGAAAAGAATTCTATCCAAGTTTAGAGATCAATGCTGCATTAGGTTTGGAAGCCTTCAAACCTTCTTACCTTGTTAAGCTTCCGGAATCTGTTGCTTACAGTATGGTTGGAGAGCTGGCTGGTCCGCTGATTAATAAAAGCGCAATTCAGGCAAATTTCAAATCGGCAGATGCCAGACAAATCCAGGCTTTGTATGAATACGATAAAACCATCTTAAGCGCTTATCTTGATATTACTAATCAAATGTCAGCGATTAAAAACCTCGATAAATATTATGAAATGAAATCCCAGGAAGTCAAAGCGCTTGACCAGGGCATTGATATTGCTAATCAGTTATTCAGAAATATGAGAGCGGACTATCTGGAAGTCCTGATGAACCAGCGTGATGCATTAGACGCCAAAATGGAGCTCATCGAAGCTAAAGCAAGACAGCTAAGCACGGTTGTAAATATCTACAAAAGCTTAGGTGGCGGCTGGAAATAAACCCAACACTAACTAATTATATGCGAGTGCTTCCGGAAATTTTTCCGGGAGCATTTTTTATTAATTCAAAATAAATCAAAAAAATATACCAATTGGTATATTAATTATGTATATTTGCAAAGTCAATTCAGATTAAAATGTCAAAAGCAGAGAAAACCAGACAGTTCATCATCGAACAAACCGCAGAAATCTTCAATAAGAAAGGTTATGCCGGAACGTCTTTGTCTGATATTACTTCGGCAACCGGATTGACAAAAGGCAGCATCTACGGAAATTTCGAGAACAAGGATGAAGTGGCTAAAGAAGTTTACCGCTACAACGCCAAAAGATTGCAATCCAATTTCATCAATGAACTTAATGACGCGATGACAACCAGGGAAAAACTTTTTGTAGTCCTGAACGTTTACAGAAAAACCTGGGAAACAAATATGTCCAGAGGTGGCTGCCCACACCTCAACACAGCTGTAGAAGCCGATGACACAATGCCGGTTCTTAAAGCTGAAGTAACTAAAAATTTTCAAAAGTGGGCAAACCAGTTTATTCAAATAATCGAAGATGGAAAAACAAAGAATGAAATTGAAGAGTCTGCCGATTCATCACATTATGCTTTTCAATTCATCGCATTGATAGAAGGCGGAATTTTACTGTCGAAAACGATGGACAATAGATCACACCTTTTTAGTACCTTAGAAAGAATCGAAAAAATTATCGACACCGAATTAATCAAATAAAATTTTTTAAACAAAAATATACCGATTGGTATAATAACAATTCAGCATTATGAAAACAACCAACAACACAGTATTGATTTCCGGAGGTTCAGCCGGAATCGGATTAGAAATCGCAAAATTATTATCCGAAAAAGGCAACAAAGTCATTATCACCGGCAGGAATGAAGAACGACTAAAAAATGCAGCTTCACAACTGAAAAATGTTACGACTATCGCTTCAGATGTCAGCAATGCAGAGGATGTAGAAAATCTTATCAACAGGATCAAAACCGAATTTCCGGATTTGAATATGGTCATCAACAATGCCGGACGTGCTCTCGTCTACGACATCACAGAAGAAAACGCCAACGCTTTCGAAAAAGCAGAAGATGAAATGCTGACCAACTATCTTTCCATCATCCGCCTCAACGAAAAACTGCTTCCCGTTCTGAAAACCAATAGCAATCCAACCATCGTGAACGTTTCTTCTGTTGTCGCTTTCGTTCCGGGCTTTTTGGCAACTTATTCTGCGAGCAAAGCAGCCCTGCATTCTTACACCAGATATCTGCGTTTGGCTTTGAAAGATGCCAATGTGAATGTTTTTGAACTGATGCCACCTTTGGTAGACACCGAATTTTCTGCGCCAATTGGCGGTAAAAACGGCGTTCCGGCTTCTTTTGTTGCAGAACAGTTGATTGCAGGACTGGATCAGGATAATTATGAAATCCGCGTGGGACAGACTGAAGATATCTACAGATTATATCTCTCTTCACCTGATGATGCATTGTTGGCGATGAATCAAAGCAGAACACATCAAGTTGGCGAGTAAATTTTAATAATTTGGGCAGCTTTTTCCGCCTTCCAATCCCGCTATCCGCCTATGGCGGATGAGCTCCGTTCAAGTCGGGCTGCAGTTTCCAGGGCAAAACAAGTGTGGAACTTTAAAATAATTTCTGATAAATGAATAGATCTTTTTATTAAGTTTTACACCTTTGCAGACTTTAAAATATTTTCAATATTGAAACAAAAAATCTTAGTGGATTTGCATTAAAAAATGATGCTCTAACAATTTAAAGTAATTAATATTATGGACAAACTAGCACATTTGCAGTCATTAATAGGACGAGAATTCCAGGATTCGCCTTCGCCGTTTATGCGCTGGCTGAAACCAATTGTTGTTTCTGCAGAAAAGGGACACCTGGAATTTCAATATACGATTCGTCCGGAATGGCTCAATCCCATCGGTAATCTTCACGGCGGTGTGACGGCGGCAATTATTGATGACGTTTTGGGTGCCACAATGTTTTCTCTGAACGAGCCAACTTTTTATACGACGATTAATAATGTCATTGATTATTTCTCCATCGGGAAAGAAGGTGAAAACATTATCGCGGAAACGCACATCACCAAATTAGGAAAACAATTCGTCAACGCCACCTGCGAAATCTGGAACTCCGACAAAAGCAAACTGATCGCAAAAGGTACATCCAACTTATTCAAAACGCAAATCTCAAGATAATGAAACGAGTTGTAATCACCGGAATGGGCGCAGTAACGCCTTTGGGGAATGACGTCGAAACTTTTTGGAACAGTATTCTGAGAGGAAAAAGCGGTGCAGACAAGATCACCCATTTTGATGCAGAAAAATTCAAAGTACAATTTGCAGCCGAGGTTAAGAACTTCATGCCAGATAAATATCTGGACAGGAACGAAATCAAACGAAGCGACCTTTTCACACAATACGCTATTTACGCTGCTGCTCAGGCTATGGAAGATTCCGGCCTGAATTTTAAGGACTTCGACCCTTTTGAGATTGGCGTCATTTGGGGAACAGGCCAAGGCGGAATGGAAACTTTTGAAAATGAAGTCACAGACTATGTTTCCGGCAACGGAACACCTAGATTCAGTCCGTTTTTTGTACCAAAACTGATTGCCAATATGGCTTCCGGAATGATTTCCATGAAATATGGTTTGCGAGGAATCAATTACACCACCGTTTCTGCTTGTGCTACGGCCAATACCGCTTTTATGGATGCCTTCAATTATATCCGATGGGGAAAAGCGAAAGCTATCGTCAGCGGTGGTTCCGAAGCGCCTATTACGCAGGCTTCATTAGGTGGATTTTCATCGATGAAAGCAATGTCCACCAGGAACGATAACCCGAAAATTGCCAGCCGGCCATATGATGTGGAACGTGACGGTTTTATAATGGGCGAAGGTGCTGGTGCATTAATTCTTGAAGAATATGAGCACGCCAAAGCAAGAGATGCCAAAATCTATGCAGAACTGATTGGCGCTGCAATGACTGCCGATGCTTATCATATGACCGCACCACATCCGGAAGGAATTGGAGCTGCAAAATCTATGGAATTGGCGTTGCAAGATGCCGAAATTCTATCAGAACAAGTCGATTACCTGAATCCGCACGCCACCTCTACTCCATTGGGAGATTTAGCAGAGCTGAATGCCATTAATAAAGTTTTCAAGAAAAGTCCGAATCTCGATATCAGTGCAACGAAATCGATGACGGGACATTTACTTGGCGCCGCCGGTGCTGTTGAGGCAATTATTTGCATCAAAGCCATTCAGGAAGGTGTGATTCCGGCCACCATCAATATTTCAAGACTGGATGAGCATATTCCGCAAGGCATCAATATCATTACCGAAAATAAGGAAAAGCCAGTCAATATCGCTATGAGCAACGCTTTTGGTTTTGGTGGACATAACTCGACCGTAATATTCAGGAAGATATAAATAACTATATTTCAAGTATTTAAATTTCAATAATATTTCTATTATGAATTGATGATTGCTGGCGCACTGTTTTTGTTTCTGAATTTTTAATTGTAATTTTGCATTTTAAAATCAGAATTAAATTTGTTCATCAGATATGAGTACAACAACACAATACGTTCCTTATAAAGTTAAGGACATTTCCTTAGCAGAATGGGGAAGAAAAGAAATCACTTTGGCGGAAGCCGAAATGCCTGGTTTGATGGCTATCCGTGAAGAGTACGGACCTTCCCAGCCATTGAAAGGTGCAAGAATTGCAGGATGTCTTCACATGACCATCCAGACTGCAGTTTTAATTGAAACTCTGGTTGCACTTGGAGCAGAAGTTACCTGGTCTTCTTGTAATATTTTCTCTACACAGGATCACGCTGCTGCGGCTATTGCTGCTGCAGGAATCCCGGTTTATGCTTGGAAAGGAATGAATGCTGAGGAATTTGATTGGTGTATTGAGCAGACTATTTTCTTTGGTGAAGACAGAAAGCCACTGAATATGATCCTGGATGATGGTGGAGACTTAACCAATATGGTTTTTGACAACTACCCGGAACTAACAGCCGGAATCAAAGGACTTTCTGAAGAAACGACAACCGGTGTCCACAGATTGTACGAAAGAATGAAGAACGGAACTTTGGTAATGCCTGCAATCAATGTGAATGATTCAGTTACCAAATCTAAATTCGATAACAAATACGGATGTAAGGAATCTGCAGTAGATGCCGTAAGAAGAGCTACTGACGTAATGCTTGCCGGAAAAAGAGTGGTAGTTTGCGGATACGGAGACGTTGGTAAAGGGACTGCTGCATCTTTCAGAGGTGCTGGTTCTATTGTTACGGTTACCGAAATCGACCCAATCTGTGCACTTCAGGCGGCAATGGACGGTTACGAAGTAAAAAGACTGGATACTGTAGTTGATAATGCTGATATCGTTATCACAACCACAGGAAACTTCAACATCGTAAGAAAAGAGCATTTTCTTAAGATGAAAGATAAAACGATCGTTTGTAACATCGGTCACTTCGATAATGAAATTGATATGGCTTGGCTGAACGAAAATTACGGTCACACGAAATCTGAAGTTAAGCCTCAGGTTGATATCTACACTGTTGAAGGTAAAGAAATCATCATTTTGGCTGAAGGAAGATTGGTAAACCTTGGTTGTGCCACAGGTCACCCAAGTTTTGTGATGTCCAACTCTTTCTCTAACCAGACTTTGGCTCAGATCGAACTCTGGACTAATTCTGAAGCTTATGGAAACGAAGTTTATATGCTTCCTAAGCACTTGGATGAAAAAGTAGCAGCTTTACACCTTAAAAAACTAAGCGTAGAACTGGAAACGCTTTCTCCGGAACAGGCAGATTATATCGGTGTTCCGGTTGAAGGGCCTTTCAAGCCGGAGTATTACAGATATTAAGTAGTCGAAAATTTGAATTTAAGATTAATTATAAAAAACTCCTCTATTATTTAGAGGAGTTTTTTTGATTTTTTTTAAAAAAAATTTATATTTATAATAAAAAAATTTATGAATAAAATATTTTTACTTTTAATATTAATTCCTTTACTTTATTTTTCTCAGAATAAAAAAATTGAACTTGATGATACATTTGGAAATAATGGATTATATACTTCAAATTTAAGTAATTATTTTTCAAAGGTTTTACCCGATGGAAAAATAATATTTGTCGCAAAAGAAAACGAAAGGTATATTAATACTAATGACTATGTTATTACAAGACTCTTGCCTAATGGAACAGTTGATAATACATTTGGAAATAATGGACACGTCTATACAAAAAATTTGATTGTAAAAGTTTTTGATTTTGAATTTCTTTTTACTAATGATGGTACAATTTTCATTGCCGCAGCTTTATTTGGAACACAAGAAACTGTCAGTAAGTTTGTTAAACTCAATATAAATGGAGTTTTAGATATGTCTTTTGGAATCGATGGTATTCTCACTATAGATAATATAGATGTTTCTTATGGATTCGAAAACAGCATTGAATTAAGCAATGGGAATATATTGTTTACACTAACTAACTCAATCCTATGCATTTCAAAAAACGGTGAAATAATAAATAGTTTTGGGAATAACGGATATCTAGATTATTCTGGAATTATTAAAATTATTAAAGCAACTGATGCATTTTTATTATTGACAGAGCAATATAATTCCGCAACCAATGAAAGTACCTTTCAAATTAAAAAACACAATAATAATGGAACAATAAATACCCAATTTAACACTATAGCTTATACTTATTCTCAACCAAGGTTTTCAACAAGATTTGTAATTGATAAAAATGAGAATATTTATACTTTACAAAATTTTTTCAATGTTTTTGCTCCATCAATTATAAAAAAATATGATTCCGATGGAGTTCAAAACCCAAATTTTGGAAATAATGGGATTCTTTCTGAAGCGTCACGTCAAATAAGAGGTATTTTTTTTGATTTAGATAATAATCCTATACTGTTTGGAATGTATTATAATTATAACTCAAAACCGACAATGATTAGATACACAAAAAATGGAATTTTGGATACAACTTTTAATGGTAATGGATATTATGAGGAGTCTAACATCAGTTTAAGAGAATATTACTACGCAGATGTAACTTCTGACAACAAAATTATAGTTTCAGGAAGCTTGATCTACAGTCCTTATTCTGATTACGTTGCAAGATATAAAATGACCAACTTGCCATTATCTACAGATATTGTGGAACTTAATAATATACTTTCAATTTATCCAAACCCTGTAATAGATAATTTTAAAATAAAAATTAATCAAGAAAAAATTCAATTAGTAAGAATCTATACTATCGACGGAAAATTAGTCTATGAATCGAAGACTGAAATCAATAATATT
This sequence comes from uncultured Chryseobacterium sp., assembly GCA_913776245.1. Taxonomy (GTDB): domain Bacteria; phylum Bacteroidota; class Bacteroidia; order Flavobacteriales; family Weeksellaceae; genus Epilithonimonas. The sequence goes on from CAJYLO010000002.1 coordinate 107,066, forward strand.
AATGAATTATCTAAGGGAATTTACATTGTCGAAGTGAAGACTGAAAAAAATACATACAGGAAAAAATTAATTAAAGAATAAAATTTTAAAATAGATAATAAATACAATTCTATATTATAACTTATTTGCTCTAGTTCGTTTTGGAAAAACTTAAGTAACCAACCATCTGTTTACTATACTTTTTATTATGAACCTAATCCTACTATCCGCTCATACTTCTCGCGCCAGTGCTTTTCCCTGCGTCTGCTGTGGGGTAACAGCTACTATCGGGGCTAGGACTTGCAGATAATATCAATGTTTTAAATAAGTTTGACCATAAGTCCTGAATTTTGAAAAAACAAAAGTGATAATCAGTGCAACAAAACATCCGATGCAGACACAAATCACACGTTCAATCGGAATCAGCCAGTCGTGCGCCTGATTTTCCTCGATCAGAACAATAACCATTGCTGCCAAAGCGGAACGAAGCGTATTATCCAGCCTCAAAGCAATTCCGACAAGAATTGTCAAAGCCACTCCAAAACAGATCAATAAAATATTCGGAATCGGAATCAGAAATAAAACCATCCCGATAGAAGCTCCTAGAAGATTGGATTTGATTCTGTCATAAGCAAGCTTGTTACTGTTATCCGGCGAGAACACAATGACCACAGAAATCAAAGCCCAATAGACAGGATATTGGGGAAGAAAAATATAAAACAAATAACAAATGGATGCGCCAATGACACATTTTACGAGATAAATCCATTCGGAAACAGAAACTCTTAATCTTAAAAATCTGGAAAACTGTTGTATAAAATTCGACATCAATAATTTACTAAAATTGAATTGTCAAAATTATAAAAGATAAAACTATTGCGAGATCTGAGAGACATTATTTATATCATAAAGATTTCATGTTACTTTCATAATTAGTAAATTGCCACTTCAAAATAATTTCAAAAAACAATGAAATACTCACAACTGGAACCAAAAGTGATCTGGAAGAATTTCGCAGCACTGAATTCGGTTCCGAGACCATCAAAAAAAGAAGAAAAAGTTATACAATTCATGAAAGAATTCGGGGAAAGACTGGGATTACCAACAACGGTTGACGAAGTTGGAAATGTCATCATCACCAAACCTGCAACTCCGGGAATGGAAAACCGAACACCCATCGTAATGCAATCGCATCTGGATATGGTTTGCCAGAAAAATAACGATGTTGATTTTGATTTCGAAACCCAGGGAATCGAAATGTATGTGGACGGCGATTGGGTAAGAGCCAAAGGAACAACTTTGGGTGCGGACAATGGTTTGGGCGTTGCAGCCATTATGTCAATTTTAGAAAGTAATGAAATCGCACATCCGGCATTAGAAGCACTTTTTACGATTGATGAAGAAACCGGAATGACGGGCGCTTTAGCTTTGAAACCCAAACAATTGAAAGGTGAAATTCTCTTAAATCTTGACACTGAGGAAGACGACGAAATCGATATCGGTTGTGCTGGTGGCGTGGATGTAACAGCGTCTGCAAAATTCGATCAGGAAGAAGCAAAAGGCAAAATTTTCAAAATCGAGATCAAAGGTTTACAAGGCGGGCATTCCGGGATGGATATTCACAAAGGTCTCGGAAACTCGAACAAATTGCTAGGAAGATTTTTGTTTTTAGGATTAGATAATCAAATTCAGCTCATTTCTATAGATGGCGGCAGTCTCAGAAATGCGATTCCGAGAGAAGCCAAAGCTATTTTTTCTGTTGAAAACCCAGAAGATTTTATTTCAAAATTTGAACAATTGAAATCTGACATTCTGGAGGAATTTGCTTCGTTAGAAAAAGATTTAGTCATTAACTTAGAAAAACCAGACTTCGCAGAACAGACAGTTTCTTTTGATGATTCCAGGAAAATAATCTTCGCTATCAATGCAGCTCATAACGGTGTATTCCGGATGAGTCCGGATGTAGAAGGCTTGGTAGAAGCATCCAACAACGTTGCAAGAGTGGAACTGAAAAACGGCGAAATTAAAATCTTAAATCTCACCCGCTCTTCTGTAGAATCTACCAAATGGGAAGTTGCCAATCAGTTAAAATCTGCTTTTGAAAGTAATGGTCTGAAAACGGAGTTCGGAGGTTCCTATCCCGGCTGGAAACCAAAACCGGAAGCAGAAATCATCCAAGTAATGACCGAACTATATGACAATAACTTCGGCGAAAAACCAATGGTTGTTGCATGCCACGCAGGCTTAGAATGCGGTATTATAGGCGCCAATTATCCGAAAATGGAAATGGTGAGCTTCGGACCGACAATCAAAGGTGCTCATTCTCCCGATGAAAGAGCTAATATTCCATCTGTTCAAAAGTTCTGGAAATACACCCAGGATATCCTCAGAAATATCCCATTAAAAAAATAAATTTGATCCGGCAGAATTGCCGGATTTTTCATATCGTTAAAAAAATTAAAATATACATATAAATAACCCATCAGAAAACAAACTTAAATACCGAAAAAACACTATATTGCGAAATAAAATTAATTCCTAATATATATGAAGAAAGAACTTTTACGGATTGGTATTTTGTGCAGTCTGGTCGGGTTTTCATTTACCGCCAATGCACAGGATTACATTGACAAAAAAATTACCGACAAAAAAGGTAATATCAGCCTTATCACATTTAAAGGCAGCAGTAATTTGAAACCGGCATCATCTTCAGCATTTTTTAAAAATATGCTTGGATTGGCAGACGGAACAGAAATGAGACTTCAGGAAACGCAACAGAACGGATCTTTTCTGGATGAAAAATATCAGATGTATTATGACAATCTGAAAGTAGAATTCGGCAGATATAACCTTCATTATAAAAAAGGAAATCTCACCAGTATGAATGGGGATGTATTTTCAACCAGTAATGTTGTCACTACCCCAAGACTTACTTCTTCTGAAGCATTTAATAAAGCGTTAGGCTATGTGAATGCGAAAAAATATATGTGGGAAGACGCTGATTATACCGCAAACAATCCTTACAAAAAGCCATCCGGAGAATTGGTTCTACTTCCTGTACAGACCGGTGTGGATGAGCATCAGCTTCAGCTGGTTTATAAATTTGATATTTATGCCGCCCAGCCAATCAGCAGAGCAATTATTTATGTGGATGCTCTGGAAGGCCGTGTGGTTTTTTCAAATGCCGTCATGAAGCATAGCAGCAATGAAGACCTTTTCCAGACTGCCAACAGAAAACAAAACCCAATCAGCATAAAATCTCCTGCCAAGCCGGAGCCGGTACTTTTTGCTACCGGAAATGCTGAAACCAGATATAGCGGGACAAAAGAAATCGAGACGACTTTGGTTTCAGGGTCTTATGTTTTACAGGATGCAACCAGAGGCAGCGGCGTAAAAACGTATAATCTGAAAAAATCAACCAGCATCAGCAGTGGTGTTGATTTCAAAGATACAGACAACAACTGGACTGCTACGGAATATAACAATACAACTTTTGACAATGCAGCTCTGGATGCACATTGGGGTGTTGAAAAAACTTATGATTATTTCAAAGATACATTCAACAGAAATAGTTATGATAATAACGGTGCGGTTCTTAAAAGCTACGTACACTATGGCAGCAGCTATGAAAATGCAGGTTGGAGCGGTTCCGAAATGATCTATGGCGATGGTGCAACCACGTTCAAGCCACTGACCGGTTTCGACGTTACCGCACACGAGCTGGGACATGCCGTTTGCGAATATACTGCAAACCTTGCTTATGAAAGAGAATCCGGCGCAATGAACGAAGGTTTTTCTGATATCTGGGGTGCCATTGTAGAACATAAATATGCTCCGGAAAAGCAGGCGTTTCTTATTGGTGAAGACATTACAAAAGCATCACCAGGCTATCTGAGATCAATGAGTAATCCAAAAGTTGCGTTATCTGCCCAGCCGGACACCTACCGTGGTATCAACTGGAAAGCTGCAACGGTGGAAGAAGGCTGTACAACACCTGTTGGCGGATCATTCGGGAATGATTACTGTGGTGTGCATACCAATAGTGGTGTGCTCAATCACTGGTTCTATATTTTGGTAATGGGTAAAACCGGAACCAATGATCTTGGAAAATCTTACAGTGTGACCGGCATAGGATGGGATAAAGCTGAAAAAATTGTTTACCGTTTGGAAAGCACTTATCTCACTGCCAACTCCAACTACAAAAATGCAAGAGATTTCGGCGTACAAACCGCAAAAGATCTTTATGGAGACAATTCTGCAGAGATGATCGCAGTTCAGAATGCTTTTTACGCAGTGGGTATCGGTGCAAAATACCTTGCAACGCCGGACACTACTCCACCAACAGTTCCTACGAACTTAACAGCAAATAACATTAAAGGTACAAGCGCAAACCTTAACTGGAATGCCTCTACTGATAATGAAGATATGGATGGCTATATTGTTTACAAAAACGGAACAGAAATAGCAAGAACAGCTTCCCTGACTTACAAAGTGACAGGACTTACAAAGCAAACCACTTACGACTTTTCTGTTAAAGCGATAGATGTTTACGGTAATATCTCTTCACAGAGTAATATAGTGACGGTCACTACAACTAATCAGCCGGAATATTGTACATCTCAGAGTACTAACACGGCAGACGAAAGAATAAAAAGGGTCGTTTTCAATACTATTGATAACTCAAGTACCGGAACTACAGGGTATGAAGATTTTACGAGTATCTCTACGCAGATCACCGAAGGTAATACATATCCGATCAGCATTACTCCAGCCTGGGCCTCTACCAATTACAGTGAAGGCTATGCCGTTTATATTGACTGGAATGCAGATGGCGATTTTAATGATGTCAATGAAAAAGCATTGACTATTTCTGCTACCAGCACAACGCCGGTAACAGGTAACATTACAGTTCCTTCAGGTGCAACCTTTGATTCTCCACTTGTAATGCGAGTTTCTATGAAATACAATTCAATACCAACCAGCTGCGAAGCGTTTACATACGGACAGGTGGAAGATTACACGGTTATTGCTAAGAAAAAAATTCTGGGCGTTTCGGATCTTGCAGACAGAAACCAGACGATTGTTTATCCAAACCCTGTGAAAGATATTCTTAATATCCAGTCGAAAGAATCCGGTGAGTCTTCTTACAGAATTATTAACGCTGCGGGACAAGCGGTCGCATCAGGAAAATCATCAGAAAATAAGATCGATGTGAATAAGCTTCCTGTCGGAAATTATATAATTGAATTAGAGAATAGAAAGGGTGATAAAACCATCCAGAAATTCATCAAAAAATAACACTTAATTATAATAAACGCTTCCAAATTTGGAAGCGTTTATTTTTTATAAATTCCGGCTATTAATGTCCTGAATGACCATCTGGTCCGTGAGCGTGACCGTGTGCCAATTCCTCTTCAGTTGCCGGTCTGGTATTAAGAATCTCCACATCAAAGAAAAGACTTCTTCCTGCCATCGGGTGATTCAGATCAACCACTACTGCTTCAGGTGTCACTTCAAGGACCATTGCCTGGAAATTATTTCCCTGGTTATCAGATAATGGAAGCACAGCTCCTACAGGCGGCAATTCCTGTCCCTGGAACATCTCCACTGGCAATTGTGTCATTGCTTCAGGATTTCTCTCTCCATAACCTTCGCTTGGCGCTATCTCAAAAGAGGTTTTATCGCCCGCATTAAGATTTTGAATTTCCTGTTCGAATTTTGGAATCATCATCCCAACACCATAAAGAAAGGTCAGCGGATTATCATTGGAAGTTTCTTCTACAAAAACTTTTTCCCCATTTTCATCGTTAGTATGCAGAACGTATTTTAAGGTTACTACATCATTTTTGTCTAATGCCATTTTGCAAATATTTTAATTAAAATTGATAATTATCGATTTCGATAATGGACAAATGTAAGCTTTTGAAATTTAAAACAAGATCATTATAAAATAATCCTTGAAGTGTCATCAATTTTTTTCTATTTCAATTTTTTTTCTTGAACTTAGCAGAATGGCAAAACTCAAAACTTTATACTTCTGTCAGAACTGTGGCGCACAATATTCCCAATGGCACGGGCAATGCAAAACCTGTGGCGAGTGGAATACACTTGTAGAAGAAATCGTGGAAAAATCTGCAAGATCATCCGTTGCCGTGAAATCTAAGTCATCCATTATCAATATTATAGAAGTCGAAACCAATGAAGAACCAAGGATATCGACACCATCCGAAGAGCTGAACCGTGTTCTGGGTGGTGGCATTGTATTAGGCTCGGTAACACTCATCGGCGGCGAACCGGGAATCGGAAAATCTACACTTCTGCTTCAGCTCGCACTGAAAATGAAGAAAAAAATCCTCTATGTTTCGGGGGAAGAGAGCGCATCTCAAATCAAAATGAGGGCAGACAGGCTTGCAGAGGTAAAAAATCCTAATTGCTTCCTTTTTACGGAAACTTCAGTGGAAAAAATATTGCACGAAGCCAAAAAGCTTCAGCCGGATTTTGTTATTATAGATTCCATCCAGACTTTACAATCTCAGCTGATAGAAAGTTCTCCGGGAACAGTTTCCCAGATCCGGGAGTGCTCTAATGAGATCATCAAATTCGCCAAAGAAAATAATATTCCCGTTTTCCTTGTAGGGCATATTACAAAAGACGGGCAGATTGCAGGACCAAAAGTTCTGGAACATATGGTAGACGTTGTTCTTAATTTCGATGGCGACAGAAATCATCTTTTCCGATTGCTTCGGGCTAACAAGAACAGATTCGGATCCACTTCCGAAATTGGTATTTACGAGATGATCTCGCAGGGACTGAAAGAGATCAAAAACCCGTCGGAAGTCCTCATCACCAAAAAATCTGAAGAGCTTTCCGGAAATTCCGTTGCAGTAACACTGGAAGGCAATCGCCCAATGTTACTGGAAATCCAGGCATTGGTTTCCACAGCGGTTTACGGAACCCCACAGAGAAGTTCAACCGGATTTGATTCCAAACGGCTGAATATGCTGCTGGCTGTCCTCGAAAAAAGAGCGGGATTTCAGCTCGGAGCCAAAGATGTTTTTCTTAATATAACAGGCGGAATAAAAACCGATGATCCGGCTCTGGACTTGGCTGTTGTTGCATCAATATTGTCAAGTAATGAGGATATTGCTATTTCTGAACAGTATTGTTTTGCAGGAGAAATAGGGCTGAGTGGAGAGATCCGCCCAGTTGCACAAATAGAACAAAGAATCACTGAAGCTGAAAAACTTGGCTACGAAAAGATTTTTGTTTCCAACCTCAACAAAATTCCGAAAAGAAAATTTGGAATTAAAATCGAAGAAATCAGTAAAATTGAAGATTTTGTAGAATTACTTTTCTGATTATGAATTACCTCGCCCACTCTATATTATCCTTTACAGAAGGCCAGCTTGTCGGTAATATGATTGCAGACTTCATTCGCAATGATGAACGGAATCGGTTTCCTATGGAGATTCAGGAGGGAATCAAACTTCATCGTTTCATCGATACATTCACAGACTCTCATCCTTCGGTTTCGGAGGCCAAAAAAGTTTTCAGTCCTTTGGTAAGATTATATTCAGGTGCTTTTGTGGATGTTGCTTTTGATTATTTTACAGCCCACTCCTATCCGGAGGCTGCTTTGAGAGATCATTCCGCAAAGACTTACAATATTCTTTGGAAATACGAAGAATGGCTGCCGGAAGACTTCCGGAAAATGCTGGTAAGGATGGAACAGGACAATTGGCTTTTCAACTACAGAACCAATCAGGGGATCCGTTTCAGTATGCAGAATGTTCTCAACAAAGCGAAATATCTGGAAAAAGACATACCCGTATTTGATGTTTTCTCACATAATAAACAGACACTTCAGATCCATTTTGATCACTTTTTTCCTGAATTATTGTCGGAATGTCAGAAAAACTTCCCGCAATAAATGAAAATGCTTAAGTATTTCTTACCAATTTTCACATTCTGCATCTTAAAAAACGCTTTTATAACAGATTTTCTGTGATTTTTTAATATTTTTGAAGTTCTGTTTTTCAGATGTGGGATTGTTAAAAAAAATCATATTAGTTATTTCTGTATTTTCGTTCTTAACCGGGACGAAAGCTCAAAAATATACCCCAAAGAAAATAGACAGCCTTATTTCCCTATCCTTTCAGCTGGCCGACAGGAATGAGGCGCTTAAAATCAGTACAAAAACCTTTAGGCTTTCCGATGAAATAGGTTATTATCTGGGAAAGGCAAAATCCCTGAAAGCAGATATCAATACCTATCTGGGGCTTGGAGAGCAGGAAAAGGCACTGAATTCTGCCAATAAACTTTATGACATTGCAACCAGTGAGGGTGATGATTATCACACCGGTCAGGCATTAATTGCCAGAGCTTTATCTTATGCGTATCTGGGCTTTTTTGAAAAGGCAATGAAAACCAATAAGGATGCTGAGGAAGTCTGTAAAAAAATAAAAGATAATGATGACCTCTACAGTTCCTTAGGACAGGTATATGCGGGAAGAGCGGAAATTATGAACCTTCAATACGAATCGCCACAAAAGACCCTTGCGTATGATCTGAAAAGTATTGAATATTATAAAAAAATAAAAAACCGAAAAAAAAGAAACGGCTGGCTGGCCATTCAGTATTCCAGCGTAGGCTACACCTATATAGATCTTGATGATTATAAGCCTGCAATTTATTATAATAAAAAAGCTTATGAGCTTGCTAAACTGGAAAACGACTCTATTAATCAGGCATTCGGTTTATATGGATTGGGAAGTGCCTTTATGGAAATGAACCAGAGTGACAGCTCTGTTCATTATTATAAAAAAGCGCTGCCGATTTTTGAAAAGGCAAATGATGTCTATCGCCTTCAGTATATCTATGATGACCTGGCATCGATCTACGAAAAAATGGGCGATGATAAGATATATTCCTATTACTCTAAAAAGTCAAGGGAATTGTCTGATATGATCAGGAAAAAAGAAAAGATAGAAACAGATAAAGTTTCCAATACCATTATAGAACAGGAAAAGCAGAGCTGGTATAAGAGTTTTTACATTTTTATTGGAAGTGTAGTTTTGCTTGCGGTTATTTTCTTCTTTTTCACATTAAAGTATTTCAAAAGCTATAAGGAAGAAAAGGAGCAAAAGGAAAATATGGAAGATGACCTTATTGAAAAGGAAGAAGAGCTGAGTCATCTGGAACTAAAAATAAATGACGCTTTTACTGAGCTGCTCGAGCTGGCAAAAAACAATGACTCATCATTTCTCAGCAGATTTAAGGAAATCTATCCTTACTTTTACAACAAACTGATAACAACCTACCCAGAATTGACAACAGGACAGCTTCAGTTCTGTGCAATGCTGAAACTCAACTTCACTACCAAAGAAATTGCAAACTACAGTAATATATCGGTAAGAAGTGTGGAAACCAGGAAAAACAGGCTCAGAAAACAGCTGGAAATCCCATCAGAAGTTGACCTCAACAAATGGATGATGGATTTCTAATCTATACTTAGTATTTTTAAAATATTATAAATCAGAATCTTAAACTAATGGCGTAGTCAAGTAGTAGATGATTTTTTGCAGTTTAATGTATTTAATAACAATCTTTGTTATGTAAAATTAAACCTCTAAAAATTAAACAACTATATATCATTATAGATTCTGAAGGCACACAAGATGAAACACAAATCTGTATAGAATGAAACAGATTATTATCAGAAAATTTTCTTTTTTAAATTCATGAAAAGAAGTACCAAGCTCCGTAAGTCGCGGAGCTTTTATTTTGATCATTTCATATCGTTCCATCTCGGAATAACCTCCAGAAGCCCAAGTCCTATAAAAAGAAATAAAACTGTAATATCCGAATAAAGATAAGTACTTAAATAGTAATTATGCAGTGCGAAATGCAGCATTATAAAAACCGGGAAAAGAATAACGCCAGCTTTCCTGTAAAAAAGGATCAGAAGCCAGCTGATGATTACTAAAACATCTACGCCTAGGGTATAGTAAAAAAAACCTGACGGAATGCTTAGCTCTCTATGCTGGGAAAACTCTGCAAGATCCGTATTGACACTCAAAAGAAAAACCAGTATAACCAGCCCGAATATAATATAAAAGCTTCTGTTTTTTCTAAACTTTTCTGATACTGAATTCATCGTATAAATTTACAAAAAAAAGAGCTTATTAAATAAGCTCTTTCTAATAGAAAATCTTCTACTAACTAACTATATACTAACCGCATTGATAAGGCGGTTCTTATCACTGATATACTCTTCCATAGAGATCATACTTTCAGTCCTCATCACATCCTGGATATCATCGATCTGATAAATAATCCTTTTTGCATCCTCGGTGTTTTTAGCTTTCATTTTGCAAAAGATGTTATATTTTCCGGAAGTCACACTAGCTTCTACAACATTTGGTATCAAAGCCAGCTGTTTAAGAACTTCCTGTGTATGATTGGACTTAGTAAGCAGAATACCGATGAAAGCAGTAAAGTTATAATCCAATTTGCTGTAATCGATATTAAGAGAAGAACCAAGGATAATCCCTGCATCTTCCATTTTTTTCACTCTGACGTGTATAGTTCCGGCAGAAACGTCCATTTGTTTAGCTATTTCCGTAAAAGGCATTCTCGTGTTTTCTACCAGAAAATCAAGAATCTTTTTATCGATATCGTCTAATTGATAGTTCATTGCGATTTTGTTATTTATTTAAAATATACTTATTTTTTTTGCAAATTTAGAAAAAATTATTTAAATAAAAACAATTATTAAAAGATTAACACCTTTTAACAAAATGACAAAAACACTATGACAATTATCATTTATTAGCCTTGTTTTTTACAGAATCTGTTTTATTTTTAACCGCCGCCAACGAATCATTTTTTATGTTTTCCCTCTTTTTAAACAATTCGCGGAATGAATTAAAGCTTTTGCTGTATACCACGCCTAAGCCATAACTTTGGTTAGCACCAGGCGTTGTTGTAAGTCCGATATTGGATGGTTTGGAATAAGCCCGGAATAGTCTGCTGCCGTTATTGTTTTTACTCCAGTCATACTCTACTATTCCTTCTACGGAAAGATAATTGGCATTGGTATTCTCTGTCCTGGTAATAGGAACTCCTAAACCGGTCTTGAATTTGATTCTTGGAGACAACGCGAGGCTTACATTCGTATTTGCCCTGTCAGAAGTATTGGAGTTCGGGTCACCGCTGATATAATCTAGATTAATCTGGAAAGCACTGCTTATGGTATTAAGAACCGAACCTAATTGTTTGAAAGCCACGTTGTAACCCGTATTTTGTAACGATCTGGAAATATTAGTAAAATCCAGACCACCAGAGTTAGGGACATTGAAGCTATTCAGAACCAAAACCGATCCGAACTGAATTGTTTTTTCGTCAGCTGTATTTATCTTGGAAGCCAGTGTTTCTCTAACCTGCGATGGCGCATCCGGAGCAGTTACATCAAATTTAATATCCGGATCTGTCAGGGTATTCGTGATTTTAGTTGTAAGAACCACATCAATCGGTTGTGAAAGTGACATCTGCAGATAGTCGCCTCCGTTGGTGACCGTCCTTCTGTAATTGGCTGTAATATCCAGATCTGGCGTCATCGGGCTTCCGCTCCAACGGATACTGCTGTTCTTTGCAATCTGAAATGTCCTGTTAAGGACTGCCTTAGAAACAAATGTACCGTTATCTACAGTGTAAGTTCCATTCATGGAAATATTGCCGCTCCTTTCCATACGGAACTTCAGATGATCCGCATCACCACGGACAGAGATATTTCCCACATCATCACCTACCAGAACATTGACAAGAGAACCTTTGTCTATGGTTACGTCAAAATCAACCAGCATATTAGCGCCAGACTTTTTCTTTTTCTCTACAGAGATAACCCCTTCATTATCCCGTTTTAAAAATCTTAAGATCTTAAACTCTTCAACATTGGCAGTAGATGCACTGTTGAATGTAAAGGTACTGTTATTCAGAATCCGGAGTCCGTCATTCGGAGTACTGATTGATAAGCCGGAAACAGGACCATCAACATAAAGATCGCCCTGTGCAGTTACCCTTCCCCAGAACAGATCATTTTCATCCTGTGTCGAATTCAGAACTAAAAGATTATCCGCACGCATAATCAGGTTGACACCAAGAGAAGACAGCGTTTCAAACTGAATGGATCCGGAAATATTACCTTTAGAATTTTCCCGGCCGTCCCGGATCCCGATATTATTGAGAATGGCAAGCCCTCTGGAAAGGTTGATAACGGTGTCATCAAAAGAATAATCAACACCTGTGAACATCAGTTTTAGGCCGAATCCTTTCAGGGCGATATCACCACTGTAATCAATATCATTGACAGGGCCTGAAATTTTAAGATCACCCGTGGCCTTTCCTCGGAAATTGCCAAAAATCTCTTTGACAAATTGTTGGGCAAAGCCAAGATCAAATTCATTCATATTTGCATCCAGATTAAGCACCGGTGAAGAGAGATTGTTATCAATGGTTCCTGTAACATCCAGGGTATTTTTACCGAGGAATTCAGAAGACAAAGCTTGGATGCTGACATCAAAAACATTCGGTTTTTCGCTTTTGGTAATTTTTGTTTCGATGTTACCCATTGCTTTACCGTTCATAAAGATATTTTCAACATCCAGATCGACCAACGGTTCCAGATTATCTCCGGATTTTCTGACCTGTATGGTTCCATTAGCCGTTCCTTTGATATCCATAGCATTGTTATCTTTTCCGAAAGCCAGAAGCTTGGAAATATCCAGATTTTTGACTTCGGCATCTGCAGTAAAGTCCTTCCCGGATCTGAAATCAGCAATTTTAACCAGCAGCTCACTGTCATCAGAAAAGATCCTGAGATTCTGCACTACAATATCTTTTTCTTTCTTCCTGTAAGTTATGGAATGATTCAGCTCCGGACTTGTATCAACAGTCCAGGCAATATTGTTGAATTTAACCGTAGTTGGCTCAAAACGGAACACATAATCACCAGCGGAATTTGTTGTCTGGTTAATATTGACGGCATATTCCTTCATTTCATTCGCAGTCTCATCATCGGGACTGCCAAGCTTAAAATCAGTTCCGATTCTAAGTAATTGTCCGTTCTCATTAGTAGCCGTGAGCTTCACATCCTGAAACACCTTATTTCCATATTGCCCTCTTTTGACGGTGGCCACCAGCTGCTGATTAAGATCAGCGGTGTTGACCCTCAGCTTCAGGCTATCTATCATTGTGCTGTCTTTCGCTTTGTTGAGATCCGGCTGGAATGTCGCATCAGTTTCGGCTAAAAATTTTTCAGCTTCCGTAAGTTCTCTTTTGTTAGCCATTACGTATTTGATCTTATTAGCATCTGCACTGAGAACAAGATCATTGGTCGCTCCTGTATAGTTACCGGAAACTTTCGCACCATCAGGCAATTCGAGATCCGGGACGAAAAAAGAAACAAGTCCCTGTTTTACATCAAAATTAAAATCAAAGCTTTGCCCATTATAGGTTTTTTTCGGAGGATTGCCAACCAGGATTTTATTAATGCTGTTGGTAATCATATTCCCGATATCCTCAAGGTTAAATCTACCGGATAATCTTCCGTTGACAGCTCCGGGCGCATCCACAGAAACAATCCTGTTCCCGTCTTCAAAATAAGCCTTGATCCTGGAATCCGGAATGTGAAGTTTTTGAGCAGGAGAATTCAGCACCAGATTTTTTATGCTGGTGTCGAGATTCAGATCATTTAGATTCGTCATCGAAACTTTCCCGGCTACCAATCCGCTAACAGCATTCGTATCTCCTGCCGAAACGCCAAAATATTTCAGATTAAGATATCTGAGATTGGCCGTAAAATCGGCAAATAGCCTTTTAGTACTGAAATCAACAATTCCCTTAAAACTTCCCTTCGCATTAGGATCATTAGCTAAAATATTTCCTGTAAATCTTTTTTTATTAAGAACACCGTCAATGGAAATATTGTTAAGACTCTTCCCCATCAGATCAATATGATTGACATCGGAAGATGTTTTAACATACATTGTATTCACATCAAAACCTTCACCCTGAATGTTGAATTTTCCTGAGATCAGGCCAACCTGCTTATTTTTAGTCAGTGCAGTTACATTCAGATCTTTCACCTCAACATAACCTTTATATCTTGGGCGTTTTGTGCTGTAATCAACAAGATTGAAATCCTTCATCTTTGCCTGGCCGATTCCTGTGATGAGATTACCGTTGGCAAAAACCTGTTTCGGATTAACTTTCACAGATCCGTTATATTTGAGCCTTCCGAAACCGTCCGCAAAATTTCCGAGCTTGGAAGAGATAAATTTTGGCAAAGTCGCTTTCAGACCTTTGTAAGTAAAATCCGCGGAAACATTTTTACTTTCAATAAAAAATTTCTTATCCAGAACGCTGGAAATACTCATTTTTTTGGTATTGAGATTGATTTCCTGGGAGCGAATCAAGAAATTATTTAGTGTAAAATTGTTTAGTGGCCCGGTCATCGTTCCGGAAATATTGATCGGTGTATAATTGTCCCAATCCGGAACAAAATAGCTCAGATCATAGCCGCTGATCTGGCTTCCGGGAATCATTTTCAGATCCCAATTGACCTTATTTCCAAAATCCGCAAATTTTGTCTTTGGATCAAGATTGAGTGTCGCTTCGCCCTGAAACAGAGAATAACTGGTATTGAAAGTCAGGTTTCCTAACTTCAGATGTTTTTTTGTCAGTTCAAAATTGGTGGAAAAAGTATCGACAATGTGCTCCTTGCCGTAACGTTTGGTGATAAAGTTAAAATTCCTGATATCGGCAAAAACGCTGGGGCCTTCTACCCTCAGAGATGTAACATTTAAGTTCACCTTTCTGGCGTCCAGCCAACGGCCTGCTTCTCCTGGATGATTGTTATTAATGATACTCACAACACCATTGATAAGATCAATTTTCATCCCCATTTTAAAGGGTTTTTTCTTTGGATTGCGAGGTTTCCCATCATCGAAATTATCCACATACCGCACAAAATTACTGATACTGTCTCCTTTGTAAGTAATGACCCTGATGACAGGATCTATAATAACTGCCTGATTGAATTTTATGTCTCTGGTGTTAAAAGCCAGCGCAAACCAGTCAGACGCCACGCGAAGTTCCTTTGCTTTTACAAAATCATAATTCTTATAATCTTTGAGAGTAAGTCCTTTAATGGTGACATCACCAAAAAAGTTCACATCAATATCTTCAATCCTCATTCCCATTTTAAAGTCATTGTTCAGCATATCAATGGCCTGATTGGCAATGTATCGTTTTGTAACAGGAAGATTAATACCTACCAATATCAATATGATAAGACCGAGAATCGTGAAAAATATATAGCTGAGAATCCTGATGAAAAGCGGACTTTTCTTCTTGCCGACTGGTTGGTCAGCTGGATCTTCGTTATTTGTATTTTTATTTTCTAACTTTGCCATTTAGTTATGAGCAGTTCAATTATTTTAGGTATAGAATCGTCTTGCGATGACACTTCCGCAGCAGTAATCCAGAATAACAAAATCCTTTCCAACATCGCTGCTAACCAGCAAATCCATAATGAATATGGCGGTGTGGTTCCGGAACTGGCTTCCAGAGCGCATCAGCAAAACATCATCCCTGTTGTGGAGAAAGCATTCTCAAAAGCAAATATACAACAAAATGAGATTTGTGCGATCGGATTCACAAGAGGTCCCGGACTTTTGGGTTCTCTTCTGGTAGGGACATCTTTTGCAAAGTCACTGGCGATGAGTCTGGACGTTCCTTTGATAGAAGTCAATCACTTGCAGGCGCATATTCTCGCCCATTTTATTGAAGACGCCAATCCTACACCACCGACATTTCCTTTTCTATGTTTGACCGTTTCCGGTGGTCATACAATGATCGTTCTTGTGAAGGATTATTTTGATATGGAGATCATCGGAAAAACCATTGATGATGCAGCTGGTGAAGCGTTTGACAAAATCGGGAAAATATTTGACCTCGATTATCCTGCCGGACCAATTGTAGACAGACTTGCAAAAGAAGGCAATCCCGACGCTTTCAAATTCAATAAACCGAAAATGGAAAGTTATGATTATTCTTTCAGTGGCATCAAAACTTCTGTTCTATATTTCATTCAGAAGGAAGTAAGAAAAAATCCCGATTTCATTAAGGACAATTTGAATGATCTTTGTGCTTCTGTTCAGAAATCCATCATAGAAATATTGATGGACAAGCTGGAAAAAGCAGCGAAAGAACTCAACATCAACGATATTGCAATTGCCGGCGGTGTTTCTGCCAATTCCGGATTGAGAAAGGCTATGGAAAACAACCGTGAAAAACTCGGCTGGAATATCTTCATTCCAAAATTTGAATACACAACAGACAACGCTGCAATGATTGCAATGGTGGCGAAACTGAAATATGAGCGTGGTGAGTTTACGGATATCAGAACAACGGCTACAGCGAAGTATGATTTGTAGTTTTGTTCATGAGAAAATAAATTATATAATTATAGAAGCCATCAAATTCCCTATTTTTGCTGTATAAAAATAAAAAGTTATGGCTTCAGGATTCTTTGCAATCTTAGATGATATTGGTGCGCTGATGGATGACATTGCGGTGACCAGTAAAATCGCAACTAAAAAAACAGCCGGAATCCTCGGTGATGACCTTGCCGTGAATGCGGAAAAAGCCACAGGTTTTCTTTCTTCACGGGAAATCCCTGTACTTTGGGCCATTACCAAAGGTTCTTTTATCAATAAACTGATTATTCTCCCTGTTGTTTTCCTGCTTAACTTTTTCTTTCCTGTAGCTATCAAGATTCTTTTGATAGTTGGCGGCGTTTATCTGGCTTATGAAGGTGTTGAAAAAATCATCGAATTTCTTTTTCACAGGAAAAAAACCAGTGGAGAAGTAATAGAAGAAAGCACACTGGAAGAGGAAGAAGTTAATTCTGAAAAGTCAAAAATCAGTTCAGCCATCAAAACAGATTTTATCCTTTCCCTGGAGATTGTCATTATCGCATTAGGAACCGTTATAGAAAAAGAACATCCGCTTCTGACACAGATCATTGTAGTTTCCCTGGTCGCTATCTTTGCAACAATAGGAGTTTACGGAATCGTTGCTTTAATTGTAAGAATGGATGACGCCGGCTTTTTCCTGATGAAAAAATCAGGAAACAAAGGATTTTTCTCAAGCCTTGGACAGTTTTTGGTTAAAGCCTTGCCTATTGTTATCAAAATTCTGGGTGTCGTAGGAACGATTGCTTTGATTTTAGTTTCAGGCGGTATTTTTCATCATAATATTGATGTAGTTCACCATTGGGTTTCAGACCATATTCCAGCCAGTTGGCCAGAGCAGATTCCACAATTTGGGTTGGGAATAGTTTTCGGATTGGCAGCAGTTTTAGTGATGACAATTGTTAGTAAAATCATTTCTGCTGTAAGACCTGCTAAAAGATAACAATGTAAATCAAACCACAAAAGACACAAAGTTTAAAATTCTTTTGTGACTTTTGTGGTTTAAAATAAATTCTATGAAACTTTTCTTTGGACAGATTTTTCCGGAAATATTAATTGATTCAGACGAACAGCAGCACATCTCAAAAGTCCTGAGAATGAAAGCCGGTGAAGAAATCTATGTGACCGATGGCAATGGAAATCTGGCTAAAGGAAACCTTGTTTTCGAAGGTAAGAAAGTGTCTTTAGAAGTTATAGACATTCAAAAAGATCTGCCAGATTTCTCGCTGAAACTTCACATCGCCATTGCCCCAACCAAAAACATTGACCGTATCGAATTTTTTGTTGAGAAAGCTGTGGAATTGGGAATTTCGGAAATCAGTTTAATCCTGACAGAAAAAACGGAACGAAAAAACATCAATATAGATAAACTCAGGAAACAGGCTATTTCCGCATCCAAACAAAGCCTTAGATTTCATTTCCCTAAAGTCAATGAATTCACGAAGTTTTCTGATTTTATAAAAAATCTGGATGTCGAAAATACTTTTGTTGCGCACTGTAATGAACACCTGGAAAGAACCTCCTTAAACAATATTCAAAATTTTGAAAGCTACACTTTCCTGATTGGTCCGGAAGGCGATTTTTCCGACAGAGAAATTCAGTTGCTTGCCGAAAAAGGCATCAAAGCCGTTTCTCTTGGCAACCAAAGATTAAGAACAGAAACAGCCGGCATTTTTGTAGCAGCGTGGAATTATGACAGAATGTTCTGATTCTTAAAATAAATTCACCAAAAGAAAAATACCCAAATTGTTTTCATTATGTTTGGCAGGTCCATAAAAATCGATATTTCCTGCCAGACCAAAGCTAAATTCCTTGATCGTAAGACCAGCTCTGAGCCAGAGATAGCTTCTGGAATGGAAATCATAGCCCAGGTTATAACAGTATAATCCCTGGATTTTGGTGTACAGATTCAGCTTTTCGGTGAGTTTCGGTTTATATTCGGCCAAAGCAAATAATTCTGCATTAGGATTTTTTGCAATATCAAATCTTGGATTTGCTAAAATAAAAGCCTCCGGATTTCCGTAAGTATAAATCAATCCGGCAGAAGGCCTTATCCCATCCACAGGATTGGCAAAAAACCCGGCTTCTGCATTTAATCCTTTTACAATGGTATAAGTCAAATGCCCTTGCAGCATATAATCTCCGATTTTTGACTCGCCCCAATCCGTTTGGAAATTTACCACGCCATAATATCCTAAACGCGGCAGACTCTGGAATTTTTTATCCGCAACCAGCTGGTAGGAAAAACCACGGCTTCCGACAAGGCCTTCCATCAAAACCGGCGGATTTTTGACTTTTGTTAATTCCTGCGCTTTTGCAAATATTGAAAATGCTGTCAGCAAAAATAATATGATGTATTTTTTCTTCATAAATAGGGCTTCAAAAAAGGATTGCAATAATAGGCAAAAAACTTTTATCTTCAGAAAGAATTTGATAGCTTCATATTCTTATTTTCAATTACTAAAAAATCACTGAAATGAAAGATTTATTCATTAAACGATTTCTGTATTATAAAGAACTTGGAGACAAAACATTCGCCCAACTTTCCGATGAACAGCTATTCTGGCAATATAATGAGGAAAGCAATTCCATAGCAATCATCGTGAATCACATTGCCGGGAATATGCTGTCGCGCTGGACTAATTTTTTGACGGAAGACGGCGAAAAAGACTGGCGAAACCGGGATGCGGAATTTATGAATTCTTTCAGCACAAAAGCTGAAGTTCTGGAGTTCTGGGAAAAAGGCTGGCGTTGTCTTTTCACGGCTTTAGATCAAATTACAGATGATAATATCAACTCAACAATTTATATCCGAAGTGAAGCCCATTCTGTTCTGGATGCGGTTTTACGACAGCTTTCTCATTATCCTTATCACGTAGGACAAATCGTCTACATTGCTAAAATGTTGAAAAATAATGATTGGAAAACACTTTCCATTGCCCGAAACAAATCCGCGGATTTTAATCAGGAAATGCATTCAAAATTTGATTCGAGTCAGGAAAATTCATCGCCGGTTTGCTTTGCAAAAAGTGATGAAGTCAGAGAAGATTATAAACCTGAATAACCTATGAAAATAGCGAGTCCAAGCATTTGGGAAACTGAAACATTTTACAGAAAACGTGACATCATTATCATCGGTTCAGGATTTACCGGGCTTTGGACTGCGATTTCTATCAAAGAAAAACATCCTGAAAAATCGGTTTTAATTATCGAACGAAATTCAGTTCCAACCGGTGCATCAACCCGCAATGCCGGTTTTGCCTGCTTTGGAAGTCTGACCGAGATTATTTCCGATGCCGAAAAAATGGGCTGGGAAAAAACTCTGGATCTGGTCGGGATGAGATTTGAGGGTTTGCGGAAAATTCAGAACTATTTTAATCCAGACGACGTTGATTTTGAACTTTGCGGAGGCTACGAAATTCTGAATGATAATTCAGCTTTGCAGAAACTGGATGAAGTCAATGAAAAGCTGGCTTCAATTACAAGAACCGAAACTACATTTAGAATTGCAAATGAAAAGATTGAACAATTCGGATTAGGAAAATCAGAATTTTTGATTGAGAATCTTTGTGAAGGCAGCTTACATTCGGGAAAATTACTGAACCAACTTTTAGAAAAATGCCACGAACTGAAAGTGGAATTTCTTTTCGGAACAGAAGTAGAATCCGTTTCAGAAACTGAGAATGAAACCGAAATAAAAGTTGGTGATAATCTTATTTTAAATTCTGAAAAAGTCATTTATTGTACGAATGCATTTAGTTCAAAATTTCTGGAATCGGAAGAAATTATTCCGGCCAGAGGACAGATCATTCTGACAGAACCAATTGAAAACCTTAAACTTAAAGGGACATTTCATTATGACGAAGGTTTTTATTATTTCCGGAATCTGGGAAATCGAGTTTTGCTTGGAGGCGCAAGAAATCAGGATTTTGAAACTGAAAAAACTACGGATTTTGACACAACGGATTTTTTGCAAAATCATTTGGAGCAATTTCTAAAAGAAGTGATTTTACCTAACCAGGATTTTAAAATAGCAATGCGCTGGTCCGGAATTATGGCTATGGGAACTGAGAAAACGCCAATTGTAAAACCAGTTTCCGATAGACAATTCTGCGCAGTTCGACTTTCCGGAATGGGTGTTGCGCTGGCTCCGAAGATTGGAGAGATGCTGAGTGAGATGGTTAGCTGAATTTTTTTTGAACGCAAAGCACGCAAAGTTTTTTCATCAGTATTGAAAACATTTTAAGTTCGCAAAGACGTAAACTCATCAAAGAAATACAACGTATTTAAATTAATGATTCTCCCTCAAATATTTCTCCAGAATCATATCACCACTCGGAATCGAGTTTTTTGCCCAGCGGATTTTCATTTGAAGTAATTTTTCTTCGGATAATTTATAATCAATATCGGATTTCAGGAGTTTTTGTTTGAGTTCGTACATACAAATTGCTGCTGCAACAGAAACGTTGAAACTTCTTGTAAAACCAAACATAGGAATGGCTAAAGTTTCATCCGCAAAGTCGAGAAGTTCATCTGTCGTTCCCTCCCATTCTGTCCCGAAAACCAAAGCCAATGGTTCTTCTATTTTATAATCCGGGAGCATTTTCGCATTGTTTTCTGCGGAAACAGCTACGATTTTGTAACCTCGATTCTTGATGTTTTGAAGAGATTCTATATTTCTCGGCATTTTCTCCACCTCAACCCAAGTATCTGCGCCTTTGGTAACCTTTAGATTAGGTTCGAAGTAATTTTCCTTTTCCATCGCCACTACTTTGTGAAATCCGCAGGCTTCCACGGAGCGAACAATTGCCGCAGCGTTTCGGAATTGGTAAATATCTTCCATCACTGGCAATACAAAATCGGAACTTTCTTTGGAATAATGTTCTATTTTCTGGAAACGTTCCGGAGTTAAAAACTGCTGGAGATATTCGTAAGCGGACTCTAAGTTCAAGGTTTTGGATTTAAAATTAATGATTGCAAATTTCGGGATTTCAAACATTACAAACGATCAATTTTATCTATATATTTGCTGCGCACAAATTCAAAACTATTTTACGCGGAGAAAATATCTATCATTAAACTAATTTCTGTTAATTATTTTTTCAATTTTTTTCAAGACAAAATTTTCAAAATAAAGTTTATTATTTTCTTAATTTAGAACCAGATGAATGTTTTTAAAAAATTACAAGTATGCCTTTATCTGCTATTGTTTTTGGTTTTAAAATCACAGACCGTTAATCTTATATTAGATTCGGTTCTTATTAATAAACCCGAATCAATGTCTTCTCAAAACATCCCAAGAAAAGATATTATCCAATGGAATCTTACTATGCTGAAAAAAGCAGAAAAAGAAAATTACGGACGGGGAATTGTAATCATTTATACCAATCTGGCTATTCAGTATTATAATCTTGGAAAACCTGACATTAGCCTGTCTTATCTCAATAAGGCAAAACAAATGGCTGAAAAGATCAATTTAGATGATAAAATACTATCAAAGCTTTACCAAGAATATGCTACTGTTTATTATACAATGGGGTTGTATGATATATGCCTTAAATACAACTCAAATGCAAAATACTATGCCGAAAAATTAAAGGATACTGATTATAAACACCGGTATCTAAATTTTATATACAGAACCCGTGCGAACACATTAGCTACCGCTAAAAAAGATTCGGCTTTATTTTATTACAGAAAAGCCATATTAATCTACGAAACACCTCCAAATTATTGTGATATTGCTAAGTATTACATTGATGAAAATAAACATTTGGATTCTGCTAAAATCTATTTGTCAAAAGCAGAACTTATGTATAGTAAAATTAAAAATGTAAACAGATACAACTTAGCTGTACTCTATTATTATAAAGGGCTTGTAAATTCTAAAGAGAAAAAATATACAGAAGCCATTTCCTTATTTGAAAAATCGCGCACCTATGCTTCAAATGGTAAAAATCGACAATTTTTACTAAGCTTATATAATACCTTAGCCGAAAACTACAGAAAAATCGGGAATTTTGAAAAAGAAAAAGAATACCTTGACGAATACAAAACGTTTGTAGATTCCTATAATAATTCCTTTTCTCAAGGAGTAGAACTTACTGTAAAGAATATAGAGGAAGAAAATAAGAAAGATAAAAAACAATTATTAATTTTTATATCGACAGTAATACTACTTGTAGTAATTATTTTTGGAATTTATTTTTACAAAAACCACAGAAAAAAACAGAGAATTATCCAGGAAAAAGATCATATTATTTCTCAGCAAAAATCAGAATCTATTCAACTCGAAAAGAAAGTTACAGATAAGTTTGACGAGCTATATGAACTGGCGACATCCCGTGATCCGAATTTCTATAACAAATTTCAGAATCTGAATCCTGCATTCATTCATAAAATTTTGGCAATTAACCCAAATCTTCAGAATAGCGAGCTGATGCTATTAGCTTACATTTATTTGAATTTTGAGACAAAACAGATTGCAGAATTATTATTTCTTTCAACAAAAACGATACAGAACAGAAAGCATAATATTAGAAAAAAACTCAATATTCCGACTGCTGATGATATGTACATCTGGCTAAAGACGAATATCAGTTGATTCAATAAGCCAATTCTATAAATTGTAAACGTCTATATTTCA
This sequence comes from uncultured Chryseobacterium sp., assembly GCA_913776245.1. Classification (GTDB taxonomy): domain Bacteria; phylum Bacteroidota; class Bacteroidia; order Flavobacteriales; family Weeksellaceae; genus Epilithonimonas. Next base: position 130,226 of record CAJYLO010000002.1, read on the forward strand.
ACAAAATACACAAAGGGAAGATATAGGGTATGTAAAAATATTGCTTTCACCAAGTGTTTTTCTTTCTTTGCATCACACAAACACAGATGCATAGAAAAATTTCAAATTTGATGAGAACAAATCAGATCCGTTGCGCACGGATTTTGGTTTGTTCTTTTTTTATGTTTCTTAATCAGTTTTCATTTAGCAGGCCTTTAACAAACTTATCAGAAGTTGTTTCAACATTAAATGTTAGGATTATAATTTCTGATTCGATAAATGTAGGAGAACCATCAAATCATCGACAAGACACCGGAAATCACAATATCGGAATCACTAACAATTCGGATGGATCAGTTATCTATGTAACGAAAGGAACCATTGTTTACGATACAGGATCTCACCTTAATGCTGAAATTATCGTTATAAAATCCGATCCTAATTTACCTGCAGTTGTTAAGAAAGAAAATAAAAAGCCTGCACACATTTCAAAGAGGAAACCTCATATCCATATCAAGCAAGAAAAAATTTCAGAAAGCTATAAATCCTCCGATAATAGTTATGTTTTTTGCACAAGCTTAGATACAAAATCGACGGCGATAAATTCTGGTTCTAACCAGTCTAAGATTAAGAGTATAAAATCTAATTCTACTTTAATCCTTAATGGAAAAACACGAGTAAATCACTCTGTCTGCATCAACTATAGTCTATTCTATGATGGATTACTTTTTTGCAGCGACATTTTTGCAAGACCTCCTCCATCTTTCATTTAGAGCATTTTATTAAGAAATCTTTTTATAACCGTTTCAATATTAAAATAATACTGAAAAGATTTGCTACGCCCTTATATCAAATAATTTAAGCATTAAAATTAAAGCAATGAAAAAATATATTTATTCAATTTTCATCATAACATTCTTTAACTATTCATTTTCTCAGACGGGAAGAGTGGGAATCAACACGGAAAATCCCCAAAATACGCTACATATAGACGGAGGCCGAGACAACCCGGTAACTGGAACACCATCAGATGCTCAACAAGCAAACGATGTTATTATTACCAATGACGGAAAAATAGGAATCGGAACAACAATTCCAAATAACTCGCTGAACATCAGCAAAAAAGGAAGCTCTACAGGCATTATAAATCCTTTTGTAGAAGGGATTACTATTACAGCAGATGCAAACAGTACCGCTTGGACAGGGCCTGGTATTTATTTGGAGGAAGCAAATGCTTTAGCTGGGCAAAAGCTCTTTAAATTAAATTATTCAAAAAATACAGCAGGAAATTCTTTTTTAAACTTCCAGGCAGTATCAGATGATGCATCCAGCAGTACCAGACAAGTTATGTCTGTCTATCATAACGGGAATATAGGAATCGGAGGTAGTCCTAACACCAATCCTGCTGCCGAGAAACTTGATGTCATAGAGGGAAATGTGAGAGTGAGAACTATCAATTTGAATACAGGAAATACCAATACTGACAAATTGTTAGTCGCTGACTCAGACGGTGTTTTAAAAACAGTAGCAAAGAGTAATCCTTTACTAACAGGCGGAACTCTGGCTGATGCTATTTCTGCAATAACTACCATTACGGCTACTGCGGGAGCTCCTGATAACGGAAATAAAGCCCAAAGCCTGATTTCGTACACATTTACATTAGCGCAAAAATCATTAGTAACATTTAATTATCAGTTATCATTCGGTGTGCCAACGACCGGTTTAACGAATACCATGAAAATCATAAGATCATATTTGGCTTTCACGGCTGGTTCTATGCCATTAAATCAGCAGTTTGGTTATGAATCAACCTCGCATAATGCAATTACCGGCAGACCTGGTTTCTTTTATCACACGGCTAATGAATCTTTAATTCTGCAACCGGGAAGTTACACCGTACAACTTTATGGGAATGCTGTCAATACCACCACAGCAAGTGACCCGGATTTTTCAGTAGAATTTGGAGGAGGCTCAGATAGATTTACAGTGATTGCAACCCCTGTTTATTAAGCCTTCAACATTTAACGATGCCTTTTGATTAAATCCTTTAGGGATAATATGGCAAAGTAACATTAGATACATACACATAAAAACAACACAAACAAAAAAAATGAAAAAAACAATCCTATTATTATTTCTGATTTTAATAGAAAACTTATTTGCCCAGACACCAACACTCATTGCCAGCGGCACCTATAAAGCTAGTGGCAGCAGCGTTTCTGGTATACCATCTGTTAACATTAATATTGCGGCAGGGAAAAACAGGCTTATGCTCATTACTACTTTCTCAGAAAGAATACACAGCCCAATATTAGCAAGTAATTTTGTATATGCCGCAGATGGGAGTACAGAAGATTTTGCCATTCCGATCTTAGTAAACGGTATTGCTACACAGTGGCTAAGCGGGCCTTGGGCTACAGATTTTCTTACAGCAAGTACTGATGTAATCTTTTCCACTCAGAATACTGTGAGATATATCTCGGACAATATGGGACTACCAACAGGAAATGTTTCTGTCACTTTTCCGGGAATTAATGTGCCGGAAAATGCAGGAGATGAAATGATAGTCAATATTGCTGTTTTTGAAAACGCAAAACCAATTCCGTCTCTATTAAATTGGACAAATGTCAGAAATTTTAACACAACGAACTTTCTGACTTTGTCCGGAACTTCGCCAGCTACTTCTGTAGGTAATACGCTTAATAACATCACATTTTTTGGGACTGGAGCTATTTCTCAGCAAAAATTGGTTTCTTTCTCAAGTGGCTGGAGTAATATTCAATCTGATATTGTTAGTAATACTTTAGGAAACTCTATCTATACGACAGATATGAGCCCAAATGAAAACGATGGAATTGGATTGGCAACAGCTTTTTCAAACATAACATCAGGAAATCCAACTTTTACGCTTACGAGAACAGCAACTAATCCTTCTACAGAAGTTGCATCTGCTAATCTCATTGCTATTCTCCCTCTTGCAAGACCCTCTGTTACAGGAACTGTATATATTGATAATGATGGGCTGACTGGCGGCATAAACAATGGTGGAACTGGTGGTAGTGTATGGAATACGGCAAATACTTTGTATGTAAATGCAATAGGCATAAATGGAAATGTAGTAGCCACAGCATTGGTCAATACTTCCGGAGCTTTCTTCTTTCCAACGGGAGGCAGCTTAGTGGAAGGTGACAATATAAAATTTCAGCTAAGTAAAAATCAAGGAATAGCAGGACAACCCGCACCCGCAAAAGAATTGCCAGCAAATTGGTCAACTGTGGGCGAAAGTATTACCTCCGGTCCTTCTGATGGCAATCCAAATGGAGAATTTTCTTTGACAATTGGTACTGCAAGCAGTACAAATAATACAACAAACCGATTCGGGATTACAACTTGCGCAGCTGGAACGTTACAACCAACAGTTTACGGTACACTCACCAATACGTGTCCTGCCAATTTTGTAGATTTAGACACAGCACATACGGGAATTACTCCTTCCGGAGCACAATTACTCTGGTTTACAAACAACACACACAGCGGCGATCCACTTAGAACTGCTCAGGTCTCCAAAGCGGGAGCAGGAATATATTATGCCTATTATTATGATGAGGCAAAAAATTGCTACAGTCCTGCTTCCAACGCTGTAACTGTAAATATTTCAGACTGTTGTCCTGTTTTCACATCTTTTAGCAACACAGGATGGTCAGCAAAAGTATTTGATGCTCCTGCAGGAACTGATGCGTGGACAGAGATCTCAAATGCTAATACTTTTCCTACAAGCAGCTATTCTCAAGTAGCTACATTTAATTATAATGTAAAAGCAGGAACCAGCGATGCTTATAGCATAGATTTTCAGACATTTACCTATGGACTTACTCCCTCAAATCCTCAGATACAGAATTATTCCGGAACACAAATTTATTATGATTACAGTTTAGCAGGCGGAGGCAGTAAAGCTAATGAAGATTATGCAGTATTATTCAGTAAAACTATTGTAAGCGGCGAAGAAGGGACTTATCAGTTCGATTTGTCTTATGGTGATGACCATATTTTTATATACAAAAATGGTGTAAAACTTAATCAGATGAATGATGCTTATTATGGAGGTCCTTTTATAGATTTTGTAACAGTTTATCTGGCTGCAGGAGATGTGATTTCTGTGCTAATGGTTGAAGAGGATTTATATAATACAGAGGTTGTGATATCTGGAGAAAAAAAACCAACAGTTCAGAATTTGACAAACAATTGTCCTGAAACAACTGTGAATCTCAGCAATGCGCTACTCACAGCAACTCCACCCGGGGCAACAGTTTTGTGGTACAACAATGATACACGTACAGGAACAGCTTTAACTGCTGCACAAGTTATCAATGCAGGCGCCGGAACTTTTTATGCTTTTTATTCAAACGGTTCAGGATGTTACGGTCCTGCTTCCAATGCTGTAAAGGTAACCATCAATAGCTGTGTTTGCTACCGAGACCCTAATAACAATGGGACGGGAACAGAAACAAAAATGGGTATTACTTTACTGAAAAGAGCTGGCAGTGATAATCAGGATAACTGGCCGATGGTAAGAAAATCTGGTCACATTGCGTTAGAATCAAATACACAAGGCTTTGTAGTAACGAGAATAGCAAAAGCAGATTTAGGAAATATTACCAATCCGCAGGAAGGGATGATGGTTTATGACACTACAGATAAATGTTTGAAAATTTACTCTGACAATGCCTGGAAATGTTTCAACACTCCTGCTTGTCCTTAATTATAAAACTCAAAGGATTACATTAAAAACAATATGAACAAATGAAAAAAAAATATTCAGCAATCTTTATGGCATTAGCATCTTTTTGCTTTTCTCAGGTAATCATAGGCGACAATACAGGAACAGCCACTAACAAAACTTCTGTTTTATTAGAATTTGCTAATCAGAACAAAGGCATTATACTTCCTTACAACCGAATATTACCTTCGGGCTCTGGTTTGGCAGAAGGAACAATTCTCTTGGATGCTAACGATCCGACAAATGCTAAAGTAAAATATTATAATGGGACTTGGCAGGATTTAAGTAGTGGAAATGGAGCAAATGTAAGTTCTTACTTATTACTACAGCCATCCTCCGTTGTAGAAGATACAACAAGAGGTGCAATTATAGGATCTAAGACATCTTCCGCGAATGGTGTTCTTATTTTAGAATCATTAAACAAAGCAATGGTATTGCCGATGGTAGAAAATACAGATAACATCGCTGATCCTGCGCCGGGAATGATGATCTATATCAATAAAACCGGAGCTAAAAGATTAGCCGTATTTAATGGTTCCAAGTGGACTTTTTGGAAATCATAGATATTAAAAAAGAGCGGTTATTACCGCTCTTTTTGTCTTTATTTCTTTTTGTTTCTGGCTTGCTCCTGCATTTTTTGTTGCTCCTGCGCTTTCTCCATCATTTCTCTCATTCTTTTCTGGAAAGTTCCTTCTTTCTTGGGCTCTTTCTTTTTGTTTTCCTGAATCTGAGCGTGGATCTTTTTTTCATCTAATATGAAATATTTTATTACCAAAATGATAACAATGTTAATGGCATTCGATACAAAATAATACCAGGACAGACCAGATGCAGAACTGTTCAGGAAGAATAAAAATGTGATTGGGAAGATGTACATCAATACTTTCATATTCGGCATCCCTTCCTGCTGTGGCTGCTGAATGTTACCTGAAGTCATAATGGTATAAATTAAAATCACAATAGTACAGGCCAAAGCAAAGATACTCAGGTGATTTCCAAGCAAAGGAATATTGGTTCCCCAACTAATCACATCGTCATAGGCTGTCAAATCCGGAACGAACCAGAAGCTTTTTCCCCTAAGATCCAGCATATTCGGGAAGAATCGGAATAGTGCGTAGAACAACGGAATCTGAACCAAGGCCGGCAAACAACCCGCCATCTGATTCACGCCGGCTTTCCTGTAGACCGCCATTGTTTCCTGCTGTTTTTTCATCGGGTCAGCATCCTTGAATTTGGCATTAACCTCATCAATCTCAGGACGGATCACCTTCATCATCGCACTTAGTTTGTGCTGTTTGAACATGACCGGAGACAAGATCAGTTTAACAATAATCGTCATCCAGAAAATCGCCCATCCTGCTGCCAATCCCCAAGACGATAGCAAATTGTACATCGGCATAAATACGTGGCGGTTCAGCGAGCCGATGAAAGACCAGCCTAAAGGCAGAATCTCATCAAAGTTTTTGTCGTAAGACTTCAGCAAGTCCATATCCAATGGCATAAAATACCAGGTGAAATCCTGATTCAGCTCGTTGCCTGCTAAATTAACCTGACCGTCATAATTGAATTTCTTCAAAAATTCCCCTTCCGGAATCGCTTCCTGATTTCCTTTTGATTTGGTAAATCCGTTTTTAGCTTCGAGAACTGCTGCAAAGAACTGTTGTTTTACACCAATCCAGTTCAGTGTTTCGTCCGGCTCATCCATATCGGAACGGGCATCATAATCATAATCTTTATAATTATTGAACGCATAAGCAAACTCGGTATGAGTCTCTTCCTGCGAACGGCCTTTTTCAGCTCCTCTTACATTATAATTCCAAACGAAATTGGCTTTACCATCAGTAACGACATCAGCTAAACCTTGTGTTTTAACCTGAAAATCTAAAGTATATTTTGGTTTAAGTGTATAGATAAACTGTACAACAGCATTTCCAACTTTTGAACTTAAAGTCACGGAATTTCCTGAAACCTGAGGTGCAAATACCAAATCTTTTGTATTGAACACTTTCCCCGACTTATCCGTAAACTGGAATCCGTAGCTGGAATTGTTATTATTGAAAAGGTACAATGGTTTTCCGCCAAATGCTTCAAATTTATTCAGCTTAACAGAGCTTAATTGTCCTCCGATACTGGAGAATTCCAAAGCCAGCTCATCATTCTGAAGGTTCACTTTCTGAACCGAAGTCGGCGTTATTGTATTGACATTAAGATTAGTAACCTGAGCTTTTGCTTTTGTTGTCTGCTCGGTTTTTTTGGCTTGTGCAGCCAGTTGTTCTTGTTCAGCTTTTGCATTTCTGTTCTGGAAATAGAACATAAAACCGATAAGAATCATAGAAAAAACCGCGAAGCTAATCAGCTGATTTTTATCTAATCCGTTATTCTGTTGCATTTATAGAATATTTAAATTTTAAGGTTCTTTAATTTGAAAGTCTTCCCTTCGATAAGTTCAGGATAAACTTTATCTCAGACTGACAGTTAGAAACCTGGTTCGTTTTGGTCTGCAAAAATAGGATTTATTTTTCAGATTCCGTTATAAAGACGAATGGCTCAATGAAATACTTTTTTTCGTTAGGTAGAAGTAAAAAGTTAGAAATAAGAAGCATCAGGAGACGGAATTAAAAACACGGAGAGAATAATTGATTTGTCTCACTTCTTACCTCTAACTTTTTACTTCTTACTATTTCTTAACTGCTGCCGAAATAAATGCTCTAAAAAGTGGATGCGGTGTTGCAACCGTGCTCTTATATTCCGGATGGTATTGAACGCCTATATAAAACGGATGATCTTTCAGTTCTAATGTTTCAACCAAACCTGTTTCCGGGTTCAATCCTGTTGGAACAAGACCTTTATCTTCGAAGTCCTTTTTATATTCACTATTGAATTCGTATCGGTGACGGTGACGCTCCGAGATGGTTTTTGCACCGTAAACTTCTGCCAGTTTTGAACCTTGCCTCAGAGTACATTTCCAGGCACCAAGCCGCATTGTTCCGCCTTTTTCCACCACGTTTTTCTGTTCTTCCATTAGAGAAATCACAGGATCCGGCGTGGATGTGTCAAACTCCATACTGTTGGCTTTGGCCAAGCCAAGGATATTTCTTGCAAACTCAATCGTCATGATCTGCATCCCCAGGCAGATTCCCAACAGTGGAATTTTGTTTTCCCTTGCATATTTCGCCGCCTGGATTTTCCCTTCTATCCCTCTATCACCAAAACCTGGTGCAACAAGGATTCCGTCTACACCTTTTAATAATTTTTCGGCTCCTTTTTCCTCAATATCGCCACTGTATACCCATCTTACCCTGACTTCGGCTTCCATATCCGCACCGGCGTGTATGAAGGCTTCCGCAATGGATTTATAGGAATCCTGGAGTGATACATACTTCCCAACCAGAGCAATTTCCACACTTTTCTTCGGATTTTTATACTTTTTAAGGAAAGTTTTCCAGTCTTTCAGGTTGATATCTTTTCCGGAAGGCAGATTCAGTTCTTTAAGGACCACCTCATCAAAATGTTGTTTCTGAAGATATAAAGGAACTTCATAAATTGTATCCATATCGATACATTCGATGACATTTTCCAATCCTACGTTACAAAACTGAGCCAATTTGGAACGCAAATCTTTCGGAATCGTGTGTTCCGTTCTGCAAACCAAAACATCTGCCTGGATCCCGCTTTCCATTAACTGGCGGACTGAATGCTGGGAAGGTTTTGTTTTCAATTCACCACTGGATGATAAATATGGCAACAGTGTCAAATGGATTACCATAGAGTTATTTTTACCCAATTCCCATTGCAACTGGCGGACACTTTCTATGTATGGCAAAGACTCTATATCACCAACAGTTCCACCGATTTCTGTGATGATAATATCGTAGTCTTTTTTAGACAGGATTTTGATTCTGCGTTTGATCTCGTTGGTAATGTGCGGAATGACCTGAACGGTTTTTCCCAGAAAATCACCTTTACGTTCTTTTTCGATTACCGTCTGATAGATTCTTCCCGTGGTAACATTGTTATTCTGAGATGTAGGCGAATCCAGAAAGCGCTCGTAATGGCCAAGATCCAGGTCGGTTTCCGCGCCGTCTTCGGTCACATAGCATTCGCCGTGTTCGTAAGGATTTAGTGTTCCCGGATCGATGTTGATATAAGGGTCAAGTTTTTGGATGGTAACCTTGAAACCGCGGGATTTTAGAAGAAGTCCCAAAGAAGCGGAAACAATACCTTTACCAAGTGACGATGTTACACCTCCTGTTACAAAGATGTATTTCGTTTCTTTTTTACTCATTAGATTAGGTTTGTGCAAAGTTAAAGCATCCTGACCTAAAAAACAATTTTAGAAAGACAATTAGAGTTTTGTTAACGCACATACATCTTGCAGATTTTTCGGATTGAACATATTATTTAACCGTTTATTATAGCAGCCCGACCTGAGTGGAGCTCATCCGCCATCGGCGGATAGCGGGAACGGAGGGCGGAAAAGCTGCCCAAATAAAAAAAGAAAACCCGCACCAATATTGATACGTGTTTCCTAAATATTTATGAAGAAGATTTATTTCCTGATCACTTTGAACGTTTTTATTTTTCCGTCCTTGGTGGTTGCTTTCACCACATAAGTTCCTGAAATCAGTGTTGATAAATCCAACTGAACTTTTGATTGATCCAGGCTTGCAAAATTTCTTACCAGCTTACCTTCGATATTGTAAACTGAAACATTGGTCACATTCTTTTCGCTTACAAGATTCAGAATATCTTTTACCGGATTTGGATAATAGCTGATCGATTTTGAGTTAATGTCGTTCACACCCAGCGATTCTTTCACATTCAGTGTATAATCTTCTGCCTGACCGTATTGATAAATAGAATTGTCGCAAGGTGTAGTCATAGAAGCATCCCAATTCAGCATTACTCTCATTCTTGCTTTCCCGGTCTTAGCTGTTGGCGGAACCGCAATAGTTCCCGTAACCTGAGTTCCGTCTGCACCATCCGAAGTCAAAGCGCCCACTTCGTACATCTCCCCCTGATCTGTAAAAGTTCCGTTTTGATTCCAGTCTACAAAAACTGTTACGTAATCATAGCCGCTATTCGTGTTGGCTTCTAAAACAAAAGGATACTCACTGCCCTGATAGACTTCTCCGACTTTATCCAGATAATACTCATTAGCAGTATTAGAATAAGGATCTGACGTATTATCAATTCCTGCAAATTGAACTTTGGTGATCGCATCTACACCCCAGGTTGGTGTTGTACTACAGTAAACATCATTAACCGTTACCTGGAATGAACAAACGTAAACGATTTTCCCCTCCGCATCTACCAGATTGTGAACCACATTGGTAACGCCAATCGGGAATTGAGAACCGGACTCGTAGCCGGAAACCAAAACAGTCTGCAATCCTGTAGAAGATGATGAACCACAAGTAACCGGCAATGTATAATTAACCACTGCTGATGTTTGAGAAGCACTTGCAATGCTTGTTTCGATATTATCCGGACAAGTAATTGAACAATCGTTAGTACTCAATAAAAGATTATTAAGGTTGATGGCCCAACCTGCTGCGAAGAATGGCGGAATAGAATTATCAAATCCGGCAATGAAATTGCCATTCGAAGAAATCCCCATCGCAGTTCCTAATTTTCCATCAAAGGTTGTAACTGGAACATTCTGGCTCGTCAGAATATCTTTCAGGAAAACAGGATTAGAACTTAATGAAGGATGATAAATTATTACTTCTCTGTTACCAGCCTGCCCTGCATATCCAACAGCAATTCCGTTTTCCGAAATTGATGTAAACGTAGCTGAAGTAAACCCTGCCGGAATATTGAATTCTTTGTAAGTATTGGTATTAACATCATAAATGAAAGGTTTATAATCTTTGCTTCCTACAATTTGTCCCGCATCATTGATATCGGCTGCTTCACCATACCCTAAATCGCCGATGTAATGCACTGCTCCATCCGGCGTATAATAAACCGGGATCCAGTAAGTACTCCCGTTTATAGAATATTTATTAACAAAACCGGCTACAATCCCTGAACTGTTGATTCCCTCGCCTCTACCATATTCATAAGAACCATCGCCATCCAGTTTTTTAATTGTTCCGGCTTCTGTATCATAAATGAATGCATAACTATTTTCAACACTTGTGGAAATTTGCCCTGTTACATATTTACTGTTATTGGAGATGGCATTGGCACTGCTAAACCAACTGTTACCAGGCACATCGCCGGCGAAATACCCAATAGCTGTCCAGCTTCCATTCTTCTTGTAAGCTGCCTGTCCCAGTTCCTCGCCTTCGGAACTTGTATATGCCATTAATCCTGCAACATTTCCTGCATTGTTAATTTTGTTTGTTGCCTGGCCGCCTTCAGACGGTGTAGTGGTGCCAGTAGCAAAATCAAAATAGGCTCCGGAATGAATGCCCGTTCCTGAATCATTAATGTCATAAAGACGGGAACCCATTCCTGTAAGAACTTTCAGCTCTATTTGCTGAGAGTAAATTTCTGAAATCGCCAGAACACTTAATAGCGCAATGTAAATTTTTTTCATAGTCAATAATTAAATTTGATTGTAAAAATGTTGATGTCTGATTTGGATCTTTGCTCCGAATCATTCATACAATTTTATTGTTAAAAGAATTCAAATCCTAAAGTTTAGCTTTTATAATTCGTGAATTTTAAAAATCTTAAAACTTTAAATAGTTACAGATCAATAATTTACAATTAAACCATTATCAATACATTGACAGCAAAGAATTATTAAAAATCATACAAATCACAAATAAAAAAACTATTTTTGTAGTATGTTCAAGGTAGTTTTTTTGTGGCTGATTGTCTTTTGCGGCATCATTTTGACACCCGCGCAAAATAATCCGGAAACCTTACGCCTTCTGAACAAGGCTACAGAAAGCCTGTATGAAAATCCCGATAATGTTTTCCAAATTCTGCAAAATATTGATGACAGCAAAGAATCCGAACTTATAAAACAAAGGGTTCAAATTATTCTTGCAAGAGCTTATAACCTGAAAGGCGATTATGCAAAATCCCTGGAGCAGTCACTCAGCAAAAACCTCAAGGAATATAAAGATGACGGCTCATCTCTTTACTCGGATTTTACACTGGCGCAGCAATATCAATCTTTAAGACTTTATAAACAATCCATAAGACTGTCACAATCTCTTGTAGATAAACTACTAAAAACCAAGCTGCGGCAATATCCTGAGAATCTGCCGGCTCAAATTTATCAGCTGAATGCCTCAAACCTGATGATTCAGAAAAAGTGGCGTGAAGCAGAACTTAATCTGAAGCTAAGTAATGCATTACTTAAGAATACCAGCGAAGATTTCCTTATTTCCATAGAAAATCAGATCTACCAGACTATTATTTATATTTCAGTTAATAAAATTGACAAAGCAGAAAGATCTGCCGTCAATATTCAGGAAAAACTCAATAATAAACCTCAATACATCTTTTTAAGAGCTTTCAATCTTGATAATTTCGGAAAAATCAACTTTCTGAAAAAAGATTATCAGAAATCTGCGCAAAACCTCAATGATGCACTGCAAATAATTGACAAGAAGCCTTTTTTACCGCTTAAAAACCGGATTTATGATGATCTTTCCAAAAATTATCTGGTGATGAAAAATGAGCAGCTGTATCAGAAATATTACTCTGCATATCGCGAGGAAACAGATAGGCTGGATCAAAGTAAAAAGGAAGCCATCCGAAATCTGATCCGTCTGAATGATCTTTACGAAAAGAAAAGACTTGATCAGTCATTTGAGAAATCTCTTAACAAGATTATGATCATTTTGGGGATCGCATTTTTTGCAGTGCTTTCAATTATTCTTCTCACTATGGCCGAGAGAAGAAAAGCAAAATCATTTCAGAAACAAATTGATTTCTATTCAAAACAACAGATTTTAATTAAAAAGAATGAATTGAAAAACCCGACAGCTGAAAACAAAGATCCTGAAGTCCTGAAAAAGCCATTATTGATTTCCAAGGAAAAAGAACTGGATATTCTTGCACGTCTGGAAGAATTTGAAAAATCTGATAAGTTCCTGAACCGTGACATGTCGCTTGCCGTACTTGCAGGTCAGCTTGATACCAATACGAAATACCTTTCTGAAATCATCAATAAATACAAACAAAAAAACTATAATAATTACATTAATGAGCTAAGGATCAACCATATCGCATATTTACTGACAACCGAACCTGCCTACCTTAGTTATAAAGTAAGCTATCTTGCAGAGAAAGCCGGCTTTTCGTCACATAGTGCATTTACTACCGTTTTTAAATCCGTTACAGGCATATCTCCGAATACTTACATCCGGCAACTAACTTATAAAAAGATATGAAAAATATTTTCTTTATACTTATTTTCCTTTGTGCCGGAATTGTAAAATCCCAGTACAATGAACAGCTTTACAAAAAGGCTTTCTCATACGTCTACGAAAATCCTGATAATGCTGAAAAGCTCGTTTTGAAAATGCTCAGGGATGAAAAGGATACAGATCATATGATTAAGCTATATCAGCTGCTCTCCAGAGTTTATATGTCCAAAAGAGATTTCGATAAATCTTTGGATTGCATCCTGAAGATGAAGGAGCTCAGCAAATCTATTACAGATCCGGAACAAAAGATTAAAATCCTGAATTCCGTTGCCCTGCAGTATCAAAATATGGGATTATACAGCAAAACCCTGGAATCTCTGGACGAATATTATAAAATATGTCAGACGCTGCCTGCAGGAAAATTCAAAACACTTTATCTTGGGCTTAACTCTGCAGTCCGGGGACTGGTATATAAGAATCAGGACAATAATGAGATGGCTCTGGAAAAATTCTTCGAAGCGCTCAGCTACATTAATCAAGTAGGTGATTTTGAAAATTCCGTTGCCAATAGCAGTGTAATTCTTTACAATGTAGGATACTGTTATTTTTATCTGAAGAGATATAATGAAGCAGAAAAATATTTCATCAAATCTGCAGAAGTTGCAAAATCAGTTCACGCAGAAAGCCTAGAAGCTTTCGCATACAAAGGATTATCAGAAAACTACACCGTTCTCGGACAGCATCAGCAAGCGATTCAACTACTAAAAAAATCTGTCAATCTGTCCAAAAAAGTCGGCGACCTGGTCCTTAGCGAAGGTATTTATAAAGGTTTTGCTGACAATTATCTCGCTTTACAAGATTGGAACAATTATGTATTGTACAACAAACTATATAATGAAACTAAATTTTCACGGGAACAGAATGAACTCGCATCACTCAACAAAAGCATAGATGTGCTTAATGAAGAGAATAATAGAAAAATTGAGCAGCAAAACAGAAAACTCAGGATTATCAGCGTCATAATCACAGTATTTGCTTCAGCAATATTTTTTTGGTTCCTGAGGAGATTTATATTGTACAAAAAACGCAACGGCATATTATTGAAAAAGCTCAATCAAATAAACAAAATCACCAGTTAAGATGAACAATATTTTTGACCAAACCGACACCAATCACCTTATCAAAAGAATCAATTCATTAACAGAAGATTCCTTCCCAAAATGGGGAACTATGTCTGTAGACAAGATGCTTGCTCACTGCAACGTGACTTATGAACTCATCTATGAACAGGAAAAGCATAAAAAGCCAACTTTCCTCACAAAATGGCTTCTGAAAACATTTGTGAAGTCCAAAGTGACGAATGAAATTCCTTACAAACCCAATCTTCCAACCGCTGCAATGTTTGTGATTACCGATTCAAAAAACTTTGAAGATGAAAAAAAACGGCTGATTGGCTTCATTCAAAAAACACAACAGCTGGGACCAGAAGCTTTTGAAGGTAAGGAAAGTTTCAACTTCGGAAGCCTGACTGCAAAAGAATGGAACAATATGATGGCCAAACACCTGGACCATCATCTTAATCAGTTTGGAGTCTGATTTTTTTTATGGCAGCTTTTCCGTCTTCCGCTCCCGCTTTTTTGTTTTTTTCAAAAACAAAAAGAGCTCCGCTCAAGCCGGGCTGCGTATCATTCATCAATAAGCCGTTTTAATTAAACCCGGAAACCATTTCCAGTAAAAATAATTTTAGTATTCAAACCAATATAAAAATGAAACTTTTCACACCTATAAAATTCAGAAATATAGAACTAAAGAACAGAATCGTAATGTCACCTATGTGTATGTACTCTGCAGAAGAAGGCGTTGCAAATGATTTCCATTTTGTTCATTACGGAAGCCGTGCGCAAGGCGGCGCCGGATTAATTATAGTAGAAGCAACCGGAGTGGAACCTCGCGGAAGGATTACGGATAAATGTCTCGGTATCTGGAATGACGAACAAGCAGAATCTCTAAAAAAAATCGTTGACTTCGTTCATCAGAATTCGGAAAGCAAAATCGGGATCCAGCTGGCACACGCCGGAAGAAAAGGTTCCGTTTCTGCTGCCACAAACAAGCAAATGACTTCGGAAGAGGGTTGGGAAACCATTGCGCCAAGCCCAATTCCTTTTCATCCATCCGATAGAACACCTCATCAGTTATCCGCCGAAGAAATAAAAACCCTGACTGAAGATTTTCGTTTAGCCGCTAAAAGATCTGTGAATGCAGGTTTTGATGTCATAGAAATCCATGCGGCGCACGGTTATCTCATTCATCAGTTTTTATCTCCGCTGTCTAACACCAGAACTGACGAATATGGCGGCGGATTTGATAACCGTACAAGGTTTCTGATGGAGATTGTAGATGCTGTGAATTCAGAACTATCAGAAGAACAAGCTTTGTTTGTAAGAATTTCCGGAACTGAATATGCAGAAAACGGATGGAATATAGAAGATAGCGTGAAGCTTTCCAGACTGCTTAAAAACAAAAATGTAGATCTTGTAGATGTTTCCAGCGGTGGAAATATCAACGGAGTAACTATGGAACTGAAGCCAGGTTATCAGGTTCCATTGGCCGAAGCTGTGAAAAAAGACGCTGATGCCAATTCCGGCGCTGTAGGTCTCATTACCACAGCGGAACAGGCAGAAGCTATTTTAGAACACGGACAGGCCGATCTAATCTTCCTGGCCAGAGAAATTCTCAGAAACCCTTATTTTGCTGTTCAGGCATCCTGGAAAAGTGATGATAACTGTTTTTATCCTCATCAATACCTGCGTGCAAAGCCATCCAAATCTTAAAAATAAAAAAGCCAATCACTAAGATTGGCTTTTTTTGTCATAATAAGATAATTTCTTTTCTAATCTAGAATTTCATATTCTATTGCAACAGTTCCTTTTCTGATATCTGCAATAGTTTTGAAAGCTGCTTTTGAAAGATCAAAGGCTCTTGAAGAGTGGTAAGGACCTCTGTCATTCACTTTTACAACTACACTTTTCCCGGAGATCAGGTTAGTGATTTTCACTAACGTTCCGAAAGGAAGTGTTTTGTTTGCTGCAGTAAGTGCCGCATTACTGAACACCTCACCGCTTGCTGTTTTTTTACCATCGAATTTATCGTGGTAGTAAGATACAAAACTTGTTTTCGCATCTGTGGCATAACTCTTGAAAGAGAAAATACCAAGTGTTGAAATCATCATTATGATTACGAGAAAGACTCTTTTCATCATGTTGAATTATTTTATTGGTTTTGACTCCGCAAAGATATCCCAATTGATCCTTTAACTCATCATTTTGCCTTTTTGCAGACTTCATTCTGTTAATTGTTTACAAATCAACATCAGAAAACACTGTCTAAAAAGGAGATTCAAAGAAATGTTAAGGAATGTTAAATTAATAGTTAAATTCTTAAAAAATTAAATTACCCAAACAACAACATAAATAACTAACATACTGTATATCAAAAAACTATATAATAAACAAAAGTTTAACAAATTATGTACTATACAATTTTAATTGACAATTAGCAAAATATATTATTAAAAATACATTTATGTCTAATAAATAATTAAAAAAAAAAGAATAAATTTATTAATAATAAATATTGTTAGCAGAAATTAATTATAAAGGAAACTTAAAATACATAACCAACTATAAAACAGAAAGTTAAAACAAAACCAGCTTTTTTTTAACAGAAAATAAAAAAACCAGCAAAAAAGCTGGTTTTTATTTTATACTAATTCTCCGATCAGATCATAATCTTCAGCAGAGATAATCTTTACATCTGCAAAATCGCCAATAGAGATATAAACATCCTTTGCGGGCACCAGAACGGTATTATCAACATCCGGAGAATCATATTCTGTTCTGCCTACAAAATAATCACCTTCTTTCCTGTCGAAAATACATTTGAACACTTTACCCACTTTTTCCTGGTTTTTTTCCCAGGATATCTGCTGCTGTATTTCCATAATCTCCTCTACTCTTCTTTGTTTTATTTCATCCGATATATTATCTTCTAAAACAAAGGCAGTGGTATTTTCTTCGTGAGAATATGTAAAACATCCCAGCCTGTCAAATCTTTGATCCCTAACCCACTGCTTCAGCTCTTCGAATATCTCATCGGTCTCGCCAGGGAATCCGACGATAAGTGTGGTTCTGATTGCCATATCCGGAACCTTCTCCCGGAATTTGTCCAGCAAAGCATTGGTTTTTTCAAAAGACGTACCTCTTTTCATCGCTTTCAGAAGTTCCGTATTGATATGCTGAAGCGGGATATCTATGTAGTTACAGATCTTTGGTTCTGTTTTTATAATGTCCAATACATCTTCCGGAAAGCCAGTCGGAAAAGCATAATGAAGACGAATCCATTCAATGCCTTCAACTTTTATAAGCTCCTGGAGCAATTCTCCAAGCGCTCTTTTTTTATAAATGTCTAATCCGTAAAAAGTAAGATCCTGAGCAATTAGAATCAACTCCTTAACCCCTTTTTTTGCCAATTTCTGAGCTTCAGTTACCAGCTTTTCAATTGGTGTGGAAATGTGGCCTCCTCTCATCAAAGGAATTGCGCAGAAAGAACAAGGCCTGTCACAACCTTCAGAGATTTTGAGATAAGCATAGTGTTTCGGAGTAGTGGTCAATCTTTCTCCTACAAGTTCGTGTTTATAATCTGCACCCAGATGCTTCAAAAGCACTGGCAAATCTCTGGTGCCGAAATATTGATCCACATCCGGAATTTCCCTTTCAAGATCCGGCTTATATCTTTCCGACAGACATCCTGTTACGAAAACCTTCTCAACAATACCCTGATTTTTAAGATCTACATATTCCAGAATGGTATTGATACTTTCTTCTTTAGCATTATCTATAAATCCGCAGGTATTGATAACCACTACGTCTCCTTTTTCTTCATGGACCACATTTTTACCGCTGGCTTCCAGCTGACCCATCAGTACTTCGGAATCATAGACATTCTTGGAGCAGCCTAGTGTAACGACATTAATTTTCTTTTTACCTACAGATTTGGTACGCATCTTAATTATAATTGATGATTGATAAATGACAATTGAAAATCAATGAATAGACGTTCAATTTTTTAGACTGCAAATTTAGGAATAAAAAAAGGAATCAAAATTTGATTCCTGAATTTTTAATAAGCCTGTTTATCTCCTTTAACAATATTGTAAAATGTAAGGAAAATGATCTTAAGATCAAGAAAAAAGGACCAATGCTGGATATACCAAATATCTTTCTCAATTCTTTTCTGCATATCCCGGTCAGAAAATATCTCACCTCTGGAACCCATTACCTGTGCCCAACCTGTAATACCTGGTTTTACAATATGCCGTGTCATATATTTTTTGGTAATCTTAGAATATTGTTCTGTCTGGGAGAGCATATGTGGTCTTGGTCCTACTATGGACATATCACCTACTAATACATTAAAGAACTGCGGCAGTTCATCAATACTGGTTTTCCTCATAAACGCACCGAATTTTGTCACTCTGGCGTCATTCTTTTTTGCAATCTGAAGATCCGCTATTTCATTGACAGTCATACTGCGGAATTTAATACAACTAAAAGGCTCATTCTTAAGACCGGATCTTTTTTGCAGAAAGAAAACAGGACCTTTACTTTCAAGCTTTATTATTATTGCAACAATTGGTATGAGCCAGGAGAGCAGAAAAACCGTAATCCCAAGAGAGAACAAAACATCAAAAGCTCTTTTGAGAAATTGTTTCCTTGGATTGGATAAAGGTTCTTTTATTAATTTGAGAAAAGGAACATCATGAATGATATCAACATAATAAGAAGCTAAATGGTTGTTTTTAAAATCGGGAACCATATATATTCTTATCATTTTATGCTCCGCAATATCGATTATTTTCTGATAAAGATCCATATCAATCCTATCATCGCAGAAAACAATATTATTAATATGAAATCTATCCAGATCTTTGAAAAACTGGGTTATATTTTTACTGTTTTTATCCTCTCTATACTCTTCATCAATAAAGTATGATTCTCTAATACCTAAATCTCTACGTAAATCTCTATTTGAGAGTAGAAGTTTAGAATAATGACTTTCACCAATTAAAACTGTATTATAATTATAAAGCTTCCTTCCAATTTTAAATCTATTTTTTTTCCTGTATAAGAAGAGTATAAATCTTATGGTAAAAAAAGAAATACCTACTAAAAAGAAGTATAGACTAAATTCTTCATAATTAATATTTTCCGAGAAAACCAGAAATAAATAAATCAGAAAAAAGAGAATGAAAAGAAAGAAAGACTTTGTTAAGGCATTAAACTGCAAGGAAGAATCTCTTAAAGCATCCCTGCTGTAAAGCTTTGTAAATTGGGTGATAAAAAACCAGGAGAAATTAATAATTATGAACTGTACGCTATAATCAATATTGAATAATCTGCTCTTTTGGATGGAAAAGAAATTGATACTATTCAGATATAGAAGAACATTTATAACAAAATAATCTGTAAGCAAAAAAATCCGTGATAAATGTCTAAATAGATAAGTAACCATATCTAGTTAACTGCGTTATTTATATAAGAATGCCCGCAAGCATTGAAATATTGGTTAAAAGTTTGGGAAAGTTAAAAATTCTTCATGGAAAAACGGGGCATAATCATATCTTTTTCTGAGAGTATCACATCTTCTTTCGGTAATTGCCAGTCGATATTAAGATCACTGTCACTCCATAATACTCCTCCTTCAGATTCCTTATTATAAAAGTTATCACATTTATATGAAAAGACAGCAGTTTTGCTCAAAACAGAAAATCCATGTCCGAAACCACGCGGAACATATAATTGCAATTTATTCTCTGCCGTAAGTTCTATACTGTACCATTTTCCAAAAGTAGGAGAATCTGGTCTCAGATCCACTGCAACATCCAAAACTTTCCCCTCAAGGCAGGAAACCAGTTTTGCCTGAGCGTGTTCTCCTTTTTGCAAATGAAGTCCTCTCAGTACACCATATGAAGATTTCGATATATTATCCTGCACAAAGTGCCCGTTGAGACCGGTAGATTCCTCAAATTTTTTTTCATTGAATTTTTCATAAAAATACCCCCTTTCATCTTCAAATACTGTTGGCTCTATCACATAGCAGTCCTTAAGAGGTGTTTCTAATATCCTCATAAATTTTATTTATTTATTTTTTGAAGTTCCTGCTCAAACACTGCTCTTTTAAGCGCAGAGCTTGAAAATCTGTGATCCCGTTTGTTATAGTAAATCTGTATTCCTTTTTCTTCACAATAATCTTTTCCGGTAAATTGCTTATCTCTGTAATCATCGCCAATAATTCTGACATCTATTACAAATGATTTTAGAATATCCATAAGATCTTCTTCAGTATTGTAAGGAATTATTTCATCTACAGACCGGCAGGCTTTCAGCTGGATATAGCGCTCCACCACGGACTGCGTAGGCCTGTTTTTATGAGGTCTGTCTATTGTGGGGTCCATCTGTAAACCGACTATCAGATAGTCACAGACTGTTTTGGCTTCTTCCAGCATCTTGATATGACCCGCATGGAGTAGGTCGAAAGCTGAAAATGTAATACCGATTTTTTCTGTTTTCATAATATTAGTTAAAAAACAAATGTAAAAAATTATTTTATATTCACATAAATTTATTTCTCAATACCAACAGTAGAATAATTAATATAATTAAACTTGGTTTGTTTAAAAAATAGGGGATTTAAGATATAATAATAATCTCCAATTTTTGTTAATTCAGGATTAATAAATAAGGGATTAATGTCATTAGGATATTTTATATTATAACTTTTATTGTTTTCATTGTAATAAATATTATTAACAGACAATATTTTTGACTTTCCCCAATTATCATTAAAGAAGAAATCATTTTTGTGTACCAATAAATTATTTTTAAATTCAAAAGATTGATGATCTTCCGGCTTTGAAATTTGTGCTACATATTCTCCATTATATGCAAAAATATTGTTAGTTACAATATTGTTTTCGCCAAAGTGTTGGTGAAATCCGGCACTATTGCAATTATAAACCAAATTGTTTTTAATTAAAATCCCTGAAGAGCCTTCATCAGCAAAAATGCCCCATCCTCCATAATTATTAGCATTTATATCGTGAATAACATTATTATAAATAACCGTACCATCAGAATTTCCTAATGTATATATCCCTCCAAGATCATCTAACTCGTGTTTACCAATATTATAAATATGATTATATGCAACTAAGTTATTTTTTGAATAACTTAATCCGTAGCCCCAAACCCATCCTAGAGAAATTGCGGTATAACTGAAATCAGAAATTTGATTATTAATTATTTGATTTGAATTTGCATCAAATACAATTATAGCAGCACTATCGGGATATAATAGCCCTCCCTTATTTATATTACAGTTCTTAACAATAACCTTGCTAGTATTATGTTTAGAATCAGAATTGAACAGGCCTATTTTAACAGCTCCTGCACCAAGATTATAAAATTTTGAATTTGTAATCTTTACGTTATCTATATTATCTTTAATCCAAAAAGCATATGTGTTTAAATTACAAACAGTAATATTATTAAAAGAAATATTAGATGATGCTGATAACTCAATTATTGATTCAATATTCGCTGCTGATTGATAAGGAAAATAACCACCTTCTTCTAAACCTTCACCCCAAGTGTTAAAAACCAAATTTTCAAAATTAATATTTGAGACAGGCTTCTCGACATCTCCATTAAATGCAAAAACCTTATTATTAGAAGATACTACACCAAATGAAGTTTTAATATTTTCATGTTTTAATGGATTATATATAATAGTTTTGGAATCTTTATAGTACCACTCACCTGGAGACAAACTTATTTCAATGTTATTGAGCTTAAATAAAGTTTTATTTGGTAAAACATTATAATAATCTGGAAAATCCAGCCCTTTGAAAGTTAACGTAGATTCTTTAGGATCATAATTGTCAATATATCTAATTATATTAGTCCATTTTACATAGAAAGTTACGAAGACTCTTTTTATTCTATCTAAATTTAATTTCCTAAAAATTACATTTAATTCTGGCGGAATTTTAATAGTAAAACAGCCTTCATCAATCTTGGCATTAGATGTTTTAATAAAATTCGTTTTTGGAAACCTTGATAAATTTTTTAACTCCCCATTAATTGTAAATATTTGACCAGATTTTTTTTCATCGTTAATATCAAAATACCAGAAACCATTTTGTTCTTTTTGATAAGGTAAAAGTTTTCTTCCACCAAAAAAAACAGGCAAATTATTTTTATCACCAATAATTTTTATTCTATTTTTTTTTTGCCTATTATAATCGTTGTTAATTGTTAAAGTTTTTTCTATAAAATACTGACCACTATTAACAATTATATCAACAGATGTCTTTTCATTTTTTGCTAATTCAAAAGCTTTTTGAAGAGAATAAATTGGTTTTCCTTTCATTCCATTATTGCTATCTAATCCTTGAGGAGAGATATATATTTTTTTTTGACAAAAAATATTTTGACAAATAAAAAATATAAAGATGAAGAAAAAAAAATTTGAATATTTCATTAAAATTTTATTATTTTAGGCAGCAAATATTGAGGTATTTTACGCAAAATTTTAAAAATCAAAGTAATAATACCCCATAAATTATATTGTTTTATGATTTCCAAATCTTCTTTAGATTTTACTTTTTGCTGTTTCAAATCAGTACTTTTACCTCCAAGTCTCATTTTAACTACCCAATCATTCAAAAAGACTTTCTTCAATTGTTTATTTTTAAACCACCTTAATGAGATTTCATAGTCTGAGGCAATTTTGAAATTTTCTTGATACAATCCATACTCCTCAAAGACTTCTTTTTTGACAAATATAGTAGTATGTAAAGGTATCCAACCAAAATACAAATAACGATTTTTAAAAACCTTAGCTCTATAAACCCTTTTAATTTTAGCAATGTCATCTTCATCAACATACAATCCATTTGCATAAACTACATCTGCACTGCTTTCATAAAATTTATCCACGATCTTTTGAATTGTATTATCATCATAAAAAAAATCATCTGAATGCAATAATCCGACTATATCTCCAGTAGATTTAACAATTCCTTTATTAATTGCATTGTACATTCCTGTATCCTTTTCGCTTACAATAATATCAATATTTTTTTCATACCTGTTTATAATATCAACTGATTTATCTCTTGATAAACCATCAATGATAATATATTCTATATTATCATATTTTTGAGAAAGAACGCTCTCTATTGCTCCAGATATAGTTCTTTCTCTGTTAAAACACGCTGTAATTATAGAAACCTTCATATACAATTATCATCTAAAAATAAAACAACCAAGATTAAATAGTTTTAATATTTATTAAATCTTCCTGCATCATTTCCTTCACAAGACCTTCAAGGTCATATTTTGGTTCCCAGCCGAGTTTTGTTTTTGATTTTGTAGGATCTCCAATCAGTAGATCAACTTCTGTGGGTCTGTAATACTGTGGA
>CAJYLO010000003.1 GCA_913776245.1 uncultured Chryseobacterium sp.
TTCTGGTAACGAAAGTTTCGCCTCTTCTGGGAGATTCGTGGTTAAATAAAATGCCGTTGCAGGCATACATATTATAGGCTTCACGGTAGTTTTTTGTGATCCAGAAGCCGTAGATCTTTGCCACACCGTAAGGCGAACGTGGATAAAACGGCGAATTCTCATCATAAAAACCGGCCGCATTTTTATTTTCTTCCAAACCGCCGTATAATTCTGAAGTTGAAGCCTGGTAGATTTTTGTTTTCTTTTCCAAACCAAGAATTCGGACCGCTTCCAGAATCCTCAAGGTTCCGATGCCGTCTACATTGGCAACATATTCCGGTGAATCAAAGGATACCTTCACGTGGGACATTGCACCAAGGTTATAGATCTCATCCGGCTGCACTTCCTGGATGATTCTGATAATATTGGTCGAATCTGTCAAATCACCGTAATGTAACTTGAAATTTACGTGTTTCTCGTGCTGATCTACATATAGATGATCGATTCTCTGAGTATTGAATGATGATGCTCTTCTTTTAATCCCGTGAACTTTGTAGCCTTTTTCTAAAAGCAGCTCTGCCAGATAAGAACCATCCTGTCCTGTAACGCCTGTTATTAATGCCGTTTTCATTATTTTGTTTTTGAATTTTTTCTCATACACCTTTATGGTGCCTTCTTCCAACCGATTTGGCTTTCCAGACCATCGCATTGATTTTGGAACCGTTATTTATTTAGGGCTGTATCTTTGATGTTTTATATAAAATCAGAGCTTAACAAAGAACTCTTTTATTACTAGATTGATTATTTATTTTACAATACTAAGTTCTATCTCTTATTAAATTATCTGACATTTAGATCATATTAACTCTTCATAAAATGATTTAACATCATTATAATTTCTTTCCCAACTAAATTGTTTTGCTCTTTCTAAGCCTTTTCTTATTAATTCATTTCTCACATTATTACATAATAAAGAAAGTATCGCCTTAGCTAATGATTGCGCACAGATTTCCTCCACTAAAATTGCCGAATTAGCTGCAACTTCTGGCAAAGAAGAATTTTTAACTGTGACGACAGGACATCCAGCTTTCATAGATTCCAAAACTGGAATGCCAAAACCTTCATAAGAAGAAGGATAAATCAAGCAAAAAGAAATATTATATAAAATATTTAGTTTTTCATTATTTATATTCTCCAAACAATGATATCTTCCGCTAATCTTAGAAAGCATTTTCTTTTCTTTTCTATTAAGCTCATTTCCCACAATTAAAAGATGAAAGTTTTCAGGTAAAATTTTCAAAGTATCAACAGCTTTATCAAAGTTTTTATAATTAGCTCTCGAACCTATAAAAATAATATAATTTATTCTATTACTATAATTAGGTATTAGATTATAAATATAATCCGATTTATTATCAATTACAAAAAAATCGTCATTAACACCGTTATAAATTACTTTAATTTTTTTTGATTCTGTCCAGGGAAATATTCTCAATAAATCTTTCTTTGTATGCTCAGATATACAAATGATGCCATGAGATTTTTTTAAACATCTTTTTTTTAAATAATAATTTAAAAATCCTCTAATACCTTTAATATAGTATTGATGTGTAAAATCATGTACAGTAGTAACATTTATTGCGTTTGGGGAATTACTAAATCTATAATAGCTGGAATGGAATATAAATTTATCGTCCAATTCAATATTAACACTGCAAATTCTATTTAAAAAAAATCTATTTTCTAAAATTATTTTATCTTTATTTAAATTATTGATAAAAAAAATATTACTTGTAGGATCAGTTTGATTTATATAGTGTACGTCAAAATCATTTTTAGATCTTATTATCAATTCCTTCCATACAACTGATATTCCTCCAGATTTTTGAATCCAAAAAATAATATTATCCAATACCAACTTTATTTTAGTTTCTTTCATTTTTCAATTTTATAAATCTGCTAAGGCTCAAATTATTTTTAGAGATTAACTTTTTGTTATTTAGAATTTTTGAAATAATAACAATTAATCGATATGAGATTATTTTTTTTGTTAAAAATTTATCAAAACTAAAATTGTTCTTCTCTAAATATAATTTCGAAGAAGTAATTAAATAATTAAAATGATTGTCACTTGTAAATCCTCTATCATCTATAAGATGATTATAAAGTAAAGATTTGTCAAATTTAATTTTATAACCTTTATTTAAAAATCTTTTACAAATATCAGACTCCTCACAGTAAAGAAAGATATTATCATCAAACATTCCAATCTCTTTAAATTTTTTTTTATCTATAAATAATAATGCGCCTGAAACATAGAAAAAATGAGAACAAAAAAAATTGAATTTATTTAAAAAGAGTGTCAAAGGTTCTGTAATTAAAAAGAAGTCGTACTCTTCTCTGAATCTAAAAGAAATATTCTTTCCTCCATATTGCTTTCCTCCAATTAATGCTAATTTAGAATCTCTCATAAAAGCATCAATTACTTTTACGAGCATACTAGAGGTAAGAATTACATCAGGATTTACAATACATATATATTTACCATTACTGTAATTAATTCCAACATTATTACCTTGACCATAGCCTTTATTTTCATTTTTAATCAAAACGATTTTTGTTCCATATTTTTGGTGAATAATTTTTCTAAGCTCAAAGTAAACTTCTTTAGAACTATTGTCAACAACAATTAATTCAATCAATTCTTGATTAATATCACAAGTAGAGTAAATTGAATTTATACAGTTAATAATATCTTTATTTGAATTGTAAGTCAGAATTACAAATGAAATTAACGTCATAAATTAAAAGAATATATTTTTGAGAAATTTATCCGATTTAAACATATCAATTAGTTCATTTGTATAATGATTTTCTTTAAGTAAAAAATCTGGAAATATATAAAAACAACAAACAACAACTATATTCAGAAATGTTAAATTTAAAATTTTCAAAAATTTTTGTTTGCGCGGTAAATCTTTTATTAAATATAAATAATAAATTACCCAAAATATAATAAATGGCAGTACATATCTATGACCTAATATCTGGACAGAAAAAGAAGCAAACACAAAAATTATGGGAAAAAATGCTATTTTATAAAGAAATCGAAATTTCTTATCTTCAAAATATTCAGGATGTTTTTTCAATATATTGTTGCTTTCTAAAAATAAAAACGTGAAAAATAGTAAATACGGTAATGCATTAAACAAACCTCCTAAAAAAGAGCTGTTGTATTCTTTTCCAAAATATGCTCCAAAATGGTCTAATGCGTCACCAAGTTTTAACCTAAATATTATGTATATAATAAAAGTAAGTCCTAGAGAACCCAATAAAATGATTTTGAAATAATTTTTAATTGGAATATAATATAAAGGTATAAATACAAGTAATACTAATAAAGCACTGTGACATAAATATCCTATAATAAACATTATTATAGATATCAAAATATTTTTTTTTTGTAAAAGATAATAAAAGCCAAATAATATAAAAGGTAAACCCAAGAAGTACCGAATCTGATTAACTGCATGCACATAATTCACTATATAATAAACGAGAATTACATAAAAGTAATTTCGTGTGAATTTTTTAATGACAAAAAAATTTAGAAAAGTTGTTACAACTATATGGAACTGAAATAGTTGTTCATATGAATAATTATGTTTTGAAAAAAATTGAGTTAACCAATAAAATACATAATCCGTTTCGTCAAACTTTATTTTATAAAACCAAGAATACATAGTCCAATCTGCAGTATAAGTTACCCCATAAGAAAATAACAGTACCAAGAAAAGTGCTATAGTATCAAGAAATATAGTTATAGGAATAGAGTCAATATATTCTAGAACTTGTCCAAAAATAAATATAACAATAAAAATTAACAAAATATATTCCAAAATTTACTCTTTATTTTATTGATAATTTATTTAACAAATATGTAATTTTATTTTTATCATATAAATAATTTATATTTGATATAATAAAATCATCATTAATTTTGCTAAAATCTATTAACATTAACTTCATTATGGTTTCTTCATCAAATCTCATTTTAATAATCTTTGCAGGATTTCCTCCTACAATAGAATAGGGAGGAAATGATTTTGTAATTACTGATCCAGCAGCAATTACACAGCCTCTACCAATACTAACGCCCGACAAAATGATGGTATCCATACCTATCCATACATCATCTCCAATATCAATAATCCCTTTAGTCATAGCCTCATCCTTATTTTCAAAGTAATATCTAAAAGGAAATGTTGAAAAATTGTATAATTCGTGATTTCCACCTAATAAAAATTTTACACCAGAAGCAATCGAACATAAACTTCCTATTGATAATTTCTCTTTATGATTATTCCAAGTATATACTTCCAATGGACCATAAGAGTAATTTCCTACTCGAACTTTATCAACAGGAAAATTAACAATTGGATAAGTTTTATTATGACTATTTAATATTTTCCATTTATACTTAAATAAAGAAAGCTTTATAGGATAATAAAATATTTTTATGAAAGATTTTATAATTGACCAAAGCATTTTATAAAATATCTATTTTTTTTTTGTAAAATTCAATAATCTGTTTTTTATAAAGAAATCTATATAATAAAAAATAAGATAGACAAATAAATATTATTGTCAAAAGAGACTTCAAATATGATTGAAAAAAAAGATTACTTTGTAAAAAAAAACGAGCAAAACAATAAATTACTAAGGCAAAAAATAAATACAAAAATATTCTGAAGGCATCCAAAAAACTTTCATTCAATGCTTCAGCAACAAAAAATGATGTAATAATATATTGAATTACAAATTGTATTAAAATACCCATACAAATACCATTTAAACCATATTTATAACTTAAAAAAATTATGATTAATCCTACAATTTTAGTTAGTATTTCTACAAATAGAAATTTTGTTGTTTTACCAATAACTTGAAAAATGTTCATATTCATCACTATTAAAGGATAAAACAATGTTGAAATAAATAATAAATTAAATGAGTAAACCATTTCTAACCATCTTTCTGATAAAATTAGTTTTATGATTGTATGAGAAAATAAAATAACTATAGTTATTATAGGCAGCAATAATACAAAAATTAACTTATTATATTTATTATTGTAATTAAAAAGTTGATTATAATCATCCTGAAATTTTATCAAATAAGGAAAGAATACTCTTTGTATAATATTGGTTAAAGTAGAAACAGGATAAATTGTAAATTGATAGCTTTTACTATAAAGTCCAAGAGATTTAGCACTATAAATTTTACCTAGAATTATTGAATTAAAATTCAAATAGATAGAATTAATTATTGCTGCATATATAAGCTTTGATCCATAGCTAAATAACTCTTTAAAAGATTTTGTAGAAAAATTTCTTTTAGGAATCCATTTTAGGTTTAAAAATAAAAACAATAAATTAAAAAAAGCTAAGGAAACATTTTGAATTATAAGTGCCCATATACCATAATTTAAATATGCTGTCATTAAACCTAAAACTGCCGAAGAAAAAACCGCAAAAAAAGTAAATTTTGCTTGTGATCGAAAATCAATAATAACTGTTAATCTTGTTTTATATATTATTGATAAACCGTTAAAAATTACGCCTAATCCTATTACTCTAATATAATTGGTAATATCATGATTATAAAAATGACTAATTTCTGGAGCAACAATCCAAAGTAATACATAAATTAAAATACCTAATAATCCTGAACAATAAAAAGCTGTGGAAAAATCAATCTCTGTCCTATCTTTTTTGAAAATCAAAGAATTTCCAAATCCAGTATCAATAAACACTTGAGTAAAAGAAATTATTACTAACAACATTCCCATTATTCCATATTCCTTTGGAGATAAAACCCTAGCCATTAGAATTTCAAAAATAATCTGAATTCCTATAATAGAAAATTTATCTACAGCACTCCATATTAAGCCGTTAAATAATTTAGGACTAGTCACTTTATAGATTTAAAAATTCCACCATTTTTTAGTCTCAGCTTGATATCCATAACCATACTTATTTCCATAACCAAAATTGGTTTTATGAACATCATTAACTATAAAACCAACATTCTTTATTTTATCATTAACAATATTTTTGTTGGCAAAATCTATAAAATTCTTCTCAGTAACTTCAGATCTTGTTACATATATTGTAGCTCCAGCTAAATGAGAAATTAAGAAAGAATCAGTTACAAGCATTAAAGGAGCAGTATCAAGGATAATATAATCATAATGTTTTTTTACATTTTCCAATAACTTTTCATATCTACCATTCTGTAGAAGATCTGTTGGATTTGGTGGAATAATTCCAGAATAGATAAAATCACAGTTAGGATTAAAACCACTAGGATGAATTATATCCATCGCATCGTCAATTTCTTCATATAAATATTCAGAAAGTCCCTTAGCATTTTTCATTGATGGATTATATCTTTGTAATTGAGGATTCCTAATATCTGATCCTATTACAAGTACTTTTTTTAAAGGTGTTGCAAGAGCAAGTGCCAAATTGACAGATACAAAGGTCTTTCCTTCTCCTTTAACTGTAGATGTAACAAAAATTACTTTTGATGCCTCACTCCTAGGCAACATGAAATTCAAATTCGTTACTAAAATTCTAAAAGATTCTGCTAACGGGGAGATATCATTTTTAGAAATCAAGTGATTTTCTTTTTTATTTAATCTTGGTATTTCAGAAAGAATTGCAGTATTTGTAATTTTCTCAAGATCGTGTTTTGTAACAATTTTATTATTTAGCAACTCCTTCAAATAAATAATTCCAAAAGGTAGTAATAATCCAAAAATCCAAGCTCCAAAAATAGAAATTACTTTTTTCGGTGCTACAGCCTTTTTTTCCGCATAGGCAAAGTCAACTACCCTAGCTTTCTCTCCAGTAATAGCAATAGCAATAGCTGCCTCTTCTCTTTTCTGAAGTAATAATAAGTATAAACTTTCTTTTATTTGTTGTTGTCGCTCTATATTTCTAAATAGTTTTTCTTGTCTTGGGACTTTTTCAATTTGATTATCACTATAGCCATTTTCTCTATCAACTTGCCCTTTAGATGCTTTTAAAGTAGCTAAATAACGTAAAATGCTTTCTTTCATAGCATTTTTAAGTCCTACAATTTCCTTTGTTGTTTCTTTGACTAAAGGGTTTTCAGGAGTGGCATTCTCTAATAACCTATTCCTGTCCATAACCAATTTATTATAAGCAACAATATTAGAGGTCGCGGTTGGGTTATCTAAGCCAATATTAGTGGGTAAAACCTGAAATCCGTTAGATTGACTATCAATATAATTCAATAACATATTACTTACTTCAATTTGAGTCTCAAGTTCTAAGCTTTTTCTTCTAGTTTCTGTTGATATCTGCAAGTTAATTTTTGCTTCGGTCATAATATCTACGATATTATTATCTACTTTGAACTGCTCTTTATCGGTTTCTATATTTCCCAGTTCTTTTGAAATAAGTAAAATTCTATCATCAATAAAATCTTTTGTTCTTTTGGACTCTTGATTTTTATCGCTTATTGCATAGGAATTGTAGACGTTAACAATATTATTGAGAACATCCATACCTTTGTCTTTATTCGAATGATTTAGTGATAAACCAATTACTGTTGCATCTTTGTCCAGTAAATCTACTTCTAAATATTTCTGATACTCATCAACAACACTTTCTAGATTAGAATAAGTAAAATAAAAATCATCTAAATTCATCTTTTTTACTTTTTTAAGATTAAATTTAGGATTTTTAGTAATTATTAAATTAGCATAGGGCAGGCTAATAGTTTTATTGAATGAAGTAAACAAATCTTTTTTGAATTCTTTTGAAGATAAAATTATTTTTTCTCCTTTGATTTTAATATTAATGGGTTCTTTTGGTGTATCTTCAAATTTCTTTTCATTTACAACAATAACACTAAAAGGATTTGTATCCTTATACAGTTCTACATCATGAAACTTTTCTCTAGAATATATAGAAACCTGTAGTTTAAGATTTTTAGCTACATCTTCAATTATTTTTTTGGACTTAAAAATTTCTAATTCATTTTCAATGCTATTAGTACCCATCCCAGCAAAACCACCTAAGCCAGCTAAAACACCGAAATCACCAGAAGCGCTCGACATTTTTTTTGCATCTTTTATTAAAACAGAAGATTGTATTTTATATACTGGTGTTGTAAAGAGTATATAGCAAATTGCTAAAATAGTAGTCAAAATTACAGAGCCGATAAACCAATACCATTTCTTTGTATATGGCTTTATAATTTCTCTTAAATTGAATTCTTCTTCTTTTTTTGTTAATTCCATTTAACTAGTTTTTGTCTGTAAATTTTATACAGTTGCGAATTATTTAATATTTTTAGATGAATAGATCTTGGTAAAATTTTTAAGAACTACCTGAAAAGAAGTGCTAAGACCCCTACCAGAACTGAAGCTACGGAAATAACAATCCCAATCTGAGGGCCATAAGAAGACGAGCTTTGTCTAGCTTTATTTGGTGATACGTAAATGACATCATTTTGCTTTACATAATAATATGGAGAATTAAAAAGTTCCGCACTTGTAAGATCAATATATTGTTTAGTTGTAACGCCGTCAGTATTTCTTATAACCAAAACATTTTTTCTTTGTCCATAAATTGTAAGATCACCTGCCAAACCTAAAACATTAAGAATTGTTGTTGGCTGTCCTCCGTCGATTGTAAAGGTACCTGTTCTATTTACTTCTCCAAGAACCGTAACTTTATAATTTACAGTTCTGATATTAACTCCTGGGTTTTTTATGTATTTTGAAAGCTTTTCTTTTAATGTCTCTTTAAACTGATCCACATTCATATTTGTCGTATTAAGCGAACCCAGAATCGGAAAATCAATATCACCTTTTCCATCAACAATATATGTTGGTTCTACAGAAGCATTTCTAGTAGGCATAGAGGAATATTGCGACATATCTGTAGAATAATAATTCTGGTTGAATGGTTTGGCCACTTCATTATCTTTTGCTAAAACTACAATAGCCAATTGATCACCCGGCTGTATCGTGGAAGTATTCGCTCTGATAGATTCTTTTATGGCAACATCTTCGATGTCTTTAAGGTATTGAATATCTTGCTTCGTCTTACACGAAAAGATTGTACATAATAAAAAAGCCATAAAAACTATGGATAAAACTCTTCTCATAAACTCTAATTCTTAACTGAAGGTTTGCAAATATAGGAATTCTTATTTATCTAACGATTCGTAGATAGAATTATTGCTTTTAAATTCTTTTACTATAGATTTTAGGACTTTTACAATTTCCTGCTTTTCTTCTTTCCTTGAAAATTCGATAACAAGATCCGTCATTTGATCGATCTCAGCAAACTCCATCGTAGGGTCTTTAGAGATCATAATCTTTTCATGAGATGTGGGTAAGGTCTTCGTATTATCACTGAGTAATTCCTCGTATAGCTTTTCTCCCGGTCTCAGGCCCGTATAAATAATTTTTATATCCAGATCAGGCTCAAAACCGGATAGTTTTATCATTCGTTTAGCAAGTTCCAGAATCTTTACAGGATCTCCCATATCAAATACATAAATCTCACCTCCGGAACCCATAGTTCCTGCATTCAGCACCAGCTCACAAGCTTCGGCAATCGTCATAAAATACCGGACAATTTCAGGATGTGTAATGGTCACGGGACCGCCTTTTTCTATTTGTTTACGAAAATGGGGAATTACGGAACCGTTAGAGCCAAGTACATTTCCAAAGCGTGTCGTAATAAATTTGGTGGTATTTCCTCCCACATTTTGAAGCGACTGTACAAATAATTCCGCAACACGCTTCGAAGCGCCCATCACATTGGTAGGATTTACGGCTTTATCCGTAGAAACCATCACAAACCTATTGACATTGTATTTACTCGACAGCAAAGCTATATTTTTGGTTCCTAAAACATTTACTAAAACTGCCTCGTGCGGATTATCCTCTACAAGCGGAACATGTTTGTAGGCTGCAGCGTGGTAAACCATAGAAAAGTTATACTTCGCAAATAAAGGCTCTAATCTGCTATAATTAGATATATCAGCAAGGATAAACTTAAAATTGATATGCGGATACAGCTCCCTCATCTCAAGTTCCGTATCATATAACGGCGTTTCCGACTGATCCAGAATAACAATCTGCAGAGGTTCCAGCTGGGCTACCTGTCTCACGATCTCTCCTCCGATAGATCCTGCACCACCGGTTACGAGAATCGTTTTCTGGAAATGTCTTTTCTTTACTTCTAAATTATCCAGTTTGATCTGTTTTCTGTTCAGCAGGTCTTCAATCTGAATCGTTTTGATATTATTTATAATATCATTACTACGAAGCTTTTGCACAGATGGAGCTTTATAAATTTTCAGGTTATGTTCTAAAAACAAATTAACCCAAAAGTCAAGCTCTTCTTTCTGTAAAGCCTCTTTTATGACCAGGACACCATCAACATCATTAATCCCAGCTTCCAAGCTATGGATAAAGTCCTTTTTTGATACAATCTTTTTATCTAACAATTTAATACTTACTTTTTTGGAATTGTAAGAAATAAATCCCTTGATATCAAAAGGAAGGTTAGGATTAGAAAGAATAACCTGGGCAATTGTAACAGATGTATCATCATCCCCAAGTATGAAAATCTTCTTCCTGCTTGAACTTCTTTTGTTCTCCTTGATGATATTGAATATGCCCTTTACACAAAGTCTGAACACAAATAAAAAAAGACAGGAAATAGCAAAATAAAGGCCCAAAAAGGGAATAAGTATAAGCTTCTTATAAAAGATGAGATAATAACTATAATTTATAATCAGTACTGTTAATACACTACTAAGGTTTGCCATAAATATCTTGAACAGATCTACAAAGGTTGAGTGCCTTATGACACCAAGATACGTTCTGAATAAATGCATATAAAGAACATTGATTGCAATGATCGATAAGAAAACATAAAATAGCGGAAAAACATTATAATGTTTTACATCCAGACCAAGTATAAGCAGATGTGAAACAGAAAGGGATGAGATAAGAAGCAGTACATCAATAACTAAGATAACCCATCTTGGCAAAAATTTCAGATCCGCGAGATCCAGCACATTATCATTCAATGAAAATTTCTTAGAATTTTTAACCTTGTTCATTTGGTTAGTAAATTAAAATTCGTATTTGCTTATTACTTCATAAATTCTGTTTTTTTCATCGTTCGTCATATTAGATCCTGAAGGCAGGCATACACCTGTATTGAATAAATCTTCAGAAACAGTTTCTCCGTAATACGGACAATCTTTAAAAACCGGCTGAAGGTGCATAGGCTTCCATAAAGGACGTGTCTCAATATTATCCTCTGCGAAAGCTTGCATTAACTGATGATTTGTTTTAGTGGTTATTGATTTATTAATAGTAATACAGGAAAGCCAATGATTTGAAAAAAAGTCTGTATTAGCTTCCGAAAAGAGATTAACGCCTTCTATATCTGAAAAAACCTCTCTGTAAAATTCGTGATTGGATCGTCTTTGGCGGACACGCTCATCAAGAACTTCCATCTGTCCTCTTCCAATCCCAGCGCATATATTGCTCAGTCTATAATTATAACCTATTTCCGAATGCTGATAGTGAGGAGCACTATCTCTTGCCTGAGTAGAGAGGAAAATTGTTTTTTCTTTCTGCTCTTTGGTAGAAGTTACCAAAGCTCCACCGCCAGAGGTAGTAATAATTTTATTTCCATTGAAAGAAAGAATGGCAAACTCCCCAAAAGTTCCGCACATTTTATTTTTATAGCTGGAACCAAGTGCTTCTGCACTATCTTCAACTAATGGAATTTCGTACCGGTTGCAGATTTCGGTAATCTCCTCCATCAATGCCGGCATACCGTAAAGATGGACTACTATTACTGCTTTTGGTTTTTTATTTTTTGAGATCCTGTCCTTTATCGCTTCCTCCAAATAAATGGGAGACATATTCCAGTTAACAGGATCCGAATCTACAAAAACAGGATTGGCACCAAGATACTTGATCGGATTTGCAGATGCTGAAAACGTAAATGACTGGCATATAACATCATCACCATAACCAACCCCCAGTTGCATTAATGCTAAATGTAACGCCGCAGTTCCAGAGCTTAGAGCAGCAACAAATTTGTCTTCATTTAAAAACCTTTGTATAGCGCCTTCAAATTCATCAACATTTTTTCCCAGAGGCGCAACCCAGTTTTGATCAAATGCCTCCTGAACATACTTCATTTCCCTTCCGCTCATATGCGGCGATGAAAGCCAGATTTTCGATTTCATTTATTGATTATAGTAATAAGTAGTTTATATTATAAAAAGTTTTTTACCAAACAAAGTTAAAACTATTTAACATTATTTTAGGAAAAATATTTATAAACTTTCCAGATTCATATTGATTATTCTTGCAGGACACCCCACAACAGTTGCATTATCAGGAACATCCCTTATGACAACTGCGCCTGCGCCTACTACAGCCCATTTACCGATTGTAATATTTTGCTTTATAGTTGCACCAATACCCACCTGAGCACCTTCCAACACTTTTACATTCCCGGCAAGTGATGCATTAGGAGATATATGGACAAAATTTTCAATTTCACAGTCATGATCTATACACGCAGATGTATTTATTATACAATGATTGCCAATCTTTACCGATGAGTTAATTACTACGCCTGCCATCACTGCATTGCCAACCCCAAATTCTGTACGTTTAGAAATTATGGAAGAAGGATGGATAAGATTAAACTCGGGAGCATAGTATTTTAATGAATTTTTTTGTCGGCTTCTATTATTTCCAAGCGCAAAAAATATGTTTTGTTTTCCCATCAGAACATCCGACTTATGAGAAACTTCATATTGAAAAATATGTTCTATATGATGATCATCATCCACAATTCCTTGTATATTATAGCCTGTTTCTTCTGCCAGTTCCACAATAACTTTTGCGTGTCCTCCTGCACCTAATATATATATATCCTTATTCATTATCATTGCCCTTAAAACTTTCTGTTGTAGCCTTACCTGCCGTATTGATACCTTCAGATTTAATTACTTTTTTAATTGTGAGAAAAAAAATTTTAAGGTCCAAAGCCAAGCTCATATGATCTACATAATAAACATCAAAAATAAACTTTTGCTGCCAGGTTATGGCATTTCTACCATTTATCTGAGCCCAGCCGGTAATACCCGGCTTAATATTATGCCTTCTTTTCTGCTCTTCATTGTATAACTTTAAATAACCGACCAGCAAAGGTCTTGGACCTATAAAACTCATATCGCCTTTCAAAACATTAAAAAGCTGAGGAAGTTCATCCAAAGATGTTTTTCTGACAAAACTACCCATTTTGGTCAGTCTTTTTTCATCCGGCAACAGATTTCCGTGCATATCCTTTTCATCCGTCATTGTCTTAAACTTTATGATTTGGAAGATTCTTTCGTTTTTTCCGGGACGGCTTTGAAAAAAGAAAACATTTCTCTGATTAAAAAAGTAAAGCAGCAGAATGATCAATAAAAATAAAGGAGATAAGATCAGAATCAATAAAAAAGAAAATGTATAATCGAAAAGAGGCTTCAGAAAATTTCTGTACATATCACAAAAAATCCGAAATTTGAATTTCGGATCAACTTATATTAGATTAAACTTTTATTTTTTCTATGAAAATATGCCAATAGCGCTACGCTGCTAAGCAATAGCACAGGCACTAGTCCATCAATAGGAACAGGTTCACCAGGGTTTCCGGGACCTTCCTCATGTTCTCCACCTACAGGCACGCCCGTTGCTGATTGTCCATTCTCAAATGTATTATTATCATTAGAGTTTGTATGCATATTCTGATCAGATTGCTGATCAAAAGTATTTTCCTTGAACTGTGCAGCAGACATTAAACTTATGCCTATATATAATAAGGTCAAATATTTTTTCATCGGTAGTTTAAAACTAAGCATATTTTTCAGGGTGTAAATATATAAAAAAATAATAGAGTTCTAAAAAATATTAACATTAAATAAAATTAACATTTTTTATTAGCATATATTTTTCTATTCATTAAAATGTTTCCGATAATATCATTAAACTTAGACAAATCCTGTCTGCATCAATATCCCTGATTATCCGCAGATATTATCGAAAAACATTTTAATGGAAGTTTTTGTTAATAATTTTTTATTTATTTGATAATCTTATGAGTTTTGACCTCACCAGAATTTTCAACCTTCAGTATATAAACACCTTCAACAATACCTGTCATATTAATCTTCATAACAGTATCATCTGTTTTCAATGTTTTCAAGAGTTTTCCTGAAGTATCATACATTTCAACTTTGCCCAGATGTTTACTGGAGCGAACTACATAATCCGAACCGTCTCTGTAAACAATGAATTCAGACTTGGCAGCATCACCAGTGCCAAGAACACTGCTTTGCTTATAAACGATTTCAAATCTTGTTTCGTCCAACCCTTTACTTCCTTGGAAGCTATAGCCACTTTGTGTCAGATCTGTGTAAGTATTGGATAATTTATCATGAAGATAAATGCTTTGGCCAGATGCAAATACGCCCTCTTTATCTGATAATATAATTTTATATGTTCCGTTCATTGAATATTTTACACCTAACGGGATTATATCTTGCTCATTCAGTATTGCCCTTGCCTGTATCTGCAATTTTTGAGTATTCAGCTTTGAATAGAATGAGTCATCTCCTATTGTAAGCAAATCCGCATCATAATCCGCATCATAATTATTTGTAGTCTCCGGCAAATGTGCAAGGAGTATCATATTTGATACATTTTCAGGGGAAACCAGTTTCAGCCAGTAACGATCCTTCACGGTTGAAGTTTTGTTATTGTTATAAAATACTCCCGCCGCATTACTTCGCATTGTGTTGTCAAACTTCAGTATTGCCGTATTTGGAGTAGTGCCCGTTGGCGCAGTACCTTTCATCTGTACTATAAAGCCTTGTCCGACCTTGATATATTGCGTTGGTGTAGGGCTTCCCGTAGTGGAACCACTATCTACTCCTGTTGCAGCAACAGCTCCGGCAAGAGACAACACAGCATAATTACTTCCTGTATAATTAGATCCGTCTTGCTTGATTTTAGGACTTGTATTGGTCCAAAACCACGCCTTTCCGTATATATTAGATCTGTTGTAGATACCACCACCCTGATCAAAATTATAGAAAGAAATAAAATCGAGATTAGATGGATAAGGATTACCTATAAGATTATACCCGTGTTCCACAGTTCCGCCGGTTCCCGTATTCTTAGATTTTTGTATTGAAACACTAATACTATTACCATTATTTGGAACACCGATAAACTTCAGAGTATTGTCAGTTGTCAGAATTAACGGGTCTGTACCGCTGTAATAGCTGTCTTTTCCCCGAATAGCATAAGCCTTGCCCGGAACAAAATTAGCATCATTTGTTGCTAAGAATAAATCGTTTGGCTCATTGTATTGATAGATCCTGTTGTTTGGTGTGCCTTCTGAGAAACCACCGGTATCATATAAACCCGTATTTGTGCTACCTGTTGAGCTACTGGTATTACGCAAAACCTGACCTGTAACTGGCGCGCTCCAGAAAGTATAATCCATTTTACGCATCTTAACATCTCGCTTAACATAAATATTTCCGGTGTTTAAAACATTATTAACCTGCATTAGAGATGCATCGCTTTCCATCACAAGGTTATCATTTGTCAAATTGTTGCTTATATTAATAGCATCAGTAACAGTTAATGATTTATTTGAATTGATAGTGAGCTTTCCTGTATCTGCAATAGTAACGGCCTTTGCCAACGCATCACTGGCTATCACTACCGTTTTGCCTGCAGGGATATTAGCACACTTATTAGCATCCGGAACTACATTTGGGAACCAGTTGGAAGCGGTATTCCAGTCTGTACCTGCCCCAACATATTGATTTTTCACTCTAACAATAGAAGTGGTTACTTTTGTTTTATCACAGGTACCTATTGACGCTTTTGCTGTGTATATAGTTGCAGTACCCGGAGCTGCATACACTGTTGCCAAATAATCTGTTCCATTATAAGGAATGGTAAGTGCAGTGTCGGAATATAAACCAGCTGTAGGCGACCAAGTTACTTTTTGAGTATCTGTAGATCCATTTAATCTAAAATCCGGTCTAGCGCTATAAGAATAAGTTACAGTTGTCGCGGAAGCTGCGGCAGAAGCTGTAACACCATCAGCTCTGTAAACAATTGTGGATTGATAGCTTGTAGGACTATTGTATTGAGTAACTGTGTTTGCACTAACGCCAGTAATATTATTAGAAAAAGTTGTTTCTATTATAATATTGCTTGTTCCATTCCAAACAAATGGACTGCTAAACGTGTGCGTATTTGTATAACCTACTGTGGGAGTAAAATTAGCAGGAGCAACAACCTGTGTTAATCCAGTCTGAAAAGCAGACAATGTTGTTAATGCAGTTGCACCGATACTTACTTGAAAACTATTGCAAGACGTAACGGTTGAACCCCAGTTAGATCCTAATGAAACAACAGGAAACTGAATATTATTTATCTTAGATCCAGCTACAAAACCGGCAGAAGTAAGTTCAGAAGCAAGAATAAGCATCTGCATTCTTTGTCCTCCATAATAAACAGTATATGGTGCCGGGTAAGCTGTACTAGTTGTTGTATTGTTTTGAGCAGCCTGAGTTCCGAATGCATACTGACTGGAATCGGCAACCAATCCACCAGTAGCTTTCAGCTCAACATAATCAACATCACAAGCAGAAGTAATAGCAGTAGAAGACTTCTGCGTTTCAGTTATTGCTGTAATATCAGTTGGCGCTGGTTTGATTGTCGCTGTAACTAAAAATCTGTAATCAGACTCACAAGAACCATTATATGCAGCAACATAATAATTAGTAGTAGCTGATAAGGTTGGTGTTGTCCAGTTGCTTGAAGTCGGCGTAGCTCCATTTACAGCCGTACCGCCAGTTGAAGTAGTATACCAGTTATATCCTGTAACGCCTGGATCTGTTGAAGTAGCTGTAAGTAGTACTGAACCTGTCCCACAATTTTCACCGTTTGTAACAGATGTGATTTTAGGAGGTAAGGATCCTGAAAATTCATCAGCACCAATATCCGGGGCAGTAGTAGATCTGGTTTCGCTATCAATATCTTTTGTTACAGTTGCTATTGGCGTTCCACCAGATTCCAATGACGTACAACCAGCTGTTATATGAAGATTACTCGCAGAAACAAATGGCGGAACAACATTAATTGAATTAGCGTCTTTTCCTGTTGCAGTTTGCCAATTAGCCAAAGTAGTTTGCGTTCCACCAAGATAGCCTATAGCTCCGACAGAATAATAATCATTATAATTAATATTTGTATACGCTGTATTAGCTGCTAATGAATAAACAGAATATTTATTTCCCGTGGTGGCATAATTATAGAAAATATTATTTCTGACATCCATATTGGTAACCCCAGAACTTACCAACAAAGCAGTATTAGCTGCAGTAGCTTCGGTCTGAGTAGAGGAGTTTATAGAAACAGTATTATGATAAATATTATATCCTCCACCTGATCCTGCCCAGATACCAATCGCAGCAAAATAACCTGTGAAACCGATCCCTTTTACATCATAAATAAAATTATTGTAAACTGAAATGTTAGAAGCAGAATTTGTAGAGCCAAGATATATACCTGTTCCTGCATAACCTGTACTATTGTCATTATTTGTAACATTGGAAATTGTATTCCCGAAAATGGCACCATTGCTTATTGTTCCATAACCCTCTATCCCTAAAACGGAAGTACTGTTAGCATTAGTCGCAAATATTCCTGCTACCGTATTATTGCTAATAATGAAATCTTTCGCATTATAAAGATCAATACCAATTACATGAGCTCTATTATTAGTAGCAGAGCCAATTGTATTACCAGTTATAGTCCATCCCGTATCTAAAGAGGTTGCATTACCGTAATTAGAAATTCCATATAAAGCTCCTGTAATGGCACAGTTCTGAACAGTATTATAAGCATTGTCTGTTTCTGATGCCGTGTTAATATCTGTTGTACTAGATGAGCCAATAGCTGCGGCAGTTGTAGTACGGGAATTACCGCTGACTATGGTATTTTTAATTGTATTATAAGTCGCTCCATTACTCGCAGATGCAGTGGCAATCCATACTACTGATGATGATGTCCCGGTACTACCATTAGAAATTGTCAAATTTTTCGTAGTACCTCCAGCCGTATTGCTACCATCAATTATTACATAATCTGCTCCATTAAGTTTTATGATAGCGGCAGTACTGCTTCCCGATATTGTTGGTGATACACCTGTAGCTGGTTTTATTGTAAGCGTATTAGTCGCACTTGCTCCCGTAAGTGAATTAATTGTAATTGGGAATGTTTCGCTTGCTGAATATGTAGTATCTGTTAAACTAAAAACAGTTGCACCACATAATCCATTCGTGTTGGCAGCGGCAACTGCAGCAGTAAGGGTAGTAAAGTCTTTACCTACACCCACTGTGTAAGTTCCCGACAATGACGTTTGAAAAGTTGCACTTGTATTACTGTCATTAGAAGGTTTTCCGTCCGTCACTCCGTTCGGAAGACTTGTAGCGGCAGTTATTGCGAAGCTGTACCCAATGAAATTAAAGGTTCCTACCACAACATCTAAGGTTGCACCACTTGCCAATGAGCCACTCCAGTTATAAACTGTTGATGAACCTCCATTTACAGACCAAGTAATTTTAGCTGATGTTAACGTTGCTGTCCCATAATTCTTGAGTGTAACTGTAACATTTCTTGTTCCCGGACAGGTAATACCCGAAGTAGGTATTGCAGAAATACCAGCATCATTCGCTACAGGAGGAATTGTAATCTCATCAGCTCCCATATCAGGCGTTGTTCCTCTGGCATCCCCATCAATATCCGTTGTAACTCCTAAATTTGCTCCCTTACTTTCTACATTTGCAATTTCAGTAGATCCTGAATTAAGATGCAGATCGGTAGCACTTGTAAAAGGTGCTGCATTTGTAGATGCATAAGAAGCGTTATCGTTAGTCGTACTACCGATAGTTGTGGTGTAAGCTCGTGAATTGGTTGTTGGTGTAGTTGCAGATGTGCTAAAGTTAGCCGCTAAATAAAAGCCCGAGCCAGCAGTTGTTCCAACCTGTAAAATACCTTGTCTCGCAGTATCTGTTC
This sequence comes from uncultured Chryseobacterium sp., assembly GCA_913776245.1. Classification (GTDB taxonomy): domain Bacteria; phylum Bacteroidota; class Bacteroidia; order Flavobacteriales; family Weeksellaceae; genus Epilithonimonas. Next base: position 19,217 of record CAJYLO010000003.1, read on the forward strand.
CCGAATAATATGCATTATTGTTTAAAGTAGTTCCAGTTACACTAGAACCCAAGAATAATGATGAGTGTGAAATACTTGTTGTACCACCAGTAATTGTATTGGATAATATGTTATTCCTAATATCATTATTAGAAGTATTAACAGCCAAAGCAAAACTGGAAAGACTACTTGTTGCTGTACCTGGCATCAACCCCGAGAGATTAACACTGTTATGATAAATTTTATGTCCGGTTCCTCCATAAACTAAGATCCCGACAGGACTATAATAGTAAGAAAAAGCAGCACCTCCTGTCATATTGTGCGTTACGTCTCTTACAAAATTATTTTGCACAGTAACAGCATTACCTCCAATTAAGGTTATCCCATGAACACCGTACGTACTTGTAGAATTATTATAGATGGTAGAAATTATGTTTTTCTCTATTAAACCGCTTGTTGCCGAAGAGTTATAAGTAATTCCTGTAACCGGAGTACCAGCTGAGGTTGTAGAATAGCCTTGAACTCCTGTAATTGTATTACCGGATGTCGTAGTAGTAGAAGCAATCGCCGCATTACTTCCAATATAGATTCCTACAACATTATTTGAGTTTCCAGATCCATTTTGAATAACATTTGAAACTGAGTTCTTGCTGATACTTGCAGATGTGGCAATAATATCATATAATTCGATTCCTGTTATAAGTGTTCCTACATAAGATTGTACACTTTGAATTGTATTATTAGCAATTGATGGTGCGGTTGCTCCCTGAATATATATACCTTTAGTGTAAACGGTTGTAGAAGGTGTAGTTCCTGTAGCTCCTATTGTATTATTATTTACTGATAGATTATTGAACACCGTTGCAGCAGCACCATTCAGAACAATACCTCTTGCCGCTTGATTTATTGAATTATTTGATAATGTTAAATTAGCAAACGTTTGTCCGGCAGCAGAGGTCACGCTTGTTACAGAAGCTATTGCAGTAGGCGCTGTTGTAGCCGTACTACCGCCATTACCTCCTGCGTAAATTACAAATGAGGCATTTTCACTACCTGTTGTAGATGTGGCAGTAGAAATATTTCTTCCGGTAGCATTACCATTTAATATACAGTTTTTAATTGTCACATTATCTGTTGATGTAACTGCAGTACTCGTAGCAAGTCTTATAACGGAAGAATAAGCCACAGCACTGGTAGCCGTATTCGTAATGGTTAAGTTTCTATTGGTGCCTGATGTATTTGGGTTATCACCATCAATTGTGACATTGTCTGCCCCATTCAGCTCGATGAGTCCTCTTCCTGTGGCAGATGCACCGGAAACCGTCAACCCATCAGCAGATGGATAGATTCTTATTGATGTATAACTTGCCGATCCCGCACCACTGCTATTCAGCACAGAAGTTGCCGTTTCAGAAGTACTATTATTAATAGCAACTTCTATTGCTCCGGTATGAGTCCCGGCATTAATGGCATCTATTGCTCCTTTCAAAGTGGAATAACCGGCACTGGTAGTTCCTGTGGTTGATGTAACCCAAACGTTAAATGCTGATGCGCCTACAGTATAAGAATAATTACTACCAGAGTTATTATTCAAATTGATCGTATATAGATCTGCATTACTCCCGTTAGAAGCTACGTTGGCAGTTCCGGACGTAAAAACATAATACTGCACAGCAGTGCTGGCAGCCTGACCAGGAATAGAAGCTGTATAAGTGGTACCAGATCCCGTCATCTGAACCACTGTAGATGTAGACCAGGCATTGGTAGTATATCTCAGATACACAGCCTGCCCCGAATTTACCGATCCGCTGGTGGTAGCCGTAACCGTAACCGGCATTGTTGCCGGAACAGCTGAAGGACTTCTTGTTACAGATGACACAGACTGTACAGCACCCTGAACCTCGAAGAAAACCCAGTTTCCGGAAGGTGACACCCCTGCATCCTTAGTTTTAAACACATATCTGTAAGATGTATTTGCAACATTATACTTTAATGCGCCTGTATTTGTACAGACAAGACTCGCTGTATAGGTCGTATTCGGAGACACCGAAATATCAGTACTGCTTCCGTTATTGACCTGATAAACAGAACCGCTCCAATCAATACCTAATCTCCAGTACTGATCTCCTGTTCCATTGGGGGTCAGTGCACCAGATGAGTAAGAGGTTCCGGCACCGGCCGAAAAATAAGTTCCCGGCGTTACATTATTACAAGCCGAAGGCCAGGACGCGTTAAACCCTGTTCCTACAAGAACATTCTGTGCAGAATAGTAAAAGGATAAAGTTAAGAAAAGAAAAGACAGCAACCTGTCCTTCTTCAAGAATAAAGATGTTATCATGAGGCAAACTTTTTTTCATTCATTATAAATTTTGAGCATAACTCAAAACAAATTCACCTACAAATGTATAACAAATTTTAAATTAAATTAATAAATATTAAAAATATAATTAAAATTATCACCAATAACTATGTTTTAAACAACTAAAACAAACAATTATTTAATTATTAATAAATAATCAAAATTTAATGTTAATTATTTTAATTTCATATTAATAAATAATTATAATTGTTAATATCAAAAAAATAATCAATTATATAAACGAAATAAAAAATAAAAATACATTTTAAAAAGTAAAATTTTAACCAAATTAATATTGGTAATAAATCAACTAATCTGACACAAAATAGTAATTAAATAAACAAAAATAAAAAAACCGGAATATATATATCCCGGTTTTTGAAGTAGTTAGTTAGAAATTTATTTGACAAGTTTTTTCGTTCTTACATCACCAGAATTTTGAGCTTTTATAATATAAAACCCTGACACTAAATGAGCTGCCTCTAATCTGATTTGTTTCTCGGATGTTTGTTTTGACTGAAGTAATCTTCCTCCGCCATCATAGAGATCTACCCTTCCCAATATTCGGGAAGATTTTACTACAAAATCATTTCCATCCCTGTATACTACAAAATCAGAGACTTTCAAATCATTCGCAGACAGAGCTTCCTTGCTATTATAAACAATTTCGAACCTCGATTCATCTAAACCTTTAGTTGCCTGAAAACTGTAGTGATCCTGCGTAAGATCCGTATAAGTATTCAGAATCTTATCGTGAAGATAAATACTTTGTCCGCTACCGAAAATGCCTTCTCTCTTAGCCAAAGCAATTTTATAAGTTCCATCCATAGAATATTTAGCTCCAAGTGGAACAACATCATCTACCACTGCAACATTTGCTCTTGCCTGGATCTGCAATTTCCGAACATTAAGCTTTGAATAGAAAGAATCATCAGCAACTACTAAAAGATCTGCATCATAATCCGCATCATAATTGTTCGTTGCCTGGTCCATATGCGCCACCAGAATTGTATTGGACACATTATTCGGAGAAACCAAATTCAGCCAGTATCTATTGATTTCGCTACCATTAGTTTTGGCATTGTAGAAATTACCCGTACTGTTATTCGTTCTTACCGAGTTGTCAAATTTCAAAGTTGCTGTGTTAGGCGTTGTTCCCGTTGGTGCTGTTCCCTTCATCTGAACAATGAAGCCCTGGCCTACTTTGATGTACTGATTTGGTATTGCAGATGATGGACTGGTTGTATTACCAGCATCCACACCTGTAGCAGGCGTTCCGCCAGCAAGTGTCAAAATAGCATAGTTATTTGCTGTATAACTAGATCCACCTTGTGTAGTCGGTGCGCCGGGTACGTTGGTCCAGAACCAGGCTTTTCCATTAATGAAATCACTGTTCTTGAATCCGTTACCCTGATCCAGATTATAAAACTGTAAAAAGTCTATATGGGACGGATAAGGATTACCTATCATATTATAACCGTGTTCTACCGTACCGCCTGTTCCCGTATTTTTAGATTTCTGGATACCGATGGTCAATGCGCCATTGTTCATCACTCCGTTGAAACTGAATTCATCCGCAGTAAGTGTGGTTCCGTAAGAAGCTTTTCCTCGGATGGCATAGCCTTTTGCTGCAACAAATGCAGCATCCGTTGTTGCTAAAAATAAATCGTTCGGCTCATTGTATTGGTAAATCCTGTTGTTTGGGGTGCCCGCTGAAAATCCACCGGTATCATATAGACCTGTATTCGTACTACCCGTTGAGCTACTGGTGTTACGCAGCAACTGTCCGGAAACCGGAGAACTCCAATACGTGTAATCCAGCGTTTTCATTGTCACTTTACGCTTAGCAATGATTTTGTTATTACTGTTATTGTTGCCTGTAAGTTTAGTCTGCAACAGGCTGCCATCACTCTCTATCACTATTTTGTTATCCGCTGTGGTAATATCGCCATTGACTGTGATACCTTGGTTCGCCGGGATTGTTAATAAACCTGTATTTTCCACTGTAAGATTTTTTGATGCAAAAGATGATTGTCCAGAATTACCCACAGTATATGCAGACGCCAAACTTGCATTCACACCAGAAGATGGTACACCAAAATCCCAAGCACTACCATTCCAAGTCGTAACATCTGTTACAGTTAGAGGAAATGTTGCTGACGACGAACCACAACTGTTACTTACTGTATAGCTGACAGTTACCGTACCGGTATTAACCGTTGAAGCGGTCACCAAACCACTACTAGGATTGATGGTGGCTACAGACGGATTACTACTACTCCAAACACCGCCCGAATCACCAGTACTGGTTAGAGTTGTAGTACCGCCAATAAAAATCTTTCCAGTTCCCGAAATGGTCCCAGAACTCAATAAAGGGGTTACCGTAACAATAACTGATGATATTTTAAAGCATCCGGTAGAAGACGTACCTTTTATATAATAAGTACCAGCAGTAGCCTGAGTCGGTGTGGTATATGGAACTGTTGCATTAGAATCTGTCCAATAAGTATATACAAGTCCGCTGCTAGAGCCTGCCGTTATACTTGCTGCTGTAAGATCAACAGTGTTTGGGCTGCAAACTGCGGCGGGATTAGTAATAACCAAATTAACAGGCCTACATTCCGCTAGTTGGAAATCTCCGAAAGTATTAACACCAGTTGCAGTAAGATTAGTAGTATTTGCTGCGCCAACGGCAGGATAGCTCCATGCCGAAGAAACATAATTACCTACTATTAAGTTACCGGGAGTAGTTCCGGAATCTAAATCACCAGCCACAAAATTAAAGGTTGGATTATAAGTACCGACCAAACCACCTCCATTAGCAAGTGTCCAGGTTCTATTAACAGATTTAGAAGCATCCAAACTGGAAGAAGCGATCTGGGAATGATCCCCGGCAGCTGTACTGGCAGTAAGCGTACCAGCAGAAGATACCGCAGTAAAATTAGCACTTACCGGCGCCCAAGTATTAGCATCACCTACGTTAAAAGTCTTAGAGCCCGCACTTGAGATAGGATACCTCTGGTTACCATATATGTAAGAAGTGGAAGAAGGCGAAGCATCTGATGCGGCAGCCCCCATTATAACAACATTACTTCCTGTAACTAATTTACCTGTACCATATGTTAACACTTTATTTATGGTAATATCATTATTGAGAGTAACTGTGCTACTTGTAGTCTGAAATAACAATAAATAGTCAAAGACAGTAGCCCCAGTAATCGTTTGCGGTCCTCCTCCATTAAAGAAGACAGCTCTGTTGTTTGGAGCAAAAACACCTGTAGCATTTCTAGTCCAGTTGCCGCCCACATAAAGATCACCGCCACTGGCAGATGAAAGAGTCAAGGTATTAGTACCAAAACCATTTCCTATGATCACATCACCGCCTACTTTTAAAGGAACAGATGAAGCTCCTAATGTTACAGAACCGGCTGTAGAATTATTACCCAAAGTAAGAGTACCCGCAATGTTAGTTACAGTCGGAGAGTTCGCAGACAAATCTAAAGTAGTTCCATTCTGTACTGTCACATTGTATGGATAACCCTGACCACTTGAAGATCCAAATTCTACATTACGGCCATAAGTTCCTCCAGTATTGTAAATCAAGGTAGATGGAGCGTCATAAAATGGTGCACTGGAAACAAAACTATTAGCATTTAATGTTAAGCTGGTTTTTATTCTGGAAGTTCCATAATTGACACCTGCCGTAGATGAAGGTGTCTGAGTAACAGCAGGGTAAAAATTAACTGCACCGGTAACTGTTCCTGTGCCAGCAAAATTGATTGTACCCGCACTTGTTGTGGCAAAATCACCTGATGTTTTGCTTACATTACCATTATTGGCCATATTAATGGTTTTTCCGCTACCCACATCAAATGTCCCGGAAGTAAGTTTTAATGTTGTTGCTGTTAAAGCACCAGTTCCGACATAAGTATTTGTAACTGTACCACCCGCAATCTCCAAGGTATTAACTGTATTTGCAGTTGGTGTAGTAGTAAAAGTACCTGTGTTTTGTGTTGAGCCATTAAAAGTATAATTTGCTCCAGAATTATAAGATGTAGTAAGTCCTGATGAAACTGGTATTGATCCTGTTACGCCGGAAGAATTTGCTGTAATAAGTGTTGCACCAGAACTAAGTGTAAATGTAGAACCACCTGAAGTAGTTGAAGCAGGCGTTACTGTAAAAGAAGAACCCGCATCAAAGATACCTCCATTATTTACTAATATAGTTCCGTTATAATTTGTGGTTGAACTATTATTAAGAATAATATTAGAAGCCAATTTCATAGTGGCACCTGAGTTCACAGTAAAATTTGTATAAGTAACATTTGCCGGAGTTGCAAAATTTACGGTTTGTGGACTTGAGCCTACCAAAACAAACGCACCATTACGAACCGTACCATTTGTACTAATAGTTCCAGACCCGGAAACGCTTATATTTCCGGATATATTAACATTTGTACTTCCATTAGAAGACCCATTAGAAAAATCAAAGTTACCACCTGTTTGATTGTATGATCCACCTATTGTGGTTGTCACTAATGTTGTTCCTTGTTGCAATGAAAAACCTCCTGCACCTGTGGAAGTAATTGTCAGGTCCTTTCCAATTGAGGTTAGTGCACCATTACATTGTATTAATGTGGTAGAACCTGTTACTCCAGTCGCATTCACGGTAACATTTGAAAACGACTGTGCTAATCCAGTTACTATGGTTGAAGTCGAAAAACTATTTGCAAACTCCAAGGTGGAATTTGTTGACCAAGTTGCTGTTGGAACTACCGTCGCCAAACCTGCTAATTGGAATTTACCTGTCCCGGAAATTGTAAGGTTAGAAGCTGTACTTGTAATAGTGCCCGTAGCATTATTATTAGAAAGCGTTCCGCTTACCGTAGTTGCACTATTGGTTGCGCTATAGCTCGCAGCAGCACTTGCGTTATTTTGTAAATTTAATGTTCCAGCAATAGTCGCCGTATTTCCCGTACCTGAATAAGCAATAGAAATAGTTCTGGAATTAGTGGAATTACCAATAAGATTTAAGACAGCACTACTTGCTATATTTAAAGCCGTACCGGTATTAGATAATGTAATTGCAGTATTAGCTGTAGAAGCTGGCGCCAGCGTTACATTACCCGCTGTAACATACATTCCTGTTAAAGATACAGTAGGAACACTTGTCACAGATACATTTCCAGAAGTTGCGAAAGTAACATTATCTCCGGTTGTAGGAACTCCATTCGGAGTCCAATTGGCAGAAGTAGTCCAGGAACCTGATGTTCCACCATTCCAAGTATAAGATGTAGCTGCAGGTGTTCCTGTACAGGTTTTAGCACCGGTAGTAAAATAATTATAAGTACCAGCATTTGTACCATCCCAAGTATATGGAACAATTAGCAAATTATAGGTTGTTCCATTAGTAAGTCCTGTAATATTAGCCGTTAAGGATGGCACTGTTGGCAAGGTAGTTTCAGTAATGGTTACTTGTGTTCCGTTACTTATTGCACTAGCAGGTGCTAATCCATTTGGAGAAGCTACTAATGAAGGTGTTCCTGTGGAATATATTAATAAATATCCAGCTTTCGTGGCCCCGCTAGAAGGATAAGTTGCCGTACCCCAATTAGCCGTCAAGGAAGATGAACCGGCAGTTGCAGTAAAAGTTGCCGGCTGTGCCGTAGCAGGATTAGATAATGTATAGAAATTTCCTTCACTACTTATTCCTGTTCCGTTACCATTGGTAGCATACCCAACATAATAATATCTTGTCTGGGCAGATAAGCCGGTTCTTGAATGAGAGAATGAAGAAACTGCAGTACCACCTTCTGCTAACTGGTTATCTGTGGCAGCCACAGGCGAAGTTGTTTTGAAAGAGGTACCTCTGGCAGTAACAGCAGAGCCGTTGTTGGATGTTATCGTTGCACCTAATGTAGCACTATTATTGGTAATAGAAGTTGCTGTTGGCGTAGTTAAAGATGGCGGAGCCGGAGTAGCAACTACGTTTCCGGTTAGTGTAAAATCATCTAACCTGAATGAACCACTACCAACTGTAAAATTAATAACTACTGTTATAGTTCCTGTTAAACCTGAAATAGTATTTGCAACGTTTGTAGTACCTATAGATGCTCCTGATGTTGGAATAGCTACACTCCCACTGGTAATTGTCGTACCGTTAATGGTAATTGAAGATACACTGTTAGTGCTTTGAGAGGATTGCCTCCAATAATTAAACGAGGTTACTGATAACGAATATCCCGTTGCAACATTAAATGTTAAAGTATAACTTGAATTTATTGCTGACAAAGCTAACGAACCTGCCGTGCCTCCATTTCCATTAAAAGAAGTAAATGTTGCAGCACTTGCATTAGTCCAAGATGAGTTGCTTAAATTAGTTGCAAAAGTATTAGGAGTAGTCGTATATGGAGTAGAACTAGGACCATCACTAAAATTATGCAAATAAATGGTAGCAGGTGTATTGACCGTATAAGAATAATTACTACCACTATTGTTATTTAAATTAATAGTATAAAAATCCGCATTACTTCCATTAGACTGCACCTGGGTTGTACCTGAACCTACACCGGTATCAGTAGAAGTAAATACATAATAAGAAACATTTGCTCCCGCAGTATTTGTAGCTCCGGGAATACTTGCCGTGTAAGATGTGCCGGAACCAGTCATCTGTACAACCGTTGAGGTGGAATAATTGTTATTTGTATACCTTAGATACACTGCTTGTCCAGTGCTTAACGCCCCATCTAGATTTGCAGTAACTGTTACGGATTGCCCGGCAGTAACAGAAGAAGTTAATATGTTTTGAGTAACAGAGCTCACCTGCCTTACAGCACCCTGTACTCTGAATACAGCAATTTGCTGAGCTGCGGAACCAGCAGATTTAAAAACCCAATTATCTGTAGTATTAGGAACTAAAACACCAAAAGCTTTAGCATTCCCACATTGCATATTAGCAGAAGTATAAGTCTGTGATGTTGTCAGAATTAAATTGTTGCCACCGTTATTAGGCTGATACTCACCACAGGGCGTGCCTGTTCCATAGAATCTGAAATATCTGTTAACATTACCACCCAATGAGTTGGTTGTGGTATAGATTAAACTGCTACCAGCACTTGCACTCATACTCACACCAGATCCCCAGCCAGTTCCCCAGCCGTCTCCTGATTGAAATGAGTTCTGTCCATAAACCTTACCTAAAAAAAGGAAAAGTAAACTTGAAAACGCAAACAGAAAGCATTTTGAAAACTTCGGAAATAACCTTGTTTTCCTCCGTAAATTTTTCATCATTTGTTATTTAATAATTTGTTATTTTAATTCACACAGAAAAGGATGCTAAATTAAATATTTTTTGAATACCAAAATAAAAAACTTTAATTCTTTTAAATTTATTAAAAAATTAAACAAACAATTGAATATTATGAAATTAAAAAAGAATTAGTTATTAATAAAAAAAAGACGCCAATTATGGCGTCTTAAGGATAAATATGATAAAAATAATTTTATTTTATTATTTTCTTTGTTTTAATGTCTCCAGAATTTTCAGCTTTTATAATATAAACACCTTCCGGCATAGAAGAAACATTAATTCTTATGCTATTGTCCTTCGAGTGATAAGATTTTACCAATCTTCCTGAAGTATCGTAAACATCCAGCTGACCTAATTTTTTAGAAGATCTTACCACATAATCCGAGCCGTCTCTGTAAACTTCAAAGTCAGATTTTATTACCGAATTAGCAGCAAGAACTGCATCTTCTTTATAAACAATCTCAAATCGGCCTTCGTATGTACCTTTTACAGCCTGGAAAGTGTATGCTCCCTGCGACAGGTTAACAGTCTTGTTCAGCAGCTTGTCTTTCAGATAAACGCTTTGACCATTATTGAATACACCTTCTTTGTTACCCAAAGATATTTTATATACACCATCAACGGCTTGCTTAGTAGTCAAAGAAATCACATCATCACTATTGAAAGGATTTTTTCTGGCCTGGATCTGCAATTTTTTTGTCTGCAATTTAGAATAGAAAGAATCATCGCCTACGGATAACAATTCTGCATCATAATCCGGATCATAGCCATCGGTTGCTTCTGTCATATGCGCCAGCAAAATAGTATTAACTACATTTTTAGGAGACGTCAGCTTCAGCCAGTAACGGTTAATATCCTGCTTTTGCTTGCTATTATAAAACACACCTGTACTGTTAGTAGATCGGATAGAGTTATCAAATTTGAGTGTTTTAAAATCTGGAGTGTTGCCAGTCGGCGCCGTTCCTCTCATCTGTACAATAAAACCTTGGCCCAGCTTAATAAAGTTATTCGGCGTAGCAGAGTCTCCATCTTCTTCGGTTCCCGTAGCAGGAGTTCCTCCGGCCAAGGTAAGTGTTGCATAATTATTAGCTGTGTAGGCAGAACCGCCCTGCTGTGATGGCGAAATGGAAATATTGCTCCAGAACCACGCTTTACCAAAAATTACATCACTATTATTTTCGCCGTCACCTTTGTTAAGGTTATAGAATTTTTCAAAATCAATATGGGAAGGATACGGATTACCAATCAGGTTGTAACCATGTTCATAAGGAACACCATTAATATTCGTATTTTTTGATTTCTGAATCTGAATGCTAATATCACCATTATTAAGATCACCTCTGTAGGTGAGCTCATCTGGAGTTAGTACGTTTCCATAGCTTGACTTACCGCGGATCGCATACCCTTTACCATCAATAAAGGTCGCATCTGCGGTTGCCCGGAATGTATCGTCTGTCTCATTATATTGGTAAGTCCTGTTATTCGGTGTCCCTTCTGAGAATCCGCCACTACTGTTTGCAGCATTAGGATTCACAGTATTGAGTAACGGCTGATCTTTCACCGGCGAGCTCCAGAAAGTATAATCTGAAGTCCTCATGCTAGTGGTTCTCTTCGCAATTGCTTTATTAGGACTGTTACCGTTGGTCAATTTAGTCTGTACCAAACTACCGTCACTTTCTATAATAATTTTGTCATCCGGCATAGTGATATCACCATTAATAATGACACCCTGATTTGGTAAAATTGTCAATAATCCATCATTTGTAATGGTCATATTATTAGCCTCAAATCCTTCCGGAAGACTATACGCACCATCAATAACAGCACTCTGGTATTTATCCGGCCCATTGAAGTTAGACCAGGAACTTCCATCCCAAGTAATAGCAGACGGTTTCAGTCTGGCATAAAATTCGAGTCCGTATGTTCCAGCCGACGGCGAAGAGAATCCGAATCCACCGGTACTAGTTTGCCCCGTTGCATAGAATCTGAAATAAACCGTAGTCCCTGCAGGAATATTCTGCAATGCAGTAACACCCGCAAGGTTGATATCATCGATCTGTCCGTTACCAACTTTTACGACAGGTGAATTAATTAGCGTATAATTAACATTATTAAAGCTGTAAGCAAACTGTACCTGAACACCAGGACTAGCGACAAATGTGCTTGTTCCAATCACATTAGCACGAATTGAAGTCAGTGAGAGAATTTCATCGGTAGTATTAAAGCTAGTCTGAAAATAATCCGTATTGGAAGTACTGATTCCATTATTCTGGAAACCTACCGTACGGAAAGAATCATTACCACTGCTATAGGCTGCACCAGGACCTCTTGTAAGAACAGCGCTTCCAGCCCCTAAAGAAGAATCTTTGAATTGCGCCGTTACCGTGGTTGCAGTTGTAGAAGAACTTAGACCATTGAAATCCCACTGAGCTAATGGCACAGGTACCTCAACTACATCAAGAGACTTCTGAACATCAGGCGCAGCATTATAATTACCATTGCCAGGCTGAGAAAAAGTAATCGTAACTGTTCCGGCATTATTTGCGGTAAGCGTTCCGGAAGAGATGTTAGCAATTGCAGGAGCAGAAGTTGCATAGTTTAATGATAAGCCGGAAGATGCTGTCGCATACATCGAAAGAGTCAAAGTCGCTCCAAGATTGACCGTAGCAGGAAAATTACTAACAGTTATTGTCTGATTGGCTTTGGTAATATCTGCAGTTAAACCTGTTGGGAATACCGGTATATTATAGTTTCCGCTATCTGTTCCGCCCAAAGTTGCCGATAAAACTGTTACCGGTTTATCCAATCCTGCATTGGCATCAGAAAAGTTTCCTGTTATTGTGAAAGTGACAACATCACCGCTAATAACCTCTGATGATGCAACATTTGAAAATGTAGCCGTCGCTGTTCCGTTATAAACTTTATCATCAGCAGTGATAGAAGTAATACTTATATCTTTTTTATCAATAGTTGCCTGCAAAGAAGGCTGCGTTAATGAGTAATTATTAGAAGGAACATCATAATCCCCTGTTCTTACCAAGGTTTTATTAATACCTGCCGCTTTATTGGCAAAAGCCCAGCTTACAGTTCCTGTAACAGCAAAAACATCACCATTCACCAAGCCTGAGTACTGCGGCGTTCCGCTAACGACAACCGCAGCAGTCTGATCATAGGTTTTATTTGCAGCTGAAAGACCTGTTATTGTGAGGCCCTTTTTTGCAACTGTTAATGATTGAGACACATCTGCTGCCGCATTCCAATTGGAATCACCAGTCTGGTGAGCAGTTATAGTAGACGTTCCAGCACCTACAATAGTAACAGTATTACCGCTGACAGTCGCCACACTGGTATCAGAACTTGTATAGGTCACTGTAAGTCCGGATGAAGAAACAGCAGACAGAGTATAAGCCGCATCTCCATAGGTTTTAGCTTGTGTAGAAGCTAATCCGCTGATGGTCTGACTCCCTTTTGCAATATTAAACGTAAGCGTTGCCGGATCACTTGTTTCGCCATTCTTAGTAGCCGTCACGTTTGTTGTAAATGTCCCGGCCGTTGTAGGTGTGCCCGTTATAGCACCAGTTGTAAGGTTAAGTGTTAAACCTGCCGGCAGATTATTACCTGCAACAATAGCATAGCTGTCAGGAATATTGGTAGCAATAATATTCTGAGAAAAACTAATTCCCACTGTACCATTAAAAGATGATGCTGTGACAACCGGTTTGCTACTGGCAGCAGTAGTAACCGTCTGCACTGATGACCACGCAGAATAGCCGCCTGCATTTTTAACTCTTACTCTGTAATAATAAGTTGTGTTTGCAGCAAGCGTGCTTTGGGTATGATTAGTTACAGTTAAGGATTCATCATTATATATTGGTGATGAAAAGTCATTATTATCATCAATTTCCAAATGATAGGTGTATGAAACTGCACCCTGACCTGTAGGCGCTGTCCAGTTGGCCCGGAAAGAATCTGTCAGGATATTATCCGCCGCTGCAGATGCCGGTGCCAGCGATAATGTCGTAAAGGACGGATAAGATGAAGTATGAGAATAAGAAGTTTGTGGAGATGTACAACTATTAATGGCATAAGCCCTGTAATAATATAATGTATTCGGCTGCAGACCTGTCAGCGATTTTGAAATCGCATAAGGCACAGTAGAGACGGAAAGTCCAGTATTATTGGAAGTAGATGGCGAAGCAAGCGAGGAAGAAGTGCTGTAATTAAAACCGACTTCACTTACATTGGCACCACCAATCGCTGTAACACTTCCTGTAAGATCAACACCCGTTGTGGAATTATTCGCAGCAGAAGTTGTGGAAGAAACCGTTGGTGCTGAGCAAGACGAACTCCAACTAAGACTAACATCATCAATAGCGGAAGTTGGTCTGCTTCCAGTTGACGAAGAAGCTGTTAACGCAACAATACGTATCCAAACATTGCCACTGTTATTATCAATCGCTGCAGGCAAAGTAACCGTAACATTAGTACTTCCCCAAGTAGGAGATGTAACAATTGAAGCAGGAGATGTAGTAACAGCCGTAAACGTAGTCGGGCTTGCACCTACTCCATAGTCCACTCGCCAGGTTACAGTTCTTCCAACCGCGTTGTCTAGCGATTGAAGCTTGAAGGAAAGGTTAAAAGAAGCTTTCCCTGTCGTATTACTAAGCTGCAACACAAAAGCAGCACCCGGATCAGCAAAACTCCCCGATTGTCTTACACCTAACACCCTATCTGTACTTCCCGATTGAGTCGTTGTTGAAGCCGCAGAAGTCAGGCCATCCGCAGAGGCAAAATTTTTGAAGGCACCAGCTGTGTCTGCCCAGGCAGTTGCTGCGGTAGTAACAGTCGCAGCCGTACCTAACGAAGTCGCAGATGCGGTGGATCTAACTGTCCAACCGGTAGGCAGACCAGATCCAATCCCATCGAATGTTTGTGTGTAAGGTGATGTCCCCAGCGTTAGCTGGCCATAAGCAACAAGACTTAGAAAAATCCCTAAAAAAAGGAACATTTTCTTTCTAAAGATTACGGAATAAAAATTATCCAGTAGTTTTATTTTCATAACAAATTTATTTACAAAATACAATTTGTACAAAAGTAATAATATATGAACATATAATCATAAAAAATATTTATATATTATTTATAATTATTCACAAAAACATTTCGCAGGATAATAGCCTTATTCATTATGTTAAAATTCTAAATTTTAACACGCTAAATAAAAAAACGCACTTCCATTGCTGCAAGTGCGTTCATTTAAAAATTAAAGCGTTGTCTTTATTATTTAATGAATTTTTTAGTCCTCATGTCGCCGGAATTCTCTGCTTTCAGGATGTATACACCATTCGTGAGAGTATCGGTATTAATTCTGTATTCGTTAGAATTTGTAAGGAATGAGCTTATCAGTTTTCCTGATACATCGAATAAATCAATTTTACCCAGCCTTTTATCTGACTTTATTACCTGCTCATTTCTATCCCTGTAAACAATAAACTCAGATTTGGCTGCATTACCAGCGCCAAGAACACTGCTTTGCTTATAAACGATTTCAAATCTTGTATTATCAGTGCCTTTAACTGCTGTGAATTGGTAGCCCTGACCGGAACTCAAATCAATATATTGATTCAGCAATTTATCTCTGAGATAAATCTTCTGATCACCGTCAAACATTCCTTCGGCAGCCTGAAGTTTGATCGTATAAGTTCCGTTTGATGAATACACATTCCCTAAACCAACAACATCATCTACGCTAAAAGAATCTGCCTTGCCCTGAATCGCCAATTTCTTAGCATCCAGAACCGAATAAAAAGAATCCGATCCCACTTCAAATAATTCGCCATCAAAATCTGTTTCATAGCCATTGGTAGCACCTGGAATGTAGCCTATCAAAATGGTATTGACAAGACTGTTGGGCGAGGTCATTGTGAGCCAGAATCTGTTCTTTACACTTTGTTTTTGGAAGAAGTTACCTCCGGATGTGGATCGTATTGCATTAGTAAAACCGATAGGCAGATTCAAACCTCCCGATTTTGCCTGTACAATAAAAGCCTGCCCAACTTTTACAATGCCATTCGGTATTGCAGATCCGGTGTAAGGACTTGCCGGATTATAAGTCGCAGGCGAGCCACCTGTTCCATTATAAACAGCATAATTATTTCCGTTATAGCCAGATCCTACCTGGGCGGATGTGTAACTGTTATTGGTCCAGAACCAGGCCGTGGAATATATTTTTGAACTGTTATTAGTGAACAAAGCATCAAAGCCAATGTTAGAAGGATAAGGATTCCCTACCAGATTGTAACCGTGGTTGGCATCTGTCCATTTCAGATTTGGAGAACCCAAAGCACTGTTATGCGGTACACCTGTAAAAACATATGTTTTATTGTATCCGTTTGCACCGGTTTCCGCACGTATAGCATAACCCTTACCGATCTGAAAATCCGTATCCGAAGTTACACTGAATTTATCATTCGATTCATTATACTGCAAATAACCATTGGCTGGTGTGTTGGGTGAAAATGATTTTATATTTTGACCAGCTACAGGGGAACTCCAATAAACATAATCCATCTGTGTCGATATATTGTTCATATCCACAACATCTCTCTGGCTTTGTATTGTTGCCTGCAGATTATTAGCATCGTCATCCTGCATCAGCTGCGCGTTATTTTCAAAGATCACAGTTCCTCCAACACTATTGATACCTTTATGTGCATACAGGACATTAGGCGTAGCATTATCTGCAGTTTTAAGAAACTTAAGTGTCCCCGCACTAACAGTTGTAAGATTATTAACAATAAGATCACCGGAAGCTGGAGTCTTGGTTCCTAATGTGGAAACAGTTAGATTTTGATAAGGTAAAGTATTGGTAACAATCTGATCCGAACCGGTATAATCTATAGTTGATCCGGTTTCTAAAGTAATCACAGGAGAATTGGTGTTTTTGATGGCCGTAGTGGTACCACCGCTGAATCCATTATCATTATTCACTTTAAATCTCGCACCGGTCTTCACTGTAAAATTACCACCTGCACGGAAAGTTAATCCGCCGTTGGTTGTAGTTCCGGCAACTACGTTGGTTCCGGATATCACAACATTGGCATACTGCGGTGCAAGACGGATCTGTGTTGCCGATGTCCCGGTAAATTCTATCGTAGTTCCTGCCGACAAACTGTAAGTTCCGCTGATATCCGGCTTCACACCTGATCCGCCCAGACGGAACCAACCTGCAAGCATAGTCAGATTAGTGCTGCTATCCCCAAATGTATTGTTAGAAACATCCAGAATTGTATTTGCACCATTAACAGTCACCGTACCTGCAATCGGAGTAATGCTGTTATTTGATGATTTAGTGCCGTTTCCTGTAAAAAGAAGATTTTTATAATCAGTTCTTGAACTAATGGCTTGCGCACCATCTAAGGCATATTGAACGGTAGATCCTGTATTGAGCGTAATATTTGTAATTGTTGGTATCGTGGCATTGGTCCCGGAAAAACCTTGGGCATCTTTAGTTATAAAAGTTCCGTTTACCACCACTGATCCGCCACCATTGGTTATCTGATTTTCTCCGTTGCTGTCGAAAGAGGCATTCGTATCAACCGTCAAAACACCACCAAGAGCAAGATTATTGGAACCGGAAGAATTCAGGGCGAATTTTGAAGTCCCGTTAATATTAACTGCTCCGGTGACAGTTAAAGTTGCTGTCCTGTTAGAAGTTACATCAGCATTATTAAAAGTAAGGCTTGCAGGATTCCCAAAAGTTCCGGTAGGAAAAGGTGTAGTAGTAGAAGCATTAAATATATAGCTTGTTCCTGCAGCAAATGTTTTGGTTCCAGCAACTGCTATAGCAGAAACCAAACCACCTGTATTACTCGTAGAGACAGTTGATCCAGAAACAGTTGTAAATCTCGCCTGCGTACCCGATGATTGTTTAATGGCAAAAGTGCCTAAATTAAGTGTACCAGATACGAAAAATTCATCATAGATATTAGAAGCAGATGAAAAGACCGGCATATCAGATAGAAGTGTCAGATTACTTGGACCATATACTTCAAAATCTACATATCTGGAAGGAGCTGTTACAGTTGTTTTATAAGTTTGAGGTGTACTACCCACAAAAAACATATAGCCCGCATTATTGTTTCCTGTTGCCGTTAGCGGGTAGGCTACGGATGAAGATATTTCTAAATTACCTGTTAGATAAATAGTAGAACCATAACCACTTGTTGTTGCGTTACTGTTACCATTATGCATATCTAAAATACCTGTTCCGGATATTTTCAAATCTCCGCTAATATTTAATGACACTTCGTTTGCAGCACCACTATTATCATAATTCACAGCAAATGTACCGCCTGAAACCGTAAGACCTCCATCAAAATTGTAAGTTGCTCCTGAGCCAGCAGATTCCAACTCTATTATATTAGTTCCGGTGGAAGCTACAGTGAAAAGCCCTTTGGGATTGAATGCACCACCAGCACCCATTATTGCGAATGTGCTTTGACCAGTAGAATTCCAATTAACAATTCCAAAAGCTTGTCCTAAGCCACCAGGAGAAGTACTTGTCATTCCTAAAATATTACAAGTGCTTGTTACATTCCACGTAGCTGTAGGAATGGTTCCCCCATTAGAATTATGATTATAAACAGATCCCGCAGCAAAAACAAGGGTTCCTGAATTGCTAACCGCCGTGGAAGTAGACTGATTCCATGTGCCATTAATAGTGTTCGTGCCTGAAAGTGAAAATGATGAATTAATTGTTAAAAAACCACCGGATTCAACCGTCAGATTTTTTGCCGTAGCAGATGCGGCAACCGTAATAGTATGTCCGGTTCTGATGGTAATAGATGTTGCAGATGATGTTGGCGCAGAAGTAGCATCTATCCAATTAGAATTATCTGATGAAGACTCCCAACTCGCTACCGTAGACCAATTCCCTGCAGATCCTGTTTGCTTGGTTCTAAAATAATCTGTTGCCGAGGTTACGATGATAATATTAAAAGTAGAAGAATCCACATTTGAAAATCCAGATGTTGAAGCCGTTAACTTTAAACCAGTTCCTACAGCAGTGTGCTGCAATGTAGAATATGTAGCCAGCCCTGAAGATGCAGATACTGACACTGGTGATCCCGACAGCGTTCCAGTAGATGTAATTGAAACAGAAGATGCAAAATTCCTGTCCCGGTTTCCATTTGCATCATCTGCAGAAACAGTAACCGCTGGTGTCATTGAAGCATTAACAGCCGTATTGGAAGGTTGTTGAACAAAATTCAGTTTTGTTGCTAAAACTGTAATTTCATTGTTGCTTGCACCAGATTCTACAGCTGTTCCGGTTCCACTGTCAAACTGCGTGGAAGTTGCAGATGAAGCAGTTGTAAAATTACTTCTATCGATTTTAAAAGCCAGATTCAGACCATCAACCGTAGTTGGTACCGTTCCTCCCAACGCAGTTTTCAACCAAACTTTAAGTATATATGTTTTTGTACCATTGTCCGGTACATTTCCTAAATTTGCCGTATTAATGCCGCTGAAAGTGATATTGGTTGCACTTACAGTTCCTGCCAAGGAATTTGTGCCATCGGATAATTCCGCACCGGCAATAGCCTGAGTCCAGTCTGCAATATCGTTCCCAGTACCTTGAGCGATTACAATCTGACTGATTAATGTTGGTAAACTGTCGTTTCCATTTGTTGTATTTGCATCATCGGTAACTAAAAAATCAAAATTCAATGATGATGACGCCTGTGTATTGGTTAAAGAAGAAATCGCAGCCGGTTCAGTTCCGGCACCCGCAGTAACTCCTGAATAAGAAGCCGCTGTTGCAGAAGCTGTTATGGAAAAATCATCAATTGAAACAGCATTATCTCCTCCGGTTGGATCTGTAGTTACCCACGTAATACCAAAAGATTGTCCGTTAGCAATATTTAAACCTGTCAGGGATAGAGATTTTGGCGTAGAAGCCCCTGCTGTTCCCGTTGCAGTTCCTGCAAAATCCGCTGCATTTAGAGTTGCGTTTGACGAGAGCAGGCCAGTGCCCGTAACATCCCAGCCGGAAGTATTATTAAATGTCCATTGTTCATAATTCCAGGCAATTGTAAGAGCTGTAATTGTTGAACCGGAATTATTCGTGAAACTAACGGTGTAGGTTATATTACCAACGGTTCCCGTTCTTAAAGCTCCTAAACTTGAATCTGTGTTGGTAGAAAAACCATAATAACCACCAGTAGTACCTGGAGACGCAGTAATACCTCTGTATGATGCCGTTCCTGATGAGCTGAAAGTCCATCCGACAGGTATAGTGGAAGTTGCATTCGTTAAATTACTAGGATTATAGGGTGTATTGAAATTGTCGGATTTAGTATAAGGCAAACTTGTTATGCTTACTTGCCCTTTAACAAAAAAAACAATAAAGAGTAAGAAAAAACCGAAGTTAATTCTTCGACTGAAGAATAAATAATTTTTCATTTTTATTTGTGCTATAACTGAGACAAATATAAATTTTATTTACATAAACGGATACTATTCAATAAAATTTAACATAATCTTAATCAATCACTTTATAAAAATCATTTGCCTGCTGAGATTTTCAAGATGCAGAATCCTTCGGAAAGGGCTTTCAACATTGCTTAGCTTCTCTTTTTCGTGGATGTAGCTGTACCTGGAAGACATATTATACATATTAGAAACCAGAACCAGCCAGCACTCTTCAGTTTTACCGTTGTAAAGCGGGAATTTTGAATTCTTCTTCTCAATAGCTTCAAGAATTTTTCCTGAATCAAGCTCATCAAAGAGAGAAAAGCTGTATTCGAGAAACAAAAAAACGCCTTTTGGAGAGGGCGTTCTTCTTATATTCTTCACAAATTTTGTTTTCTTGTTATTGGTAATCGCAGAAAGGATCTCTTTGGTAAGCTTTTCCTGCTGGCAGAATATTTCCGGATTCTGATAATCGATATCAAGATAATGGATCCCGAAAAGACTTTTGTACTGATTCAGCTCCTGTTCAACATTACGAAATACTGTGTTAATATAGCTTTCTTTTTTCTTCAGCTCAAAATGATTGATAATCTCCGAAACTTCAACACCAATTCGTTTTCCGTTATAATTTATAATAAAATCCGGACTCTCACTGGTCAGATTTTCTATTTCCATTTCGGGAAAATGGCTGAACAGGGTTGCCAGGAGCAGCAGCTCTGTTTTTTTCTGATACTCTTCACGCTCGTGCAGATTGGCCTTACCAATGCTGTGATACCATTTTATAAGATTACCAGGCTCCGAACTTTCTGATGCTACACAGATTTCCAGGTTTTTCTGAAGGTCTTCACAAAAAATCATATCATTTTTATTAGAAATTAAACCTCAACTAATTTAGTAATTAATTGATTACAAAATAATTATATGAATGAAATTTAATACTACGTAATCAAACAGAAATATTGGCAGTGTAATCTGTGAAAAAATTTAAGATCCAGAGTATAAGCTTTAGCTTCGGAAAACCAAATCGTATCAGGAAATCAACATCTTATTCCCGACCGTTGCGTCTTATATAACAAAAAACTAATTATTATATTTGCAAGCTTATAGAAGACCTTAAAAATATATATGAACTATGGATTTTAAAAATTTTAAGATGCCTTACAGCATCAATCCAAATTATTCTAAAAGAACAGCATATTTCTCAATGGAGTTTGCAATAGACCAGGCCCTGAAGATATATAGCGGCGGACTGGGTTTCCTTGCAGGATCACATATGAGAAGCGCATATAACCTGAAGCAGGATTTTGTAGGAATAGGGATTTTGTGGAAATATGGGTATTATGACCAGGCAAGAAACCAGGATCAGACCCTTAATCCTGTCTGGACTAAAAAAATGTACAGTTTCCTTGAAGATACAGGCATCAAATTCCAGATTGAGATCCACAATGCACCGGTTTGGGTAAAAGTGTGGTATCTGAACCCGGAAACGTTCAAAACCTGCCCGATGTTTTTCCTGAGCACGGATGTTCCGGAAAATGATCATATTTCGAAAACGATCTGCCACAAACTTTATGACGCCAATGAGTCTACAAAGCTAGCTCAGTACATCCTTCTCGGAAAAGGCGGTGCAAAACTTCTGGATGAGATGAACCTGGAAAGAGATGTATATCACCTGAACGAAGCACACGGACTTCCGGCAGCTTTTTATCTGCTAAGAAAATATGGCGGAGATCTCTACAAAGTAAAAGAAAAACTGGTTTTTACAACCCATACACCGGAAGAAGCAGGAAACGAGAAACATAACCTGTACCTTTGTCACGATATGTCCTATTTCTGCGGACTGAGCATAGATGAGGTTAAAAAAATCGAAGGTGTGGATGATGACCGGTTCAACCACTCGCTTTGCGCACTAAGAATGTCAAGAATTTCCAACGCTGTTTCCCAGCTGCACGGCGTGGTTTCCAGAGATATGTGGAACAAATACCCGGGAATCTGTGAAATCAAATCCATTACCAATGCTCAGGAATTCAAATATTGGGCAGATAAGCCTTTGTATGATTCCAAAGATGAAAGCGATGATGCACTTTTCGATTACCGCAAGAAGCACCTCAAGAAAAGAATGTTCAAAATTGTTGCAGATCAGACAGGAAAACTGTTCGATCCGGGTGTGCTGACAATCGTCTGGGCAAGAAGGTTTGCAGGATATAAGAGAGCCGATCTTCTATTGGCAGACAAAGAGCGTTTCAGAAAAATGCTGGAAAACTCTAAATATCCCGTTCAGATCATCTGGGCAGGAAAACCT
This sequence comes from uncultured Chryseobacterium sp., assembly GCA_913776245.1. Taxonomy (GTDB): domain Bacteria; phylum Bacteroidota; class Bacteroidia; order Flavobacteriales; family Weeksellaceae; genus Epilithonimonas. The sequence continues at coordinate 41,639 of CAJYLO010000003.1, forward strand.
TATCCGATGGATTATGGTGCTATTTCCACTTTCAATAATCTGGTTGAAGAAAGCAAGAATCACAAAAATATGGCGGTTCTGACAGGCTATGAATTATCATTAAGTAAATCTTTGAAACAAGGCTCCGACATCTGGCTAAACAATCCGAGAGTTCCAAGAGAAGCTTCCGGAACCAGCGGAATGACAGCCGCGATGAATGGCTCAGTCAATCTTTCTACAGACGACGGGTGGATCCCGGAGTTTGCAAAACATGGCGAAAATTCTTTCGTAGTGCCAAAAGCAGATTACCATAGCTGGCCACAAATCGAGCAGGATAACTTCGATCTGAAGAACCTTTATGAAGTTCTGGAAAACCAAATCATCCCGACTTATTATGATAATCCGAAGCAATGGAGAAAAATAGTGCAGAATGCTATGGATGATGTCAAATTCCAGTTCGGAAGTGATAGAATGGCGGATGAATATTATAAAATATTATATTAATCTTTCCAAAATAAAAATTCAAAACCCTGATTTCTTAAGAAGCCAGGGTTTTTTGTTGACTTAATTTCAAAACTCAACAATTATAATATGGATTATGAGCCTAATGGAATTGTGCTGTTTCCGTAGAATCTTTCATTGCGACTGTTGCTGATTTTCCGTTGGTAACAATCGTCTGTACTTCATCAAAATAACCTGTTCCTACAAACGACTGGTGTTTTACCGCGCGGAAACCTTTTTTCTGCAGCTCAAATTCCCTTTCCTGCAATTCGGAATAACCGGCCATTCCTCGTTCTTTGTAAGCTAAAGCCAGTTCGAACATTGCCGTATTCAGAGCGTGGAAACCTGCCAGCGTTATAAACTGGAATTTATACCCCATTTTTGCCAGTTCCTCACGGAAATTTTCCATTTCCTCAACGGATAATTTTGCCGCCCAATTGAAAGAAGGTGAACAATTATATGCTAACATTTTTCCGGGAAACTTAGCGTGAATACCCTCAGCGAATTGCCTGGCATATTCCAGATCTGGATTAGACGTTTCCATCCAGATCAGGTCTGCATAGGGTGCGTAGGATAACCCTCTGTCGATGCCCTGCTCTACTCCATTTTTCACAACGTAAAACCCTTCCGAAGTTCTCTCGCCGGTCACAAATTTTTTATCTCTGTCATCAATATCGGAAGTCAGTAAATCCGCCGCATCCGCATCGGTTCTTGCAACAATAATGCTCGGAACACCGCATACATCAGCAGCCAGTCTTGCTGCAATCAGTTTATTTATCGCTTCCTGTGTCGGAACCAAAACTTTACCGCCAAGATGCCCGCATTTTTTGGCAGATGACAACTGATCTTCGAAATGGACGCCGGCAGCACCCGCTTCAATCATTTGTTTCATCAGTTCAAAAGCATTGAGATTTCCGCCAAAACCCGCTTCTGCATCTGCAACAATGGGGACGAGATATTCTTTATCACCATTTCCGCTGACAGATTGAATTTGATCTGCTCTCAGCAAAGCATTATTAATCTTTTTAACCACAGACGGAACCGAATTAGCGGGATAAAGTGACTGGTCAGGATACATCTCGCCGGAAAGGTTGGCATCTGCTGCAACCTGCCAGCCGGAAAGATAAATAGCTTCCAGTCCTGCATCCACTTCCTGCACAGCCTGGTTTCCTGTGAGAGCGCCAAGTCCGGCAACCCAATCTTGATTATTGAGTTTATCCCAAAGTTTTTGAGACATTTCATTCGCGATTGTGTAATCTAATTTGTAAGAGCCTCTCAGTTTCAGCACATCTTCTGCAGAATAAGGTCTTGTGATACCGATCCATCTCGGATTTGTGATCCAGTCTTTTTCCAAAGCCTGAATCTGTTCTTGTTTTGTTTGCATAATATTTTGTGATTTGGTGTGATTTTTTATTATGATGTTCAAGGCAAAATGTAAGATACTTTTACTTCTCACCTCTTACATTTAACTTTTTACTTCTTACATTTTACTTTTTTTTACAATTATATAAACGGATACGCCTTCAAAGTGAGAAATTCCTCGAATCTGTCGCAGAAAATCAGTTCATTAAAAAGTTCCTTTGCAAGGTTGAATTTTCCATTGTCAAAACGTTCACTTCCGACATATTTCCGGATCCTGGAAAGTTCTTCTTTTTCCCACTGCAAGACCAGTTCTCTCGTCAGCATTCTTTCATCATCCAAAACAGCTTCGTGCTTCAGCCATTGCCATATTTGCGTCCTGGAAATCTCGGCAGTAGCCGCATCTTCCATAAGAATGTAAAGCGCAGCCGCACCGGTTCCCATCAGCCAGGATTCAATATAAAGAATGCCAATATTGATGTTTTTCCTGACGCCGTTTTCTGTTATTGTTCCGGCAGGAACTTCGAGTAATTCCGATTCTTTGATTTTATAATCGAACTTTTTATCTACCTGGTTTTTTCCCGGCATATAATGATCAAAAACTTCTTTTGCAACAGGCACCAGCGCAGGATGCGCCACCCAGGTTCCATCGTGGCCGTTCCGCACTTCCCGCTCCTTGTCATTCCTTACTTTTTCAAAAGCGGCTTCATTGGCATCGTCATCATTTCTAACAGGAATCTGAGCCGCCATTCCGCCCATTGCGTGAACATTTCTTTTGTGACAGATCTTGATAACTCTTTTCGCATAAGCCTCCATAAAAGGTGAAGTCATTGTAACCTGATCTCTGTCCGGAACGAGAAAATGAGCATTATTTCTGAATTTTTTGATGTAGGAAAAAATGTAATCCCAGCGACCGCAATTTAAACCGGAACTATGATTTTTCAGCTCGAAAAGGATTTCATCCAACTGGAAAGAAGCCGTGATTGTTTCTATGAGAACCGTCGCTTTGATAGTTCCCTGAGGAATGTCCAGATAATTCTGAGCAAATACAAAAACATCATTCCACCAGCGCGCTTCTTTGTAATGTTCCAGTTTTGGCAGGTAAAAATACGGGCCGCTTCCATTTGCAATCAGTTGCTTGGCGTTTCGGAAAAAGTATATCCCAAAATCAATTAAAGAACCTGAAGCAAGTTCTCCTTCAATTTCTATATTTTTTTCAGGGAGATGCAAACCTCTCGGCCGAACAAGGAGCACTGCCGTTTTTTCAATCAGCTGATAAGTTTTGCCTTGTTCATTAGTAAAATCAATGGTTTTATTAATGGCATCCGTCAGATTAATTTGTCCGCAAATACAATTTTCCCAGGTTGGAGAATTGCTATCCTCAAAATCTGCCATAAAAGTATTCGCTCCGGAATTCAGCGCATTGATGATCATTTTTCTATCCACCGGACCTGTAATCTCCACTCTTCTGTCCAGCAAATCTTCCGGCATTTCTGCACAGGCCCAATCTGCATTTCGGATGTGAATGGTTTCAGATGGGAACGACGGCAGTTCTCCTGAATCAAATTTCAATTGGGTTCTTTTTCTTTCTTCCAGCAGTTCGATTCTTGTATGATTAAAATTTTTATGAAGTTTTACTAAAAAATCCATCAGGTCATCCGTAAAAACTTTTTCAAACTTATCATCAGAAACAATATTAAGCCGGCTCATAGTATTCATAATTAAAAATATTTTGTGATTTGGTTTGACAAATATATAAAAAAGATTTTCACAAATAGCGAACGTTCGCTAAATAATTATAAAATTTTATTATGCGAATAATCGCTTTAATATTTATCTTTGATTTTATGATTGCAGAAAGCAACTATATACGGGTGGTTTTTGGGCTGAAGCTCAAACAGCAGAGACAGAAAAAAAACTGGTCTCTGCAGGATCTTGCAACCAAAACAGGATTATCCAAATCTTATCTTAACGAGATAGAAAACGGCAAAAAATACCCAAAGCACGATAAGATCATACAGCTTTCGGAGGCGTTACAATGCACTTTTGACGATCTGGTTTCCACCAAACTGGACAAAAGCCTTATCCCGATAAATGATGTTCTTCAGTCCGATTTTTTCAAGGAAATTCCGCTTGATCTATTTGGTATTAACAAAAGCAACCTTATCAGCATCATCAGCGAAGCTCCTAAAAAAGTAACCGCTTTTATCAATGCTCTCATCGAGATCTCTCAGAATTACAACCTTGGAAAGGAGCGGTTTTATTTTGCCGTTATGCGCTCTTTCCAGGAACTTTACGACAATCATTTTCCTGAAATAGAGGAAAAGGCGGCAGAATTTGCACAGGAAAATCATTTAAAACTCAGCAGGGATCTAAAAAGTGATAGCCTGGAACAATTGCTTGAAGAAACATTCGGCTATACCATTAACTCAAAAGATTTTTCCGAAGATTATGCATTGAATAAACTGCGTTCCCTGTATATCCCGGAGAAAAAAATGCTTTTACTAAATGAAAGGCTTGATAACAACCAAAAAGTCTTTATCCTTGCAAAGGAAATCGGGTTTAATTATCTGAAATTAACTGCACGGCCAAACACTTATTCCTGGCTTAATTTCAGTAGTTTTGAAGAGATCCTTAATAATTTCTACGCATCTTATTTTGCAGGATGTTTACTTATATCGAAAACCGAACTTATTGAAAAAACTGGTGAACTTTTTGATCAGAAAGAATGGAACCCGCAAAACTTTGAATCGCTCATCAGGCACTTTACAGATTCGCCGGAAACATTTTATTACAGACTCACAAATGTACTTTCCTCGGAATTCGGCATCAAAGATCTGTTTTACCTTTGTTTTGTAAAAAAAGACAATTCTGATAAAATCCAGATCCTTAAAGAACTTCACCTGAATCACCAGCAGGCTCCTCATTCCAACGCTACCAATGAGCATTACTGCAGACGCTGGATTGCTGTAAAAAATCTGCATCATTTAAAAGAAAATGAAACGCTGACAGATGCGCAGATCTCTCATTACAAGGACCAGGGCGTGAGTTATCTTGTGATTTCCACATCGCAGAAGAACCCTTTTTCTGACGGAAGCAACAGAAGTTATTGCTTAGGAATCCTTCTTAATAATCAGACTTTAAAAAAAATCAGCTTCGCAACATCGGCGCAACTTAGAACCATTGAAGTTGGTGTAACGTGTGAGAGCTGCAGTATCCGGGATTGCGAGGTGCGCCAGGCATCGCCCGTGAGACTGGAAAAAGAGCAATTCAATCTGGATATGAAAAAATCCATTGAAAAAATCAGAAAAAAATTAATCAATTGATTTATCCGGATCAGAAAATATAAAATTTTAATTCAAAATATTCTGAAAATATTATATTTGTTAAAAAATTAAAAATACTTTTATGAAGAAACTTATTTTCGCTATTGCAGTTATCTCTGCATCTTTTACCTATGCCCAGCAAATACCAAAAAAGGAGTGCTGCAAAGACAAAAAAGAATGCACAAAAAAAGATAAAAAACACTGCGACAAAAAGCATAAGGATTGTAAAGACAAAAAAAATTGCGAAAAGAAATAATTCAGTTCACAGAATTATACTTAAACAGCAGCAAATTTTGTTGCTGTTTTCTGTAACATATCATCTTCAGATCCCGTTATCTCATACACTCAGATGCCAATTTTAGATTTTCTCTTTCCAAACCGCTGCCTGAACTGCAACCGGATTATTGACAAAAGCGAGGTTATATGTGAGGTCTGTTTTCCGAAAATCAATTTCACCAATCATAACTATAACGGAAGCAACACTCTTAAAGACAAGCTTTTGCTGCAGTTTCCCGTAGTCAATGCTTACTCACTATTATATTATGAAAAAGAAAGCCTGGCGCAGAACATCATCCAGCAACTGAAGTACAATAAACGGGAAAAGATCGGAAAAAATCTGGCAAACTGGGTTACGGAAAGAATTGATTTCCACAATCATAAACCAGATATCATAACTACTGTTCCGCTACACCGCAGAAAACTGAAACAACGCGGCTACAACCAACTCCATTTGTTTGGCAACGAATTGTCTAAGTTTTACAACATTCCGGTTAATCACACTTTACTGGAACGCACCACACACGCTAAAGCCCAGGCCAAAAAAAACCAAAGCGAAAGACTGAAAACAAAAAATGCTTATCAGCTAACACAACGTATTAACGATAAGCATATCCTGCTGATTGATGATGTTTACACCACAGGGAATACCATTTCAAATATCGCCTGGGAAATCCTGAATAATTCCAAAAATGTAAAAATCAGTATCCTGGTAATGGCGATGGATGTATAAATATGAATGATGAATAATTAGAATCAATTATCAATTAAATTTTCTATCTCTGAAGCTTTTCACCATAAGACAAATCACCGGCATCACCTAAACCTGGCGTGATATAACCTTTTGAAGTTAAACTTTCATCTAATGCTCCAATCCAGATTTTGGCATCAGGATAAGCATTTTGAATGGTTTCCACACCTTGGCGGCTGGCTATTGCTGCAACAATATGAATGGAAGTCGGTTTTCCGTTGGTCAGCAGATCTTTAATCGCTTCAATCAGAGATGCGCCTGTTGCCAGCATCGGATCTGCAACGATGAGCGGACGACCGTCTAATTTCGGGCAAGTCAGGTAATCTTGTTTGATAGAAAAATAATCATTGGCATCGTGCTTCCTGTAAGCTGCTACAAATCCACAATCTGCTTTATCAAAATAATTTAAAATCCCCTGAAACAATGGAACGCCGGCCCGCAGAATTGTTGTAATGACAGGCTGCGTTTCGATTTCTCTGACTTTAATAGTATCAAGCGGTGTTGTGATTTCGATCTCTTTTTGATCCAGTGTTTTACTGATCTCGAAAGCGGCAATCTCCCCGATTCTCTCCATATTTCTACGGAATTTCATTCGGTCCTGTTGCACATCGATATTTCTTAAATCATTGATCCAGGAATTGACAAGCGAGAAGTTTTCTGAAAGTATAGCTAACATAGTTTTATTATAATCTTTGATTTTAAATGTAAGGATAATATTTATTATAAAAAACCCTTTCAGAGCAAGAAACTCTGAAAGGGTTAATCTATTATTATTTCTGTCTGAAATAAACCTCAATCGGAACACCGGTGAAACCGAAATGTTTTCTCAATTGATTTTCCGTGAAACGTTTATAAGGCTCTTTCACATACTGCGGAAGATTGCAGAAAAACACAAACTGCGGACTTGGCGTCGGCAGCTGCACGCAATATTTGATTTTGATATATTTTCCTTTGATGGCCGGCGGCGGCGTGGCTTCGAAAACAGGAAGCATCACCTCATTCAGCTTGGATGTTTTAATTTTCTTCTTTCTGTCTTCATAAACCTGCATTGCAACCTCAACAGCTTTCAGGATTCTTTGTTTCGTTAATGCAGATATAAAAAGAATCGGAATATCACTGAACTGACCGATTTTATGCCTGATTGCTGCTTCAAAATCACGAGTTGTGTTGGTTTCTTTCTCTACCAAATCCCATTTATTAACCAGAATTACGATGCCTTTTCTGTTTTTCTGAGCCAGGCCGAAGATATTCATATCCTGAGATTCCCAGCCTAAAGTCGCATCTACCATAATGATGACCACATCAGAATATTCTATGGAACGGATGGAACGCATCACGGAATAAAATTCCAGGTCTTCATTGACCTTGGATTTTCTTCGCATTCCGGCTGTATCTACCAATACAAACTCGTGTCCGAATTTATTATAAAGTGTCTGGATACTGTCTCTGGTGGTTCCTGCAACATCTGTCACAATATTTCTTTCCACATCCAGAAGCGCGTTCGTAAGGGTTGATTTCCCAACATTAGGTCGTCCGGCAATAGTGATTTTAGGAAGTCCTTCAAAAGGATCTTTGTAATCAGTTGTCGGAAAATCCTGAACGATCTTATCCAGCAATTCTCCCGTTCCGGAACCTGTTGCTGAAGACAAAGTGAAATATTCTTCAATTCCTAACTGATAAAACTCTGTAGCCGCCAATTCTTCTTTAGCAGAATCGACCTTGTTAACTGTAATATAAACCGGCTTGTTGGAACGGCGCAGCATTTCGTAGATCTCATAATCCGTATCTGTAAGCCCTTCCTCCACATTAAGCATAAAAATAATAGAAGTCGCTTCATCAATAGCCAGCTGAACCTGTTTTGAGATCTCTTCCTGGAAAACATCTTCCGTATTGACTTCATAGCCACCTGTATCGATAACTGTGAACTCTACTCCATTCCAGTCTGATTTTCCGTAATGGCGGTCCCGTGTTACGCCTGCAGTAGAATCTACAATGGCTTCTCTTCTTTCCAGTAAACGATTAAATAATGTGGATTTTCCGACGTTGGGACGTCCAACGATTGCAACAATATTGCTCATAAAAATTGTTTCTTGATTTAAAAGTGCAGAGATTGAACATTTTGAAATGAGAAAATAATATTAAGTTATTTTTAATAGTCTAATACAATTCCTGCATCGCCCGTTCTGCTGGCTTTTAAATTCTGATTAAGAATGGGTTACTCCGACTTTCGGAGCCCAAATTTTTGCAAAGATAATCAAATTAAAATTTATCAATGTTACAATATAATCATTGAAATTTTCCTTTGTTAATTTTTTATTTAATTATTTTAATTAATTTTGCAGCGAAACACAAAAGATTGAGAAAAATATTTACTCTGCATGAGCATTCTGCCAAAGAATGCCCTTACGCATTTTTCTATCCGCTCCATAAAAAAACTTTGGGGCTGGTGTTTTTATTAATCCTGCTCTCTTACGTCAAAACCTATTCCCAGGAAAGTCAAATACACGGCCTGGAAAATATCCATATTTCAGAAGGGGCATCTGTTGTAATCCAGAATAGCGAAAATAAAGTAACCATTATTACCAGCTCTTCTGTAAAAAGCTATGCAAAAAAAGACAGCCTATCCAAAAAGGAACATCCTGTAGCGCAACGTAAAGCCCTGGAAACTAAAAAAGAAATCAGAGACAAGGAAAAAAAAATAAAAAAATTACAACAGAGCGCTAAACCTGATATTGTTTATAATAATCAGAATTCTTCATCAAACAGTGAACTAAGTAACTCTACCGGCCTTGTTAAAAAAGGCATCAACACACATAACAGCAATCAGTTTACTTTTATAGACCCCAGCAATTACTGGCTTCATTCTGTTATATGTTACCAACGCAAAGTCAATACTTCCTACAAGATCTATCTTTCAAGGAAGGAATATAATTCTTTATTTGCGAGACCTCCGCCAATTCCCGCTTAAAAATATGCACATTTCAAAAATTTCTGGGATTAGAATCTAAAAACAGTAAGGTAGATTCTTCCGGAATATTTCTGTGTGTAAAAATGCAGGTTTTACCGTGCTAGTCATATTTCTTTTGCTTTTTTAGCTTACATCTGCTAAGCTAAAAGCAATACTATACACTTTAATTGAAAAAAAATGATCAAAAAACAATTTATACAACTAATGTTGCTTATTGTTGTGATGCAAGGATCTTCTGATATTTTAAAGGCTCAGCTGTATGGCGATTTCCCATATAGTCAGACTTTTACATCCGGGTCGAAACCGGCAGAAATCTCTTTGCTCACACCACAGATTGGAAGCAACGCAGTAACTTTCACTACGAATGGCGCTCAGCTTACACCCTCTACTAATAATAGTTTTGGTGCAATATACCTTAATAACCATCAGTTCTCCTCTGTAAATGGAATCCATATTGAATTCGAATACGGAATGTACGGCGGAACCGGAGCAGATGGTATCTCTATGTTTCTTTTCGATGCATCTATAGCAAGCCCTGTTGTAGGTGCTTATGGCGCAGGACTAGGTTATGGCTATAACCGTGCTAACGATTCCTGGGCAAGTTTGAGACAAACAGGTCTTACAGGAGCATTCTTAGGTGTAGGTCTGGACGCGTTCGGCAATTATAAGAGAAGTGTTTTTCAGGGCGATCAGCGTTCTAATGGTGTTCCGTCATCTACTTTTACACAGGCTTCAAGCCATGTAACACTGAGGGGAGCAAAGGGAAACGTTATCAACGCATCAACAGGTTTAGGAAACGGTTACACCGGCTATCCCGTTCTTACAACACAATCCACTTTAAGTGGCACTATTGGCGCAGCCACTATTAATCCTCTAACTGGCGGATACACTACAGCAGCAGGTCTTACTGATAATTTTGATCTGAAAACATCGGCGCTAAGCTTTGTACCCACAGATGCCAATTATAGAAAGGCAATCATAGAACTATTACCCAATATCCTGGGCGGCTTTGATGTGACGGTAAAAATCCAGCACGGATCTGTGATTTCAAATGTTATTAACAAATATTGGTACAGAACATCATACATTTATACAGAAAATGCCAATCCGGCTGTTAGTGATTTCAACACCAGCAATACTCAGGGCACCAATACAACGCATACGCTAAACACAACAGCTCCTAACTTTTTCAGAATAGGATTTGCAGCGTCTACAGGAGGACTTAATAATACGCATATCATCAAAAACCTGAAAGTAACCATGCCATATGCTGCAGAAGCATATGATGACACAGCTACAGGATGCCGTGATGTTGCCATTCCTATTAATGTCCTGAATAATGATCTTGCTTACACAGGTATTTTCCCTACTACAGTTACATCCAGTTCAGCAAACATTGACAAGTCATCCTTTATTTTCTACGATGCTTCAGGGAATGCTGTAACCGGAAACACCTACACTTCAACAAACGGAACCTGGGTTTATAATCCCACAACAGGTATTGTGACCTTCACAGGAAATACAGGTTTTGTAGGAACAGAAACTGCCCAATATTCTATTAAAGGAACTACTTCACCTTTTAATGACGAAGGTTACCGTTCCAATAAAGCCACAATAAGTGTAACTACCACAGGTGGCGCTTCCTGTCAGATTCCTTTCGGATGCGACTCTAAGCTTTATCTGTCACAAAGTAATACGCTGTATGAAGTCAGCACTGCATCAAATCCTTTTACTTACCCAGCTATTGGATCTGCTTATACAAGCAATTATAATTCTATAGCGCTTAATCCAGTTGATGGTTTCATCTACGGAACTGTAGATAATACCAATACAATAGTAAGAATCGGAAAAAATGGGAATTACGTTTCATTGGGAGCTGTGACCGGACTACCAAATGGTATTATATATAATGCAGGGGAGATTGATCCTTCCGGAACTTATTATGTAAAGCAGAATACAAACAATTCTACTATCTATAAGATCAATCTTTCTACTATGACCGCCACCACATTAACTCTTAATACAGCCGTTAATACACCGGACATTACTTACAGTAACACAACCAACCTGATTTATGGCATTAACAGTGCCAATGGTAATCTTGTTTCTATAAATCCAACTACTGGTGTCGTAACCAATATTGGAGGCGGATCCGGAAGCACAACACAATTTGGGGCCATGTTTTCATCAAGTACCGGAGAATTATTCGGTGCATTAAACACGGGAGGATTTTACCAGTTCAATCTCACTAATGGTGCAAGAGTTCTTATTTCTTCTTCCCCAGCCAGCAATGCCAATGACGGAGCACATTGTATTACCGCTCCTATTGCTTTCAGTGCAGATTTATTTGCTACAAAAACAGACGGTAAAACCAAATACATCCCCGGAACATCTAATACCTATACAGTTGTAGTAGGTAACAACGGCCCATTTGGCGTGTTAAATGCGAGCGTGACAGACCTTGTCCCGAGCGGTATTCCTGCAGCAAATGTAAGTTACACAGCGACTGTTGCAGGTGGTGCCACAACCTCTGTAACAGGTACCCAGACTGGTGCTATCAGTGATCTTGTAGGATTACCTGTCGGCGGTACAGTTACTTATTCTGTGACGGTCAGTATTCCGTTTATTTATTCCGGAAATCTTACCAATACAGTAAATATAACCTCTCCGGGCAACAGTACAGATACGGATACCAGTAACAATCAGGCAACCGATACAGATACCAGTGATGTTTGCTATAAAACACCTGTGACATCCGGGACCATACTTGACAGCAATCACGGTATTTCAGCATTGGGAAGAGCGGGAAGTAATAATGGTAACTGGCCGATGATAAGAAAAGGCGCCTGGACAGTTTTGGAAGCCAAAACAAAAGGTCTTGTCATCAACAGACTCACAACAGCACAGATAGCTGCAATACCAACAGCTAATCTTATAGAAGGAATGATGGTATATAACATTACGCAGGATTGTTTACAGATCAACACAGACGGAACAGCGGCTGGATGGAAATGCTTTAACAATCAATCTTGTCCAAATTAATCACAAATAAAACATAAGATGAAATACATAACATTAATCATATTTTATTGCACAGCATTGATAAATGCACAAGTTGCTATTGGTAAATCCGCCGTTTCAAATCCATCGGTATCCTTGGAATTTGGCAACACCTATACGATAACACCTGTTTCCAATACACAACCGAAAGGTCTCATTTTACCCTGGGTAAACGGAACAAGCAATGCTGCACCATTTATTACAGGTTCCTCTGCATCAGAAACTGTTCAGAACGGAACTTTAGTTTATGACACCAATGATAAAAAGGTAAAAGTAAAATATGCATCAGGCTGGAAAGACCTCAGTGTAAGTACAGGAACGGTAAACACAGCTCTGCAGGATGCTTTGAGTGACCTCTCCGGAACAAAAGTAAGCATTGGGAGCACCACAAGCACTCCGGGAATTCTAGTGCTGGAAGATACTAACAAAGCAATGGTTTTACCGAAAGTAGCAAGTCCGCATCTTAACATTATCAATCCAGATCCGGGAATGATAGTTTATGATGCTGTAAAAAAACAGCTTGTTATTTATAATGGTTCCTATTGGACTTTTTGGGCAGCTAATTAATCTTAATCATGAAATCCGATCTTTAATTAGATCGGATTTTTATTTATGATAAATTTTTTCGTAATTTCAACTGAGAAAAAATTATAAGAACTAATGAAAAAAATACTTTTAATACTGGCTGTTATATTTATCTTTATTCAATTCTTTCAGATTGACAAAACCAATCCGCCAGTCAATGAAGGAATGGATTTCCTTAAAATAAAAGACACACCGGAACCGATTGCAAAAATAATCCGGAATTCTTGCTACGACTGCCATTCCAACGAGTCAAAATATCCGTTCTACAGCAATATACAGCCGTTTGCATGGCTTCTGAAAAACCATATTGATGAAGGAAGGCAGGAACTTAATTTTTCAGTTTTCGCAACCTATGAAAAGAAAAGACAGGCTCACAAGCTGGAAGAATCTGCGGAAATGGTAGAACGAAAAGAAATGCCATTGGAAAGTTATCAGATTGCACATCCGGAAGCGAAGCTCACTGATGAGCAGAGAAAAGAATTGGCACAATATTTTAAGAAGATTCAGAAAGAAATCGAAAATGCCAATCATTTATGACCACTGAAATCTCAGCCAGTTTCAAAGATAAGTTCATTGTATTCTACGATGGCGAGTGCGGATTTTGCAACCACTGGGTACAGTGGATTCTGGAACGGGACAAAAGGGATAAGTTTCTGTTTTCATCTTTGCAATCCGGATTTGGACAGAAATTCCTGAACGAGCGAAATCTCCCGAATCAGATCTTTGATACGCTTTACCTATGGAAACCGCAGAGCTTTTATCTGACCAAATACCAGGCTATACTCAAAATAGCAACTGAACTTGGTGGTATTTACGCTCTTGCTTCTGTCGGAAAAATAGTGCCTGACTTTCTTGGCAATCAGTTTTACAACTTTATTTCCAGAAACCGGAAAAAGCTGGCTGCCAGCCAATGTTTTCTTCCCGATGCAGAACAAAGAAAAAAATTCATAGAATAGCAAATGCGTAAGTGATTGCAGCGGCATCCTTTTTCTTTTTTTTGAAAAAAGAAAAAGATATAGCGGAAAGCACGGCCCGCTTATCCCGATAGAATCGGGATAAAGGGATACGCCCAAATCCTGTTTATTTTGACGGTGATATAAAATTAAATTTTTCTGATTTTATATTTTTATATTTGCAGTATTATGGAATATAATACCGACAGAACACAGCTTATAATGCCTGAATACGGGCGCAATATACAGCAATTGGTAGAACACTGCAAAACGCTTCCCACAAAGGAAGAACGTAATGAAATGGCGCTGGCAATTGTAGAATTTATGGGTCAGCGGAACCCGCATCTTCGCGATGAAGAAAACTACAAACATAAACTTTGGGATCATCTTTTCATTTTGGCAGATTATGATCTGGATGTAGATTCGCCTTACACTATTGTTACTAAGGAAGAACTGGCAGAGAAGCCGAGAAGAATGGATTACCCGTCTTTTGATAATGATTACAAATTCTATGGAAAAAGTATTCTTCAGTTGATAGAAATGGCAATAAAATTGGATGATGGTGATGAGAAGGACGCCCTGATCCAGGTAATTGCCAATAACATGAAGAAGTCTTACAATGTTTATAACAAAGAACATGTGAGCGATGATGTGATTTTCCGGCATCTGAAAGATCTGTCTGACAATCAGCTTGACCTGACGGGGCTCGATTCTCTGGATAAAAGTAAAATCTACTACGCCAATAACCGTAATAAGAACCAGAATAACAACAAAAATCAGAATAATAACAACAGAAGGAAAAATAACTTCCAAAACCATAAAAACAAAAGAAGATAATGAGCGGAGCTTTCGAAATACGAGGAGGAAAAAGATTAAGCGGTGAGATTACGCCACAAGGTGCGAAGAATGAAGCTTTGCAGATACTTTGTGCGGTTCTGCTGACTGAGGATGAAGTGAGGATCAATAATATTCCGGATATCAAGGATGTCAATAAACTTATTGAGATCCTTCAGGATTTCAATGTCAAGGTTACTAAGAACGGAAAAGGAGATTACACTTTTAAATCTGATGAAGTTAATTTCGATTATATCAAATCCAAAGAGTTTAAAAAAGACGGAGCAAAACTGAGAGGCTCGGTTATGATTCTCGGACCAATGCTGGCGAGATTTGGCGAAGCTTATATGCCAACGCCGGGTGGTGACAAAATCGGGAGAAGGCGTCTGGATACGCATTTCCAGGGTTTTGTAGAATTGGGCGCAGAATTCAGTTTTGATGAAGAAGATCAATATTATTCCCTGAAAGCTAAAGAACTGAACGGAAAATTCATCCTGCTGGAAGAGGCTTCTGTAACCGGAACTGCAAACATCGTAATGGCGGCAGTTTTAGCAAAAGGAAAAACAAGAATTTACAACGCTGCCTGTGAGCCTTATCTTCAGCAGCTTTGCAAAATGCTGAACAGAATGGGTGCTAATATTACCGGCATCGGATCTAATCTTCTGACTATTGAAGGTGTGGATAAGCTGCACGGTACAGAACATACAATGCTGCCGGATATGGTGGAAATCGGTTCCTGGATTGGCCTGGCTGCAATGACAAAATCAGAAATCACCATTAAAAATGTCAATTGGAACCAGCTTGGTGTGATTCCGAATACGTTCAGAAAACTTGGAATTGAACTGGAACAGAGAGGCGACGATATTTACATTCCTTCTCAGGAACATTACAAGGTTCAGAAATTTATTGACGGATCTATCCTAACGGTTTCCGATGCGCCCTGGCCTGGATTTACACCGGATTTATTATCAATCATTTTAGTTGTAGCCACTCAGGCAAAAGGTTCTGTTCTCATTCACCAGAAAATGTTTGAGAGCCGCCTATTCTTCGTTGATAAGCTTATTGATATGGGTGCGCAGATCATTCTTTGTGACCCGCACAGAGCAACTGTTATCGGCTTGAACCAGGAGACGCCATTAAGAGGCACATCTATGGTTTCTCCGGATATACGGGCAGGAAATGCACTTCTGATTGCGGCACTTTCTGCCGAAGGAAAATCAGTGATTCAAAACATTGAACAGATCGACAGAGGTTATGAGAATATTGATGAAAGGCTGAGAGCGATTGGCGCAGACATCAGAAGGATTTAAAATTAGATAAAAAGGAAAGAAAGTCAATTACGGCTTTCTTTTTTTATTTAAAACACTGATAAAACCAAATATTTTATTTACACAAATACAAATATTTTTATTATAACATTTTGATATTGAATTTTTTATTAATTTTATAAAAAACTAATATCATGAAAAAATTAAACACAAACACCGTTTATGGTAAAATAATTTATTTATTCCATAAAGCCATACAAGGGCTTTCTTATTTTTCTGAACGTGTTCTGAACACAATTAAGTTCAACGGAATCTATCTCATTTTAAGTCTGGCTTTTCCATTGGTATTGTGGAATGCTGGCGTAACAGGGGATTTTATTGTCTCTCTTTCACAGTCGGAATTTTCTAAAAATGTATCCTTCATCAGCATTGGATTTTTTCTTCTGGCATTGTCCACCTGGGTCATTCCGGCATTTTCCATTTATTTCTTTCTATTGGTAAAGGGACAACAGGAATTTGTGGAATATTTCTACGAGCGTTTTCTGCTTTTTTATAATGGAATTAAAAGTAACCGGAGAAATCAGTTTCCCGCAAGATATATTGCAATACTTCCCTGGATGGTATTCACATTGATTTTACTCTATTGTTATAGTGTAGAAAAAGAAGGCAGGAGCTATCTGCTCTTAAGTATTGGGCTGCTGATCTTTATTATCTTCATTATTGTCTTTATTGACCGGATTAAAGAAAAAATAGAAACTTTATTCAGCAAAAGTCTTCTCATATTCATTTTGATTATTTTGTTAATAATTCCTGTTTTTTCCCGCGGTATCTATTCCGATACGTGTCAGGAAAATTTATCCCTATTTATCTTTTGTCTCATCAGCTATAATTTGCTTCTCATTTTTACGACTTATATTTTTCTACTAAAAATGGAACTTGAACAAGTCGAAATTATCTGTAAATACAAATTCAGCTTTAAGCTGCATCTTCTTTTACTGATTATTATCACATCTTCCCTATTAGGTTTTTGCTATATGAGTAATGACGGGATATTAGGCAGTGTTTCTCCTATTGTTATATTATTAATTGTTTCTTCCTTTTATATTCTGTTTTTCGAAAGTTTTTATACTGTTCCGCAAACTATAAAGTACATTGTGGAAACCAGTAAGACATTCGGGACAAAATCCAACTTCAAAGGAAATTACACCCTTTACAGATCTTTATTTTACCTGATAGCCATTGGCTTTACTTTTTATCTATTATATAAAATTCCGGAAAAAGAGATCTATCAGGTAGAGACAAACGGAGCAGAGATACTTTCAATGGAAGATAAAAAATTGATAGATAACCGAGAGTCTATCGAATCTTATTTTGAAAAATGGCTCGATACCAATCATATCATTCCCGAGTCAGATTCCGTAATGACCAATGTGATCCTGATATCCGGTGAAGGCGGCGGATCAAAAGCCGGCAGCTGGCTATTGGCAAATCTTCTGAATACTGAGCTTAACTATCCTCAGCTGTATTCGCATATATTCAGTATCTCTACAGTCTCCGGCTCTACAACAGGTGCTAACTTTTATATGGCGATAAAGGATAAAAATCTGTCTTCTAATAATTTCACCAAAAAAGATGAAAAGGTAGATTACATGAAGAACATTGTTACAGATATTTACACGAAAAATTACTTCAGCAGTAATTTTCTGGGCGTTTTATTCTCAGACTATGTTTTTAATCCTTTTTATAAAGAAACTGGAAGCAATCAGTACCGAGACCGTAATCAAATCTTAAGAATAGAGGAAGAACAAGCACTTTTAAGCGCTTTTGGCAATAGTTCCACGTTAAAAAAAATACAGCGCAACAGCTACAAAGACACTTTGAAAATCAATGAAAATAATATTAAAGATTATTACAAACAGGATTACCTGAGTCTTTGGTATAATAAAGGTAAAATGAATGACCACGAAGGAAATCTTCTCAATCCATTATTTTTCATCAATACCACAAGGGTTGAAAATGGAATGAAAGCCTATTTTTCTCCCGTAAAAGCCAATACCAGCGATATAGACAGCACAAGAGTTATAGATATAATGAATGATTTTTACGAACATCAATTAAAGAATAATAAAAAACATTCTCACATACCGACATCTGCTGCAGTGATACAAAGCGAGGCATTTCCATTGCTGAATACCTATAATTTCATCCCGGGAGTGGGACATATGGGAGACGGCGGGATGTATGAAAACACCGGAACAGAAACAACATTGTTCATTTATAAAGTGCTGAAAAATTATGTGAAGAAAAAAGGCATTGAAAATAAAATAAGATTTGTATTAATTAATTATAGAAGTAAGGACGAAGAAGAAGAAAAAAAAGCTAATTTTTTTTCTTTCCTGACACCCAAAAACAAACTGATGGTACAATATACCATTGATCAGGTAATGCGTAATCCTTTCAACGGTCACGCACAAGATGCATTACTGAATCTGGATAAAGAAGTGTTGCTGAATAATCAGGATCTGCGCGATGATAAAAAAGATGTTATTTTCAACCTGATGTCTCCAAATCAGCTCATCACAACAAGATTGATAAGTAAAAAAACTATCAAAAACATATTTAACACTTTTGAAAACCCAAAAGTTGATACTTTATATACAAACAACTTTAACAGGCTTATATCCTTATTAAACCAACAACCAAACTATTCCAAAACTCAGTCCACCAACGGAAAAGTAATGCAAAAATATATGGTTTATATACAATATGCGAGTCCTGATAAAAAGGATCAGGTTGCAAAATTAGCTGAAGTTATTAATAACAGTAACTCAGGATTTTATGTTCCCGGAATTGAGTATGTCCCTAACTTTAATATCAATCAGATCAGGTATTTTTATCCTACCGACTCATTAAAAGCTGTTGAATTATCAAAATTTATAGAAAATTCTAAAATCAAAATTAACAGGAGCCTTCCTAAGCTTGATTTAAAATATTTTGATTACAAAAATTTCAAAGCAAACGTAAAAACCTCGCAGCTTGAGGTCTGGATCAATTAATAAAAAAAGGAAGCTCAGTTAAGAAGCTTCCTTTTTTTGTATGATATCGATTTTACTATTCACCAGCTTATATTTTTTGAGATAAATGTCCAGATGATCCAGCGAAGCATCATTGACTCTTAATTGAAGCTGGATGTTACCAAAGTTGTTACCGTTGATATACTCCAAATCAGCATTCACAATTTTATAAATAATGCCGAGCTGATTATAAATGGTATAAAGTAAAATATCAAAACGGATTTTACCATTCAGGTCTACTTCCAGTAATATATCTTTTTCAGAACCGGCATAAAATGCTTGGTTATTATTTTCGTTAGGATAAATCATAATTTTAAATTTTTTAGACGGTTTATTTTTTTGAGAACCGGAAGCACTAAATAGTTATAAATGTAACAGCCGACACATACACGAAAAACACTTTCTACGGATGCAAGAACAATAAGAAAAATTCCAAGATAAATGCCGATCTGAGAATCATAATAAATGGCTATTAATAACGATAAAAGTAAGCCCAGAGACGCCGCAAATCTTTTCGGACCGGCAAACACAAGCTTCTTTTCAAAGTAAAGAAACTCACTAATCTTTTTTGCCACAAAATACAATGGCGACATAAAAATACCGGTTGCCCTGATCAGAAAATCTATAACGACAAAATACAACAGCCATTGCTGCCGGAAATGAAGTCCGAAAATGGTTAACAATACAACCTGATAAGCTACAATTGAGATGATATTTTCATCAACGTAAATGCTTTTAACTTTAGTTTTTTCCATAGTTTTTCATATTAAAATTAAAAAAGCTTCACCGGTAAGGTAAAGCTTTCACACACTCTCTCCTACCAAATGTTTATTTGGAATTACACATTATGATATGAGAGAAGATGTTTATCATTTAATTCTGATACAAATATATAAATTATTTAATTCCCACCAAATAAGTATGAATTAAATTAAAAAAAATTACTGCAATCTTCCGACTTTTTCTAACTTATCAGAAGCCGCCAAACCGTTCGGGTTACAGCCTGGCTCACCTTCAGGAACTTTCAGGTTTCTATCTTGGTAAAATTTTTCCCAGAACGCATTGGTTTTGCCGGTTTTCGGATCAATGAATGTCATTGGGTCAAGATTAAAAATTTTGAAATCACGGAATGCACGTTCCACAAAATCCGAGCAGTAGTAAGAATTATCATCAAGGATATAGTTAAAATTATAGGGCTTACCAACCAGAGTTTCTGCTTTGGAAAGAGAAGCCGGAATAGCAGATCGAAACTCGGATTTCAGCCTGTAAACATCAATAGTTTGTCCTGATTTTATCTGCTCTTTCAAAAAAAGGCCGAGCTTCTGTTTCTGAGAGCCTCCCTTCGGTGCTGCGTGCAGAACATAAATCTGATGTGTTTCCTTCTTTACAATGCCGATATGATCGTAAGACGTTTTTTTCTTTGTCTGTGTCACATTATTGATAGCACCGGATAATCCGGACTCTGCAGCAGGAACAAAAAGTAGATCACCATTTTCCAAAATCGAAGTATTATGGGTTTTGCAACTTGCTAAAAAAAACAGCGCAAAAATACAGCAAAAGAAATTACTTTTTAAAATTTTTCTCATAAGACGCAATCCATTCATTAACACTAATTTTAGCACACAACTCACCCATCAGCTCAAATGGAATATCTTCCATTTTTTTGAACCGAATACAGGATTTTCCCATGTCCAGTTTCTTTTGGGAATATTTTGGAAACTCGGAAACAAACCAATCCAGCAGAGTTTGATCAGAATAAATCCCCATATGATAAAACGCTACAAAATTTTTCTGAGAAGCCACACTGATGAATGGCAGCGGCGTATCTTTTGCACAATGATAACCGGCGGGATAAGTTTTCATTGGCACAGCCCAGGTTACCATTCCGTATTGCATCGTCTGCTGAAAACCTTCTGGAAGATTACGATCAACTGTTTCTAATAATTTTCTGAAAGCTTCTCTTCTTTCCTCGGGAATCTGGGAAATATATTCTTCTATAGTTTTAACAAAAATCTGCATACAAATACTTATTTAAAGGTTATCAGAAAGTTTTCGCAATTTGAAAAATTGGCGACTTGAAAATATCATAATTTACAAAATTAAGCGCCTTTGCGATTAAATAAAATCCAATTATTTCAAATCAAAAATACTGATTTTTTTGTTGAAAAATTAAAGCTTATTTTTGTACTCCAAAGTCAAGAAATAATGCCGAAAATATCGCAAAGAGCGCAGCATATGCCTGCGTCACCCGTTAGAAAATTAGTCCCGTTCGCTACTGCTGCAAAACAGAAAGGAATCAAGGTTTATCATCTTAATATCGGCCAGCCGGACATCGAAACGCCCGAAACCGCTCTGAACGCCGTAAAGAACATCGACCTGAAAGTTTTGGAATATGCCCTGTCAGAAGGAAACATTGAGTACAGAAAAGCATTGACAGACTATTATCATACTCTGGGATTTACGGATTTGACGCCTGATAATTTCATTGTGACCAACGGAGGTTCGGAAGCGCTAAATTTTGCCATCTCCACGTTGTGTGATGATGGTGATGAAATTATTATTCCTGAACCGTATTATGCCAATTATAATGGGTTTGCCGGAACATTCAACATCAATGTAGTTGCAGTTCCGTCCACTATCGATACAGGTTTTGCATTACCTTCCATAGAAGAATTTGAGAAAAAAATCACGGACAAAACAAGAGCCATCGTTGTTTGTAACCCGGGAAACCCGACGGGTTATCTCTACTCAAGAGAAGAACTTCAGAAGCTGGCAGAGATTGCAAAAAAACACGACATTGTAATTATTTCTGATGAAGTTTACAGGGAATATGTATATGATGGCGAAAAGCAAATTTCCATGTTTGAATTTCCTGAAGTTGCAGAAAATGTGATCGTTATCGATTCTGAATCCAAAAGATATTCGATGTGTGGCGCGAGAATCGGCTGTATGATTACCCGCTCCAGAAAAATCCATGATGCGGCTATTCTGTTCGCTCAGGCAAGGCTGAGTCCTGTTCTTCTGGGACAGATTGCAGCGACTGCAGCGCACAAAAATGATGCTGAATATATCGCTCAAGTCAGAGAAGAATACACCAATCGCAGAAATCTTTTAGTAGATCTGCTGAATGATATCCCGGGCGTCATCTGCCCGAAACCAAAAGGCGCATTTTACTGCGGTGTAGAGCTGCCTGTAGATGATTCTGATAAATTTGCGCAATGGCTTCTGGAAAGCTATTCCAATAACAATGAAACCGTGATGGTAGCGCCAATGGGCGGCTTCTACAGCAATCCGGAACTCGGAAAAAAACAGGTAAGAATTGCTTATGTTTTGAAACAGGAAGATCTCAGAAGAAGCGTGGAACTTCTGAAAGATGCGATAGAACAATACAGAACTGAATTTGCCTTGAACTAATCAGCAAGACAGTTTACTCACAATAGCCACATAGAATCGTTTTGAAAATCTATTTAAAAATTAAAGTTTCTATGTGGTTTTATTTTTAAATTTATACCAATCATAAATCCAATAAGATGAAATTACTAAAATCCGGCCTGATACTGTCTGTATTTGCCATTTTTCTTATCAGCTGCAAAACGGTTGCGCAGAATTCCAATATCAAATCTATTTCCTATACCAATACATACGGAAGAGGCGGAATGACATCTGTAACAGCCACTAAAGATTCTATTGAAACAACGGGAAGAGGCGGCAGAATGACCGATTTTCCGAATTATTCAAAAAAAATAACTGCCAATGACTGGAACAGTCTCACTGCCGGTCTTGACCTGAAAATGCTCAGCCAGACAAAAAGCGGTGAAAGAAAAGGTGTTTATGATGGTCACGATGAGATCTTCCGTATTGTAACAGCAGATAAGGAATATGAAATTTTCAACGCATCCGGAGATACTCAGAACTACAAACAACTGGAAAAGCTTAAAACAAAACTGACCGCATTAACTGCAAAGTACAAGTAAAATGCAGGAAAACATTTCCCTAAAATCCTACAACACTTTTGGTGTTGATGTTCATTCGAAATATTTCGCCGAAGTCCGTTCCGTTGAAGAATTAATTGAAACACTCAAATTCTCAAACTTTCAAACTCTCCCACTCCTTTTTCTGGGCGGTGGAAGTAATATTCTGCTGACCAGAGATTTTGAAGGAGTTGCCATTCATCTTAATCTGAAGGGCATCCGTGAAGAAATCATTAATGAAAATGAAGTTTTAGTAACCGCAAATGCTGGAGAAAACTGGCATCAGTTTGTGATGTATTGTTTAGACAAGAATTATGGCGGGCTGGAAAACCTTTCATTGATTCCCGGAAATGTCGGCACTTCTCCGATGCAGAATATCGGCGCTTACGGAACCGAGATCAAAGATGTTTTCGAGAGCTGTAAAGTTCTGAATCTGGATAACTTTAAAATTGAAACTTTTAACTCAGAAAAATGCCGGTTCGGTTACAGAGATTCGATTTTCAAACAGGAGGGGAAAGGTAAATTTGTGATCCTGGAAGTGACATTCCGGCTGACCAGAAACACTCATAAAATCAATGTAGAATACGGGGCGATTCAATCAGAATTGGAGAAAATGGGAATCATTAATCCAACTATTCAGGATGTTTCCAAAGCCGTCATCAGCATCAGGCAAAGCAAATTACCTGATCCTAAAATCATCGGCAATGCCGGAAGTTTTTTTAAAAATCCGACCATTCCTTTATCGCAATATCAAGATTTACAAAAACAATTCGAGAATATCCCGGGTTATCCGAATGGCGATTTTGTGAAAGTTCCCGCTGGCTGGCTGATAGAACAGGCTGGCTGGAAAGGTAAGCAGATCGGAAATACTGCTTCACATACATTGCAGGCTTTGGTTATCATCAATGCAACAGGACAGGCAACAGGACAGGAAATCTTTGATTTTTCTACGATGATCATTGATTCGGTCAAAGAAAAATTCGGGATAGAGTTGGAACGGGAAGTTAATATTGTGTAGAGATTATTTAGACGAAAAGCATTAAAATTTTAAAAAACACCAATGAAAATAGCAGTTCTCGGCGCAGGAAATATGGGATTATCCTTTTCAAAATCGTTTTTGAAATATGAATTGATAAAGCCACAAAACCTGCATCTGATCACCAGGAATCAAAGCAAAACAGAAAAAATAAAATCAATTTTTCCAGATTCGGAAATTTCGTCTTTTGAAGAAGTGAAAGATTTGGAAGCAGACTTGATTATCATTGCTGTAAAACCTCAGGATTTTGCTTTTGTTGCCCAAAATCTAAATTTTAGAATTTCTGAAAAATCTTTGGTTTTATCCATAATGGCCGGAATTTCTATTGAGAACATTCAAACATTGCTCAATCACAAATTTGTCGTAAGAGCAATGCCCAACGCTCCTACTCTTCTGGGAATGGGAATCACCGGTTATACCGCAGCAGAAGGAATTTCTTTCAATCAGTTGATTAATATAGAACGATTACTGAATTCTACAGGACGTTCTGTTTATCTGGAAGACGAAAGTCTTCTGGATGCTGTTACTGCACTTTCCGGAAGTGGTCCGGCGTATTTCTATTATATCATCGATGCGATGATAAAAGCTGGAACAGAAATGGGAATTGACGAAAATCTTTCAAAACTATTCGTGAAACAGACCATGCTGGGCGCTTACCATCTCATCAACAATTCGGATAAATCCCTGGAAGAACTGATAAAAGATGTGGCTTCAAAAGGTGGCACAACGGAAGCTGCTTTGAAAACTTTTGAGGAGAATCAACTTAAATCTATTTTACAACAAGGAATTTTAGCGGCGGAAAACCGGGCGAGAGAATTAAATTCATAACAATGGACAATCAGCAAGATTTTTATATTTCTACCGATAAATCCAAAATGGATATAGAAATCATTCACAGGTATTTATCCGAAGAATCTTATTGGGCGAAAGGAATTCCAAAAGAAATAGTAGAAAAATCCATTGCCAATTCGTTTTGTTTTGGCGTGTTTTATCAGGACAGACAAATCGGGTTTGCCAAGGTCATTACAGATTTTACAACGATTGCTTATTTGGGTGATGTCTTTATCCTGAACGAATTTCGGGGTCTTGGTCTTTCAAAATTACTGATGGAAACCATTATGAATCATCCCGAATTACAAGGCTTAAGAAGATGGATCCTGTTAACAGCAGATGCACACGAACTCTACAAAAAATTCGGTTGGGATAACATCAAAGACCCTGCAAGATGGATGGAAGTTCACACTAAAAATCCCTATCAATAATTATTCGGTTTAGCCATCTATAGATTCCGAATCCGATGGCAACACCAGCTGTATTCAGGATGATATCATCAATATCAAAAACACCTAATCTGGTAAAATACTGAAAACTTTCTATGATGATAATTGCAGAAATAAAATTAATCATCAGTTTTCTGAAATGTTTCAAATCAGAAATTACGATTCCCAAGAAGCCAAACGGAACAAACATTATAACATTCCCAAAAACATTAATAACAATGGTTTTCCACTGAATTGTTTCTTTGATGAAACCTGCTGTAGAAACCATCGGAACTAAGCGGACAATATTAAAATCATAAGGCGTTCTGCCAAATCCGAAAAACATCAGATACAGTATAAACAAGATATAAAAAGGAATCAAAGTCCTATAAATTTTACAGAAAACAGCCAATATTTTTCCTTTTTCAAAATCAGCAGGTTAGAAAAATCTGGCACAAAGATAGCTTGATAATCTGTATTAAATTTCTTATATTCGTTTTGAGATAACATTCTATGATGATTTACGATCTGGAGAAGGAAAACAAGGAAATCCTTGCAAGATATAAAGACCTAATTACCAATACTTACCGGACGCTTGATGAGGAACAGAACAAGCTCATCAGAAAAGCGTTTGACATTGCTCTGGACGCACATAAAGACCAGCGCAGGAAAACAGGTGAGCCATACATCTATCACCCGATAGAAGTCGCCAAAATAGTGGCCAATGAAATCGGTCTTGGTGCCACCAGCATTGCGTGTGCTTTGCTGCACGATGTAATAGAAGATTCTGAATATACTTATGAAGATCTCAAAAAAATCTTTGGAAAAAATATTGCGGATATTGTAAACGGTCTCACCAAAATATCCGTGATGAACCAGCAGAATATTTCAGTTCAGTCAGAAAATTACCGGAAATTATTGCTAACACTTTCCGAAGATTTCCGTGTGATTCTCATCAAGATTGCAGACCGTCTTCACAATATGAGAACGCTGGAAAGTATGCATCCCGTGAAGCAGAAAAAAATTGCTGCTGAGACAGCATACATCTACGCACCTTTGGCTCACAGGTTTGGCTTATATTCCATCAAATCAGAATTAGAAGATCTTTCCCTGAAATATAACAATCCTGATGTTTATAATGAAATCCTGAACAAATTGGAAGTGGCAAAAGAAGGCCGTGAAAAATATGTAGAGGAATTCAAAAAAGAAGTTTCCGAGCAGCTGAAAGAGGAAAACCTGAACTTCACAATCAAAGGACGGGCAAAAGCCATCAGCTCAATCTACAGGAAAATGCTGAAGCAGAACGTGACCTTCGAGGAAGTTTATGATAACTATGCCATCAGGATCATTTATAAATCTGACCCCAAGAACGAAAAATTCCTGGCGTGGAAAATTTACTCTATCGTAACGGATCTTTATCAAAGCAATCCTTCCCGAATGCGCGACTGGATCTCCCAACCGAGATCTACAGGTTATGAAAGCTTACATCTTACCGTGATGGGCCCGGACAAAAAGTGGATTGAGGTACAGATCCGTTCCGAGAGAATGGATGACATCGCAGAAAAAGGTGTTGCTGCACACTATAAATACAAAGAAGGCTACCGAAAAAACAGTGATGACCAGCGATTTGAAAGCTGGGTTTCGGAAATCCGTGAGGTTTTGGAACAGCAGCAGAATCTTTCCACATCGGAACTTCTGGATAACATCAAACTCAACCTTTATTCAAAAGAGGTATTTGTTTTTACGCCAAAAGGTGAGATCAAAATTCTGCCAACCGGTGCTACAGCTTTGGATTTTGCTTTTTCGGTTCACACAGATCTGGGAATGAAATGTCTGGGCGCAAAAATCAACGGAAAATTGGTTCCGATCAGCTATGTACTTCAGAATGGTGACCAGATAGATATTCTTTCATCACAAAATCAGAAACCGAAAGCCGACTGGCTGGAGTTTGTAGTCACTTCCAAAGCGAAGTCGAAAATTAAAAACATCCTTAATTCTGAAAAAAATCAGAATACTGCCGAAGGAAAGGAAATTCTCCAGAGAAAAATGCGCCACGCCAAGCTGAATTTCAGTGAGGAAGAAGTGAACGGACTGCAAAAATTCCTCAACCTGAAAACGTCTCAGGATCTGTTCCTTGGTTTTCAGAACGGCACATTTGACATCGGCGATATCAAAAGATATTCTGACAAAAAAGGGATTCTCAGTAACATCCTGAACCGTTTCCGAAAATCTTCCAATAAAGAAGAATATGTAGAAAAGGTAGACTCTAATCTGGATATGATTGTCTTCGGCAAGGATGAGGAGAAACTCAACTACACTTTTGCCAAATGCTGTACGGTGATTCCCGGCGATAAAATTTTCGGGTTTATAACCATTTCGGACGGAATCAAAGTTCATAATGACAATTGTCCTAACGCTATTAATCTTAGAGCCAACTATGATTACCGCGTGCTGCAGGCGAAATGGGTGAATGCGGAAAGCTTCAAGAACAGAATCAAGATCGAAATTGAAGGTCTGGACAGAATGGGAATGATTAATGATATTACCGCTGTCATCAGTAATAATATGAGTATGGATATGAAAAGTATGAGCATTGCTTCCAATGATGGTATTTTCACCGGTAATATCAATCTGGAAGTCAAGAATAAGAGTCAGCTGGAAGAAACATTTAAACAATTGAAAGCGATCAACGGAGTGTCTAAAGTTAAACGGGTTTAGATGGAATTATCAAAATACTTTCAGAAATTTTTCCATAGCAGCAAGACTTCAGGAATCCTTCTTATTCTGTGCGTTTTTTTATCGTTAGTCATTGCCAACACTTCTTCAGCAGAAGGTTTTCAGAATTTTTTGGATACCAAAATAGGGACAGAGATTTTTCAACTGAATTATTCTTTGTCAGTGTGGATCAATGACGGTTTAATGGCGGTTTTCTTCCTGTTAGTGGGATTGGAAATCAAACGGGAATTGGTAGAAGGCGAACTATCCGACATCAAAAAAGCCAGCCTTCCCATTTTTGCAGCAATTGGTGGAATGCTGATTCCTGCGCTGATTTTTATAGCTTTCAATCACAGTACTGATTATAAAAACGGCTGGGCTATTCCAATGGCGACTGATATCGCTTTTTCATTGGCCATTATTTCTTTGCTGGGCAAAAGTGTTCCTAATTCATTAAAAATATTCCTAAGTGCGTTGGCTATTGTGGATGATCTGGGCGCTATCATTGTCATCGCATTATTTTATACCGATTCTATTGATTGGCTCTCACTCGGGATTTGTGGCGGAATCACACTTTTACTGGTAATCCTTAATAAACTAAAGGTAACGGGAATTATTTTCTATTTGATTCCGGGATTATTTCTTTGGTATTTTATGCATCATTCCGGTATTCACGCGACTATTGCCGGTGTCATACTGGCATTTACGATTCCGACAAATGTCTCTGATACTGAGATTTCGCCATTGGAAAAATTGGAAGAACATCTTCACATTCCAGTAAGCTTTTTCATAATGCCGATTTTTGCCTTGGCCAATACCAATATAACTTTTCAAGCTGAAGTTTTGGATCATTTTGTAAGTCCGCTGAGTCTGGGAATTATTTTAGGGTTGTTTGCCGGAAAAGTATTGGGAATCAATCTTTTTTCTTTTTTAGCAATTAGATTTAAATTAGGCGAATTACCTGCTTTTTCGGCTTGGAAAGAAATGATTGGCGTCGGTTTTCTGGCGGGAATTGGGTTTACGATGTCCATTTTCGTATCGCTTCTGGCATTTCCGGGAAATATAGAAAATCAGGATATTTCTAAAATCAGCATTTTGTTTGCTTCGGTTTTATCAGGATTTGTAGGATTCATCATTCTAAAAACTAAAAAGAAAAGTTCAGAAGCAGTTTGAATTTAATTTCAATTAATTTTATAGGAATTATCGGACGTTCATCCTTATATATTTTCTCACAAATAAAGCAAATTTTGCAGATTTAATGATATAATCATCTGCTGGATTTGCAAACTCAGCGAGAATATTTCCATATAAATTTAAACTTGCTATTATCTAATTAAAGTTATTTTTACAAATCTCTATGCTTCTGTTGCGCCTGAAGTCATTTCTTCACGAATCAGTTTTTCCAGTTTGACTTTTTTAATAGCCAGATTCAGCTCATTACCCATCAGTACAAGAAAAACATTAACGTTAACCCAGACCATTACCAAAATAATGGATCCAATGGAACCGTACAGCACATTATATCTTGCAATATTCGCAACGTAGATGGCAAAGAAATAGGTCAGTATAACAAACAAGACGGTAGTCAGAACTGCGCCCGGAAAAGCTTCTCTCAACCTTGTGATTTTGATGCAGCCTATCCAGTAAAACAAAGTGAGAAGGATAAAATAGAATAAAGGAAATGATATAAATCCGATGATCTTGGTTAGGTTTTTTGTAAACCAGGAAATATCGTAAGCCGGTGTAAATAGTTTGAGTACAACCTCGCTGTAATAAATTCCAAAAATCGATAAACAGACAAGACTCAGGAAACAAATCGTAATAAGCATTGCCAGCAGATATTCTTTTACAAAACCGCGTTGCAGCTCCGTATTCCTGTTGAAGCCATTAATCAGAGAAAAACAGCCGTTGGTTGCGAAGATGAACGATAAAAGAATGGTAAAATTACTTATGGATTTCATATTCGGAATCAGACTGGACTGGATGTAACCCGTCACATCGCTCTGCATATGAGATGGAAATACTTTCGGCATCAGTACTTCAAAGATATAAAACTGAAGCTTGTCATAATGCGGCATAAACGGCAAAACAGAAAGGAAGAAAAGAATCATCGGAAATAAACTGAGAAAAAAACTCCACGAGATACTTGCAGCCTGCCTTCCCAAAGGATTCTTGAAAATGGCATCCAGATAGATCGAAAGCATCTTCCACAAAGATATACCCAAAACCGGAATATGTATTCCGTCAAAAAATTTTTGGATTCTTGAAAAAAAGCGCTGTATTTTTTTTGCCATTCATTTATCTTTGCCTCACAAATATACTAAATGCGTATCAATTTGATCTGCATCGGAAAAACTGACGATAAAGAAATTGTTTCTCTGATGAAATATTATCTTCCGAGAATACCAAAACACTGGAATTTTGAACTAATGGAAATTCCGGACGTGAAGAATGCCAAAAACCTGAATCCCGAGCAGCTAAAGAAAGAAGAAGCGAAACTTTTTCAGAACAATATCGATGCTTCTGATCTTGTTATTATTCTGGATGAAAAAGGCAGACAGTTTACAAGCCGTGAATTTTCGGAAAAAATAGATTTTTGGATGGGAAGCTCCGTAAAAAAAATTCATTTTCTGGTAGGTGGTGCTTATGGTTTTTCGGAGGAAATCTATAGCAGAGCCAACGAAAAAATTGCTCTATCTAAAATGACTTTTACGCACCAGATGATCCGCCTGTTTTTTGTGGAACAAATCTACAGAGCTGCCACTATTCTGCAGGGAAAACCTTACCATAACGATTAGGAAGCAAACACCGGAATTGATTCTGGTAAGTTTAAATATTCAATGTTTCCGAACTGCCAACTAGCCCCGATAGGAACGGCATCCTTTTTTGAGTGAAGGCGGCGAGCGCAGCGATGCCGGCTGAACGAAAAAAAGATAGAGTGGATAGCGGGATTAAGCTCCTAAAAAATCAATTCTTCGCAAGAACTTTCTTTGTAAGTGTGGCTAATACACCTCCCAATAAAAATCCCACTCCTGCACCAAACGCAACATCTAATGGAAAATGGACACCAAGATATATTCTGCTGTAAGAAACTAAAATAGCCCAGAAGAAGAGAATGTATGGTAAAAACTGGTATTTTTTACCAATCAGTATCGATAAAAAACTGACCAGAAAAAAAGAATTGGATGCGTGTGAAGAATAAAATCCGAACTGTCCTCCGCAAGTTACAAGACGCATATTAGACATCAAAGCTTCTGTATGACAAGGCCTTAGTCTGGCAACTCCGATTTTGAAAATACCGGCCAGCTGATCTGAAATTGTAATCCCGATAGCTAAAAATATAAGTATGAATATAAATTTTTTAAGAGGAAAACTTTTGAAAAGAAAATAAGCGAGGATAAAGTAAAATGGTACCCAAAACCATTTTCCCGTAATCATCATCCAGAAAGGATCGAATGACGATCTGCCAAGCCCATTCAGGAATAATAATAACTGCTGATCTTTCTCAATTAACCAATTCATAGGCTATCTGCTAACAGGACCCTGGTGAGTGTCGTCCTCGGAAAGATCAATTTTTGGAGTCTGCTGTGCAAGTGCTTCCTGCGTATTTTTTTCTGCCAGCGGATTAAATTCCTGTGCAGATTGCTTTACTTTTTCAATTTCTTTTTTGATTTCGGAGACCGGATTATCCGCTTCTTTCATAATCTCGGTTTTGATATCTTCTACTGCACCTTTCATTTTGCGCACGCCTTGTCCCAGGCCTCTTGCAATCTCGGGCAGTTTATCCGGGCCAAATAAGACAACGATTGCCAAGGCAATCATCAGCATTTCTCCTAAGCTCAATTCCATAGTACAAAATTAATAAACATATACTTAACTAATACAGGCGGAATGATAATTTTTTCATAAAAGTCAATCTGTTGTCCGGGCCCTATGTTTTTTTCCTGGTAAAGGTGTTATAAACCAAATACAGTCCCAATAGAAAAAGAAGAAATGCTAAAAAGAACGGCGCACCGGGAAATAGAAACGGTGCATTTTTATGCGTAAAATAGTAGAAAAGCTGTGTCATAAGGGGCGGGCCAATTATAGATGTGGCACTCATAAGACTCGTAAGTGCGCCCTGCAGCTCACCTTGCTCATTGGACGGAATATTTTTAGTGATGATGGACTGTAAAGCCGGCCCGCAAATCCCACCAAGACAGTAAGGAATGGTAAAGGCCAGCATCATCCAGCCTTCCGATGCAAAAGCATACAGCAACATCCCGATCGCATAAAGCAATAATCCATAGAAAACACTTTTCTGATCGCCAAGCTTAGGATTGATCCACCGAATCAACAAGCCCTGAACAAGCCCCACCATCAGTCCAACAACGCCTAAAGAAATCCCGATCATCCGTTCGTCCCAGTCGAAGCGATACATCGTATAAAAACTCCAGTTGCTTTGTACAGCGTGACCACCAATGTAAATCAGAATCAAAGCAGTGGTAAGTCCAGATATTTCAGGATGTTTTTTCAGAAATTTGAATGAACCTACAGGATTGGCTCTTTTCCAATCCAGTTCCCGCCTGTTTTCTTTTGGTAAACTTTCTGGCAAAATAAAGTAGCCATAGATAAAATTGATAAGACAAAGAGCAGCTGCAGCATAAAAAGGAACTCTGGATCCATAATGTCCCAAAACGCCACCAAGCACAGGACCAATGATAAATCCAATCCCAAATGCAGCGCCTATCAAACCGAAATTCTTGGCGCGGTCTTCATCCGTAGATATATCCGCAATATAGGCACTTGCCGTTGTGACGCTTGCTCCTGTTATTCCGGCAATAATTCTGCCGACAAACAGCCACCAGATCGTTGGTGATAAAGCAAGAAAAATATAATCGATCGAAAATCCGAAAAGGGATAATAGAATGATCGGTCTCCTTCCATATTTATCACTAAGATTGCCCACAAGTGGTGAAAAAACAAACTGGATAAACGCATAGGCAAAACTGAGCCAGCCTCCATATTTTGCTGCCTCACTAACATCTGCCTGAGTAAGCTCCTCTATTAGTTTAGGAACGACAGGAATAATAATTCCCCAGCCTGTAATATCGATCAGTAATGTGATAAAAATGAAGCCGATAGCTGCCGATTTCTGATTCTGTCTCATATTTTGCGAAGATATGAATTTTTTGATTCGAGAATATCTGAACTGAAAATTTGGCTAAAATCAATTGTTAATATTCTAAATAAAAAAGCTCCCAATAAAAATTGAGAGCTTTTTTATTATATTGAAAGTAGATTACTTTACTAATTCAGTATTATCAATCGAAGATTTACCTGTTACTTTATCTTCTTTTTTCTTGCCTCTAAGGAAGTCATAAGCCGTAGCCGATGCAATGAAAATAGATGAGTAAGTACCAAATCCGATACCGATCAATAAGCAGAACATAAATCCTCTAAGGTTATCTCCACCAAAAATGAAAATCGCAAGGATTACCAAAATCGTAGTAAACGAAGTGTTGAATGTTCTACCAATGGTGCTGGAGATGGAATCATCAAATAATCCGGCCAAAGTAAGCGCTTTTTTCTCACGAAGATATTCCCTGATTCTATCGAAGATAATTACGGTATCGTTAATTGAATAACCGATCACGGTAAGAATCGCCGCAATGAAATCCTGGTTGATCTCCATATTGAAAGGCATCACTTTATAGAACAATGAGTAAACTCCAAGTATTACAACCGTATCGTGGAAAAGACCTGCAACCGCTCCAAGAGAAAACTGCCATTTGTCAAACCTAACCAAGATATAGATAAAAATACCTAATAGTGAAGCTGCTACCGCAAGCATACCGTGCGTTGTAATATCATCCGCAACAGTTGGTCCCACTTTAGTCGAAGACACAATTCCCGCGTGACCTTTGTCTGCCGCTTTGAAATCTGCAAGGCTCATATTGGCAGGCAAATCCTGCTTCAGACCATCATAGATTTTTTGTTCTACAGTCTGGTCAGCAGCCAGAGATTCATCATCAATTAAATAATCGGTCGTTATTTTTAACTGAGAGCTGTTACCAAACGTTTTAACTTCTACAGATTCATTCTTGCCATCTGCAGTCTTCATCAGCTTGGCAATATTTCCTTCGATCTTTTCAGCATCTACCGGTTTTTCAAATCTGACAACATAGTTACGTCCACCTGTAAAGTCGATTCCGTATTTGAAGCCATTGAAAGCAATCGAACCAATTGAAATCACCATCAGGATTCCGGAAACGATATAAGCATATTTTCTTTTCCCGATAAAATCGATCCAGGTATTTCTGAATAAATTTTTAGTTGGCGCAGTCCATACAGAAAGAGATTTTCCTTTTTCTAATCTGTTGAAGATCATCACTCTCGAAAGAAGAACTGATGTGAACAATGTCATCACAAGACCAATCATCAATGTAACTGCAAAACCTTTGATAGGTCCAGTTCCGAAAACATAAAGGATCAAAGCTGTAATGAAAGTTGTAGCGTGACCATCGACAATGGCCGATATAGCGTGCTTGAAACCATCTTTATAGGCTTCAATAATTGTTTTCCCGCGGAACAATTCTTCTTTCGTTCGTTCATAGATGATAACGTTCGCATCCACAGCCATTGCCATCGATAATACAATACCAGCAATCCCCGGAAGCGTCAATGTCGCATCTACAGAATCCATAATTCCGAAAATGTAGAACAGGTTTATCACCATTGCGATAACGGCATAGACTCCCGCTCCTCCATAATAAAAGATGATATATACAATGATTACTGCAAAAGCAATAAGGAAAGACATCACCCCATCATTGATAGATTCTGCTCCCAAAGAAGGACCTACAACATCCGCCTGAACAATCTTCGCACCAGCAGGAAGTTTACCTGCCCCCAGCACATCAACAAGATCTTTAGCTTCTACCTGGGTAAAGTTTCCGGAGATCTGTGTTCTTCCGTTCGGAATAACATCATTTACCATAGGTGCTGTGTACACTCTGTTATCCAATGTAACAGCCACCACTTTACCTTTGTTTTTCTCCGTCATTGCTCTCCAGTCACGCGCACCGTTGGAATCCATTTGCATATCTACAACGATACGGCCTAACTGATCATAATTGATATTAGAAGATTCCACAGCGCCATCTACAGGTGCTTTTTGGTTGATATTTCCACGGATCGCATATAATACAAGACTGTTAGAAGTATTGCTTTCCGGCTTGTAGCCCCACATAAACTGTGTGTACTTCAGGTTAACCGGACGGGATTTTACAGCAATTGCGCTGTTCAGAATTTTATTAACTACAGCTGTATCAGCAAGCTTTACATTAGCGACTGCATTTCCGGGTGTAGTCCCAACCTGAAGAAGGTTGATGAAATTAGTAGTTTTAGCAACACCGATAGAATCGCCTTTTGTTTTTACCAGCTGGCTAAGTTCAGAAAGGTAAGGGAAAACTTCCTGCCCCATCTGCACTTCCCAAAACTGAAGCTTTGCTGAAGTTGCCAACATTTTCTTAACTCTGTCGATATCTTTGATACCAGGCATCTCTACAAGAATTCTTCCTGTGCCCGGAACTCTCTGAACGTTCGGCTGCGTAACACCCATTTTATCAATACGTGTTCTAAGAACTTCATAAGCTGTTCCTACAGACGCATCAATTTTTCTTCTGATGATATTCTTCACCTGGTCATCCGGTGTGTTGAATTTAATCTCAGAAAGATTGGTATTTCCGAATATCTCAGGATCTGCAAGCTTCAGATTTGTACTCTTTTCTTTATTAACAATTTCGAACTGGTTGAAGAAATCCTCAATGTATTGCTTACTTGAGCTTTTCTGCGCCTGATCTGTTCTGTTAAGTGCTTCTATCAAAACGGGGTTTGTAGAATAATTACTAAGATCATTTACCAGATCTCTCTGGTTGATCTCTAATAATACGTTGATACCACCTTTAAGGTCAAGACCAAGCTTCATCTCTTTTTGCTTTGCAGAGGCATAATCCAGCTTTGTAAAACCAAGATTAAGCGTGTCTTTAGAAAGCCTGTCAATTTCAGCCTGATATTTAATCTGATTTTCTCCGGCGATGGCTCTTGCTTCTTTTTCTATTTTATTGGCATAGAAAGAAGGCAGAAGCTCATTGAGACAAATCAGCCCAAGAACGATGGCAACCAGTGTAACGAGTCCTTTTCCTTGCATTTTCTTACGATATATATAATTTTAGTCGGCAAATATAATGATTTCTCGTGGAAATAAGAATTTGAAAATGATAAATATATGACTGTTTAATTTTTATAATCCTGTGAATCATTTTTTTTAAACAAAATAACTGAAAACTGTGCAGACTTGTCAAATGAATAATTCTTTTATGTTGTAGGCATATTATTTGGTTTGATTATAATTAATTATAAAATAATCAGTTATGAAAAAATCTTTACTTTGGCTCGGTTTGTTTGTGACAGCCAGCTTTTACGCCCAGACTATTGCGCTGGATAATTTCGTATCCGGCATTTCGAATCCTGTGGAGATCATTGCCTCTCCAACCAATGACAACCGGCTTTTTGTAGTTCAACAATCCGGAACAATCAAAATTGTTAATGAAAACGGAACGGTTGCGCCGGATAATTTCCTCAACATTTCCAGCCTGATTACTTTCGGAGGAGAAAGAGGATTGCTGGGTCTGGCATTTCATCCGCAATTTGCCACCAACCGTTATTTCTTTGTGTATTACAATAATCTTCAGGGTTCCGTCAGAGTTTCCAGATTCACTGCCAATTCTGCAAATCCCAATACCGCAGATATTTCATCAGAAAAAATTCTGTTAACCATTCCAAAACCTTTTAGCAATCATAATGGCGGAAGCATCCACTTCGGGGCAGATGGCTATCTGTGGATTTCCACAGGCGACGGCGGAAGCGGCGGCGATCCTAATAATAATTCTCAAAATAAAAATTCGCTTTTAGGTAAAATCCTCAGAATTGATGTTAATTCTGAAAATGCTTATAATATTCCTGCCGACAATCCTTTTGTAGGAACGGACGGCGCAGATGAAATCTGGGCGTATGGATTAAGAAACGGATGGAAATTCTCGTTTGACAAAACCACTAATAATGTCTGGATCGCTGATGTGGGACAGGAAATACTGGAAGAAATCAACAGAGTTCCGGCCACTTCTGCGGGTGTCAATTACGGATGGCGATGCTATGAAGGCAATAATCCTTACAACACGGCCAACTGTGCAAGTGCTGGCACAATGACTTTTCCGGTAGCGCAGTATGACCATTCCGGCAGCAAATGTTCTATTACAGGCGGATATGTATACAGGGGAGATTTGTATCCAGACCTGATCGGTAAATATATTTTTGGCGACTATTGCTCCGGCCAGATAGGAATTCTTGACAATAAAAATACGATCACCTGGACCTCAGCATTTACAGGAAGTAACTTCACAACCTTTGGCGAAGATAACCAGAAACAACTTTATGTAGCTGCAACCAATGGAAATATTTACAAAATCAGAAGTAATAATCTTGGTATTTCAGATATTGCTAAAAACAGAATTGTAATCACCCCGATTCCGGCTAAAGATATTATTTACCTTCAAAACATTACAGAAAAAAATATCAATGCAGAAATTCTGGATCAATCCGGCAGAGTGATTCTTGAAACTAAAGTTACAGAAAACGATAAAAGTATGGATGTTTCCGTCTTAAGTCCCGGCGAATATATTCTGGTTCTTAAGAAAGATGATGTGAGATTTGTATCGCAGAAAATTATCAAGGATTAATACGATAAAAAGTTTCGCTCCCACGCAGCTTCATTCGTATAAAATTTTATCGTAAGAATTAAAACAAAAGAGGCTGTCTCAAAATTGAGACAGCTTCTTTAAATATATTTATAACAAAAAGCTTATTTGCTCCAGTTAATTCTTGTTGTTTTAACTTCGCTGGAACTGGTTCCGATCATAATATCGAAATCACCGGCTTCCCAGTCATATTTCAATTCATTATTGTAAAATTTCAGATCCTCCGGCGATATGCTGAATGTTACTTTTTTGCTTTCACCGGCTTTCAGATAGATCTTTTGGAAACCTTTTAATTCTTTTACAGGTCTTGTATTGCTTCCGACTAAATCCCTGATGTATAGCTGAACCACTTCTGCCCCGTCATATTTCCCATTGTTTGTGAGGGTAACAGAGGCTTCAATGGAGGTATTCCCGGCCGGTTTCGCATTGCTAACCGAAACATCAGAATAGCCAAAACTGGTATAACTTAGTCCATAACCGAAAGGAAATAATGGTGTATTACATTCATCCAGATAATTGGATCGGAATTTCTCAAAGTTACATTTATCCGTGTTTTCAGCACTTAGAGGTCGTCCTGTGTTTTTAGCATTGTAATAAATCGGAACCTGACCTACACTTCTTGGGAACGTCATCGGAAGTTTTCCGGAAGGATTCACTTTTCCGTAAAGCACATCTGAAATGGCATAACCAGCCATACTTCCCGGGAACCAGACATTCAGAATAGCATCTGCCAATTCCTTTTCTTCATTCAGAACCAAAGCACGACCCGTAAACAGAACCAAAACAATCGGCTTACCTGTTTTTTTCAGTTCTCTTAATAGCGCTCTTTGTGTTTCCGGAATGGTGATATCCGTTCTGGAGCTGGATTCACCGCTCATTTCGGCGCTTTCTCCAATTGCCAGAACAATGACATCAGCTTTTCCGGCAACATCTAATGCTTCTTTTCTGATCTGGTTAGCAGGACGGCTGTCCCTGTCGGTAGTTTTGTTAAACATAGCCGCCCGTTTTTCCATCTCTTCAGACTCATAAACGTTGCTTCCTTTTGCATAAATAAAGTTAACATCTTTACCTACTGTTTCTTTTAGACCTCTGAGTAATGAAATAGAATTGGCATGTTTTGCAGCTACACTCCAGGTTCCGGTCATATTCATTGCATTATCTGCCAATGGACCTATCACCGCAACAGTTCCGGATTTTTTGAGCGGAAGAATCTGTTTGTCATTTTTCATCAGCACCATTGAGTTAGAAGCAATCGTTTTGGCTGCTTCCAAATGTTTCGGGCTGAAAACTTCTTTCTGAGCTCTTTTAGAATCCGTATATCTATAAGGATCATCAAAAAGTCCCAGATCATATTTTGCTTCCAGGATTCTTTTTGCGGCATCATTAACCGTCTGTTCTTTAACTTTCCCTTCGGAAATGGATTGCTTTAGCGTTTTA
The DNA here is from genome assembly GCA_913776245.1 of uncultured Chryseobacterium sp. GTDB lineage: Bacteria > Bacteroidota > Bacteroidia > Flavobacteriales > Weeksellaceae > Epilithonimonas. The sequence continues at coordinate 80,788 of CAJYLO010000003.1, forward strand.
AGAAAACCTTCACCCACCATATCCATATCAATTCCTGCATTCATCGCTAATGCGGAAACCTGCTGCAGATCTCCCATTCCGTGGTCGATCATTTCATTGATTCCTGTATAATCCGTTACTACGAAACCTTTAAAATCCCACTGTTTTCTAAGCACATCTGTCATCAGCCATCTGTTTCCTGTCGCAGGAATCCCGTCTACTTCATTGAAAGAAGCCATTACAGAACCAGCACCGGCTTCTACAGCTGCTTTGTAAGGCGGGAAATAGGTATTGTACATCTGAACGTGGCTCATATCAACCGTGTTATAATCCCGGCCGCCTTCCGGAGCTCCGTAAAGTGCAAAATGCTTAACACACGCCAGCATTGTATTTTTATCCATCAGATCTTTTCCCTGGTAACCATAAACCATTGCTTTAGCGATCTGGCTTCCAAGATAAGGATCTTCACCCGATCCTTCAGCTACTCTTCCCCATCTCGGATCTCTGGAAATATCCACCATTGGAGAGAATGTCCAGTTGATACCGTCTGCGGTAGCTTCCTGAGCCGCAATCTGCGCAGATCTCTGGATCAGGTTCATATCCCAGGAAGCAGCCAATCCCAACGGAATAGGAAAAGTAGTCTCATAACCGTGAATGACATCCATCCCGAAAATCATTGGGATTTTTAAACGGCTTTTTTCCACTGCCACCTTCTGAACATCCCGGATCTTATCTACGCCTTTGATATTAAATAATCCGCCCACAAGACCCTGTTCCACTTTTTTACCAATATCAGAGCTCTGAGCCTGACCTGTTGTAAAATCACTTGCTCCCGGAAGATTGAGCTGACCTATTTTCTCATCCAAAGTCATTTTGGAAAGCAGATTATCCACAAACGCCTTTTTCTTGGACTGATACTGAGCAGACTGAAAAGACTGGACAGGCTTGGACACGATATCCTGTGCTATAAAATAGGGCGAAAGTGCTAATGCAGCAAAGATTACAAACTTTTTCATATACTATTTTTTATTTTAGGCAATATAAAATCCATTGATTTCATATGCTTCTTTATTTTTAAGATTTTATTTTTTGAGATAACATCCACTCATATAACTTCGGATCCGAGTAAGTCGAGTCCCAGGAATTATGATTATCATTGGGAAAAATGGTGAGTTCAGCTTTCGGATTCACCGGATGCAATTTCTGATAGAAATTGAATGCATTTTCCGGAAGAACAATATCATCCATCCCTCCGTGGAATAGCCTGATATTTAAATCTTTGTATTGATGGATATTGGCCTGCATTACTCTATCCGTTGGAGCACAGACAGCAGCTACCGCTGCGAACATTTCCGGGTGCTCGCCAGCCAGCTTCAGAGTTCCCCAGCCACCCATAGAAAGGCCGGTGAGATAAATTCTCTGTTTATCGATGTTGTATTTTTCGGAAATTTCTTTGACCAGGAAATAGATCGCATCTGTATCCCACCAGGTGTCTGCCGGGCATTGCGGCGCCAAAATGGCGACAGGTTCCTTAATAAGATTTTTATAGGTAAACGGACTGTGTGCTTTTACCATCTCAAGATTATTGCCGCGCTCACCTGAACCATGAAGAAAAACAATCAAAGGTAATTTTGATTTGGAATCTTTCGGGATGTCCAGAATAAAAGAAAGCTTTTTCCGGATCTTAACTTCTTTATTGAACTCGGATTTTATTTCCTGAGCGTTTCCCAAATATGCAAATCCGAGGAACAACAATGGCAGTAATTTTATTTTTAAGTTCATCTGTTGAGTATATTTTAAATGACAAACCAAATCACTTGGTCTGAATTCTATTCATGTCAAATCCCTAGCCCTGATCGCAGCGGTTACCCCACAGCAGGCCCTTCGACAGGCTCAGGACAGGCGGGCTTGCGAGGAGTATGAGCGCAGAGCAGGTTCCCGGCTCCTGAATTTCTTATTTAATCAAAATGAGACAATAGCTATTACCCGCTAAAGATAATACTTTTTATTAATCTATTTTATGTTTCTCCGATTTGAATCCGATTTTCTTGAGTCCGGTTCTGATTTCCGGCGCATTCATAAAAAGATTCCAAAGCAAACCTGTACGATAATTTTCAATCATAGGTGCAATAGTTCCCTGATCTATAGCCAGATATCTTGGTGTGAACCAATCGTTATAATTAATTGATGTAGCGTCATAAGGTCCGGCCTGCCCAATGAAATTGGGTTTTTCCGTGTAAAGAAATCTCAGAAAAGCAAGCGACTCTTTTGGCGTGTAAGGCATTGAGCTGAGCGCAGCTGTGGGTGTGATAACGCCGAAGTCTTCCTTCATAGGCTGGTGTGCTGCATAGCCAACAGAGCCGTCTTTATTTCTTGTATAACCTGCAGTAAGTCCCCAATATTTTTCCGAATAACCTTTGAAATTATATGGATTTTCCTGACAATATTTGTAGTCTATCAAAACGTGATTTCTGTTCAGATCCCAATAATTTTTGACATATTTATCTGATAAATCTCTTGGATCAAGACCCAAATATGAATACTGTGACCAGAACAACGGCCCTCCAAACTCTTCGGCATAGTTATGCTTCACGAAAAGCGGAAGTCCGTATTTTGTACGATCTGTGGTATAAGTTCCGTTCCGGGTCCAACCTTTGTTATACGTATCATAATCTATGGAATAATCCGGTGACGAAGCTGCCAATACATAAGTAATAAGACATTCATTATAACCTTCCAGCGGAAAATTCATCTCCCAGCCGTAAGTGGGTGACCAATGCCAGTAAAGCACTTTTTGCCCGCCTTTGGTGTACCAGTTCCACTCCACGCCTTTCCAGAGTTTATCCATCTTGGCGGCAAGTTGTTTCTCTTCTTCGTTACCGTTTTTGAAATATTCCCGGACGCAGATGATTCCCTGAACCAAAAAAGCAGTTTCTACCAAATCTCCACCGTTATCTTTCTTGCCAAAAGGAACAACTTTTCCTGTTTCTCCATTGATCCAGTGTGACCAGGCACCGTGAAAACGGTCAGCTTTATCCAGGAAATCGGCGATATGTGTCAGTCTTTGTACAGCTTCTTTTCTTGGGATGAATTTTCTATCTACACCAACCAAAATGGTCATCAAACCAAATCCGGAACCACCAGTCGTTACAACATGTTTATCATTATCCGGGTAAATATCATCTTCGTGGTAACGCTCTCTTCCCAGAAGTGAATGAGGCTCGGCAAAATCCCAGAAATATCTGAGTGCATCGTTTTGAACCTTATCCATTAGCTGATTATCTGAAATATTTTTTGATACTGAATTAGCTTCATTGGATTTTGCAGACTGTGCATTTTGACAAGCTACTAAAGCCGTGACTGAAAAGATTGATATGGCGAGGAGGTTTTTCATTGATAATTATTTTAAAATTAGAACCCGTGAATTGAAGAGTGAAAACCTAGTTTTAACAATCCTTGTCTCACATCCGGAGCATTCATAAAGAGATTCCAAAGAAACTGATTTTTATGGTTTTCTATCATAGGTGCAATTGTGCCTTGATCTATTGCCAAATATCTTGGCGTAACCCAATTATACTGAATAGAATAGGCATCGTAAGGCCCTGCTACACCAATATATTTTGAATAATTTTCGTTGTAAAGAAATCTCAGAAAATTCATACTTTCCGTTGGTGTGTATGGCATATCCGAAATAGCAGCAGTGGGTGAAATAATTCCTAAATCATTATTTGGTTGATGAGCAGCATAATCATCGCCACCTGTAGTTGGATTCCTGGAATAGCTGGCAGTCAGTCCCCAACTTTTTGAATTATAACCTTGCCAGGATTTCGGATTTCGGATACAATACTCGTACATAATTTTAGCGTGATTTGTAGTTGCTTCGCCGTAATTAACGTACTCATCAGTAAGACCTCTTGGATCGAGACCCAGAAATGAATAGTGCGCCCAAAACATTGGTCCTACTGTGCCTGCGGCGCCATTGTGATTGACCACCAAAGGAATACCGAACTGTGAGCCCGAAGTTTTAATAGCACCATTTCTTGCCCAGCCATTTTGATAAACGATCTTTTCTATCGGAAAAGTTGGAGATGCGGCTGCCAAAACATAAGTTATTAATGTTTCGTCATAACCCTGAAGCTGGTGATTGAGCTGCCACTCGTAATTGGGCGACCAATGCCAAGTGAGCGTGTTAGGAGCCGCTGGATTTTTTGTGTACCAGTTCCACTCAATGCCTTTCCAAAGTTCATCTGCTTTTTGAGATAATGCTAATTCTGACGCATTGGTAGAATTTTTGAAATACTCCCGCACACAGATCAAACCCTGCGCAAGAAAAGCTGTTTCTACCAAATCTCCGCCATTATCAACCTGTCCAAATTGAATAACTGAGCCATTGGTTCCATTGATCCAATGCGGCCAAGCTCCATGGAAACGATTGGCTGTTTTGAGAAAATCAAGAGCGGTTGTTAATCTGGAAACGGCTTCCTGCTGAGGGATGTAACCATTCTTAATTCCTGTTAAAATCGTCATTAAGCCGAATCCTGAGCCTCCTGTGGTTACCACATTGGCATCCTGTCCAGGATTGTCTGTATGATATCTTTCTCTTGCCAGCTTGGAATTGGTCTGTGCAAAATCCCAGAAGTACTTTAAAGCATCTTTCTGAGCCATTTCTACGATCTGAGCATCTGTGTAGACAGTCGCAGGATTTTGTGGGGTTCCAACCGAGGATGAGTTAACATCCCATTCACTGGAGTTAGAGCAGCTAAATAAGACAATAACTGAAGATAAAGCTGTAACTTTTAAAAATTTTTGGTTTATCATCGATTTTAATTTTATGAAAAACACTTTATGAACTGGTCATAAAGTGTTTTCATTAGTTATTACAAATACTAAGATAAGTATTTTATTGCATTGTAGCTTTAACAGCATCTTCGTCCAGAGCCTTATTAAAAATTCTTAGTTCATCGATCTGACTCAGATCTGAAAAATGATCCCAATAAGTGAATGAAGGAGCTCCTGATCCTATAGTAATTGTGGAACTCGTAGAAAAATCAAAAGATGTGTAAGTAGCTGTTTTCTGAAGTACACCATTAAAATAAATTTTTGATTCTGTTGGAGAAACCGTTACAGCGACGTGAACCCAATTTCCATTAGCAGCGAGATTTCCTCCATCATTCCATGATTCACCACCTCCAGTTCCAATATTAAGCTTTACAGTCTGAGAGGTAGCAGTGCCTTCTCTGAATAGCCTTAATCCTGCTGTTCTGTTATCATTGGTATTATTATCATCATCATTAATTACAATAATTCCAGAGCGATTAGGTGTTGCATTAACTTTATACCAAAATGTAAAACTGATACCCTGAGAACTGTACATTCCCGCTAAAGGGAAGGTCAAATAAGCACCAGTTGCTCCCTGATAAGCTGCTCCTGACTTGCCTGCAGATATTGTGGTAGGATTTCCAACGACAGTAGCATCTTTAACACTTAGATATTCTGTAAAACGACTGTTACCCGTAAAAAAGGCAAAATAAGCTTTTTCTCCATCATATAAAGGCGTATATATATTTGTTATATTAAATGTAAAACTTTTTGAAGATGTTTTACCTGAAATATCTTTTGCATCTATTTTTAACGTATGATCTCCTAATCCAAGATTTTTTGTAATAGATTCTTTGTAGTTCCTATAATCCAAAAAATTGTTATGGGAAGATATTTTATTACCATCCAAAAAAACATCAATTTGAGCTATTTCAATATCATCAGAAACTGTATATTCTACTACTGCATCAGTGGTATTATCCTTAGGTGGAATGAGCGTTTTCACAATATTCGGACTTAAGATGCTAATTGTGGGAGCAGCTTTATCTTCACCAGCTGCTACTTGACTTATGTCGTCAATATATCCTTCACTGCACGATGACAAAACCAATAGTGAAAATGCAGCAAAACTTATTTTTATTATGTTTTTCATTGTATTTTATAATTTATTTTTCCAAAGATCTGATATTTTCCAATTGAGCTGTAGGGTATGGCAAAAACTGTTTGTCCATAGTGAAAGTTTTACCATCATAGCTTAAAGCCGCTGTGTTACCTAATCTTACCATATCGAAATAGCGGATCCCCCATTCCATACCAAGTTCAGCATATTTTTCATCCATCACCTGATCAGGCGTGACAGAAGCTAAAGAAGATAATCCTGCTCTATTTCTTACAACATTGACTGCATCAACAGCAGATCCTGCAGTAGGACTTGCGCCTCTTGCAACGGCTTCTGCATACATTAATAATATTTCAGCATATCTTGTAACAATATAATTTTTGTTACTGCCATAGCTAAGTCTTCCAGGAATCAATTGATTAGACGGTAAATAATGTTTGCCACTAAAAAATAATGCTCTGTTTGAATTATTTATTTGGTCATTATCAGGTGTAGTATTAGATATCCAAGATGGTAATGTAGAATAGTTTGGATCTTCTTTAATTTTATTAATACCATCTGGTGTAAAAAGTACATTGGTAACCAATCTTTTCTGCTCATTTCTATTGATCATAAACTTGATATACTTCATACTAGGCTCATAAAATCCCCAGCCCGCACCAGCTTTATCTACTGCCGGAGTCCAACTTGTAGGTCCATAGAAATCCCAAAGGTGCTTAACATTATTTCCTATACCAACTCCAAAATCTGAATATTGAATTTCCAGTAAATTTTCATCAGCTAATTTACCCGGTGTCTTAAATAGCTCATAATAATCACTAAATAAAGTAAACTTTCCAGAATTAATGATCTGCCCTGTTGCATCAGCAACACCTTGATAATTTTTCAATTCGAGATTAGCCATTGCCTTAATTGCTAAAGCAGTATATTTTGTAACCCCACCTTTGATGTCAGTACGCTGATTTGGACGCATGTCAGGAAGACTAGGAATTGCAGAATTCATTTGTTCAGAAATCCAAGTCATCACTTCATCTTTGGATCTAAGAGTAAGTTGACTCTGATCTAAAACATCCATAACAATGACTTTCCCCCAAACTCTTGACATTTCCAGAGTATAAAAAGCCCTAAGCGTTTTACATTCAGCCACATATTGATCTATTAGCTGTGAGTTTACACCTCCTGCTCTAAACTTTTCCAACTGATCTATTTGAGCCGTTACTTGTACAATTCTTTGATACCATATTGTCCATAAGCTATTATACATCCAATAGCTAGCGTCATAAGAATAATTATCGGTATCAGTAAATGGAACTTGGTCATTTTTTCCTCCGGCATTTACATCATCCCCCCTCACAGAAATAAGCGGAATTTGTTCCCATCCGATTCCAGTATCATCATAAGTTCCTGTAGCATTTAATTTTTGACCTACGAGAGTAGCATAGGCCCCCATAACAGCACCTTTGGCACCATTAGCACTTGTATAATCATAACTATTACCAGCATCAAGTTCCATTGGTTCATCTAACTTGCTATCACAGCTTGATAAACCAATAATGCTTACTAATAATATAGCTTTTATATATTTTATCTGTTTCATTTTGTTTAATTTATTTTTAGAATTTTATACTGTAACCTACAGAAACTACAGATGGTGTGGGATAAACATCTAAATTCACACCATCATTAGCGATTTCAGGATTCATAAGATTCTTACTCTTTGTCCACATAAAAGGACGATCAGCTGTAAGTGTAAATCTCATTTCAGGAACACCAGACTGTCTTAAAGTATATCCAAGTTGTATGTTTTGTACTCTGAAAAAATCACCATCCTGCAACCAAAATTTTGATAATTTTTGATTATTCCAGCTGTTTCTATATCCTTCTGATGAGATATATTCATTAGTAGTACCTTCCCCGTGCCACCGGTTGATTGCAAAGTCAGCATCAATATTCCTACCAGAAGTTCTTATAATTTCAGTTCTGTTTCTGTTAAGTATTTTATTTCCTCCTTGTCCATAAAAAGCTACAGATAAATCCCAGCTTTTATAGTTTACTGCTATCGATCCTCCATAATAATATGTTGGAACAGGTGAACCTAAGTACATTCTATCATCTGCATCAATTTTCCCGTCACCATTGATATCTCTATATTTAAAATATCCCGGTTTAATTGGATTGGTGGAATTTGTAGAATTATAGGCAACAGCAGTTGGATCAGCATTAATCTCTGCTTGATTCTGATAAACTCCAATCACGTCATAACCATAAAAAACATCGATTGGTTGACCAACTACTAAACGTTGTGGAAAATCTCCAGAACCTCTTGCGATAAATTCTTGTCCATTGTTAAGTGCTGTAATTTCATTTTTGATTCTACTAAAATTACCATTGATGCTATAACCCCAGTTGTCTCCGATCTTATCTCTCCATCCAGCAGATACTTCAAAACCTTTATTCCTCATAGATCCAACATTTTTATAACTAACTTCGCTTCCAATGACTGGAGGTACAGGAACCACCATATTTTTTGTATCTTTTATGAAATAGTCACCTTCAATGGTCAAACGTCTATTTAGAAATTCGGAAGAAAGTCCAATGTTCGTTTCTTCTGTAAACTCTCTTCTTACATCATCCTTATAGGTTGTAAATTGATAAGCTGAAACATAAGTATCTGCAAAAACCGTATTAACAGCGAAAGGTGTGTTTGCTCTATTTGCATTCACTGCATCATTTGCTAATCTACCCCAGCCTCCTCTGAATTTCAATAGATTTAACCAACTTACATTTTTTAAAAATGACTCTTCAGATATAACCCAACCTAAACCAAATGCAGGCAGATTAATTGTTTTTTGATTTGGAAATTTATTAGACCCCTCATTTCTAAGAGTTGCATAAGCAATATAACGGTTCATAAATTTATATGATAATCTTCCGAAATAAGATGTCCTATAATAACGATAGGGCTGCCCTTCGGAAGTTATTCTTCCATCTGGCGAAGCATTATTTATATACCAGGAGCTTTCATTATTTCGTGAAAATAAACTCCCCTCGAAAAAGAATCCTTGCATACTCATAAACTTATATGACTGATCCGCATAAGAAGTTCCGGCTAATAATGTAAAATCATGATTTCCTATAGTCTTATTCCAGGTTAGTGTATTATCCCAAATATAATCTTCATAAGTTGAATTATTTCTGGTTATAGAAGACTGCTCTAAAGTTCTGTAAAATCCACTATCAAAGTTATTAACAAAATAAGGCAATTGCATTAAACGTTCACTATTATTTCTATTATTATAAGAAAGCGTCGTTTTAAAGGTCAGTTCTTTGGGAAGAATATTTACTTCTGCATAAGCGCTAAAGTTTAAAGTTTTTTGTAATCCTAACTTATCAACATTTTCCATCAAAGCAAAAGGGTTGTCATGCTCTCTATAACCTAATATGTGAGCATCCGCATACGGTCTAACAGTTGCATCAGTGAATAATGGATCATAAACTGGCATTACCGGAACAGCATAATAAATCTGTTGCCACGCAGAGCCTTCATCATCATATTTCTCTCCACGCGTATAATTAATCACAGTTCCAACATTCAACCAATCAGTCGCTTTTGCATCTATTTTTGCTCTAATGTTGAATCTTTCATAACTATTTTTCATATTCAAAATACCCTCTTGTGAAAAATAATTACCCCCTAATGAATAAGCCACTTTTTCAGACCCTCCGTCAACTGAAAGACTATGACTCATAATAGGTGCAATTCTGAGCGCTTCTTTATACCAGTCAGTATTTACATTTGGAAGGTTTGGATTGGTCCTGCTTCTTCCATACCGTTGTATAGCAGCTCCTATCGCATCAATTTCCCATTGATTCCCTGATTCCAAAGCAAAATTAGTATATTGCTCAGTATTAGCCATTTTAATAACATTATTAGCATACTGTGAACCATAATAAGTATCATATGTTAATTTAGGTTTTCTGTTATAACTCCCACCTTTTGTTGTAATTACAACAACACCATTAGCAGCCAGAACCCCATAAATTGCAGAAGCTGAAGCATCCTTAAGAATCGTGAAATCCTGAATATCGTTAGGATTTAAAAATTCAATGTTATCAACAAAAAGACCATCTACAACGTAAAGCGGTTGATTATTTCCATTAATAGAATGCACACCTCTTATGTTCATTTTTGGCGCTTCCCCCGGCGAACCATTCGATATAATCTGTACTCCGGCTACCTTACCCTGTAATGCTTGAGTAGCCTGACCAGATGGCGTCTTAACAATATCAGCTGCTTTTACCGTTGTAATAGCACTAGTTAAGTCAACTTTCTTCTGTGTCCCATATCCAATCACAACAACTTCTTCGATTTTGTTCTCTTTTGTAACAGTATCTTGTGTGGATTGCGCATGCAAATCACCGCCAAAGTACAGTGCGGCAATCAGCAATGGTAATTTAACATAATTTTTTCTCATAATATTCTTATGTATTATTTTCTTATTCTCCGAATATAAATATTTTTATTAACACATTGTTAATTTTTATTAATTTTTATAAATAATTGATTTTCAATTATTTAAATATAAAAACCAAGTAAATTTTATAAAAATATTCAAAAATATAATCCCCGAATTTTGGCTCAATAGTTGTTTAATTAACATAACAAACATTTAATAACTCTTAATGAGTAATTAATCCTTAAACCACTAAAAATCAAAATATGGAAACAAACAGGCTATCAGCCAATATGCAAAATGCATTAATCAAACAAATGACAAAAGAAGCGCACGCTTCCCAGATATTTTTATCATACGGCTGCTGGGCAGATGTAAAAGGTTACGGCGGAATTGCTAATTTCCTGTACAGACACTCCCAGGAAGAAAGAAACCACATGATAAAATTTATGCGGTACATCCTGGACAGAGGAGGCGAAGCTAAAGTAGAGGCCATCCCCGCTCCGCCAGAAAATCCGCAGAACCTGACAGACTGTTTCAATAAGGTTTTCCAGCACGAAGTAGATAATACAACTGCCATTTACTCTATTGTTGACCTTGCTTTCCAGGAAAAAGACTGGGCTACGTGGAATTTTATGCAATGGTTTGTTAAAGAGCAGATCGAAGAAGAAAAACTGGCACTTGAGCTTATAGATAAATTGAAAATCGCAGGTGGCGACAGAGCCACTGATGAATCTCTTTTCACACTGGACAAATCCTTGGAAGCCGCTCCGGACGATGTATCTCTTCCTCAGGAAGCAACGGCAGAAAATCCTTCCTGATGCAAATAAAATATTACTATCTTTGATCTCCGAATGTTCGGAGATTTTTTAATTTTTAATTCTAATGGCAAACATCATAGAAAGCAACCACGCCAATCCTGAAGACTTTTACAGTTCACTGAAAGAAAAGCTGGAACAGCAGCATAATTTCCCGGAGGAATACCTCTTCAAATTCATTATTACAAGTGATTCTGAAAAAATCACGGAGATCCTTAAAGTTTTTGATAATTTCAAATACACCCTGTCTAATAGAGAAAGTTCTAAAGGCAAATACACCTCCGTCTCCATCAATTGTTTTGTTCTGGATGCAGATCAGGTTATCAGTATTTATAAAAAGGTAGCTGAGATAGAGAATGTAATGATGCTCTGAGAAGTGGCTTGGAAATTGCATTTTTGTTATAAATCAATTTTAAAATCAACATTATGAAAAAGTCATTTTTCAGAATCTTGAACAATATCAATAAAACGATTCTCCCAAAATACAGCAAGAGGGATTTCACTAAACTCAACAAAATTCAAAAAGCCATTTTCGGTTACAGGTATTTTGTTTTGATTAACTCTTTAGACTAAATTATCAATCATCTAAATAAATAAAGCGTTTCAAAGTGAAACGCTTTATTTATTTTTATTATAATTCTATTCCATTAAGAATTCTCCAGAATATAGCTGAACATCAATGGTGCACAGATTGTCGCATCACTTTCAACAATATATTTTGGTGTCGTAATATCCAGTTTACCCCAAGTGATTTTCTCATTCGGAACAGCTCCGGAATAGGAACCGTAAGACGTTGTAGAATCAGAGATCTGACAGAAATAAGACCAGAACGGTATATCGTGCATTTCCATATCCTGATAAAGCATCGGAACCACACAGATTGGGAAATCGCCTGCAATCCCACCACCGATCTGGAAGAATCCAACGCCTTTTCCACCTGAGTTTTTCGTGTACCAATCCGCCAGATAAGCCATATATTCGATGCCTGATTTCATTGTGGAGAATTTCAAATCGCCTTTGATACAGTATGATGCAAATATATTTCCCATTGTAGAATCTTCCCATCCCGGAACCACGATTGGCAGGTTCTTTTCAGCCGCAGCAATCATCCAGGAATTTTCTCTCGGGATTTCATAATACTGCTCAAGAACTCCGGAAAGGATCATTTTGTACATATATTCATGTGGGAAATATCTCTCACCTTTATTGTCTGCATCTTTCCAGATTTCATAGATGTGTTTTTGCAATCTTCTGAAAGCTTCTTCTTCCGGGATACAAGTATCAGTAACTCTGTTCAGACCTCTTTCCAGAAGTGCCCATTCTTCCTGAGGCGTAAGGTCTCTGTAATGCGGAACTCTTTCATAGTGCGAATGCGCAACAAGATTCATAAGATCTTCCTCCAGATTGGCGCCTGTACAAGAAATAAAATCGACCTTATCCTGACGAATCATCTCTGCAAAGATTTTCCCAAGTTCAGCAGTTGACATTGCTCCGGCCAATGTTACCATCATTTTGCCGCCATCTTTCAGGTGCGCAACATAACCTTTGGAAGCATCTACCAACGCTGCGGCATTGAAGTGCAAATAGTACTTTTCTATAAATTCCGAAATCGGTTTGCTCATTTTTTATAAAGTTTTGGCAAAGATAATAATTTTGGTTCAAGGTTCAAGGTTCAAGGTTCAAGGTTCAAGGTTCAAGGTGCGAGGTTTGAGGTTGGATGATAGATGTCGGATGTTGGATGTTGGATGTTGGATGTTCAAAGTTTCAGATTTAATTCTGAGCTCCGCTAGGAGCGAAATGTTTGTAATATCACCATTATCATCACAAGCAGAGCTCCGTAGGAGCGACACTTTTTAATTTATAATTTCTCTACAAAAAGCGTAATTTGTAAACCTAATTAGCAATAGGGATAGTAGCTCGGTTATCCTTTTTCTGTGAATAGGGAGTAAGCCTTGGTCACAGAAAAGATATGAGCCCTTCAATAGATTCAGGATAAACTACTAGCCTGAGTTGTGGGCAAAGCGTTGGCGAGGGAATTGCCCAAAACCATACTATTAATACATCCAACTTCCCACTTCCATCATCCAACATATTTCACTACTTTTGCAAATTCAAATTCAAACATATATTACAATGATTTCGGCACAGGGATTAGGATTGCATCACGCGGGAAATTATCTTTTCAGAGACGTCAATTTTACGATAAAAAAAGACGACAAAATCGGCTTGGTTGGAAAAAACGGAGCTGGCAAATCGACGCTTCTGAAAATCCTTTCCGGAGAAATCAACTTCTACGAAGGAACTGTAGTTCCTGAAGGCAATATCACCATTGGTTTTCTGAAACAAGACCTCGATTTTGTAAAAGGAAGAACCGTTTGGGATGAAACCATGCAGGCTTACGAGCAAATCAATGCGATGAAAAATGAGCTTGAGGAAGTTAACCATCAAATGGCCACCAGAACGGATTACGAAAGTGATGCCTACTCTGATCTGATTGTCAGAATGACGGAACTGAACGACCTTCTGATGAATCATGACGCCTACAATCTGGAAGGTGATGTGGAGAAAGTGTTGTTTGGTTTAGGTTTCAAAGCGGATGATTTCCAGAAAATAACCGACGAATTTTCCGGAGGCTGGCGAATGAGAATCGAACTGGCAAAACTGCTGCTACAGAAAAATGATCTGATGCTGCTGGATGAGCCGACCAACCACCTGGATATGGAATCCATTATCTGGCTGGAAAACTTCCTGAAAGATTATCCCGGCTCGATTGTTTTGGTAAGTCACGATAAGCAGTTTATGACTTCTATTTGTAACCGTACTTTTGATGTTAACAATAAAAAGATTGATGATTACAAAGCCAACTATTCCAAATACCTTGAACTAAGAAAAGAGCGCCGTGAAAAGCTGACTCAGGCCAAGAAAAATCAAGATGCGGAAATAAAGCAGATGGAAGATAACATCAACAAGTTCCGAGCGAGTGCAACAAAAGCATCTTTTGCCCAATCATTAATCAAAAAGCTGGATAAAATAGAGAGAATCGAGATTGACAATGAAGATGTTTCCAAATTCAATATCCGTTTTCAGCCTTCTGTTACGCCTGGAAAAGTGATTTTCGAAGCTAAAAATCTAGGAAAGGCTTACGGAGAGAAACAGATATTTGACAATGTTGATTTCTTTGTAGAACGTGGCGACAGAATTGCGCTTCTGGGTCAGAATGGACAAGGGAAAACAACTCTGGCAAAAATTCTAGCTGGCGATATCAAGGATTATTCAGGGGAGTGGAATTTAGGCCACAATGTTAGCATCGGTTACTTTGCCCAAAACCAGGAAGAAGTTCTGACGCCGGAAAAAACGGTTCTCCAGGAAGCGGAAGATTCTGCGACAGAAGAAACCAGACCGAGAGTGCGTGACCTATTAGGATCTTTCCTATTCCAGGGCGAAGATGTGACAAAGAAAACCAAAGTGCTTTCCGGAGGCGAAAGAAACCGTCTGGCACTTTGTAAACTGTTACTTCGTCCGTTCAATACGCTGATTATGGATGAACCTACGAATCACTTGGATATTCAATCCAAAGAAATCATCAAACTAGCACTTCAGAAATACGAAGGAACATTGATCGTGATTTCTCACGACCGTGAATTTTTGCAAGGTTTATCAGACAAAATCTTCGAATTCCGCGATGGTAAAATGAAGGAATTCCTTGGTGATATCAATGAATATCTGGAATACAGACAGAAAGAAAGCATCCGGGAAATCTCTGCCGAAAGATCAAAATTACATCAGGAACAGGAAAATAAAGAATCAGGAGCAAAAGTTCAGGAAGCAAAACCAACAGACAGCCATCAACCGACAACCATAATCAGCAAAGAGCAAAAAAACATCCAGAATAAAATCAAAAAGGTTGAGGAAAAAATTTCCGATCTGGAACTGAAAATCGAAGAATTCGAAGCATCTTTTGCCAAAGAAAATCCTTCAGAAGAACTATTGGAAACTTATAACAAGACTAAAGAAGAACTCGATTTGACACTTCAGGAATGGGAATATCTTGGAAGTCAATTGGAAGGTTAAGATTAAGCTTAAAATAATATAAAACTGCATTGGATTCTGATGCAGTTTTTTAATTTTTATAAGTAAGTTTCTTTTCGTAATTTCACACAGGACAAAACTTAAAACAATGATCAACGATATAAAAAAATTCCTGAATGAAGACCAGGATCCGAAAGCTGTAGAAAAGATTTCTGAAAAAGTCAATGACCTGCTGACCAATGGAGAAACAGTAGAATATATTGCTGTTCAGAATAAGCCTGCCATTAACATCTCTCCGGATTCGGTTGTCCTTACCAATAAAAGAATTCTTTTTTTTCGTTCCAAATCTTTTGGCCTGATTACTGATTTTCAGGATTATCTCTGGAAAGATATAGCTGAGAGTCATATCAGCGAGGCGATTTTGGGTTCAACATTCAGAATGACTGCTGTTTCCGGATTTGTTGAAACTATAGATTACATTCCTAAATCCCAGGCCAGAAAACTCTATCAATATGCGCAAAGCAAGGAAGAAGAAATGATAGAGTACCGCCGACAGAAGGAATTGGAGGAGAAAAGAGCTACTGCTGGCGGAATCACCGTCAACACTCAAAATGAAAAGCCTGAAGAATTAAAAGATCCAAAACCGGAATCACCTGCTGAAGACCCGATGCAAACCCTGATGAAGCTTAAAGCATTTCTTGATAATGACCTGATATCCTTAGAAGATTATGAAGCAAAGAAGAAAGAAATCTTAAGCCGGATGTAATCAAAACAATATCACACAGTATTTTCCATGTCTTTAATTTTTAAATCCCATCTTGATAAATTCATTACCATTTCCGATGGAGATTTTGCTTTGATCTTAAATTATTTCGAGGTTAAAACATTCGGCAAAAAAGAAAATCTGCTGGAAGAAGGGCATATCTGCAAGTCCAATTATTTTGTACTGAAAGGTCTTCTACGCAAGTTTTTTCTCAACGAAAAAGGCGTTGAGCAAACCACAGATTTTGCCTTAGAAACCTGGTGGATGACTGATAACTTTTCATTTGAGCGCCAGACACCGGCTGATTTCAGCATTCAGGCTGTTGAGAAATCTGAAGTGCTAACCATTTCCAACAGTTCCCAGGAGAAGCTTCTGAATGATTTTCCCGTGATGGAAAAGTATTTCCGGACTGTGTATCATAGAGCTTTTGCGGCTAATCAAAGAAGAGTGAAATACATTTTTACTTACTCCAAAGAAGATTTTTATTTTTCATTAATTAAACAATATCCTGATTTTGTACAACGTGTTCCGCAATATCTCATCGCTTCTTTCCTTGGCTTCACGCCGGAATATCTGAGTGAGATTCGGAAAAAGATTGTTTCATAAAATCGTTCTCTCGCAGATTACGCATGTTTTAAGATCAATTAAATCCACTCGATTTATAAATCTGTGAGAAAATACTTTCTTAAACCAGTTTAAGTTTTTCCTGTTTTTGATTTTCCAACTTTGTATCAACAAATTAAATCATCAAAACAATGGAAAAACGCATCAACATCAGCAAAACAGATTCTCAGGCTTACAAAGCTATGTTAGGACTGGAGGGTTACCTCGCTCAGTCCGGGATTTCTAAAACCATCAAAGAACTTATTAAAATCCGCGCTTCACAGATCAACGGTTGTGCGTATTGCCTGGATATGCACACCAAAGACGCCATTAAATATGGAGAAACTGCCGAAAGAATCTTCCTGATAAGCGCCTGGCATGAGGCAGAAAAGTTTTTTTCTGAGGAAGAAAAAACCGCATTGAAAATGACGGAAGAAATTACACTCATCAACCAACACGGACTGACAGAAGAAACTTACCAAAAAGCCAAATCAATCTTTTCTGAAAAGCAAATTGCAGAACTTATTATGGCTATAATAACTATTAATTCCTGGAACAGAATCGCACTAAGTACAAGGCTGGAAATCGGGGAATAATAATTAATTTAACTTCTGAATTAAAACGTATGCATGTTTTACTAAAAACACACGGACGTTTCAAACAAAAGGCACGTATGTTTTCATGAAAACGCACGTGTCTTTTTAGCCATCTCTACGAGCCCATTTTCTTGGGATTTACATAAGGGGCAATCTTAACAAACAACGCCTTCCATTTTGGAGGCGTTGTTCTTATATTATTTGATAAATCCTCTGCTTCTCAGTAGTGCTTTTATATCAGCTTTATGGCCCGTAAAGGCTTCAAAAGCCTTGTTAAGATCTACACTATTCCCCACAGAAAGAATATATTTTCTGAACCGGTCTCCATTTTCTCTTGTCACACCACCGTTTGCTTTAATCCATTCCCAGGCATCGGAATCGAGGGTTTCTGACCAAAGGTAAGCGTAGTAACCTGCAGAATAACCGCCTCCCCAGATATGCGCAAAATACGGCGTATGGTATCTTGGCGGAACCTGAGGCACCAATAATCCGTATTTGTTCAGCGCTTCTTTTTCAAAATCCAAAACGGGAATGAGTTGTTTCTCATCAGTTACGGTGTGCCAGCTCATATCCAAAGTTGCAGCAGCAACCAGCTCGGTGGTCGCATAACCCTGGTTAAAATTAGCCGCCTTTTTGATTTTATCAATCAAACCCTGAGGCATCGGCTGCTTGGTTTCATAATGTAATGCATAATTTTTAAGAATCTCCGGCTCCAGTGCAAAATGTTCATTGATCTGCGAAGGAAACTCCACAAAATCTCTCGGCGTATTGGTCCCGGAAATAGAAACGTACTTCTGATCTGCAAAAAGGCCGTGAAGTGTGTGCCCGAATTCGTGGAACATGGTTTCTACATCATCATAAGATATCAGAGATGGTTTTCCGGCTGCGGGTTTCTGATAGTTGAATACGTTGACAATGACCGGTTTCTGTCCGAGAAGATGGGATTGCGGTACAAAATTGTTCATCCACGCTCCTCCGCTTTTATTGCTTCTTGTATAGAAATCGAGATAATAAAGCGCAAGTGATTTTCCGTCTCTGTCAAACACTTCGTAAGCTACCACATCGGGATGATACACAGGAAGATCTTTTCTCACCTTGAAAGTAATGCCATAGAATTTCTCCGCTGCGTAAAAAACACCTTTTTCAAGAACGGTAGTCACTTCAAAGTAAGGTTTGATTTCGTTTTCATCCAGGTCATACTTGGCTTTTCTGACTTGTTCGGAATAGAAATTCCAGTCCCACGCCTGTACGCCAAAACCACCTTTCTGAGCATCAATCACTTCCTGTATCTCTTTAGTCTCCCGGTAAGCGGTTTCCACAGCCGGCTCGGCTAATTTGGCCAGAAGTCCCATTGCGGCTTCCGGTGTTTTCGCCATCTGATCCTGCAGGCTCCATTCCGCAAAATTCTTTTTACCAAATAACTTTGCTTTCTGCAATCTTAGTTTAGCTAATTTTTCAATCGTTTCACGCGTATCATTCGCATCGCCTTTCTCGGCTCTTGTCCAGGAAGCCCTGAAGAGCTTTTCTCTTGTTTCCCTGTTTTTAAGATTTTGTAACAGCGGTTGCTGAGTGGTGTTTTGCAACGCTAAAAGATATTTTCCTTTCTGCCCGGACTGTTCCGCATCTGTTGCAGCGGCTGCCAATTCATCAACAGAAAGTCCGTCCAGTTCTTTAACATCAGAAATCAGAACTGCACCTTTTTTTCTTGCTTCCAAAAGCTTATTGCTGAATTGGGTAGACAATGTAGCCAGCTGTTGGTTGATTTCTTTTAATTTTTCTTTATTCTCAGCAGAAAGATTGGCTCCTGCTAATTCAAAATTCTGGATGTAATACTCCACCAGTCTTTTGCTTTCCGCATCCAGTTTATCTGTTTTTACAGCTTTTATTCTTTTGTAAAGCTTTACATTAAGATTAATCTTATCAGAATGCGCTGCAAATACAGGTGCATACTCCTCCTCTACTTTTTGAAGATAATCATTGGTATTAGACCCTGTTAGATTATAGAAAAGAATTGTGGCTCTTCCTAAAACTTCTCCGCTGTTTTCCAACGCCAGAACTGTATTCTCGAAAGTCGGAGCAGCTGGATTATTAATAATTTTATCAATGTTGGCCAACTGTTCCTTCAGTCCGTAATCGAAGGCCGGCTTAAAATGATTGTCTTTGATTTTATCAAATTCCGGTGCCTGATACTGCAAAGGACTTTTTCTAAGGAAAGGATTATTTTTCATAGATTGTTGTGTGGTTGCAGACTGTTTTTTCTGCTGTGCGTGCGTCATAGTGGTTACGGCATTCACGGCGATGAATGCGATCAGCAACGACATTTTTATGTTCTTCATTAATACAAAATTTGAGGACTAAAATTAAGGAAAAGTGATGATATACCATTAATGCAGTAATTTATTTATCTTCATCCTCATCACCGCTCCAATGATTTTCCTCAAAGGAAATACTGTCCAGAGCGAGCAATTCAGCTTCCCGCTCCAGAGATTCCCGCAGTGTAAAGGTGATCATTTCTTTGTCTTTTTCTTTGGCAAGACGCCTTGTCATCGCTTTATCAATCAGCATAAAACGTTTTCCCATTCTGCGTGCCGTATATTTTCTCATCCCGTTTTCCTGCAGGATATCAACCGCCATATCCACAGCTGTTCCCAAAGTCTCGCGATAGATGTTATTGACATTTTTATTCAGGAAATCATAAGCATCCAGACGGTTTTTGGCTCTGACGAATATTTTCAGATCCGGATAATTCTCTTTACAATAATCTACCAGAAATTTATTTTTTTCGATATCGTCCAGGCAAAGCACCAGCAATTCCGCTTCTTCTATTCCTGCTGCTCTCAGTAGAGCGGGTTTTGTGGCATCGCCATAATAAACATTGAAACCGTTGGATCTAAGCAAAGCTACTCTGTCCGGATCATTATCCAAAACGGTCGAACGGATTCCATTGGCTTTCAGCAAACGGCCGACTGTGCTCCCGAAGAATCCGAACCCAACTATGATAATCTTTCTTTGCCTGATGATCCCAAGCTCTGCATTCTCTTCGTTCTTCTGCGTAATAAAACGGTTGTCAAGAATTTTTTCCTTGAATATTAAAAGCAGAGGTGAAATGCACATTGTAATTGCGACAATGGCCATCAGTTCTGAGTTGGCCTGATAATCAATAAGGTATAAACTCGCCGCAAAATTGACGAGAACAAATGCAAATTCCCCCACCTGAGATAATGCAAAAGCCAGGAAAAAACTCTGCTCGTTGTTCATTTTATAATATTTCCCGATGGCAAAAAGCACCACGGCTTTGATTGCCAGAACAATGAAGGCTGCAGAAAATATAAAGAAAGGTTTGGAAGCAATAATATTAAAATTGATAGTTGCGCCAACGCTTACAAAAAATACAGCCAGCAACAATCCTTTAAAAGGGTCAATGTCGCTTTCCAACTCATGGCGAAACTCGCTGTTGGCTAACATTACACCGGCAATAAAAGCACCTAAAGCCGGACTCAGACCAACAGATATCATTAATTCCGAAACACCTATTACTAAAAATAATGAGGCAGCAGTCAGCAACTCATTTAGCCCGGATTTCGAAACGAATCTGAGGAAAGGAATGAAGATAAAACGGCCTAAAAGAATCAGTGCAAGCACACCAAAAATTACCGTAAACGGCTGTATCCATTCCGGAAGATACTGCAACAGAATTTCCTGATGTTCTGCCTGTTTTACCGCACTTTCGGATTTGGACAAAAAAGGAAGCAGTGCCAGGATCGGAATGACAGCAATATCCTGAAATAATAAAATTGAAAATGACGATTCTCCGCTTACCGTTCTGAAAAGATTCTTTTCTTTTAAAGTCTGCAAAACAATTGCTGTAGATGACATCGCAAAACAGAGCGAAATGATAAACGATTTTTTTAATCCGAAACCTGCTGCATAAAACACGATAAAAATCCCGACAATACTCAGAAGCATCTGACTGAGTCCTAACCCAAGAATTCTTTTTCTGATCTGCCAAAGCTTATGAGGCTCCAGCTCTAGTCCCACCAAAAACAAAAGCATCACAACACCTAATTCCGAAGCGTGCATAATGTCTTCAGCATCCCTTCCTGTCAGTTGCAGACAAAACGGACCAATCAGAATCCCACCGAGAATATAGCCAATCACAGAACTCAATCCCAGTTTTTTTCCAAGCGGAACCATAATAATGGCTGCACCAAGGAAAATCAGGATGGTCATTGCGATGGAATTCTGCATCTATTTCAATTTTAAAGTTTGTGATAATTCCTGACATTGGAACTCAAGTTCCTCTTCCGACAGGTTGTCGGCATTATAAATCACGTGTATTTTTTTCAGCTCAATACTATTCACGTCCAGAGCAACTCTGAGCCCGGACAGTAATTCTGCGATAGTCGTTTTAAATTTTCCGTCCGGCGCATAGTTAAGTTCCCTTCCGCCAACACTGGTTACTATCAGAGCATCTTTTCCGGAAAGGATATTCAGGCCGGTTTCAGAAATCCACCGCATATCGAAAACCTCATCTATCCACAGCTTAAGCAAGGGTGGTAAGCCAAACCAGATGATGGGAAAATGGAAAATAATCCTGTCATATTGTACAATCCGCTTTCGTTCCCGGAACGGCTGGATATGAAAATCGGGATAATCTTCATAAAGGTCTCTTAGCGTCACATTATCCATAGCTTCATAGCATTCCAGCAATCTTACATTGGTCGTAGAATGTTCGAAATATGGATGCGCAAAAAGAACCAGTGTTTTCTTCAAGAATCTCGATTTTCGTAAAAATAGTGATTTTTTCCTTTGAAATCAAGATTCAGACCATTACGAAATTGAGAATAATTTAATTAAAAAGGAAACCCGGACAAAAAATCCGGGTTTTATTATCTATTTTCGAAGCTAAAAGCAAAACGCCATTTGCTAGTAGCTATTTTACCATCCACCAGAAGCACCGCCGCCGCCGAAACTTCCGCCGCCGCCGAAACCGCCAAAGCCTCCGCCTCCAGAACTTCCGCCGCCAAATCCGCCTCCGCCGAAACTGCCCGGAAATGGGAAAAATCCGCCACGGTATCTACGGCTTCCGCGCCTTGATAAGATCACATCATCATCGTCATTATTACCCCAGCCGTTTCCACCGTTTTTATTGATGATGCTGAAAAGAATAATGATGATAATAACAATAAAAATCACCGATCCTATATTGATTCCACCATCATTTTTGTGTTTCTTGACAATAGGTTTGAATTTCCCCTGAACCGCTTCCATTATGGCTGAAGTTCCTCGGTCTATGCCATTGTAAAATTCGCCTTTTTTGAAGGCCGGCGTCACCAGATAATCCAGAATCTGGCCTGCTACCGAAGCCGTAAGATACTGCTCCACAGCTCTGCCCTGCTGGATAGACATTGTATGATCTTCAGTTGCAATGAGGAAAACGACACCGTTATCAACTCCTTTTTGCCCGATTCCCCACTTTTCGCCGTACATTGTTGCAAGGTAATTGACATCTTCACCACCTGTTGTAGGCAGAATAATGACCTCGATTTCTGTAGACGTGGAATCCGAGAATTTGATAAGCTTTTGATTCAGCGCATCTTTTTCAGATTCTGAAAGCAAACCCGCTTTATCATAAACAGGATAAAGAACGGCTGGTTTTTCCGGCACCAACTGTGCTTTGAATAACAATCCAAAAAGCAACAGTAATGCAAAAATATATCGTTTAAGAGAAGCTGATATCATTGGATAGTTCATTGATATTTTCCCCGGAAAGCGGGAAATGTTTTTTCAGTTCGAGTCCGGTTTTCAGAATCGCTTGCTTCAGACCTTCACAATAATTTTCTTTCGCAAATTGGGAGGTGATTTCATCGTGAAGATTGTCCCAGAACTGCTGCTTTACTTTTTTGTGAATGCCTTCGTCGCCAATAATTGTCAGATAATGCTGTTCAAAATTGACATAAAACAGAACACCGTTTCTTTCTTTGGTCTGGTGCATCTCCAGCGAACGGAAAATCGCAAATGCTTTTTTGGCAAAATCATCTTCAGCCGTGGAATCGATGTGCACACGGATCTCGCCGGAAGAGTGGTCTTCAGCTATTTTGATGGCTTCCACCAGGGAAGCCATCTCTGTATCTGTAAGAAATTGATTCATTATTCTGAAAATACGCTTGGAGCTTTTTCTGCGCCAGCTTCAGCTTTGAATGTTGGTTTCACTTTAAATTTGGGGAAGAATGCTGCTACAATATTTCCTGGAAACTGCTCTACAAGATTATTGAATTTTTCAACAGAATCATTATAATAAACGGTTTCTGAACGAATACTATTCTCAATAGCTGTATATTCTCTTTGGAAATTAATATATTGTTGGTCTGCTTTCAGGTCAGGATATTTTTCAACAACTACCAACAATCTACCCAATGCACCACTTAGCTGTGACTGAGCCTGCTGGAACTTGGCCATATCAGCTTCTGTCATATTGGTAGGGTCGATATTAACAGACGATGCTTTGGCTCGTGCTTCAACTACCTGAGTGAGAGTTTCCTGTTCATACTTTGCGTATGATTTTACTGTTCTTTCCAAGTTCGGAATAAGGTTCGCTCTTTTCTGATAAACCGTTTCTACGTTAGCCCATTTTTTAAGTACTTCGTTATTGGCTACAACCATAGAATTGTATCTTCCTGAAACAGAAAATCCTATTATTGCCAATACAACTGCAATTACAATTAATACAATACAACCTTTACCTTTCATAGTTTGATGTGTTTTAAAAATTTATAGTTAAATCAAATATACAAATTAAAAGAATCCAAGATATTTATTTTTCAAAAAGCTTGGCTTCTTCCCAGAGTTTGTCCATTTCCAAAAGATTAAGATCCGCAAGAATCAGGTTTCTGGAGATTGCCAGTTCTTCCATTTTCTGAAATCTCGATATGAATTTGGCATTGGTTTTTTCCAAAGCAGTATCCGCATTCAGTCCGGAGATTCTGGCGTAATTAATCAAAGAGAAAAAAACATCGCCCAATTCTTTTTCCTTTTTGTCCTTATCAGTTTCCTGATGGAATTCCTGCAATTCTTCCCTCACTTTTGCCCAGGCATCATCGGCAGAATCAAATTCGAAGCCAATTCCTTTTACTTTATCCTGGATCCTGTAAGCTTTGATAATCGGAGGTAAACCTTTCGGAACGCCTGAAAGAATGGATTTATTTCCTTCTTTCAGTTTCAGTTTTTCCCAGTTTTGTTTTACGGTTTCTTCATCTTCTGCCACCGTATCGCCATAAATGTGCGGATGCCGGAAAATCAGTTTTTCATTCAGAGAATTGATAACGTCAGCCATATCAAAACTCTTTTTTTCCGAACCAATTTTTGCATAAAAAACCAGATGTAATAAAACATCGCCCAACTCTTTTTTGATTTCCTGCAAATCCTCATTCAGAAGCGCATCAGACAACTCGTAGGTTTCTTCCAAAGTCAAATGTCGTAAACTTTCAAATGTCTGTTTCTGATCCCAAGGACATTTTTCCCGAAGATCATCCATTATATCGAGAAGCCTTCCGAAGGCTTCCATTTTTTCCTGTCGTGTATTCATAAATGATGAATGATTTTTATTTAAACACAAGTCACGAAGCATTCGCAAAGAGCACCAATTTTATTGAACCTTATGAAAACTTTGAGTCTTTGTGTTTAAAAGTATTTCTTAAACTGATTATTTTTTTCTTAAATCCTCTATCACAATATGACGATTGATATCCAATAATTCCTTCAGAAATTCATCCTGATTCTCCGGTGTGATGTAAAGGTCATTCTTATATTTCGAAAAGATTATCAAGCCGCCAACCGAAGTCCCGCATTTATTAAATCCGCTCCACATTGTTTCCCCGACACGGATTTTTGTGATCTTAAAAATACTGACTCTGAAGATATCAAAGATGATATTTACCACAAGATCTTCGCCTTCTATTTTTATTTTAAGAAGGAAAAAGTTTATAATCAATACCGTTTGGACAATTAAAAAAATGAATGCAAGTATAATCCATCCCAACAAATCCTTTTCAAAATAGACTGAAACAACAATGGAGAGAAACAGAAAACTTATTCCCAAAAATATAGACCCATAAATCCAGTCACGTTTGCTTTTGTAGGTTTTTACCATTTCATGATTTATTTTGCAGCATCGGAACAAATTTATAGACACCAAACTCTTCCTTTTCAAATTGCGTATCCGATATTTTGGTAAATCTATAAAGGATCTGCTCATCCATTTTTCCTAAAGGGATTACCATTTTCCCACCCACTTTCAGTTGTTTCAATAGTTCAGTTGGAAGAATTTCTGCACCGCAAGTCACCAGAACTTTATCAAATGGGGCAAAAGTCGGCAATCCGGCAAAACCATCCCCAAAGTTTTGAAACTTTGGTCTCATATTCAGTTCCCTGAAAATTTTACTGGAAAAATCATACAGATCTTTTTGCCGTTCTACAGTGTAGACCAAAGCGTTCATCTTGATAAGAACAGCAGTCTGGTAGCCACAGCCTGTTCCGATTTCCAGAATTTTATCCCCTTCGTTCACTTCCAAAAGTTCAGTTTGTTCGGCAACCGTTGACGGATGAGAAATCGTTTGTTTCGCAGCAATCGGAAAAGCGCGGTCTTCGTAAGCAAAATCTTCAAAAACGCTTTCAATAAAAAGATGTCTCGGAACCTCATTCATTGCATTGAGAACAAAAGTATCGGTAATCCCGATCTTCTCATGAAGATAATCAATTAATTGCTTCCTTTTGCCTTTGTGAACGTAAGTATCTCTCATTATTAGTTTCAGTTATTGATAATCACCTGCAATTTCCGAATGAAATTTATAAAAAACAAACATAAATCATAAATTTAAAAATTATCAATAAATTAATATTGATTTAAGATAAAGTTCATAGCTTTGATTGTTTTTTTATTAAAAATTCAAGTATACAAACAATTAACTGAATGAAAGAATGAATGTTATGCAGAAATTCCGTGCTTATATCAAAGGAACCGGTTCGTATGTTCCGCCAAAAATTTTAAAGAATGATTTTTTCGAAAAAGTAGGGTCGTCTGACGAATGGATTTTTAAGAATCTGGGAATCAGAGAACGCCGTATTGCCGAAGGCGAAGTAACGAGTGATCTGGCTTCCAAAGCCGGGCTGAAAGCTTTGGAAAATACAGATGTCACGCCAAAAGATATCGACCTGATCATTGTCGCCACTTCCACGCCAGACAGACAGGCTCCATCCACAGCATGTTTTGTGCAGGAAAAGATGGATGCGTCACGAGCGGTTGCCTTTGATATTTCCGCAGTCTGTTCCGGTGGACTTTATGGCATTGCTATTGGCTGCCAGTTCATCGAAACCGGAATGTATAAAAATGTATTGGTCATCGGTGCTGATACGTTTTCAACGATTACGGACTGGGATAGAAAAGATTCAGTGTTCTTTGGCGACGGCGCCGGTGCGATTTTGTTGTCAGCGACAACGGAAGACAAGGGCTTTTTCGATTTCAAACTGCACGCAGACGGAACCGGGAAATACCATTTCAATATTCCGGCAGGAGGTTCAGAAATGCCGGCTTCGGAAGAAACATTAAAACAAAAACTTCATTATTTCCAAATGAACGGAAAAGAAGTTTTTGAAACGGCGACTAGAGTTTTGCCAGAAACAATTAATGAAATTCTGGAAGCCAACCACTTGACTTCTGAAAATGTCGATTGGGTTATTCCCCATCAACCGAGCATCAGAATTTTGCAGGAAACCGCCAGAAAAACCAATATCCCATTCGAAAAAGTGATGACGAATATGGACAGATACGCCAACACATCGGGCGGAACCATTCCAATTGTCCTGGACGAAACCTATAAAAGCGGAAAAATCCAACCCGGAAACCTGTTGCTTTTCGCAGCCGTTGGCTCCGGCTGGACCTGGGGAACTGCACTTTATAAGGTATAATTGATAATTGATAATTGATAATTGATAATTGATAATTGATTAGTAAAATAAATCCAGACCGGATTATAAATCTATAATCTATTCGTCTATAATCTATAAGTCTCAAAAAATGTTAGATAATCAAACTTTTTTAATTACCGGAATTGCAGATGAAAATTCTCTTGCAATGAAAACCGCCGAAAAAATCCTTGCGAACAACGGAAAAGTGGTTTGCACAGGATTAGGCGTGACACCTTTTCACAAAAATCTTTCAGAAAAAGCAGAAGCTTTTCTCAATAAAAACTACGAAGACTTCGAAAATGCTTGTAAAAAAGTATTAGGAAATAGTGTTTACACCGCTCCGCTCGATGTAACTTTGCCAGAAAGTTTAAGTCATTTTGCTGATGATCTGAGAACAAAAAAAATTGAACTGAATGGTTTTCTTCATGCCATTGCAATGGACAAGACCATCCGAAATAAATCCGTGAAACCGATGCTGGAAGTGACTGCTGAAGAATTTAACGATACAATGAATGTTTCCGCATTTTCATTAGTTACGCTTTGTCACGCCCTATTATCCAATGGTGTTTTACAAAACGGCGCTTCGATTGTTTCCTTAAGTTACATTGCTGCGGAGAAAGTCTCGTTTTTCCCTTACATTAATATGAGTATCGCAAAAGCGGCGCTCGAAAGATTGACCATTGAAATGGCTTATGAGCTCGGAAAAAAATACGGAATCCGCGCCAATGCCATCAGATTTTCACCTTACATGGGAAGCAAAGCCGGCAACGCTACTTTGAAAGTTGAAGATGTGGAAAGAGCCAACAGAATTAGTCCGCTGGGAAATGCTTTGCCGGAAGATCTGGCGCACGAGATTGTTCATCTTTTTCGAAAAAAAACCAGAATTACAGGAGAAATTCGTCACGTGGATGGTGGGTTTCATATTATGGGATAGTTTAAGTTGGGGAGTTTTTGGGTTGGAGTGTTTGAGTGTTTTAGAAGTGTAATACTATCAATTTATTTTCAGCGATGTCAGGCTAAGGCTCTCCAAGCCTTTATAGACTAATCCTCAATAATAAATGACAAATTAAATATCTTGCTGATTATGCTTATTTGACAGATTATTTTTCTAAAATCAGCGTTATCTGCTAAATCTGCGAGAAAACTAATTCAATATTCAAGTTGCAAGTTTTGTGGCTTGATTTTTTATTTGGTTAAATTGCATCATCAAAATTATTTTAAAATTTATGAGACAAATAAAAACGGCTTTGCTCGCTTATGGTGGTTCCGGAAAATTGTTCCACGCACCATTTCTTGAGGTCAATGACGGATTTGAATTGATAGGCGCCTATGAACGAAGCACAAAAAATATAAAGATCGATTATCCAAACGTTATCAGTTTTAATTCTCTTGAAGAAGTTCTGGAGAGCGAAGCAGAGCTAATTGTGGTCAACACACCAATCGACACGCATTTTGAGTTTACGAAGAAAGTTTTGGAAGCCGGGAAACACGCTTTGGTAGAAAAGGCTTTTACAACAACATCCGATCAAGCAGAAGAATTACACCGACTCGCCAAAAAGAAAAATCTGAAACTTTGCGTGTATCAAAACCGACGATATGACAGCGATTTCCGAACTGTGAAAAAGGTTTTGGAAGAAGATTATCTCGGAGAAATTGTGGAAGCAGAAATACGTTTCGAAAGATATAATCCCGAACTGAGCCCAAAAGCGTGGAAAGAAAACGGCAATCCCGGCGCCAGTATTTTGATGGATCTGGGTTCTCATGTTATTGACCAAGCTTTGACATTATTTGGAAATCCGGAAAAGGTTTTTGCTGACATCAGAAGAACTCGCGAAAATACGCAGATTGATGATTATTTCGATATTTTGCTTTATTATCCTGACAAGCGTGTGCGATTGAAATCCAGTTTTTTTGTAAAAGAAATGACGCCAGCATTTGTTCTTCACGGCAAAAAAGGAAGCTTTCTGAAACACAGAGCAGACGTCCAGGAAGATGAACTGAAACTTGGCAAGGTTCCGAATCGTGACAATTGGGGAACGGAACCTGAGGACAAAACCGGACTTTTGGTCTACAACGACAGAGTTGTGAATTTCCCGACTTTACAAGGAAACTATCTGGATTTCTACGATGATCTTTATGATGCTATCATTAATGATAAAAAAGTTCCGGTTACTGCAAAACAAGCTTTCCATACAATGAAAGTGATCGAAGCAGCAAAGGAAAGTTCTGAGAAAGGAGAAATTATATTTTTATAATCAAATCTTTAAGTTTCTAATATTTTATCTAAATTTGATATAAATAATTCCAAAATGAGTTCTGCTGAATTACAGTTAAAATTAGATGTGATTAATCAAATAACCGAATTGAAGGAAATTCGAGTGATAAAACAAATCAAAAAACTTTTGGATTTTGAACTTGATGAAGAGATTTATTTATTATCACAACAGCAGGAAAGTAGAATCGCCGAAGCTAGAAAAGAATATGCAAATGGAGAAATATGCACTGATGAAGAAGTGAAAAAAGAAATTGAACAATGGCTAAACGAAAAATAGTCTGGACAAATTCTGCAAAATTCGAACTTAAAGAAATTTTAATTTATTGGACCAATAAAACCAAATCTAAAACTTACAGTAAAAAAATTAATGATCTATTTACGGAAGCCGTCGATTTGTTATCGCTTCATCCAAAAATTGGAAGAACAACAAATAATTAGAATTCTATAATTAGCATTGTTCGAAATTATTTGATTTTCTATGAAATCAAGGCAAAAGAGATAATCATATTATCAATTTGGGATGCAAGACGAGATGAAAACCAAACGGATTTTGACTATTCTTAATCAAACAAAAATGACAAGACTCAGAATCGTAAAAAATTCCGGGTCTTTTTTTATGTGGATTTGTGATAATTCTTAAATTTACCTCCTTAAGAAAAATAAGCTATGATAAAAGCAGGACTTGTAGGTGCGGGACATTTGGGGAAAATCCATTTAAGATTACTGAATCAATCTGAGAAATACGAACTGGTTGGTTTCCACGATAAGGATGCAGAAAACGGAAAAAAAATGGAAGCCGAATTGGGTTATAAATATTATGAAAATTTCGACGATTTGCTGAACAAAATCGAGATGCTCGATATTGTAACGCCCACTGTCTATCACTACGATTATGCTGTAAAAGCCATTGAAAAAGGCATCCATTTTTTTATAGAAAAACCTGTAACACAAACCCTTCAGCAAGCGGAAGAAATCTTATATAAATGCAGAGAGTTTGCAATCAAAGCGCAGGTTGGTCACGTAGAACGCTATAATCCAGCTTTCATTGGTGCGAAAGATTATATTCAGAATCCAATGTTTATCGAGATTCACAGACTGGCAGAATTCAATCCGAGAGGAACCGATGTTTCGGTAGTTTTGGATCTGATGATTCACGATCTGGATATTTTGTTAAGTTTAGTAAAATCAAAAGTTAAGCAAATCCACGCCAGTGGTGTTTCCGTGGTGAGCAAAACGCCGGATATCTGCAACGCCAGAATTGAGTTCGAAAACGGTTGCGTTGCGAATCTCACGACTTCCAGAATATCGATGAAAGCGATGCGGAAATCACGATTTTTCCAACAGGATGCTTACGTTTCCGTAGATTTCCTGGAGAAAAAAGCAGAAGTGATCCGAATGAAACCAGCGCCGGAAAATCCGTCCGACTTCGATATGATCATCGAAAATGCCGAAGGCGAAAAAAACCAAATTCTTTTCGAATATCCAAATATCCAACCGAATAATGCAATTCTGGATGAACTGGAAAGCTTTGCGAATGCTATTGAAAATAATGTTCCTGTAGAGGTTTCTTTGGAAGATGGAACCGAAGCACTGAAAGTAGCGTTGGAGATTATGAGGCTGATACAGAAATAAAATGCCATGAATTATAAAGTTCTCTATATTTTATTTCTTCTTCCTTTATTCATCTTTTCTCAAGAATCGCCAGACATAAAATTTGACAAATATCTGGATAATAAAAGCAATGTGATTTTTGTCGATAATAATGAATCCTGCCCTATCAGTGTCGAATATGAATATTCCGGTGAGAACGTAAAATCCAGCTTACCAAATAAAAGTGTGATCGTGGTTCCTGCAAATGCAAAAAAATTCGTAATCTCAAAAATTGATCCGGAGAACAAATCAAAAGGATTTAAATTCAGTTATAATGTGTTTTATGTTTTTGGTGACGTGAATGCAAAACCTTCTGATTCCGAAGAAGTGTATTGGTTACCCTATTCTACCAATTCTTCACAATCGATTTATCAGGGTTATAACGGAAGTTTCTCTCATCAAAACACTTATTCTTTAGATTTCAGCCATAAATCAGGAACTGAAATTTTCGCCGCAAGAAGTGGAAAAGTTATCATTACTAAATCAGATTCTAACCAATCCTGTCTTACAAAAGATTGCGCAAAATTCAACAATAAAGTTATTATCCTTCATGATGACGGAACTTTTGCGGAATATGTACATCTTAAGAAAGACGGAATCGCTGTACATAAAGGCGATGATGTAAAACAAGGTCAATTAATAGGATACAGCGGCAACACGGGCTGGAGCAAAGGCCCGCATCTTCATTTTTCGGTATTTACAAATAAAATTGATGGCGAAAGAATTTATTACAAGACAAAATTTCGCGTTAAGGAAAGTTCTGCTCCAATTTATTTGCAAGAGAAAAAGACTTATACAAGGAATTATTAAATGACTCTCCAATCCTTAGAATCCGAACTCAAAAAACGTCTTGATTTTCCGTACACTTGGGGGAGAAAGCAGTCGGATGATTGGGATTTTAAAACGAAATTCATTTATAAAACTAAGGATTTTGAAACGCTGGAAAATCAATGTAAAGATTTTGACAACGAACTTAGAAATTATGCGTTTAACCGCTGGTTGAATTTCTGGTCTGCCAAAGCGATTGAACATATTTTCACATCAAATCCGGTAGTAAAAAAAGAAGACAATCCATTCTCAAAAACTGTCGATTTTTATATTTCTAATATTCCCTTTGATCATAAAAGCAGCGTATTTCCGAAACAATTCGGGAAAAGTTTTGACTATGCAATTGAACACAAAAAAGAACTGATCGAATGGCTATACAAAAATCAGAGTCAGCAAGGGAGAAAACATCTTGAAAACCGTTTGTTTATCATTTTCTTTGATGAGAAAAATGGCGACCATTGGAAACTGAAAGCTGAATTGATATTAATTAAAGAAAAAGTTGCAGAATATCTGCGTAATTTTTCCAGAGACAGCTTAGTTTCCTTAAATTTGGAGCTTCACGAGATTTTGTCTGATGTTATTTGGATTAAAGTTTAGTTTATGCAAAGTCACAAAGGAAAATTTCAATTCAAAGTTTTAAGGTCGAAAAGTTTCTCATTGACATATTTTTATAATTATTAATGAATTACATCGGTTCCAAACATAAATTATCAAACTTCATCAAACAAACTGTTTATGAAGTTGCTGGCAAAAATTTATCCGACAAAACATTCTGCGATCTGTTTGCCGGAACCGGCATTGTAGGACGAAACTTCAAAGCGGAAACGAAAAAAATCATCAGTAATGATTTTGAATATTACAGTTATGTTCTCAACCGAAATTACATAGGCAATCATCAAAAAATTCAATTCGAGAATCTGATCGAAGAACTGAATCATCTTGACGGCAAATCAGGTTTTATATATGATGAATATTCGGAAAATGGAACATCTGAACGGCTTTATTTTTCAGCGGAAAACGGAAAAAAAATTGACGCAGTCCGGCAGGAAATTGAACATTGGAAATTATCTCAGAAAATCAATGAAGATCAATATTATTTCCTGCTTTGTTCATTATTGGAAGCGGCAGATAAAATTGCCAACACCGCTTCGGTTTATGGTGCGTTTTTGAAACAAATCAAAAAATCGGCTCAGAAAAAACTGGAAATTTTACCCGCCGATTTTGAACCGACTAAAAACCAACACGACGTTTATAATGAAGATGCTAACGAATTAATCAAAACAATAGAAGGCGATATCCTTTATCTTGATCCGCCTTACAATGCAAGACAATACGGCGCCAACTATCATCTTCTGAACACGATTGCGAAATACGATCAGTTCTCGCCAAAAGGGAAAACG
The DNA here is from genome assembly GCA_913776245.1 of uncultured Chryseobacterium sp. Taxonomy (GTDB): domain Bacteria; phylum Bacteroidota; class Bacteroidia; order Flavobacteriales; family Weeksellaceae; genus Epilithonimonas. The sequence continues at coordinate 114,084 of CAJYLO010000003.1, forward strand.
GGACTTCGACATTATCAGAAATCAAAATACTGTAGTAAAACAGAAGTCTCAAAAAGTTTTGAAGACCTCATCAAAAATGCCAAATTTCAGCATATTTTCCTCAGTTATAACAATGAAGGACTGATGCCCGAAAGTGAAATCAGAAATATCCTTTCCAAATTCGGGAAATATGATATATTTACAACCGAGTATCAGCGTTTCCGGGCAGACAAAGAGGAAAACAGAAATCACAAGGCAAACGGAACGACGGAATATCTTTATTATCTTCATAAAGACTAATAGATGATAGACATTCATTATAGAAAGGATAAAAATAAATTGCAACCGAAAGGTTTACAAATTCATTAATAAGAAAATTAAATATGAAAAACATTGTTGTAATAGGTGCCGGAACTATGGGAAATGGCATTGCACATACCTTTGCTCAAAGTGGATTTAAGGTAAGTTTGGTAGATGTGAAGCAGGAAAATCTGGATAAAGCATTGAAAACCATCACGACCAATCTGGACAGGATTATTGCCAAAGGAAACCTTACAGAAGAAGAAAAAACAAATACGCTCGGAAACATTACAACATTCACAGATCTCAAAGACGCAGTTCCAAATTCTGATCTAATTGTAGAAGCGGCGACGGAAAATCTGGATCTGAAACTGAAAATCTTTAAACAAATTGATGATTTGGCGCCGGAAAATTGCATTTTAGCGACTAATACTTCTTCGATTTCTATCACACAGATTGCAGCAGCTACGACCAGACCTGAAAAAGTCATCGGAATGCACTTTATGAATCCGGTTCCTATTATGAAACTGGTAGAAATCATTAAAGGTTATTCCACATCAAAAGAGACTTTTGATACGATTTTTGAAATGTCAAAACAATTGGGAAAAGTACCTACAGAAGTGAACGATTATCCTGGTTTTGTAGCCAACAGAATCCTGATGCCAATGATCAATGAAGCTATCGAAACGCTTTACAACGGCGTTGCAGGTGTTGAAGAAATAGACACCGTAATGAAATTGGGAATGGCTCATCCAATGGGACCTCTGCAATTGGCAGATTTCATCGGTCTGGATGTTTGTCTGGCAATATTAAATGTAATGTATGATGGTTTCAAAAACCCGAAATATGCACCAAACCCTCTGCTTGTGAATATGGTAATGGCAGGAAAAAAAGGCGTGAAATCCGGTGAAGGTTTCTACGATTATTCAGAAAGTAAAAAGGCTGAGAAAGTATCGAAGATGTTTTTGAAATAAAATTCCTGAATATCAAATTAGTCAATTAAATTTACGATTTATAACTTTGTCAGAATCAGAATTTGGTTCTGACTTTTTCATTAAAAAAACTATGATGATCTTCAAACTCAAACCTGCACAGGAAAAATACCTTCAGTTATTATTAATTATCATTACCTACATTATGATAATCCTTCGGTTCCTTCTGAACGAAAAAGGCCGGGTAAGCCCGGATTCTATCCGGTATATGAGGCAATCTGAAATTTTTCCTGTTATAGACAATACAACTGCACCACTTGGCTATCCGCTAGCCATCAAATTTTTTACATTTTTTGAGCTGGATCATTTCTGGAGCAGTAAACTGATCGGGATTTTGGCTTTTACCATAATTCTGATTTTTGCCTACAGAAAAAAATTTTTCTTCAAAGAACTGATGATCATTTCTTCGTTATTCAGCTTTGTCAGTATTTTTTCTTATACGATGAGCGAAGAGATGATTCTTCCTTTTGTAGTGGTCTATTTTTACATCGGAAGACAGATTATAAACCAAAAATATACTTTAGCAAAAGGCACTTTTTACTTAAGCTTATGCCTGATTGCTATGATCAATATCCGCTATAGTGCACTATTTTTCTGTGGCGGAAATATTGTTTTCGGGCTGATGAATTTCCGGAAAAATTATTGGAAAAGCTTTGTTTTGAGCGGGGTTATAGGAATCATATTTTATGGAATCTACAAGTTTACTTTTATTGATTACTTTAATGAAAAATACATTGATACTTTTTTAGAAATAGGTCTTAAGCCTACATCTCAGCTTCTTTTAGAACTGTTCCAGGGAATGGCAACCACTTTCAACCCATTCATCCACATTGCAGATCCTAACGGCGGAATTATCAACTACGGAATTTATGGAATGGGTGTTTTAACTATTCTTGTAATGATTTTCCTATTCATCAAAATCAGACTTTCGGACACAGAAAGGTTTATTATAACCAGTTCATTAGCATGTATTGCCTTATCCTACTTCGTTCAGTATGTATATTCCGTCAATGCGATAGATTACCGACTGATGGCTCCTTTTTCCATTGGTATCTGGATGGTATTTTTCCGCAAGCTATTTAATGTTTTCGGCGCATTCACCTATACGATAGGATTTATAAGTCTTTTAATTGGTTTTGCATTTACCTGGCTTTCAAAAGGCAATTACCTGGAAAACAGAAAAGCCATTACCGCTTTTCTGACACAAGAAAACCTGATGCACAGTAAACTGAAATTCTTCGTAAAAGATCAGGAAGATAATGACGGACAGACGGCAGAACTCATCAGCACGGTCAATCCGAACATTTATTTAACATTCAAAGCCGCAGATACATTAAAAAATAATGTACTGACAAGATATAAAGTAGAGAAAAAAATCAACATCAAAAAAAATAAATATCAATAATTCTTTTAGGGATTTTTTCTATCTTTGAAAATCAGAGATCATAATCTTTCTCTGATTTATTTTAAAAATTTTTATTATGAAATTACCAAAGTTTTTATTGGCCGACAATTCTGATTTTCCGGAAGATCTATTCGTAGTGCATACAGAATATCCTCGTTTTATCCTTAATGTAGAAGAAGAAGATGTGGAGTGGCTGGATGATCTTGAAGGTGACGATGAGGAAACCGTAGCTACAGAAGCTACTAAAGTTGTAGAAGAAGCCTTCAAATGGTGTGACGAAGAACTTGCAAAATACGACGACGAAGACGAAGAATAAAAAAAGAGCTCATTATTGAGCTCTTTTTTTTACTGCTTATTGAATTTCAGAAGCAAAAGATTATCCTTATAAAGTTCCAGTGTTGTTTCTGTTACAACATATTTATTAACCTTCGGAAGTACTTCCAGATAGGCCGTTTCCGTGATCATATTATTGCACATTTTTCTCGTAGACCCAATGTTCTTCGCTGAAAAATTTCCGGCAGAAGTATCAATTGTGGCCTCAGAAAAATAATTATTGCAGCCTGCATTTCCGGAGATTCTGTTTTGCTCTATTACCAAGGTAGGTTTATTGGTGATATCATCCGCCAGAACCCACTGTGTACCTGTGATAGATGCCTGGCTTTTCCCCAGCTTATCGGTATTACCCAATCTGCTGGTACAGGAAACTACCGATACTGCCATTATAGATGTAAAAAAAAGTTTTTTCATTACTGATAAAATTACATTTCAAAGATAAGATTTTCTTTTTTAACATAATATCAAGCTTACAAATTATAAAATTTGATTTTGATATGAATCTTTATTATTAACATAATAATAATGAACCAGTTATAGTTTTACTGATTTAAAACCTTAATTTTGCACCCCGAAATTAGTATTTAATATGAAAAAAATTACCGAGTACAGAAAACTTCTGGAGGTAGACAAAACCGCAACCCTTAAAGATCTTAAAAGCATCTACAGAAATATGATGAAGGAAACACATCCGGACAAATTCATCAATGATGAAGCCGGAAAACTGGCAGCGGAGGAAAAAAGCAAATCTGTGATTGAAGCCTATCATTTTCTAGTGAGCATCAATGAAGAAACTCAGGAAAAATATAAAGAAGAATATACCGACACCATCTCCAATTCTATCATTGCAGATTTCTATCTTGAAAAATCCATATTGAAAGTCCAGCATCTGAACGGACAAATGTTCGAATATATGGGTGTTCCAAGAAATACTTATATCAAAATGGTCAACTCAGATTCGCCAAGCCGTTTTGCCAGAAGACATATTTATGGTAATTATGTTTACAGAAAATCCGGAGAAGTAATGGCAGAATAATTTCTGTTCCAAAAAAAAATCTATTGAGACTTTCAGATTTTTCTGAGAGTCTTTTTTATCATAAAAAAGACAGCCCGAAGGCTGCCTAAAGTGTATAATAAATAATTGAGATTAATCTACGTGTTTCGGTGTGTAACCGTCTTCGCTCAGTTCTTTGTGAACATAGTCTGCTTTCATTTCGGCTTCATAATCAATCTTTTCGCCCATTTTAGTTCCAAATAATCTGTTAATCAACCTCCTTATGAAGTTAATGAATGATTCCATTAATGAATAAACCACCGGCACAATAATCAAGGTAAGGAATAGTGATGATGTCAAACCGCCGATAACTACCCAGGCCAGACCTTTGTTCATCTCTGCTCCTGCTCCACTTGCCAACGCAATCGGCAACATCCCGAAAATCATCGCAATCGTAGTCATCAGGATCGGACGGAGACGCGCGTGATTGGCCTGAACCAATGCATCGTGCGTATTAGCACCCGCTGCTTTTCGCATGTTGGTAAAGTCCACAATCAGGATCGCATTCTTTGCCACGAGACCAATCAACATAATCATACCGAGCATCGTAAAGATATTTAAAGAGTTTCCTGTCAATGCCAGGATCAACATTACTCCGATCAAGGCCAGCGGAATCGAGAACAGTACGACAAACGGATGTATAAAACTGTCATAAAGTGACACCATCACCAGGTAAACCAAAATAATAGCCGCAAATAAAGCAATACCTAAAGTACCGAAGCCTTCGGTCTGGTTTTCCATATCACCGCTCCAGATGTACTCTACACCAGCAGGCTTAGTTTTTTCATTGTTCATAAACATGGCTGCCCATTCATTAGCAACGTCACCAACCGGACGACCTACCACTTTTGATTTTACTTTTACAGAAGGTGCTTTATCTCGACGTTCCAGCAAACTCGGACCGGAACCCATTTTAACTTGAGCAAATTGACTTAGCCTGATCTGCTCTCCTTTTGGATTGGTAAATATCAGATTTTTAACATCATCAATGGATTGCCTGTTGTAATCTCCAAAACGGATGTTGATGTCATATTCATATTCACCGGCACGGAATTTCCCATCTGTATTTCCGTTGAATGCTGTCTGCATTGTTTGCCCAACGCTGGAAAGATTCAGTCCCAAAGCGGACATCTTATCTCTGTCAATATTCACCTGAACCTCCGGATTTCCTGTATCGGTGGATAATTCCGCATCTACAGCTCCCGGCACTTTTTTCAATAATGCGAGAATCCGGTTAGCTTCTTTGTTCGCTGTTGCATTGTCCTGAGCCGTTACTACCAATTCGATAGGTGCATTGTCCGCTCCCATCAGACCGATTGGTGCTGTTTTAAATTCAACACCGGTGAATTTTTCGGCCAACGCTCTTTTGATTTTGGCTGATTTGATATCGGTACTTTCGGAACGTTCGGATTTGTCTGTCAAAATTACCTGGATCTCCGATTGGTAAAGTGTTGCCTGTGCACCACCAAAACCGGTAGATTGCTGACCAACTGTCGTAATCAAATCCACAACATCTTTGTCATTTCTAAGGAATCTCTCAACCTCAAGAGTCACCTGATTGGTTTTCTCAACTGATGCATCTTTCGGTAATTCCATCTGAACCAGGAACTGACCTCTGTCCATTTTCGGGAAGAATTCTCCACCAATGAAACCAAATGCCACTAACATAAATGAGCCTATCAGAACAAGAAAAGTTACAATAACTGTCATTATTCTTCTTAAAGTCGTTTTCAGACACCATTCCAGGATTCCTGTAATCCAGTGCGTGAATTTGTCCAATTGTTTCTCGAACCAAAGAATGAATTTTTCAAAAGGATTTTTCCCGGTAAGATGAACCAGTTTCCCAAATCTTGAAGATAACCAAGGAATAATTGTGAACGATGCCAACAATGAAAATAATGTTGCAATAACCACCGTGACGCAGAATTGTGCCAGGATATTTGCCACCAAACCTGTACTCATCGCAATCGGAAGGAATACAACCACAATTACCAATGTGATGGCGGAAACCGTAAATCCAATCTCTGCGGCACCATCGTAAGCGGCACGGATCCGGCTTTTTCCCATCTCCATGTGCCGGTAAACGTTTTCCAGAACCACAATCGCATCATCCACAAGAATACCAACTACCAATGATAGTCCAAGTAAACTCATTAAGTTCAATGTGTAACCCATCAGATTCATCCCGATGAAAGTTGCAATCAATGAGACCGGAATGGAAACCATTACAATAAAGGCATTTCTGATATTATGAAGGAATAACAACATCACTACAGCCACCAGAATAATCGCCAGGAACAAGTCAAAAATAACGTGATTCGCAGCTTCCAAAGTAAAGTCTGTACTGTCATCCACAATTTTAACTTTAACGCCCTGAGCAGCATAATTTTTCATAACCTCATCCACCGTTTTTGTAATGCTTTCCGATACAGAAACTGCGTTGGCATCCGATTGTTTCTTGATTTGCATCAAAATCGTCGGTAACTGGTTGAATCTTGCCACTTTTTCCACATCTTTCTGGGAATCGAAAACCGTGGCAATATCAGACAATCTTACCTGAGCTCCGTTTTTGGAAGAAATTACTAGATTGTTCAGTTCCGCAACGGATTTATATTTTCCTTCTAATCGGATTGTAGATTTTGAAGTTCTTGTTTTCAAAGCACCCGTCGGGAAGTCAAGGTTAGAGGAAAGGATAGCCTGCTGAACATCAGAAATTGCCAAACCGTAACCCTGAAGTTTTTTCTCATCAAGATTCACCTGAATCTCTCTCTCCTGACCACCAATCAGATCTACCTGAGCAACACCATTCACACGGGAAAAAATAGGCTCAATCTTTTTATCCAGAAGATCGTAAAGTTGCTTGTTATTCATTTTATCACTGGAAATACTCATCGTGATAATCGGTAGATCATCCAGAGAGAACTTATTCAGTGAGGGTGTTTTTGCATCATCCGGAAGGTCTGCAAGAACCGCGTTAACCTTACGCTGTGCATCATTCAGTGCATAATTGACATCGGCACCGGCATTCAGCTGAACCATAATCACCGAGAGACTTTCATAGGAAGAAGCTTCCACTTTTTTCACATTCTCAAGAGAACCTACTGCGTCTTCAATCTTTCTGGTAACCGAGGTTTCCACCTCACTTGGCGACGCTCCGGGATATACCGTGGAAATCGTCACCATATTGGTTTCAAATTTCGGGATCAATTCGTACCCCATCATAGAGTAACTCAACAGACCTCCCAGCGTCAGAATCGTAAATAATACGATCACCAACGACGGTCTTTTAATAGATATTTCTGCTAACTTCATCTTGTGCTACTTTACGATATTGATTTTTGAACCGTTATCCAGGTTGATTTGTCCGCTGGTAATCACCTGCTCATCGCCATTAAGGCCGCTCAGGATCTGAACTTTATCTCCATAAACCTTTCCGGTTGTCACTTTTATTAATTTGGCCGTTCCGTTATTAACAATGAAAAGCTGACCTGAGCTTACACCGTTTACAAAAGCTTCTGCCGGAACTGTCAGCATATTCTGGGTTTCTGCACCGTGATTGGTTTTGAAAAGTGCCGTTGCATACATACCGGCTTTCAGGTTTCCTCTGTTCTGAACTTCTATTTCCACCGGGAAATTGAGAGAAGCATCACTTTTCGGCGCAATAAATGTTATTCTTCCCGTGAATTTTTCATCAGGTAAAACATTAACATTGATATCGACTTCCTGCCCGATCTGGATTCTGCCAACCTGGCTTTCATCAACAAGAACAGAAAGCTTCAACGAATTGATATTGACAATTTCGAATAAAGCGGTTCCGGTTGAAACCACCATTCCCGGCTCCACCATTTTTTTGTTAATCATCCCGCTGATTCCGGCTCTCACGCTGGTATCATTGACTCTTACGCCCTGTGCTCTTACTGCTGATTGTGCATTTTTAAGCTGAAGTCTTGAGTTATCCAGCTGCTGTTTTGTCACACCACCTGTTTTGTAAGCATTCTCGTAACGCTGGTTATCAATAATGGCATTTTGCAAATTATTCTGAGCCTGGGTCACATCTACTTCGATCGCATCTCTTTTAATGGTTGCTAAAACCTGACCGGCTGCAACTCTTGAGCCTTCTTTTACATAAACATTAACCACTCTTCCGGCAATATCCGCCGACTGGTTAGATTCCTGCTTCGGGATGAATGTTCCGTTTGCCGAATAATCCGTATCAATATCTTGTCTGGAAACCGTTACCACATTCACATTGATTTTGTCAACCTGCTTGGCTACTTCTTTTACCTCAGCTTCCTGCTTTTTCTTGTTATCAACAATTTTGTAAGCAGCCAGACCAACCAGAACTGCTGCAACGATGATATATATTAAAGTTTTTTTCATTTGGAATATTTATTTTCGTAGTTTATTTTAAATAAGTTTTAAGTTCACCTTTTGATTTGTAGTACTGAACTTCGGCAATTTTATAATCCAAAATGGCATTGGTATAATTATTTTTAGCCTGGACTAAGGAGTTTTCCGCATCCAAAAGGTCAGTAAGTGTTGCCAGCCCGTATTGGTAGTTACTTCTTGTATTGGCAAGAACATCCTCAGCAAGTGTTACGTTAGCTTTCTGATTTTCCAAAGTGGAAAGGCTGTTTTCAATTTGCGATTTGGCATTCTGATAAGCCAGATCTAAACTAAGCTTGGTTTCCTGAATGTCAAGATTGATTTTATCCAGATCGATCTGAGCCTGCTGAACTTTTGATTTGGTAGCAAATCCATTGAAAATCGGAATATTGATGCCTAAGCCAATTGCTGAATAATCGGACCACATAACTCCTTTGGAGCTTCCATTAACTAAGGGAAATTTTTCTCCCATTCCCTGCCAGTTATAATTTGCAGTAAGATTAATTGTAGGATAATAAGCAGCCTCGGTTGCTTTTTTATTATACTCCAGGAGTTCTTTATTTTTAAGCAAAACTTTGACTTCGGTTCTGTTATCAGCACTAAGCGTATTTTCCAGAAGATGCGGTGTGATTTCCATATCTTCCTTTACCAGCTGGATATCTTTCTCAATCGGCATTCCCATATAAAACTTAAGTGCATTTTTTGCCTGGGTCACACCGTTTTTAGTCTGCTTGATATTGGTTTCTATATTGGTAAGATTAACATTGGTTCTGTCAAGATCGATTTTCTTTGCCAGACCGTTGTCAAACAAACTTTTTATAACATTTCTGACTTTTTCCGTGCTTGCGTAGCTGCTTTCGAGCGTTTCCTGATTTTGTTCCACAGTAAAAACCTGGAAATAAGCGTTGGAAACTCTTTCAATGATCTGCTCATCCGTAAGATCGGCATTGAGCTGGTAAAATTCTTTGGTAGATTTTGCGGCCTTCAACCCGATAAAAACCTGCTGATTAAACAAAGCTTGTTGCAGCTGAACACCTGCAATTGCAACCCAAGGCTGACCCATTTTGAAAGTTTGACCAGCAAGCACAATCTCCTGAATAATAGGATTATAAGTCAGATTCGCTGTTCCATTGATTTTTGGAAGAGCACCGGCTTTAGCTTCTGCAATTTTGTAATCTGCATTGGTCACCTCCAGTTTAGCTTTCAGCGCATCTGTTTTGTTTTGCAACGCATATTCTATCGCTTGCTTCAAAGTTACAGTCTGCTGTGCAAAAACTGAAGAAAAGCCGAAAATCATAAGCACTGCCGACAAACCTTTTTTCAGCCTGCTTGCAGTTATACGTTTTCTATTCATAATTTATTATAAGTTTATTTTTAATTTTTTATGCTTTAGTTTTAATGAACGAATCCAAAAAGAAAATACTTTATATTAATGATTTAATTTTTGAAAAGCATTTTCAGGATGATGTCTTTTCGGTCTGCAATCAGCCTGTCGAATTCTTTATCATTAATCATCATATTTTCCATTATCAATGGCCTCACCGCACTTGGAAAAACCAATAACGATATCATATTCAGGATAAACTGCATTGGCTCCATTTTCTCGATATTGCCCGCCTTCATTTCATTTTCGATGTCATTATAAAGTTTTTTGAGATCCGCTTCTTCCACATCTCGTTTATGACAGCTTCCGTTGTTGATCTGTGAGACAATATAGGTTTCCAGATACGGATATTTTAAACTGGTCTGAAGACTTTCACTGATGAATTGAGATATTTTTTCTTTGAAGCTAAGATCAGATCTCATAATGACTTCGGACTTTTCCTTTTCCACTTTGTGAGCCTCATCAAAAACAATCTGAACAAGATTATCTCTTGATCTGAAATAATAATTAATCAATGTCCTGTTTACACCAGCTTCATCTGCAATCTCCTGAGTGGTAGCAGCAAAACGTCCCTGAACAAAGAAAAGATTTTTGGTTGTTTCTTTTATAAGCTCCTGAGTGTGGTCTTTTTTTGATAGGTTTGACATTTTTGTTAAACAATTTTGTACAAATTTATAACGAATTTTATTTTTGACAAAATTGTTAAACATTAAAATTAAACAATTTTGAAAAATTTAACACAAAATTAATACTAATCTTACTCACGGCTCTTTTCATAAGACAAGTATTGGATGAGAAGTAAAATTAAATTCAGTAACTTTGCAGAATCGATAAATTTGCTTTCCAAAAAATATCAAATCCAAAATTGGAAAATGATTCGATCAATAAATATTTATTAAAATTCAATGGAATTAATTCACAGAAATCTTCTTATCGGGATTCATGATTCACTTCAGGAAACTTTTTTTGAAGACAAAAAATACGCAGACAAAGTCATAGAAAGACTGCTGAAATCTCATAAAAAATGGGGAAGTGAAGACAGAAAAGTAGTTTCCGAGATCTTTTACAATATTATCCGATGGAAAAAACGCCTGGAATATTATATGGGCGAGGGCGTGAAACCAAACAATATTTATAAACTGATCCTGGCTTATCTCCTGTGGAGCAAAACCCATTATAAAAAATTTGAAGAGTTTGACGGAATTAAAATTTCTGACATTCTCACCAAACTTAAAAAAGGAACAGTTCCAACTAAAGCCATAGAATATTCAATCCCTGACTGGCTGGCAGAAACTCTGGAAAAAGAACTGGGAAAAAGTTGGGAAAGAGAAATGCTCGCACTTAATGAGCAGGCGCCGACCGTTCTCAGAACCAACACACTGAAGACAACACCTAAAGAGCTGATTGCTGACCTTAAGGATGAAAATGTAGAGTCTTTTACCATTAAAAATTATCCGGACGCTGTTCAGCTTGAGGAAAAAAAGAACGTTTTCCTGACCTCTGCTTTTAAGGATGGTTTATTCGAAGTTCAGGATGCGAGTTCCCAGAAAATAGGAGAATTGCTGGATGTGAAAGAAGGCATGCGTGTTGTGGATGCCTGTGCAGGCGCCGGCGGAAAAACACTGCATCTTGCCGCACTGATGAAAAACAAGGGACAAATTATTGCGCTTGACATCTATGAATGGAAGCTAGCTGAGTTGAAGAGACGTGCAAAAAGAGCTGGTGCTCATAATATAGAAACGAGATTGATCGCAGACAATAAAGTGATCAAGAGACTTCATGAAAAGGCAGACAGACTTCTGATAGATGCGCCTTGCTCAGGACTTGGCGTTTTAAAAAGAAATCCGGACTCCAAATGGAAAATAGATCAGAATTTTATTGACCGGATCAAAAGTGAGCAGCAACAAATCCTGCAGGATTATTCCAGAATATTAAAAAAAGGCGGACAGATGATCTATGCAACCTGCTCTATCCTCCCTTCCGAAAATAATGAGCAGGTGAAGGTTTTTTTAGAAAATAATCCTGACTATACTCTCGTGAAAGATGAAAAGATCATGCCGAGTGAAGGTTATGACGGCTTTTACATGGCGCTGATCAAAAGAAACGTCTAAGAAAAATCCCTGAGATAAATTAATTTATTCCCAGGGATTAAAAACACAAATGATGAAAGCGCAAACCTAAAACAAAAAAAAATATAAAATCTTATCATTTGATAAGAAAATAATTAGAAATTTCATGTAAAAAGCGATTCGGTGGAATCGCTTTTTTTTAATTTTTAATAAATTTGGAATTAATCACATTTCTATCTGTAAATATTTTGACCAAGTATAAACCATTTGTTAAATCGGAAACCTTAATCTTCTTATCATCAGAAGAGTTTGATATTAACAATTTTCCACTTATATCATAGATTTCTACCTTAGAAATTTTCTGATTTGTTTGAATATTAAGAATATCGAAAGTTGGATTTGGATAAATTACCGTAATGTAAGCTTTAGGCTCATTGGCACCAAGAACACCGGTTTGGGTTACCACTACTGTTTTAGATAAAACTCCCTGATCACCAGTAAAAAGAACATTTGCAGATCTATCATCACCAGAGTTATTAGTATCAGCTGTTAATAAAATTTTTGCGTCTCCGCTACCGGAAATTGTGTTAGCAATATTTTTATCATTTAACTCTGTGAATGAAAGATTCAGCCAGTTTTGATCGCTTACTGCTATCCAATTGACATTATTAACCAGATTCAATTCAAACGTGTTAAAGTTATTTGGGTTATTCGAAATTGCAGTATTAGATAAAAGTAAATAATTTTTTTCTGGAGTTAGATATTTTTGATCTAAACTACCAAAAGTTGCAACAAATAAATTTGAACCATTAAAATTATTTATAGTATAATTAAGAACATTATTTTCGGATGTAAAAGCTACAACATTAATTTTATTGTCACCCATAACATCTACAATTGGATAAGATGAAGCTGATAAATCAACAGTTTTTATATATTCCAAAAGTCCGTTTGTGGTCATTTTTAATAAGATCTTATTACCTTTTGTATTATCAAAAGAGTATTCCGTTCCGTTTATAGAAACTTTATCTTTCACGTAATAAAACATATAGATGTTTTTATCCTCATCAAGATTGATATTTGTATAATTTCCCGCATTAGACTCACTAGACTCCAACACCTTTTGCCAAATAACAGAACCATCAGATTTAATTTTTGCTATAAAAGGAGCATATACACTTTGAGAATATACTTTTGGAATATCAATAAGATCCAGACCCATATAATTGTTATTATTAGACATTCCCAGAACATTCCCCATGACCACAAAACTCTCTCCATCAAAAGCAACATCATTTGACCATGCATATCTATAATCTATTGAGTTAGCATAGAAGTTTTTACCAAAAATTGCATTTCCATTAGCATCAAATTTCAACATAAGCAAATCTGAATGATTATCATTTGTTGGTACTGTAATAGTTCCAAAAACATAATCTGAAGATGTATTATTAATTGGTTCAGAAAAAATATAAAGATTATTCTGGCCATCAAAAACAGGAGTCACTGAAAATGCATCCATATCATTTTGATAAACTTTAGAATATCCTAAACTTCCATTGGTATCAAATTTTAGAATAAACAAAGAAGAAGAACCAGTAGAATTGTAGTTTATGCCATTCATAACCAGAGACCCTGCAAATCCTGTAACATAGATATTATCATTATTATCAACAGTTATTCCTGCAATGCTAATTCCTGATATTTCTTTCCCCCAAATGTATTTCCCGTTTTTATCTAATTTAATTAGGACTCTATTATCATTACTAGCATATTGACTGAAGTTTATTACAGTTCCGTTAGCATCAGTGAATTGTGAAGACAAAGCTTCTGATCTATTTAAAAGAATATAAAAATTATCATTCTTATCAATAGTTACATAATTTTGAGATACATTAAAATAGCTATTAGGTATTGCATTAGTAAAATCAAATTTTGCAATCCATTTGGGTAGTCCATCGACTCCTAATCTTGTAATATATTTGGAATAACTTCCGATGTTATTATTAATCTTCTGACCAAAAAAATCTGCTTTTCCTTCAACCAATGCCGTTAAAAACAAATCTCCTTTTGCTGAATTCAAATGTTTTATAACAGCTCCAGAATAACTGCCTCCGACAGATGTCAATTTTTGCTTACTCCAAACAGCGTTAGAATTTGATATATTAAATAAACCAGATGTAAAAGCTCTGACATTATTGTTTATCAGTGTATAATAATTTGCAGACGCACTCATTCTGAAGCCATAATTCAAAGGCTGTTTATCTGATTGATATTCACCATTACTATCATTGGAAGTAATAAGTGTATATTCATCTAAGTTATAGTTTTGAGTAAAACTTGTTGTGGAACCATTAGTATTTGTGTATGATGAAATAGATTTAGACCTATCTGTATTATAAAGTAACTGACGGAAATTCCCATTTCCGTATGGCACCAGTTTAGCAGAATTTCTGTAAGTTAAAACATTATAAATACCATCTACACCAATTGGAGAAGATGATCTGAAAAAAGAAACTGTATTTAAGCTAAAATCAACTTTCGCTACAAAATTATATAATCTGTTATATGGATAAGTTGTATTTGGGCTGTACGTATACGAAAAAGTGCCATTTTCTGTAGCAAGATTAATTGGCTTATTTGTATAAAATCCTGACAATAATAAACCGTCATTAGACACAGCAATGTCGCTAATATCAGAAGAAATCAATCCCATTTCACTTGGTGTAGTATTAAGCAATGCGGTGAAATTTGCAGCTTTATCTCCTTTTAGTATAAAACCAACATTGTTTTGAAAAATTACTTCTGAACCAAAAGCAGTAGGGTTTATAGCATAACCCGCTAAATAAAGATTTTGATCCTTCAACGCTACAGATTTTAATTCAACATCGTTATAAATTTTGTTATATAAAACACTTCCATCTGTATCGCTTATTCTTAAAAGATGATTTTGACCATAGACAAAAAAAGTATCTACATGATCTGTTATGCATTTTGTTTTGTAGTAAGAATTATAGCCATTTTCAAGATAAACAATCCACGCCGCATTCCCATCATTATTAATTTTCATTAGGAAAGCATCCGACTGATTGGCCGAAGTAATACTCTTAGTTCCTACAGTAACTGTTCCTTTAAACTGTGCAAAAACATAAATATTTTCCAACGAATCTATGTATGCATATTTTGGAGAAATTATACCCTTATTACCAGCATTAAAAGTTTTAAACCAATAATTTGCCCCATTAGAAACATTGGATTTCAAAATGAATAAATCATCCAATCCAGTATTGGTTGCAGAAAGATTATCAAAACCAATTTCCGAAGAATTATTTGTTCCTATGTGATAAACATAATTATCTGTCGTTTCAACCAATGATAGCCGGCTACCTTTTAAAGTATTTTGCTGTATTAACCTGGTAATACCCGGAGCTGATTGTGCCAAGCTTACCAAGAAAACATTACACAGAAAAAATGTTATTACGTACTTTGTAATTTTAGAATTTAAAATTTGGGATTTCATTTAATTAATTTTTAACAAATATAATTTTTTTCCATTTCCCTGCAAATTATCATTTTCATAACCAATATCATACTTTAGAATCATTCTAAAATCATATTTATTGCATAAATTTGCTGTTCCAAAATTTTTATAGATGTTCGAAACCGATATCATTATTATAGGTGCAGGTCCCACAGGACTTTTCGCTGTATTCGAAGCCGGATTGCTGAAACTGAGATGCCATCTCATCGACGCACTTCCACAACCAGGAGGTCAATTAACAGAACTATATCCTAAAAAACCGATTTTTGACATTCCGGGATTTCCAAGTGTGGACGCAGGTGTTTTGGTGGATAATCTTATGGAACAGATCAAACAGTTTGAACCACAATTTTCGCTTGCTCAAAAGGCTGTAAGCTATGAAAAAACAGAAGAAGGTGATTTCATTGTTACAACAAGCCGCGGTGTGAAAGTAAAAGGCAAAGCCATTGCTATTGCCGGAGGCCTTGGTAGCTTTGACCCGAGAAAACCTGAACTTGAAAATATCGAAAAGTTTGAGGAAAAAGGGGTTGAATACTTTGTAAGAGAACCTGAAATGTTCCGTGATAAAAAAATTGTGATTGCAGGTGGCGGTGATTCGGCTTTGGACTGGTCTGTTTTTTTAGCAGATGTAGCATCGGAAGTCACTTTGATTCATAGAAGAAATGAATTCCGTGGCGCATTAGACTCTGTTGAAAAAGTGACAGAACTGAAGCATCAGGGAAAAATCAATCTGATCACACCGGCCGAAGTTACCGGATTGATCGGAGAAGAAGCTCTGACTGCAATCGAAATCGAAAAAGACGGAGAGAAATCAATTATCGAAACGGATTATCTTATTCCTTTGTTCGGGCTAACCCCTAAGTTGGGACCTTTGGCAGAATGGGGATTGGAAATTGAAAAAAATGCAATCAAAGTTAACAATGCTTTGGATTATCAGACCAATATTGACGGCATCTATGCAATAGGCGACGTCAACACCTATCCAGGAAAACTGAAATTAATCCTTTGCGGTTTCCATGAAGCAACCCTGATGTGCCAGAGTGTATATAACAGACTGAATCCAGGCAAAAAATTCGTCCTTAAGTATACAACCGTAAGCGGCGTTGATGGTTTCGACGGAACCAGAAAAGAAGCTGAAAAAGCTGTGGTTAAGGCCATTGATTAGAAGATATTCATCTAAATAATATTAAAGAGGATTTCTGTAATCCTCTTTTTTTTATAATTTCATTGAAATTACTGTTCAAAAATTTATATCCAAAATCCTGTATCTGAAATCAACTTCTTATCTTTGCATTATGTCAGACGTTAATATTACAATTATAGACAGAGAAGGCGTTTCTCACACCATTGCAGCACCAACAGATATGGCAATGAGCCTAATGGAAGTAGTCCGTGCTTACGAGCTTGCAGAAGAAGGTACAATTGGCATCTGCGGCGGAATGGCGATGTGCGCTTCCTGCCAGTGTTATATTTTAAGCGAAAATGTGCCGCTGCCGGAAATGCTGCCCGATGAAGACGTTATGCTTTCCGAAGCTTTCAATGTAAAACCCAACAGCAGGTTAGGCTGTCAGATTCCTGTAACTCAGGAATTAGAAGGACTTGTTGTAGAACTGGCTCCTGAATATTAAAAATCCTTAGGTATTATAAAAAAGAGAAGATAGGTTTCTATCTTCTCTTTTTATTTTCTTTGAATTATTCTAAAATAAATTTCTTAGTAATTACTTTTCCGGATTTGGTTCTGAAAACCGCCAAATAAAATCCGCTGCTCATTGTTTTCAAATCGATGGTTCCAAGAGGCAGTAAATTTTGTGATGTCAAAAGCTGTCTTCCGCCGGAATCTACAATTATCAAAGATTCCACGGCTTCTTTTCCTAATTGGTAATTTAAAGTTTTGTCTTTCACAAAAATACTTACTGAATTTTTAGAAACATCTGAAACCCCTAAAACAGAACCTTTTGCCGTCTCAACTATGAATTCCAGACCAAGCTTGGCAAACTTTGCTGCGTGCGTAGCACTATTTCCCATATTGGAAAGCTTATCATTGGTTGTATGGATATTCGGGTTATATTGGGAGAAGGAAGCTTCGAAAGGAAAAGCAGCATCATAACCGTTATCTGCCCAGCTGAAGTGGTCGGAGCACCCGTAATTGCAAATGGTGTTGCCGTAAGTAAATGCGTGTGTGCCGGTTTTGTTATAATGCTCCATTAGTTCGATCAGGAATAAATTCAGGTCATTACTGTTGTAAGGATCGGTGGTGAGATAGATATCTTTTGCAGAACCTTTATAATTCGTCATATCGAACTGCACAAAAGAAACTACATTCTTATTGTTCATTGCATAATTCTGGGCAATTTCGGATGAACCTACCAAGCCGATTTCTTCCGCAGCATAAGCCATAAACTCGACAGTTTTGGACGGTCTGTAATTGATATCCAGCAAAACTCTTATCATTTCGGAAATAGTGGCAATTCCGGATGCATCATCATCTGCTCCAGGCGCAATATTAACATTATTAGTGATAGAGTCCATATGCGCTCCTACAATAATGAAATCATTCGGCGCAGATGTTCCGTTGATTGTGAGAATCAGGGAAGGCATTGTGGTTCCCGTATGATTGACGGTTCTCACAGAAATATCTGTTCTCCCGGAAGCTGTGATCAGGCTTTGCCACTTGGTTCTCAGATCCTGAATAGCCGTTTTGGCTTTTGTAGTAGTATGGTGACGGGTTCCATAATTTTCCAAAGTCTGGATATGCGCCTTGATATTATCTGCACTAACTTTCGCAATCGCAGAGTTGACAATAGCATCCTGATCTATGGTAAATGCCAAAACTTTATTGGCTCTTTTCGCCTTGTTGATGGCAGAAACAGCTTCATCTGCAGACGATTTATAAACATAGCCTGGGCCGTGCGTGATTACATTATGATGAAGAAATTCTGCTGCTTTTTTGCTTAGATAAACCGCTGAACTGTTTCCATTGGAGCTGATAATTTCAATATCATCCGGAAATTTTTCCTTGAGTTCTTTAGCATTGCCGGCATCTGTTGTTGCATAAAATTTGTCGGACTGGGCGAAAGCCTGATTAAAGAGTACAAGCGACAATATAGAAAGTAGTTTTAGTTTCATTGATAATTAATTATTTAACTTTTATATCTGTAAAAATAATGAAATAATTGAATCCATATTTCCTGCATAAAAATTTAATCAAAATTCTTTTTGTTGGAATTATTTTTGAATAAACTGGGGAAATAAACTGTAGTATGAAAAAGACATTCACAAAAATTTTACTTCCCGTATCAATCGGTTTGATAGGGATTTTGCTTCTTAACTCCTGTTCTGTCGGAATTCCGGATAAGGCTGTTGCCGTACAAAATTTTGACTCTGATAAGTATCTGGGAAAATGGTACGAGATTGCAAGGTTCGATTACAGGTTTGAACGCAATCTGAACCAGGTTACCGCAACTTATTCCAAAAATCCGGACGGAACAATCAAAGTGGATAACAAAGGTTACGATTATGTAAAAAAAGAATGGAAAGAAAGTATTGGCGAAGCAAGATTTGTGAACTCGGAAAATGAGGCAAGACTGAAAGTTTCTTTTTTCAAACCATTCTGGGCCGGCTACAATGTCATCGAGCTGGCAGGTGACTACAGATACGCTTTGGTTGTAGGCAATAATCTGAAATACCTGTGGATCCTTTCAAGAGAGAAAACAATCCCGGAAGATGTTAAAAATAAATTTCTGAACAAAGCCAAAGAAATCGGCTATAACACTTCTGAATTGATCTGGGTGGAACAGAAATAAACTAGCCATTAACTTTAATTGTTGAGAAAAAAAGATAAAAACCTCGACATAGCCCCGATTGCAGCGGCATCCTTTTGTTTGGAGCGAGGCGGCGAGCGCAGCGATGCCGACCGGGCAAAAACAAAAGATATAGCGGAAAGCGGGTTGAAAGCTGAATAATGGACTGAAGCCCGATGCTCCTAATTGCAAAAATTTCTTATTTCAGAGCAAATTCACTAACTTAGGGAAATAAATACTGTTAAAAACATCTGATAATATGGCATTTATAGACTACTATAAAATCCTTGGCCTTGAAAAAAATGCGTCTGCCGACGATATTAAAAAAGCGTACAGAAAGCTGGCGCGGAAATATCATCCGGATATGAATCCGAACGATAAAGAGGCAGAAAAGAAATTCAAGGAGATCAATGAAGCCAACGAAGTCCTGAGCAATGCGGAAAACCGTGCGAAGTATGACAAATATGGCGAACATTGGAAACATGGTGAAGAATACGAACGCGCACAACAACAGCAGAGACAACAGCATCAGTATTCCGGAAATTCAGGCAGTGGATTTTCGGGAGCAGATTTTGGGGGAAGTGAAGATTTTTCGGACTTTTTCCAATCCATGTTTGGTGGAAGCGGAAATTTCGGAAGAAATGCAAGAGGCAGTGCCAGTGGAAAATTCAAAGGTCAGGATATTTCGGCAGAGCTGAACCTGGACTTGAAAGATGCCTATAAAACGCATCAGCAGACTTTCGAAATCAATGGAAAAAAAGTGAGAATAACGATTCCGGCAGGTGTTTACGACGGTCAGCAAATCAAGCTGAAAGGTCACGGAAATCCGGGAATAAATGGCGGTCCAAACGGTGACCTTTACATCACATTCAATATTCCGGAAGACAAAGATTTTAAACGCGAAGGTGACAATCTCAGGACTTCCGTTGATATTGACCTTTACACCGCCGTTTTAGGTGGAGACGTTAATATCCGGACACTTGACGGTTCCGTGAAACTAAAAGTAAAACCGGAAACGCAGAACGGAACTACAGTACGGCTGAAAGGCAAAGGATTTCCTGTTTATAAAAAAGAAAATGAATTTGGCGATCTTTATGTGACTTACAATGTAAAAATCCCGACTCACCTCACCGAAAAACAAAAAGAACTGTTTCAGCAACTCAAAAATTCTTAGCAATGAACGAAAGAATCTCCATAGAAGAAATCATCCGGTTATATAAAATAGATTATACGTTTCTGGATCAGCTGATCGATTCGGAATTGCTGCATCCGGAAACTGAAAACAGCATCCGCTACATCATTTACGAAGAACTGCCTCATCTCGAACGCTTTGCAAACTGGCATTATGATCTCGACATTAATCTTCCCGGCATAGAGATCATCCATAAACTTCTGAACCAGATGGAAGAGTTAAGAAATGAAAACAGACGCCTGCTTCAGAATGTTTCAAAATTTGAGAATTGGGAAGATGCAGATCTGTAGACAATTTTCTTTGTAAATTTGTGATATGGAATTATTTGACGTTCTCATTGTTGGCGGCGGCCCAATTGGTTTAGCCTGTGCATTGGAAGCCAGGAAAAACAATCTGAAATATATCGTGATAGAAAAAGGAACTGTTGCAAACAGCATCTACAATTATCCTTTATATATGACTTTTTTTTCGACCGCCGACCGACTGGAAATTGACGAAATTCCGTTCATTACGACCCGCCCAAAACCCGGCCGGCAAGACGCATTGGAATATTATCAGGGTATTGCAAGAGCAAAAGATATCAATATCAAGACCTACGAAAAGGTCATCAACATCCAGAAATCAACATTTTTCCAGGTTGAAACCAGCAAGCAGATTTATTTTGCTAAAAATATTATTATTGCTACAGGATTTTATGACATCCCGAATTTGATGGAAATCCCGGGAGAAGATTTACCAAAGGTTAGTCATTACTATACTGAGCCTTATCCTTATGCTTTTCAGAATGTAGTGGTTGTTGGATCCAGTAATTCAGCAGTAGATGCGGCTTTGGAAATCTACCGGAAAGGCGGCAATGTCACGATGATTATTCGCCACAGTGAAATCTCGAAAAGTGTAAAATATTGGGTAAAACCAGACATAGAAAACAGAATCAAAGAAGGAAGCATCAAAGCTTTTTTTGGCGCGGAATTATTAGAAATCAAGCCAAATTCGGTAGTGTTTAAAACCAATGCCGGAGAAATCAAAGAAATTGAAAATGATTTTGTTCTGGCTATGACCGGTTATCTGCCGGATTTTGAATTTCTTAAAGCCATCGGGATTGATTTGAAGGGCAACTGCCAAAATCCTCATTACGATCCGACAACTATGGAAACGAATATTGAAGGAATTTATCTTGCAGGCGTAGTATGCGGCGGAAAAGATACACATCTGTGGTTTATAGAAAATTCCAGAATTCACGCCAGGCAGATCATGAATGATATCCTCCGGAAAACTGCATCAGAAAAAAATTCCTGAAGAAGCTGTTGACAAATGGTATTCTTTTTGTAATTTTTGGGAAGTTAATAAGAAACCATGAACACATTTAAAATTAAAAATTTATTTACCTTAATCATTGTATCCGCATCTTTAATCTATTGTAAAAAAGATGAATCAGTTTCCCAGGCTGATAAAAAAAACAATCCTGCAACCGAGATCTCTGTAAATGATGAGAAGCAAGATTACGAAGAAAAAGTAGAGGAAGAAAAACCAAAGGTTCCGGATGTTGTTATTCCGAGAAAGGATTTTGGATTCTATCCTTGGGTTTATAAAAATACGGACTCTGTTTCAGTCAAAAATAAGAAAGAATTTACGGGTAAAAAATTGTATACCATATTGGCGCTTAACAGGTTGGACAGAGCTAATATCGGAGCAGCAGATACACTCGTAGTGCCTGCAAAAATAGAAGAGGATTTTCTTATTTATTCACCATTTCCTGGTCACGTAAGCACATTGGAAAATGTGAAGAAATTTGTCTTTTTTTCATATCCTATTCAGGCTTTTGGCGTTTATGAATACGGCAATCTTGTGAAATGGGGACCAACAAGTATGGGAAAAAAAGCAACGCAGACAAAACGAGGTCTGATGTTCGCCAATTGGAAAAAAGAAGTTGCGATTTCTACAGTCAGCGATGAATGGAAACTGCGCTGGAATGTTAATGTTGCCAATTTTGACGGAATCGGCTGGCACCAGTATGCTATGCCCGGCTATCCTGCTTCCCACTCTTGCTTAAGAATGCTGGAAGAAGATGCCAAATGGATGTACAGCTGGGTGGATACCTGGATTCTTAATAAAGGCGGACAAACCACCAGAGCCAAAGGAACACCGCTGATTGTGTATGGAGATTATCCCTGGGGAAAACGCAGGCCCTGGAAAAAACTTCTCGATTCTCCTGATGCTAACAATATTTCCGAAGATGAGATGAATAAAATCATTGAACCTCAGCTCGCAACGATTATGAAGGAACAGGAAAACAGGGATAACGTCCTTCAGCAGATCGAACAGGAAAAAAAGGCCAAAGCAGACTCTTTATTAGCTGTAAAAACGAAAGATTCTTCGAATCTGAATTAAATCAATAAAAAATCGGGTAAGTCTTTCTTACCCGGTTTGCTTTAAATATTTCCTACTACTGTTTTGACTTGTGTAAACTCTTTCAGCGCATGTAGAGATAGCTCAACGCCATATCCTGAGGATTTTGCACCGCCGAACGGCAGTCTCGTATCAGAACTTGTTGCTTTATTAATGGACACTGTTCCGGACACCAAATTGTCGATAAAAAACTGAGCCCGTTTTTTATCCTTTGTCCAAACTGCATTTCCCAACCCAAAAGGAATATCATTGGCAAGTTTCAAAATATCCTCATCATCTTTTCCAATCATCAGCATCGCCAGCGGTCCAAATAACTCTTCCTGAAGAATGGGATTTCCCTCTTTTACCAGAATAATTCCAGGACGAAATTCGTTTTCCGAAATTCGCTCGAGCGGAAGCACTACTTCTGCTCCATTCTTCAAAGCTTTTTTGTATTGCTTTTCCAGATCGTCAGCCAAATCAGGTCTTGCCATTTTCCCAAGTCTGGTTTCTTTTTTCATAGGATCAGCGGGCTGATAAGAATTATATTCTTCTATAAATTTCGGAACAAATTCCTTCTCAATTTTTTTATGAACAATGAATCGTTTTGCCGCATTACAGATCTGTCCTGTATTCTGTAATTTTGCCCAGGGTCCTTCTTTTGCCGCTTTTTCAAAATCGGAATCTTCCAGAACTATGAAAGCATCGCTGCCGCCAAGTTCCAAAACAGATTTTTTGATATTTTTCCCTGCCAGTGCAGCTACTGTTCCGCCAGCTTTTTCACTACCTGTAAGGCTTACACCTCTAACCAATGGATTTTCCAAAATCTCTTTGATTTCATTATGTCCGATTCTAAGATTCTGGAAAATATATTTCGGAAAACCGGCCTCGGAAAAAGCATTTTCTATTTCGTCCCCGCTTCCGAAGCAGATCGATGCGTGCTTCAGAATCACAACATTCCCAGCAAGTATAGCCGGTATCGCAAATCTGAGAACCTGCCAGAACGGGAAATTCCAAGGCATCACTCCCAGAATGATTCCCATCGGGTCATAATGAACTTCACTGACATCAAACTCTGTTCTGATATTTTCCGGTTTCAGAACATTTTCAGCTTCTGCATAATATTTGATCATTCCCGCACTTTTTTCAATCTCAGCAATCGACTGCGAGATTGGCTTATGCATCTCTCTGGTGATGGTTTCCGCATATTGTTCTTTATTTTTCTCAAGAACTTTTGCGAGTTTCAGCAATAATTTTTGTCGTTCTTCAAACGGTACTTTTCTCCAGTCTGTAAAGGCTTTATGAGCGGAATTAATATGTTTTGTAATATCCATTTTATTTTTATTTGACTTATCGGTTTGCAGTAATTATACCATCATATCATTAACTGCTTTATTTTTCATTTTCTAATTTAATTTTTGAAGCTTCAAAATCATTCTTTTCTTTTTCAGAAACCTCAGGATATTGCAGGTTCATTTCTTCCAGCTTATCAATAATAATCTGGATAGCCGCAACTCTGGAAAACCACTTCTGATCTGCAGGAATCACATACCAAGGCGCAGATTCTGTAGAAGTTTTGCTGATCGCCTCTTCATAAGCTTTCATATAATCTTTCCAGAATCCTCTTTCCGTAATGTCAGCAGAAGAAAATTTCCAGTTTTTATCATCTTCATTGATCCGGTCCAGAAAACGCTTTTTCTGCTCTTCTTTGGAAACATTGAGAAATATTTTGATGATCTTGGTCCCGTTATTAGCCAGATGCTTTTCAAAATTCCTGATGCTTTCATAGCGGTTTTCCCAGAATCTTTCATCCAGTTGTTCGGTGTCTTTCCATACTTTTTCGCTCAGGTTATATTCCGGGTGAACTTTGCATACCAGCACACTTTCGTAATGTGACCTGTTAAATATTCCTATTTTGCCTTTTTCGGGAAGCGCAAGGTAATGGCGCCAGAGAAAATCATGCTGATATTCTTTGGAACTCGGTGTTTTGAAGCTTGTTACTTCGCAGCCTTGCGGATTTACACCACTAAAAACATGTTCTATTAAACTGTCTTTTCCGGCTGCATCCATTGCTTGTAAAACTATCAGTAAAGACTGGCTGCCATCCGCATACAATTTTTCCTGTAACTTACGCAGTTTATCTTTTTCCTGTTCCAAAAGAGTTTTAGCAACAGCTTTTTCTATTTTATCCTTGTAACTTGTATTTTGTTTTCCGATTCTGAATTCTGCATTTTCCTTTACTAAGAATTCATCTGAAAAGTTATAATCCATCGTGTTTGATTTTATTGTAAAAATAAAAAAACCGTCTCGTTCGGAAACGGGACGGTTAAAATATTTTAAGAAATTTCTTAATTATTTAGCAGCTGCTTCAACTTTCTGAACATCAGCTTTCTTTTTAGCCGTTCTTTTTGCAGTTGCCGCTGGCTGAGCTTTTACTGTAGCAATAGGACCTGCAACCAATTTGGCTTCCTGTGTGACAGGAGCAGCTTGTGCAGTTGCAACATCTTCTACATTTCCTTTAATGTAAAGTACAGATCTGCTGTTTTGAGGATCATTAGAATAAACTTCAATTAATTTATTGAAAGGACCTTTGATTCCTGTATTGTATCCAACTTTGATCTGGGCAGACTTTCCTGGTAAAATCGGGTCTTTACTCCATTCCGGTGTTGTACATCCGCAAGATGGCTTCACATCACTAATAATCAACGGCTTATCTCCTGTGTTTTTTACTGTGAAAAATCTGTGACCATCAGAGCCAGCTTTTACAGCGCCGTAATCAAAAGTTGTTTTATCAAATGAAATGGTTTGAGCCGATGCAAAAGCGATTGCGCCTGTCATAAATAGTCCGGCTAGAATCTTTTTCATATTTTCTTTGTTTTAATTTAAATTTTAAAGAACAAAGTTATAAATAATTTGAATATGTGATGTTAATTTTTTTACATTATCTTATTTTTGCAAATTATTAAGCCAAAAAAAATAATTCAAAATGCAGATTGCTGACAAATACAATCCACAGGAAACCGAACAGAAATGGTATGACTTCTGGCTGGAAAATAAGTTTTTCCACTCCACACCGGATAACAGACCGCCTTACACTATCGTTATTCCTCCACCTAATGTGACAGGAATTCTTCACATGGGACATATGTTGAACAACACGATTCAGGATGTATTGGTCAGAAGAGCAAGAATGCAGGGCTTCAATGCATGTTGGGTTCCGGGAACTGACCACGCCTCCATTGCAACCGAAGCCAAAGTGGTAGCTAAGCTCAAAGCGGAGGGCATCAATAAAAAAGATATCACGAGAGAAGAATTCCTAAAGCACGCCTGGGAATGGACCGATAAATATGGCGGAACCATACTGGAACAGCTGAAGAAACTAGGGTGCTCCTGCGACTGGGACAGAACCAGATTTACAATGGAAGACAATCTTTCCAAATCAGTTATTAAAGTTTTTGTAGACTTATACAATAAAGGATTGATTTACCGTGGTTACAAAGTGGTAAATTGGGATCCGGAAGCCAAAACCAATATTTCTGATGAGGAAGTAATATTCAAAGAGCAAAACGGAAAATTATTTTACCTGAAATATAAAATCGAAGGTTCGGAAGACTTCCTTACTGTAGCAACCACACGTCCTGAAACTATTTTTGGCGATGTTGCCGTTTGTGTTAATCCGAATGACGAAAGATACACTCACCTGAAAGGTAAAAACGTTATTGTTCCCATAGTCAACAGGGTTATTCCAATTATTGAGGATGATTATGTTGACATCGAGTTCGGAACCGGGGCCTTGAAAATCACACCGGCACACGACATCAACGATTATGAAATCGGTCAAAGACATCATTTGCCGATCATCGATTCCATGGATGATGATGCCGTTCTGAATGAGCACGGATTGCATTACCAGGGAATGGGAAGATTTACCGTAAGAAAAGAGATCGTAAAGGAATTAGAGCAAAATGATCTTCTTCTGAAAGCGGAGGATTATGTTAATAAAGTTGGAACTTCGGAAAGAACAGGCGCAGTAATAGAACCGAAAATCTCTGTTCAATGGTTCCTGAAAATGTCCGAAATCGCTAAACCGGCTTTGGATGTGGTTATGGACGATACCATTAAATTCCACCCGGAAAAATTTAAAAATACTTACCGTCACTGGATGGAAAACGTTCATGACTGGAACATTTCCCGCCAGCTTTGGTGGGGACAGCAGATCCCTGCTTATTATTTTGGCGATGGCGAAAATGATTTTGTAGTCGCTGAAACTATTGAAGATGCTGTGAAATTGGCTCAGGAAAAAACTTCTAACTTCCAACTTCAGGCTTCTGACCTAAAGCAGGACGCAGATGCTTTGGACACTTGGTTTTCATCCTGGCTATGGCCGATTTCGGTTTTCGAAGGCATTCTGGAACCTGATAATCAAGAAATCAACTATTATTATCCGACATCGGATCTCGTAACAGGTCCTGATATTATTTTCTTCTGGGTAGCGCGAATGATTATGGCCGGTCTGGAATACAGAAAAGATGTTCCTTTCAAAAATGTTTATTTCACAGGAATCGTGCGAGATAAGCAAAGACGTAAAATGTCAAAATCTCTTGGTAATTCGCCGGATCCGATTGAGCTGATTGAAAAATACGGTGCGGACGGCGTAAGAGTCGGGATTTTGTTAAGTTCGGCTGCGGGGAACGATTTATTGTTTGATGAAGACTTGATGCTACAGGGAAGAAATTTCGCAACCAAAATATGGAATGCCTATAAATTGATCCAGGGCTGGAAGCGTGACGAAAATATCAAAGCTAAAGAATCCGATATACAGACAATCAACTGGTTTGGAGAGCAATTAAACAAAACAATTACTGAAATTGAAGATCAGTTCTCAAAGTTCAGAATTTCCGATGCGCTGCATTTGGTCTATAAACTGATTTGGGATGATTTCTGTTCCTGGTATCTGGAAGCCGTTAAACCAAATTTCGGAGAAGCGATCAGTGAGGAGGTGTATCAGAAAACGATTGTTTATTTTGAGGAACTGATGAAGCTGCTTCATCCATTTATGCCATTCTTGTCAGAAGAGCTCTGGCAGCATATCTCGGAGAGAAGTATTTCTGATGCGTTGGTAATTGCCCAGCAAAAGAAATCAGAATCTTTTAATGAAGAGGTGATTAAAGATTTTGATTTTGCTAAAGAAGTGATTTCCGGTGTCCGAAATTACCGTCAGTCCAAAGGCATTTCGCCAAGAGAAACGACTGAAGTTTTCACCAATATCACGACAATTAATAATGCAGGTGTTGTTAAAAAATTAGCGAATATTTCTGAAATTAACTTTAATCAGAAAACGGATAAGCCTAGTTTCACCTTCTTAGTTGGTGCAAATGAATTTTCGATTCCGTTAAGCGAAAACCTTGACCTTGCCGAAGAAAAGGCAAAAACTGAAGAAGAAATCAAATATCTGAAAGGCTTTCTGATTTCTGTTGATAAGAAGCTTTCCAATGAAAAATTTGTGGCTAACGCAAAACCGGAAGTTGTAGAAATAGAGCGTAAAAAACAGAAAGATGCCCTGGATAAAATTGCCTTGTTAGAAGAAAAGTTGAAGTCACTTTAAGATCTATCAACTGACAACCAAATTATGACTCACATAGAAAACATCAAAAAACTGTTCTCCAGGGATTTCGTAGAAAACCCTTTGCTGGAAACCTACGAGATGGGGAAAATCCATATTTCATCTGGAAAAATTGTAGCCTGTGATCCGCTGATTTCACCAGATCACGCGGCTTTTTCGGAAGAGTTTCCAAAAGGTGATTTTCCGATTTTCCTTCATAAGGAAAGAGAATCCAACTGTATTGCTTATGCAGAGATTTTATTTGAAACAAATCAGGCTGCAGAACACTGGAAATTAGCGCTTTGTGACAATCAGAACATCAATGATTTAAAAGAAGGTGAGATTTTCGGTTTCCCGGTAGAATCCGGAATGGCCTGCCTGATGGACAAAACAGCTCAGAAATCTCTTAATGACCTGGAGCAAGAGCTTTTTCATAAGAAAGGTGCCGATTTTCTAGGGATTTATGAAGAATTTTTTCATACACATTTCTTTGACGAAAAAGGCGCCATCGATCAGTTCGCTTTGCTGAAGCCCTATGATCACAAGATAGAAAATATTGCAGCTTTTGAAGCAGGATATGGCGAAGGTTTCTATGCTTCATACATTGGTTATTCCAAAGATAATCAGCCAGTTAAATTAATTTCTGAATTTATAGAAATCGAAACGGATTAATTGATTACATTAGCCCGGATGAAATTGCAGATATCGCTTTCTGATAATAATGCGAATTACAAATGAAACTAAGTAACATAAAACCAAATATAGTAGTTGTCGGGAGTTCTTCTATAGATCTTGTTCTGAAGACTTCAAAAATCCCGACCGCCAATAATACGGTTCTGGCGGAGAGCCTGAAAAGTTTTTTAGGTGGCAAAGGTGCAAACCAGGCCATTGCGACTTCACGTTTAGGGGCTCAGACCTATTTTATAAGCCGTGTCGGCATGGATCCGTTCGGGCAACAGGTACTCAGAAACCTGAATGATGAAGAGGTAAATGTAGCTTATGTGGTGGAAGATGAGGATGAAGACACCGGAACAGCTTATGTCACGGCATCTGAAGAAGGTAACGCTATCACGGTGGTTCCGGCTGCTAACTATAATCTGTCCCCGAAAGATATATCTAATGCAGAAAAATATTTACTAACCGCAGATCTGATTTTGACTCAGCTGGAAATACCAATGGAAACTGTAGAATATCTATTCAGAAAAGCGAAGAACCTTGGTAAAAAGATAGGAATATATGCTGCACCCGCAAGCAGACTCTCCGATGAAATCATCAATTATGCAAGTTTTATAGTGGCTAAAAGTACCGATCTGGAAATAATTTTCGGAGAAGGCAACCGGGAAGACATCATCAAACATCTGCCAAATAAACTTTTTGTAAGAGACGGCGCCAACAGCACCAGCTATTTTGATGGCAAAGAAATGAAATACTTCCGTAAAAATCCAAGCACCGAAGCTCATAATATGGGATTGGGAGATGCTTTTACATCGGGATTTTCTATTGCACTACTTCACGGAAACTCAATCGAAGACTGCGTGAAGTTCGGGAACGATGTTGCCCTGAAGGCAGCCGATTACAGAGGATCTCAAAAAGGATTACCCTATCTGGAAGATTTTCAGAACTGATATTTCCTGCATATCGAATTGTAAGCTGTTACCCGATCAGATTTTTTATTTTTATAAAATGATTAGCTCAAATCATTTTAGATGAAACGTATTGATATTTTAACGGAAGACCATTACAGTTTAGCGGCTCATCTGTTCACCCCTCAGATTCCGAATCAAAAAATCTTACTGATCAATTCGGCGACCGGTGTTAAACAGCAGATTTATTTTTCGCTGGCTCAGTTTTTTGCCGATAAGGGATTTACAGTAATCACTTACGATTATCGTGGCATCGGGCTTTCTAAACCTGATAAGATGAAAAGTTTCCAGGCATCCATGAGGGTTTGGGGAACTACAGATTACAAAGCATTAACCGATTATATCAAAAATAATTTTGAGGATTATAAAAAATACTGTCTCGGGCATTCCGTTGGTGCGCTGATCTTAGGAATGAATAAGGACTCGGAAATGTTTGACGAGTTTATTTTTGTTGGCACCCAAAATGCATATGTAGGCAATCTCAGATTTAGAACAAAAATAGAGGCTTATCTGGGGTTCGGAATTGTTCAGCCGCTGTTTACTTTATTATTAGGTTATTTCCCGGCAAGCTGGTTCGGCCTTGGCGAAAGCCTGCCTTCCGGGAGCGCTTTTGATTGGAGAATCCTGATCCTGAATAAAAAATCAACAAACAAACTGTTGGAACAATCAGTAGATTTTTCAAAAAGCCTGAAACAAAAAGTTTTGGTCATCAGGGCAGAAGATGATGCGTGGCTTACAGAAAAAGGTGTAAAATCTCTTCTCGAAAACACTTACCCAAATCTCCGGCCAGCTTACAGACTGATTTATACTTCGGAGTCTGAGAAAGGTGAAATCGGACACATTAACTTTTTCAGAAGCTACAACAAAAATCTTTGGAAGATTATTTTAGAAAGATTGGAAAAAGGTAGAATAACTTAGATCTCAGGCATCAGTTTTATAATCAATGACTTAGAACTTAAAATATATCAATAACTCTTTTCAATTATTTAATAGAAAAAGTATTGTCTAAATTTGCAGTTTAATTTAATGAATTAAAATGGAGCTGATATCTAAAACAATTGACCTGGTTAAGGAAAAATTAGACGGTGCCGAAGCCGGACATGATTGGTTTCACATCGAACGCGTATGGAAATTAAGTCTTAAAATTCAGGAAAAGGAAGGCGGTGA
Organism: uncultured Chryseobacterium sp.; assembly: GCA_913776245.1. GTDB lineage: Bacteria > Bacteroidota > Bacteroidia > Flavobacteriales > Weeksellaceae > Epilithonimonas. The sequence continues at coordinate 145,316 of CAJYLO010000003.1, forward strand.
TAAACTGATTATCGAGTTAGCTGCACTACTTCACGATATCGCAGATCCCAAATTCCATAATGGTGATGAAACCCTGGCTTCAAAAATTGTCAACGATTTTCTCACAGAACAGAATCTCGATCCCGATATTAGGGAGAAGGTTATCTTCATCATAGAAAATATGTCTTTCAAAAACAGAAATGATGCACCGGAAAACCTGCCTCTGGAACTGAAGATCGTTCAGGATGCCGATAGGCTGGATGCAATCGGGGCGATTGGCATTGCTCGGACATTCAATTTTGGAGGCTATAAGAATAACCTGATCTATCATCCTGACATCAGCCCAAAACTAAATCAAACCAAAGAAGAATATAAAAAATCGAACGGAACCACTATCAATCATTTTTATGAAAAGCTGCTGCTTCTGAAAGATCTTCTCAATACAGATACAGCAAAACGCATTGCAGAGCCGAGACATCAGTTTATGCTGCAATTTCTGGAAGAATTCTATAATGAGTGGAATGTCAATTTATAATTAATCGGAAACTATTATCTTTGCTTCGATGATAATCATTCTGATCCTTATTTTTCTGATAGCCGCACTTTTTCTGTCCGTGATTCGTTCAGAAAAATGGAGTCTGTGGAGCAAATTAGCCAGAACGATCATTACGATTTCTGCCGCCACTTATTTTACATTTTGGTTTGTAGAAAAAAGCGTTTCCCAGTTTCTGGAAAATTCGCTTGCCGTACAGGTGATTAATTATCTTCCCCAGCCTATTGATTTTTATATTATTCGGGTTCAGGATGAAAATGGAATTCAGAATTATAGCTCTAAACACGTAGGACAGATCCGGCCGGAATATTTCCGGATTGAATATCTCAATATGCAAAAGTCCGACGAATTCTGGGTTGCCGGATATATTGGAAAAGACAAGATGGTTTATTTTTCGCAGGTAGCTGTACCGAATAAAAATGAGGACAAAATAGTTGAGGTCAGAAACTATATCAACCACAGTCTTAAGCTTTCTGCTGTAGCTGCAGACAATGTATCAAAACTTAAGTACGATAACATCAAGCTGAGCATCTGGGTGACACTGGATCTGCTTCTGATATTTCTAAACGCCGTATTGTTGTTCAGAGGAAGAAAATAAATTTAAAATCTTGATTAAGAACTTTCCGTTAATTCAACAATTTTCGTGAACTAACGGAAAGTTTTTGATTTCTATCTGTTTAAAAGTTTTGCAACCTCTGGAGCAGCATAAGTAAAAATCATATCAGCGCCGGCACGTTTGATGCTGGTAAGACTTTCCAAAAGTACCTTGTCATTGTCCAGCCAGCCATTCTGAGCCGCTGCTTTCAGCATTGCATATTCGCCGCTCACCTGGTACACCGCGATAGGCTGTGTAATCAGTTCACGAATTTTGGAAACAATGTCCAGATAAGGCATTCCCGGTTTTATCATAATAATATCAGCACCTTCTTCCACATCTTTCAGAGCTTCATCTATGGCTTCTCTCGAATTATGAAAATCCATCTGATATGTTTTCTTATCAGCCGGTATTTCCTGCGCATCCACAGGCGCACTGTCCAGTGCACTTCTGAAAGGGCCATAAAAAGCACTCGCATATTTTGCCGCATAAGATAAAATCCCGACATCTGTAAAACCGTTTTCTTCAAGACCTTGTCTCATCGCAAAAACCCGGCCGTCCATCATATCGCTTGGAGCGAGAATGTCTGCGCCAGCTTCGGCGTGGGAAATCCCCATCTTTACCAGAGCTTCTACTGTTGCATCATTATCTATTTTACCCTTTGTGATAATTCCGTCGTGTCCATATATGGAATACGGATCCAGCGCTACATCCGGCATCACTATCACTTCCGGAACAGCATCTTTAATTGCTTTTATAGTATCCTGCATCAGACCATCAGGATTCCAGGCTTCCTTTCCTGTGTTGTCCTTGAGATTATCTGACACCTTCATGTAAAGATTGACCGCTTTGATTCCCAAATCATAATTTTCTTTAACAGTTTTTACTGTTAAATCTAAAGTTTGCCTAAAAACGCCCGGCATTGAAGAAATGGCTTCTTTTTTGTTTTCACCTTCCATAACAAACATTGGCAAAACCAGATCGTTTGTTGTAAGGATTGTTTCACGAACCAGGCTCCTGATGGAATCATTTGTTCTAAGTCTTCTGTTTCTTGAAATCATCTTTTAGAAAAATTTTATGCAAATTTACTTATACTTTTACGGATAGACTATTGCATATTAATTTTATTTAAAATATATTTGTAGTAATTGTTTAAATACACGCCAGAGCGAATGAAAAAAATTTTATTTTTTATTATATTTACGGTAGTTTCAGTTGGATTTTCGGGAGAAATGAAAGCTCAGTCTACCCGAGCAATCGGAGGGCAAAAAACTGATGACGGTATTCTTGTTGCTTACCCGAATCCCACAAAAGATGTCCTCATCCTGAAATCAAAAGATGATTCTGCGAAAATCAGAACCGTAACTTTCTTTTCAATTTTGGGTGCACAAGTTGCAGAATACACAATCAACAGCAACAATGCCGAGCTGAGACTCGACAAATTACGCCCGGGAAAATATCTTATGAGATATCTTTTGGATGATAACACACAGAAAATCACACAGATCATTAAACAATAATCTGTTGAAAAATAATTTTAATGCCGGTTTTTACCGGCATTTTTTATGGATATTTTGTAGATTTGTGATAATCAAGAAAACCAATTATGAGAAGTTACCTTTACCTGTTACTGATTGTTATATCTCAAACAGTTCAGTCTCAGTTCAGAAGTTCTTTATATGACAATAACCAACTCAATGTTTCCTTAAGAGCAGGACTGGATTTCCCATCCTATGACAATCAGACAAAGTATATAGATTACAAGTATAATTTTAACGTTGGTACTTCCGTAGACTATTATTTCAGCTGGATCGGACTGGGTCTTGATTTCGATTATCTAACCAATAAGTCTAAGAACACTTATCCTACAGATAATCTTTACAATGGAAGTTCCCGGCTTTCTGGTGTCAATCTGACTGAAAATAAAATCAACCGCCTTTTTGTAGGAATAGGCCCTAACTTCAAATGGATCATTAATGACAATTTTGGAGTAGGGTTCAAGCTGAAAGGCGGTATTTCTAATATCAAGGGTGGTGAAACACAATTGGTTTCTGCGCCTTACAATCTTAATTTCCATAATGGATATGATGAAAAAAATATACTGACAGGAAAAGCTGAAGCAGAAATCAACTGGTTTTTTTCTGAATATGTAGGATTGAATTTTGGCGCTTATTATATTCAGCATTTTAATGTAAAAGACCAGCTGAGCAATAATCTAGCAGCCGGTCACATTCCGTTTTCCGAAGCTGGAAATCAAAATATTATCAATCCTGCTAATGCTGAAATCAGAAATAACAGCTTGGAACACGAGATCCATTCTGTAGGTTTTTTTGCCGGGCTTACCTTCCGTATACCTACTGAAAAGAAGCCGAAAACTTATACAATGACTGTCACCGCAAAAGATAAGGAAACAGGACTTGTTCTGCCTGATACTTTTGTAGAGCTTTATAAAAACGGAAAGCGTGCCTACTTTGCAAGAACCAATGCGCAGGGTGTTGCCTTCTTTAAGAATATAAAACCGGATAATTATGACATCAAAGGCAGCCTTTACAATATTGATCTCTCTGTAAATAAAGCCAATAAAACAGAGTTTGTAAAAAATTCTACGCTGAAAAAAGAAATATCAACGGATTCCGAGACTTTTTTTGTAAAAGGGCAAGTCAATATATGCAATTCACAAAATCCGCTGAGAGATGTGACTATTGTCATTAAAAACAATGAAACAGATAGCTATAAAGACATTAAAACTGATACTAACGGGAAATTCTATTTCAAAGCCAATAAAAATTCGACTTACACTATCTATGGAAAGAAAGGAAATTATTTCTCGCAGACAGAATCTGTAACTTCAAAAAATGTAGACAGAAGTAACACCTTGTTTCTTAATCTTCAGGTCTGTATGGAAGAAACAACTTGCGGTAAACCAATTAACCTGAAAAATATTCATTACGATCTTGATAAATATTTTATACGGGAAGATGCAAAAGCTGAGCTCAATAAGCTGGTTCAGTTTATGAATGATAATCCAAAAGTGAGTGTTGAGCTATCATCCCACACAGATTCCCGTGCATCAGACGATTACAACAAAACGCTTTCCCAAAACAGAGCCAATGCCGCTGTCGACTATCTGGTTTCAAAAGGAATAAGCAAAACAAGACTGAAGCCTATCGGATATGGAGAAACACAGCTGCTAAATAAATGCAGCAATGGTACAGACTGTTCTGAAGAGCAGCATCAAGCCAACAGGAGAACGGAAATGAAAGTTATCTGTCCTTGATAAAAAACCATTTTTTGTAGATAAAAAAGCCTATTATAACACCAGTAGCATTGAGAATTACATCATCTATGTCTGCAAACCCTCGTCTAAAATAGTATTGTGAAAACTCAACCAGGTTTATTGTCAGAAAAAATGTGATAAAAAGCCATTTAAACTGGTTTAATTTAGGATAAAGTATTCCCAGAAAACCGTAAGGGATAAACAAAATGATATTGCCAAAGACATTTTTAAATGCCTCTTCTTTATCCCATAAAATAACTTTTGTCGAATATTCATTTATAGTTTGAAATGGTACAGTTTTTATTTCAAAAAGAATTGTTTTAGAATAACGGAAAGATGCAAAATAAAGCAAATAGAGAATCCAAACAGTATAGACATTGATAAAAAGAGGATAATATCTGCGGATAAAAAACTTCATTAAAATAAATTATTAGGTAAAAATATTTAAAAAAAATGGAAACAACTAAAATAAAAGCTTTCGGGACAAAAGCTGTAGAAAATGATCTTGAATTGCTGACTATTGAAAGAAGAGAAGTTCAGCCGAAAGATGTGAAAATAGATATCTACTATTGTGGTGTATGCCACTCTGATCTTCATACTGCAAGAAACGATTGGGGCGGATCTGTTTATCCCGTAGTACCAGGACACGAGATAGTCGGAAAAGTTCTTCAGACCGGATCTGATGTCACAAAATTCAAAGTCGGAGACCTTGTCGCAGTCGGCTGCATGGTAGATTCCTGCAGAAGTTGCCACAGCTGCGAGCAGGATCTGGAACAATTCTGTGAGAATGGTTTCACGGGAACTTATAATGGTAAAGACAAATACTTTGAAGATACCAGAACATTCGGAGGCTATTCGGAATCAGTAGTTGTAGACGAGCATTTTGTACTCAGACTCCCAGAAAACCTTGATATGGCAGCTGCTGCTCCGTTGCTTTGTGCAGGTATTACAACCTGGTCACCTTTGAAACACTGGAATGTTACAGAAAAATCCAAAGTTGCAGTTGTTGGTCTTGGAGGACTTGGACATATGGCGATTAAGCTTGCCAAAGGCCTTGGTGCCGAAGTATCTTTATTTTCCAGAACGCCGGGTAAAACAGACGATGCCAAACAACTCGGCGCAGATCATGTCATTATCTCAACAGATGATGAGCAGATGAAATCGGTTTCCAATAAGTTCGATCTGATCATTGATACCGTTCCTTACGAACACGACATCAATCCTTATATGAATACTTTGACTCTTGACGGAACATTGGTTCTGGTAGGTCTTATCGGAGAATTTGAAAACAATGCTGTCAGCACGAGGCCAATGATCTACAAAAGACGTTCGGTTGCAGGATCATTGATTGGCGGCATTAAAGAAACACAGGAGATGCTGGATTTCTGCGGTGAGAAAAATATTGTTTCTGACATCGAAATTATCAACATTCATGACATCAACGATGCGTATGAAAGGATGCTGAAAAGCGACGTTAAATATAGATTCGTGATTGATATGAAGAGTCTGAAGAATTAGTTCTAATTGTTTAAATCATAAAAAAAGAGAATATTAGTTTGTATTCTCTTTTTTGAAAATATATTAAAAATCCCGACTCTGTAATAGAATCGGGATTTATATGTTAAGAAAAGTATCTTAAGCCTGTACGTTGTTACCTCCTAATACGAAAGGTTCAACTTCTTTGATCTCACCAAACTGCTGCTCATAATTAGTGATGTTTTGTTGCAATGCAGCCAAAACTCTTTTCGCGTGAAGCGGAGCCAAGATTACTCTTGATCTCACTTTAGCCTGCTGAACACCTGGCATCAACTGGATAAAGTCTACTACGAATTCTGATGGCGAATGGTTTACTAAAGCTAAGTTAGCATAAACACCAGCAGCTACCATTTCATTAAGCTCGATATTGATGTTGTTTGGATCTTGATTTTGATTGTTGTCCATTTTGTTTAATTATTTTTTAAAATTGAAATTTGAGGTTGTGAAAATATAAAAAATAATATCAAACCTCAAATTTCAAATGAATTTATTAGTTAATATCCTCGAATTCTTTTCTGGATCCTACGATTACACTTTGGTAGTCTTTAAGACCTGTACCTGCAGGGATTCTGTGTCCTACAATTACATTTTCCTTAAGACCGTTCAGGAAGTCGATTTTTCCGGAAACCGCGGCTTCATTAAGAACCTTAGTTGTTTCCTGGAACGATGCTGCAGACATAAATGATTTAGTCTGTAACGCTGCTCTTGTAATACCTTGTAAAACAGGTGTAGCCGTTGCAGGAAGCGCTTCTCTCACTTCTACAAGTTTAAGATCTTCTCTCTTCAGCTTAGAATTCTCATCTCTAAGCTCTCTTGCAGTGATCATTTGCCCCGCTTTGAATTCCTTAGAATCTCCCGGCTCTGTAACCACTTTCAGTCCGAAAACTCTGTTGTTTTCTTCAAGGAAGTCATACTTATGCTCAAGTGCACCTTCAAGGAACTGCGTATCGCCGCCATCTACAATCTCGACTTTGGTCATCATCTGACGAACAATGATCTCGAAATGCTTGTCATCAATCTTCACCCCTTGTAAACGGTAAACCTCCTGGATCTCGTTAACCAAGTATTCCTGAACCGCAGTTGGGCCTTTGATTCTCAGGATATCATCCGGTGTGATAGAACCGTCGGACAATGGATCACCGGCATAAACGAAGTCGTTTTCCTGTACCAGGATCTGGTTGGATAATTTCACAAGATATTTCTTGATTTCACCAGTTTTAGCTTCCACGATTAATTCACGATTACCTCTCTTGATCTTACCGTAAGAAACTACCCCGTCAATTTCCGTTACAACCGCAGGGTTAGAAGGATTTCTCGCTTCGAACAATTCGGTTACTCTCGGAAGACCTCCGGTGATATCCCCTGCTTTTGCAGATTTTCTTGGGATCTTGATTAAGATCTTACCAGCCTTGATCTTCTCACCATCATTGACCATTAAGTGGGCTCCGACCGGTAAGTTGTAAGCTTTTTGCTCAACACCTTTAGAATCTACCACTTTCAACGTAGGAACGGCTTTTTTATTTCTGGATTCGGAGATTACTTTCTCTTCGAAACCAGTCTGTTCATCAATTTCCAATTGGAAAGAAACCCCCTGGATGATATCTTCATACTCAACCTTACCGGAAGTTTCTGCAATGATAACCGCGTTATATGGATCCCATCTTGCGATAAGGTCACCTTTTTTCACTTTGTCACCAGGCTTCACAGACAATACGGAACCGTAAGGAACGTTAGCCACCATAATTGGTGTTCTGGCTTCGTTATCAGCAACCAATCTGAATTCCGTTGAACGGGAAACCACGATATCCGCTGAGTTTCCTTCTTCATCTTCAGACTTAATCGTTCTAACCTCATCCATCTCAACAATACCGTCACGTTTTGCAACAATACTTGGATTTTCCGAGATGTTACCAGCAGTACCTCCTTGGTGGAAAGTTCTCAGTGTCAACTGAGTTCCCGGCTCACCAATAGACTGTGCAGCGATCACACCAACAGCTTCTCCCATATGGATGCCTTTACCTGTTGCAAGGTTACGTCCGTAACACTTCGCACAGATACCTTTTTTAGCTTCACAGGTCAATGGAGAACGAACTTCTACAGCTTCGATTCCCGCTTCCTCAATTTGCTTAGCAACCGCTTCTACAATCAATTCATCAGCGTTTGCCAACAATTCGTCCGTTTCAGGGTGGTAAATATTGTGAAGAGAAACTCTACCTAGAATTCGGTCAGAGATTCTTTCTACGATATCATCATTTTTCTTAAGTGCAGTCACTTCAGTCCCTCTCAATGTTCCACAGTCATCTTCAGTGATGATAACATCCTGTGCAACGTCTACCAACCTTCTGGTCAGATAACCAGCATCGGCGGTTTTAAGAGCGGTATCCGCAAGACCTTTACGGGCACCGTGGGTAGAGATAAAGTACTCCAGGATCGATAAACCTTCTTTAAAGTTGGCAACAATCGGGTTTTCGATGATCTCTGCTCCAACAGAACCAGCTTTTTGTGGTTTTGCCATCAAACCTCTCATCCCGGATAACTGACGGATCTGCTCTTTAGAACCCCTCGCTCCAGAATCAAGCATCATAAACACAGAGTTGAATCCACCTTGGTCAGATTTCATTCTGCTCATGATCATCTCGGTAAGGCTTGCATTGGTATTAGTCCAAACGTCGATTACCTGATTATAACGTTCTGTATCTGTGATAAGACCCATGTTATAGTTAGCCTTGATCTCATCTACCGATTCTACAGCCGCAGCAATCATGGTTTTCTTCTCCGCAGGGATCACGATATCGCCAAGACTAAATGAAAGACCTCCTTTGAATGCATTGGAGTATCCAAGGTTTTTCATATCATCCAGGAACTTAACCGTAGTCGGGAAATCAGTATCTGCAAGGATCTGACCGATAACATTTCTAAGAGATTTCTTAGTCAATAATTCATCGATGTAACCAACTTCTTTCGGTACAATCTGGTTGAAAAGGATTCTACCAACAGTTGTGTTCGTTAATCTTGTAACAATCTCTCCGTTCTCTTTGATAGGAAGACGACATCTTACTTTAGCGTTAAGAGACACTTGTCCTTCGGCATAAGCAATCTCCACTTCTTCCGGAGAATAGAAAGCCAGACCTTCGCCTTTTACTTTATAATCTTCGGTAGAATGCGCTTCTTTGGTCATAAAATAAAGACCCAAAACCATGTCCTGAGATGGAACCGTAATTGGTGAACCATTCGCAGGGTTAAGGATATTCTGTGAACCAAGCATTAGTAACTGAGCTTCAAGGATTGCTTCCGGTCCAAGTGGCAAGTGTACCGCCATTTGGTCACCATCGAAATCCGCGTTAAAAGCCGTAGTTACCAACGGGTGAAGCTGAATCGCTTTCCCTTCGATCATCTTAGGCTGGAATGCCTGGATACCCAATCTGTGAAGCGTAGGTGCCCTGTTCAGAAGAACCGGGTGGCCTTTCATCACATTTTCCAGGATATCATATACTACAGGCTCTTTTCTGTCGATGATTCTCTTGGCTGATTTTACAGTTTTTACAATTCCTCTCTCGATTAGTTTTCTAATGATGAACGGTTTGTAAAGTTCTGCAGCCATATCTTTCGGAAGACCACACTCGTGCAGCTGAAGGCTAGGTCCAACGACGATAACCGAACGTGCTGAGTAATCTACCCTTTTTCCTAATAAGTTCTGACGGAAACGCCCTTGCTTACCTTTCAATGAATCTGAAAGGGATTTCAATGGTCTGTTGGATTCCGATTTTACCGCAGAAGATTTTCTGGTGTTATCGAACAATGAATCTACAGATTCCTGAAGCATACGCTTCTCATTTCTCAAGATCACTTCCGGAGCTTTGATCTCCAAAAGTCTCTTCAAACGGTTGTTTCTGATAATAACTCTTCTGTAAAGATCATTAAGATCCGACGTTGCGAAACGTCCTCCATCCAATGGAACCAATGGTCTCAATTCCGGTGGAATGATCGGAAGAACTCTCATAATCATCCACTCAGGCTTATTGATCATTCTTGTATTAGCACCTCTCAATGCTTCTACAACGTTCAATCTCTTAAGCGCTTCAGTTCTTCTTTGTTTAGAAGATTCGTTGTGAGCTTTGTGTCTCAGATCGAATGACAAAGAATCAAGGTCGATTCTTTTTAGCAATTCTTCAACAGCTTCAGCTCCCATTTTGGCCACGAATTTATTCGGGTCAGAATCATCAAGATATTGATTCTCTACAGGAAGCGTTTCCAAGACATCCAGATATTCTTCTTCAGTAAGGAATTCCTTATCATCAAAATCAGATCCGTCTGCTTTCTTGGCAATACCTTGCTGGATCACAACGTATCTTTCGTAATAGATAATCATATCCAATTTCTTGGAAGGAATACCTAAAAGATAACCAATTTTGTTCGGTAAAGAACGGAAATACCAGATGTGAGCCACAGGCACAACAAGATTGATGTGTCCGATTCTCTCTCTACGTACTTTTTTCTCTGTAACTTCTACCCCACATCTGTCACAAACGATTCCTTTGTATCGGATTCTTTTGTATTTTCCACAAGCACATTCGTAGTCTTTTACAGGACCAAAGATCTTCTCGCAGAACAAACCGTCTCTTTCCGGCTTGTGCGTACGATAGTTGATCGTTTCCGGTTTTAGAACTTCTCCTCTCGATTCCTGAAGAATAGATTCCGGTGAAGCCAAACCAATAGTGATTTTATTAAATCGACTTGTTT
>CAJYLO010000004.1 GCA_913776245.1 uncultured Chryseobacterium sp.
GCGGCATCCTTTTTTGCCTGGCTTCGGGACAGCAGTGAGGCAAAAAAGATATAGCGGACAGCCCGTTGCCTGTTGGCATTGGGAAAGAAGCCGGGACAGGCAGCTGCCCAAAGATGTTTAAGTTATGTCTATGATGATCTCAACCGCCTGCTGGCGGGCTTCTACCAGGATCCTACCAACCGTTCCAAAGGGACGAACAATGAGATCATTGAAGAATATGACCTGAACGGGAACATCAAAAAGCTGAAGCGTTTTGCATATAAGCCCAAAAGCACGGTGCCGGCTCTGATCGATAACCTGACCTACACCTACACGGGCGGCGGAAACCGGGTGACCAACATTGCCGATGCTTCAAACAATATGAATGGCTACGAAGGCGGCAACGGACTGATAGAATACGATGCCAACGGCAATATGACCAAAATGCCGGACAAAGGCATCAGCAATATTGTTTACAACCATCTTAATTTACCAAAGGAAATTGTACAAACCAACAACACCAAGTATTATTACCGTGCCGATGGGGTTAAAACTAAGAAAATTTTTACTTTAAACAACAGCGCAGGCAGCACGCCAACCACTTCGGAATACCTGGATGGCTTCCAGTATGTGACCAGAAGTGCGGAGATAGCGCAGGCTTTTAAATCTACGGATGAAGCAACAATGGATGCCAAAACTGCAGGACAGGAAGAAACTTTTGTCTCACGTATAGATGAAGCCAATGCAGTTCCCCAGCCGCAGACGATGATGGTTTTGTCCTTCTTCCCGACAGCAGAAGGGTTTTATGATGTAGAAAATTCTAAGTATATTTGGCAGTACAAGGATCACTTAGGCAACGTGAGGCTAAGTTATTCCCAGGACAGCGCAGGCGCTCTTGAAATTGTAGACAGGAATGATTTCTATCCTTTTGGGATGAACTTTGTGGGTTATTATTCTGTGTTTGATGCGCAGGGGTCGTTATTTAATTACAAGTACAACGGTAAAGAATTGCAGGAGACGGGGTTTTACGATTATGGATGGCGACAATACGCTTCTGACATAGGAAGATGGATTCAATTAGACCCGCTTGTAGAAGATACAGAAGACCCTTATGCTTATGTGCTGAACAACCCAATCAAGCTTAATGACCCAGACGGAAGGGCTCCTGAAGATGGTGTAGAAGAAGGTTGTTGTGTGGATTGAAAGGTTTTAGTTTGGCTGTACTTGATAATATTACAGGGGGAAATTTAGCCCAAAGATATAATGACGGTTCATCTTCATATAACAAAGGTGTCTTAAACGGTAATGTTGCTTCAGGCGTTGCAGGAGCATTTTTAGCTGCATCAGGAGGAGGAGATATTGCAGCAGGAGGAACAACTTTAGCTGCTTCCACGGTAGCTACAGAAACCGTAGTAGGTGCTGAAGTAGGTGTGCCAGGTATGGCTGTTGGTGGAGGATTAATCCTTACGGGAACATTAAAAGTTGCTGTTGGAGCCAATCTAATGAGTAATGCTTCCAAAAATATACAGGATAATAGGAATTCTGGAAATTCTTCTTCTAACAACAATTCTTCTTCCAGTTCCTCAAAATTATCTAAGGTTGAAAAATCAACAACAACAACAACACCTATTGGTAAAGAAGGAAAATATACGAAAACTACAGAAGTAAGACCAGGTAAGGGTCCAGGTCAATCTCGAGCTGAATATATTCGTTATAAAAATAAGGATGGCAAAGTAATCAAAAATGTTAAAGATTCTTATGATAGAGCAAATAAAATTCAACATAGAAAACCTAAAGAATTACCGAATTAATATGAAAACATCTGATATATATTTATTTTTAACTGAAAAGAATATTGATAAAATTTATGAATTACTTAATATATTTAAGAAAGATTTTGAAAAATATCAAATCCAAATATCAAAGAAAGGTTCTTCAATTAATTTTGATATTTTAAATGATAAAACATTTGTTTTTACCAAATTTCATTTATACAATCTTTGTAGACTTTTTATAAATGATATAATTAATGAATTAGAATTAAATTTTATTGTAGATTTAATTGTTGCATCCGTTAGTTCTTTTGAAAATGAGGAATTATTAGAAGAATTAGAAAGTTTGACGGACCCAGAAATTAATGGACATATTACTAAAGATTATGTTATTTTGTTATTAGGAGGTCCTGAAGGAGGATCAGCAAATTAAAATGAAACAAAGTGATTTATTAAATTATCTACAAAATAAAATCTCAGCGATTGATTTATTGGAGAAATATAGAAATGATATTGAAGATTATAAATTGAAAATGCTAAAAAAAGGCAGTACAAAAAATATCAATTTTGATTATTCTAATGATAAAATTTTGATTAACAAGAATACGGTAATAAAAATATATACTGATTTTATAAATGATAAATTGGACTTCTATTTAATGTGCTATATAGCAGATATATTTACACTATATAATAATATTGAATTTGAAAATGAGGACGTAAGAGAAAATATAGAAGCTATTAATGACTATGAATATGGAAGTATCCAGATGCAGTAGGAGATCATACTATTACTAACAAAAATGGATCGACTACCTATAAAGTAAATCAAAACAATCCTAATAAAAATAATAAAGGAGTTGGCTTTGAAACTCAAAAAAGAGTAGACTATAAAGGAGCAGCACACGTAGATAAAAAAACCGGTATTAAAACCCCCACCCCACACGTTCAAGAAAATGGAACTGTGCGTAAAGCCATACCAGGAAAAGATATGCCCAAAAATATTCCATAAAATTTATAATTATGATAGATTGGTTACAAAACTGGTTTGAAGAACAATGTGATGGCAACTGGGAACACGAATATAGTATAAGGATAGAAACAATAGATAATCCTGGTTGGAGTATTGAAATTGATTTGCCCGAACAAATAAATGAAATTACCGTTTCTCAAAAATGGAAACTATTTGAATTATCAGATGATAATTGGTTAGGCTATAAAATTGAGAATAATATATTTTTTGCTTCTGGTGATCCAAAAAAGTTAGATTTAATGATCTTAATATTTAAAGAGTTTATTAAAAAAAAGAATATAGAAGATAAATTAATTATAGAAAAAATGAATCTATAAAGGTAATATATCAAAGTTAGTGATGATCATTTTAAAGGTAGTAATCCATCAAAATTTGCCCTCTGCAAAGTGCCTGCTAGAGGGGCTTTGCAGGGGTGGTCAAAATGCAGGCCTGCAATTGGTGAAAAGCTGGGCAGCATTTGTGAAAATACAGGCCTGCAATTTTGAGAAAGATGCTCAGCTTTTTTGCAGATGATGAAAAAAATTACGGACTGATAGAATATGATGCCAAGGGCAATATGACCAAGATGCCGGACAAAGGCATCACGTCCATCACCTATAACCATTTGAACCTTGGTAACGTATCAAACTTAGTGATAAACTACTTTTACATCATTAACTTTCTGATAATCAAATAAAATTATAATAGCAAATTTAATAAACGAGAGCAGGGATTACCTGCTCTCGTTCATTTTTGTAGAAAAGAGATATCTTAAATGATTGAGACTCATAACAGGTGTATCAAATTTAGTGATAGAAGTTTTTAAGATTGATAAGGCTTAAATCCACAAAGTTCAGTTACAATCCTACAAGGCATTATGTAAGTCTCCCTAAAAACCAAACTAAACCTCCGTCAAAGTAGAATAAGGTTCCGCTAAACTAGAATAAGTCTCCGCTAAACTAGAATAAGCCTCCGCCAAACTAAAATAAGCCTCCGCCAAACTAAAATAAGCTTCCGCCAAAATAGAATAGCCTTCCGCTAAAATAGAATGAGGTTCCGCCAAACTAAAATAAGCTTCCGCCAAAATAGAATAAGCCTCCGCCAAAATAGAATAAGCCTCCGCCAAAATAGAATAGCCTTCCGCTAAAATAGAATAACCTTCCGCCAAACTAAAATAAGCTTCCGCCAAACTAAAATAACCTTCCGCCAAACTAGAATAGCCTTCCGCTAAAACAGAATGAGGTTCCGCCAAACTAAAACAAGCTTCCGCCGAAATGAAACAAGCTTCCGTCAAAGTAAAATAACCTTCCGCCAAAATATTTTATCCCCCGTTATCGCAGCTATGGAGAGAATTTTCATTAATTTTGAAAACCATCAAAAAATAAAAATGAAACGATTCTCAATCCTGACTGCAGCCGCAGTCGTTTTCTACACAGGAGTCAATGCACAGTCTATGGCAAAACCCAATTACCCAAAAGCCCGGAAAGGCAATCAAACGGACAATTATTTCGGGACACCGGTCGCAGATCCTTTCCGCGATCTGGAAAATGATTCCGAAGCTACAAAAAAATGGGTGGACGAAGAAGTGGCTTACAGCCAGAACTATCTCTCCAAAATCCCTTTCAGAGAAACCATTAAGAATCAGCTGCGGGATATCTGGAATTATGAGAAAATCTCTGCACCCTTCAAAGAAGGCGATTATACCTATTATTCCAAAAACAATGGTTTGCAGGCGCAATCCGTGATTTACAGAACCAATAACAAAACCAAAAACATCGAGGTTTTCCTGGATCCGAATACGTTTTCTGAGAAAGGCACTACCTCACTTTCCAATCTGTCATTCAACAAAAAAGGGAACCTGGCCGCCTACTCTATTTCTGAGGGTGGAAGCGACTGGAATAAAATCATCATCATAGACGCTGTTACAAAGAAGCAAATTGATGAAACCATTGTGGATGTAAAATTCAGCGGCATTGCCTGGAAAGGTGATGAAGGTTTCTACTACTCCAGCTATGACAAACCAAAAGAAGGAACCGTACTTTCTGGAATGACGGATAAGCATAAAGTTTATTTTCACAAACTGGGCACAAAACAATCCGAAGACCAGCTGATTTTTGGCGGCGAAAAAAAGCCCAGAAGATATCTGTCTGCAGGTGTTTCAGAAGATCAGAGATTTCTCATCATCTCCGCTGCCAACGCAACCAACGGAAACGAACTGTATATAAAAGATCTGAAAAACGATAGTGATTTTATACAGATCAATCAAGGTTTTGACATCAATGCGGATATTGTGGATACACAAGGCGACGACCTTTTCATCTTCACCGATAAAGATGCTCCGAATATGAGGCTTGTGAAAGTAAGCATTAAAAATCCAAGCCCGGAAAACTGGAAAGATGTGATCCCGGAAACGGAGAATGTACTCAGCATTTCCGAAGCCGGCGGTTACTTTTTCGGAAAATATATGAAAGATGCCATCAGCCTTGTGAAGCAATTCGACAAAACGGGAAAAATGGTGAGAGAAATTGCATTACCGGGCAAAGGAACCGTTTCCGGATTTGGTGGCAAAAAAGAGGATAAGGATATCTATTATTCATTCACCAACTATATTACGCCGGGAACTATTTACAAGTATAATGTAGCGTCAGGAAAATCGGAGATCTACCAGAAGCCAAAAGTAAAATTCAGCCCGGAAGATTATGTGTCCGAACAGGTTTTTTACACTTCGAAAGATGGTACAAAAATTCCGATGATGATCAACTATAAGAAAGGAACAAAGCTGGATGGTAAAAACCCGACTATTCTTTATTCTTATGGTGGATTCAACATCAGCCTTCAGCCTGCATTTTCTGTTGTGAATGCGATCTGGATGGAAAATGGCGGAATCTATGCGGTTCCAAACATCCGTGGCGGTGGAGAATACGGAAAGAAATGGCACGATGCCGGTACTAAACAGCAAAAGAAAAATGTATTCGAAGATTTCATTGCTGCCGGCGAATATTTGCAGGCAAAAGGTTACACTTCCAAAGACTATATGGCACTTTCCGGACGTTCCAACGGTGGTTTGCTAGTGGGCGCAACGATGACGATGCGGCCGGATCTGGCAAAAGTGGCGTTCCCAGGCGTTGGTGTTCTGGATATGCTGCGATACAATAAGTTCACCGCCGGAGCGGGCTGGTCCTACGACTACGGAACTGCTGAAGACAGCAAGGAAATGTTCGAATACCTCAAGTCTTATTCTCCTGTTCACAACGTAAAAGCCGGAACCTGCTACCCTTCCACTATGATCATCACGAGTGATCATGATGACCGCGTGGTTCCTGCACATTCCTTCAAATTCGGAGCAGAGTTACAGGAAAAACAAGCCTGCAGCAATCCTATTTTACTCAGAATTGAAAAAAATGCAGGTCACGGTGCCGGAAGATCTACAGAACAGATCATTGGTGAAAATGCCGATCTACTGAGCTTTGCACTTTATGAAATGGGAATCGGATCCCTGAAAACAGAAAAATAAACACATAAGCATTCTGAAAAAATATCAGGATGCTTTTTTTATAAAATTGCTATGGCTCAATTCTGATGATATGATATATCTCTTGCGTTTCAGATCCATTTGATGTTTTATAAAATCCTAACTTTACAATAAAATTGAGATTATGGATGATTTTCTGGCTGCCCGATCTCAGATGGCCGTTTCATTGGGCTTTCACATCATATTTTCCTGCGTGGGAATGGTAATGCCGTTTCTGATGGCTTTTTCTCATTACAAATACCTTAGAACCAAAGACGAAGTTTACAAAGGGCTCACCAAAGCCTGGAGCAAAGGTGTCGCCATTCTGTTTGCAACAGGAGCGGTTTCCGGCACAATGCTTTCCTTTGAGCTAGGATTACTCTGGCCCAGATTTATGGAACATGCCGGCCCGATTTTCGGGATGCCCTTTTCCCTGGAAGGCACGGCTTTTTTTATTGAGGCAATAGCTATCGGCTTTTTTCTTTACGGCTGGGAAAAGTTCAATAAATGGTTTCACTGGTTCTGCGGTGTGGTGGTTGGCGTCAGCGGATTAGCGTCCGGGATCCTGGTAGTAGCCGCCAATGCGTGGATGAACAGTCCGGCCGGCTTCGATTATGTCAATGGAAAATACCTGAACATTGACCCGATTAAAGCGATGTTTAATGACGCATGGTTTCCGCAGGCTTTTCATATGACCGTGGCAGCTTTTGCGGCAACAGGATTTGCGGTGGCGGGTATTCACGCTTTAATGGTTTTAAAGAAAAGAAATGTCAGTTTTCACACCAAAGCATTCAGGATCTCCGCAGGCTTTGCAGTTATTGGTGCACTTCTGGCGCCCATCAGTGGTGATATTGCTGCAAAATCTGTCGCCAAAAGACAACCTGTAAAGCTGGCCGCAATGGAAGCGCATTTTGAAACGGAAAAAGGCGCCAGCTTCGTCATCGGCGGGATTCCGGATGAAGAGAATGAACAGATAAAATATGCCATAAAAGTTCCGAAACTTCTGAGCTTTCTCGCCTGGGGAGATTTTGATGCTGAAGTAAAAGGACTGAAGGATTTTCCCAAAGATCACTGGCCACCGGTGGCTGTGGTGCATTATGCCTTTCAGATTATGATCTTTTTCGGTAGTGTGATGATGATCATCGGATTGATATACCTCATCGCTAATTTCTGGAAGCGGGAATGGCTGGATAAAAGCTGGTACCTTAAAACTTTTGTTGCAGCAATTCCGTTCGGTTACATCGCTTTGGAAGCCGGCTGGACCGTTACGGAAGTCGGGAGACAGCCGTGGATCATTTATGGTATTATGAAAACCATTGATGCCGTAACGCCGATGCCGGGAATCCAGTACTCATTTTATTTCTTCACATTGGTTTTTATTTCGTTGTCATTGATTATCATCTTTTTACTTTTGAGACAAATCAAAATGGTTCCGAAACTTTATGACCCTACAGACCCGAATTATAATCCTAAAAACAAAACGCTATGATTTACGTTGTTATTGCATTTCTTTGGGTTTCTATCTGTCTTTACGTCATTACCGGCGGGGCAGATTTCGGGGCAGGAATTATTGAACTGTTCTCTAAAAAAACTTATCGTGAAAAAACGAAAAAGATCATGTCCAAATCTATCGCACCGATTTGGGAAGCCAATCATATGTGGCTGATAATTGCTGTTGTGATTTTATTTGTAGGATTTCCGACCATTTATACTACGGTTTCTACTTATCTGCATATTCCTGTTGTTCTGATGCTGATCGGGATTATTGCCAGAGGAACAGCATTCACCTTCAGGAATTACGATGCAGTGGATGACAGCTGGCAAAAGATCTATACGCAGATCTTTTACTATTCCAGCCTGCTGACACCTTTCTTTTTAGGGATTATTGCTGCCGCTACGATTTCCGGTTCTATTGATACGGAAGCCAAAGATTTTTTAGGTCTTTATATCTTCAGCTGGCTGAATCCTTTCGGAATATGTGTCGGTTTTTTTACCGTTTCCCTGTGTGCTTATCTGGCCTCATTATTTTCTTTGCACGAAGCCCGGTTTAGTGATGCACTGCCTATAATGGTGAAGAAAGCGCGGGAAACTGCTATTTATGTTGTAGC
Organism: uncultured Chryseobacterium sp.; assembly: GCA_913776245.1. Classification (GTDB taxonomy): domain Bacteria; phylum Bacteroidota; class Bacteroidia; order Flavobacteriales; family Weeksellaceae; genus Epilithonimonas. The sequence continues at coordinate 8,383 of CAJYLO010000004.1, forward strand.
AACCGGTATTTTGGTTTTTCTCAGTGCTCAGTACTCTGATATTCCATTGCTCAAATGGATTTTCTCAAAAGCACTTGGCATCGTTGTAATTACATTGGCGACCATTAGCCTTTTGTTCACCAATGAAGCCATTAAGAAAAAGCAGTTTTTATTAGTGCGGGCATTCGGAGGTTTTCAGATCATCATGATTTTAGTTGCGGCTACTTATCAGCATAATCCGAATATTATTTTATTTGCAAACGGTACGCATCTTTCACTTTTCGACGAAAGTGCCGCATCGAAAACGATTGCCGCCCTTGGCTGGGCCTTGGTTCTTGGGAGTATATTCATCCTGCCTTTTCTGTTTTATCTGCTGATTTCTTTTGGCGACCAGAGCCGGAAACCGAAAGCGAATCGCAAACCTATTGAAAGATCCTAATTATTGTTTAGATTAATTTTTACTTAATATAAAAAACAGTTTCGAAAAGAAAACAGTCAGCAAAGAAATCCCTTTGGAACTACAAAATCGGCTAATGGTCTTATTTTTGATACCTGAAATTTATAAATCAAAAATAAACTTACTCTTATGAAAAAACTATTATTAGCATTCGGGCTATTCGCCGGTGTTCTATCGTATGCACAGGCTTGGACAGGAAAAGGCGATCAGAAACTTCAGGTAGGTCTCAATGCCTGGGGTAACGGAACAGGGATTACCGGAACTTATGACTATGGTTTGTCAAAAATTGTTTCATTAGGAGGTGGTGCCAATATCTACTTCAGTGGTTACAAAGATGATAACAAGGATAACAACTTCTTCGTTTTCGGTAGAGTTAATTTCCATCTTCAAGATCCTTTGAACTTGCCTAGTAAATGGGATATCTATCCTGGTGTCGATCTAGGATTACTTGGTAAAGATTTTGGATTGGGTGTTCACCTGGGTGTGAGATACTTCTTCAATGACAGTGTAGGTGCTTACATTGAAGCTGGTAATAACGGAAGCATCGGGGTTTCTTTCAACTTCTAATTCACAAAAAAATAAAAAGCATTCCAAATTTCTGGAATGCTTTTTTAGTTGTATCAATTATTTTTGATTTCCTTATTTATCTTCTCTATCATTTTTTCTGCATTTCCATTGGTTCCGCCAAAATCGATTGCTTTTTTATAACTTTCCAATGCCAGATCATACTGTTTTGCAGTAAAATAGGCCTCTCCTAAACTATCAAACAGATTGGCGTTAGCCGGAAATTCTTTCGTGGCCAATTGAAATAGAGCTATGGATTCATTATTTTTTCCAAGTCTTAGCAGTTCATATCCTAATTTATTAAGTTCACCCGGATTCTCAAAGCTGTATTCGTTTTTTGAATTGTCTTTGAGTGAATAATAAGTCGCAATAGCTTTATTCACATCAACAAGCGCATCCTTTCTTATCGCTTGATAAACAGATCTCTTAGGAATTTCATAAGCTTTCCCAAGCATTAAATTGTGAATTATATGACCTAAATCCCAAACTCTATTCAGATTATTGGAGACAAGAATGATGGTTACATTATTTTTAAAATCGTTTAAAAAAATAGATTCGAATTTATAAGATACGCCGTTGTGTCTCTGCAGTCCTTCTTTTTCAAAATATCTGCCAAGAGATCCGCCTTCGTCTTTTGCATATGGATTATTCAACAGCGTTTGGAAGGATTCTTTGGATATTAATCGATTAGAATTAAGTGCTTCAATCCATTTATAGAGATCATTGATGTCGACCCAAAGCCAGCCGCTAATAAATTGCATCTCAGGACAACGGACATTGTCCATATCATAACAAGAAGTTCGGTTTTTATAACCTAATTCAGGGTCAAAAACCGAATGGGTCATTTTCAAAGGCTTAATTATATTTCTGGTAACAAATTCCTCGAATGACATTCCGGCAACCTTTTCAATGATTCTTCTTTGCAAGAATACATTGCCGTTATCATATCTGTAATCAGTCCCTGGCTCAAAGAGTAAACTATCGTTAGATTTCAAAATATTCCAGGCATCTTCATCATTTTTCGGGACTATTAGTCCGTTTTCTATCCGCGGAATACCGCTGGCATAATTTATCAAATGCCGAATAGTGACTTTTTCAGACCATTTTGGTAAGCCCAAATTGAATTTAGAAATCGGATCATCCAGATTGAGCAGACCGCGTTGAACTAAAATCATAATGGAAACCGCATTAAATTCCTTTGCAATAGAGCCAATGTTGAAAATCGATTGCTTGTTTAAGGGCGTTTGTTTCGTTTCGTCTGTAAATCCAAAAGACCTTTGATAGATGATCTTATTATTCTGTGCAACCAAAACATTCCCGTTAAATAATCCTCTTTCGTAGGTTTTTGTCATTAAAGAATCAATTTGCTTCTCATAAGATGATTCTTTTTTTGATTTGTTCTGATGGCTGATTTTACCCTGTGACAATTTTAATTTCACATCTTGTGCGAAAAGAGTAATCGATAATAATACAGTAGCGATTAAGTGTAGCTTTTTCATTTATGACTAATTTTTTAGTTATTGATATAACAATCATAGAAAAGCTTTTATTACATCGTTATTAATTTATTTCAAAAAATAAAAAGCTTCGGAAGACTTCCGAAGCTTGTTTTAATGCTATATTTCAACCGTATTATTATAATGGGCTAATTTTTCTTTCTCCCGCTTTTCCTGTTCTTTGAGTCTTTTCATCAATTCAGGATTTTTCTCATCAAACCATTGTGACATCTGTCCCATTGGGTTTTTTCGGTATTCACTCCGTCTTTTTACAAAACCATCTTTGGTGATTTTCTTCGCCTCACCCATTTGAAACTCCAGATAGTTCTGTTTGTTCGTAGCGATGTTCTGATTTAGTTTTTTGTTAGCTTCCAGTGTCCAGATATAGTTCTGATCAGCGTCTTCAATTTTCACGATCAATCCCGGCAAACCCGAAAATTTATAGGGCCCATCCTGAATCGGGATTTCCGGAGTGAACCAGGCAGTCCATTGTCTTCCGCCAAATTCGGTTGACGCTTTTTGTGTATGGTAAACACCGATTTTTTCTTTTTCTGATGAGATGTTCCACTTCAGATTCGGCTTTTCTTCATAAACATAATACTCGGACATTCCGATGAAATCCTTGTAATTCAATGTTCCATTCTTCAGCTTACTGATTCTGTAGCTTAGAACCGGCGGTTTCTTGGACATCAAGGCGGCATCCACATCAGCGCCCATTTCCTGAGCTTTTTTTATGCCCGCAGTCAAGGTAGAATCATAATCCAATTGCTTGTACGACATAAAAAGCGATTCATCTTTCCCGACATCCAAAACCATCATTTCTTTTTCCGTTGTAGTGGAATCTTTAGTCGGTTTGTAAGTCAATTCGTAATAGAATCTGTGAACCTGAGCGTTTGCTAATGAGAAGATTAACAACAGACTTCCTATAATTAAATTCCTCATTCTTTCAGCTTAAGATTTTTATTTTGTGGCGGCAAAGGAACGTAACCGTCATCATTAATCACTTTTGGAAACTCGTGGTTTTGCCATCTGGTTTTGGCATCTTCTATCATTTCTCGGGAGGTTGCTACAAAGTTCCAGTAGATGTATCTTGGTTCCGGAAACGGTTCTCCGCCAAAAATATAAACTGTAGAATCCGGTTTTAATGTGAAATGACAAAGTTTGGCGTCTTTGGCAATCAGGATGTGTTTCGGGTTATAAAGATTGCCTTCGCTTTCGATATTACCTTCCAAAATGTATAGGGAAGATTCCCCGAAAAGATAATCGCCCAAAACAATTTCCCGGTCTTCCTGAAGTGTATTTTTGACCTCAAGAAAATACAATGGGGAATAAACAGGAACAGGAGATTTGCGTCCGAGGATTTCGCCAGCAATCAATTTATAGTTGATGCCATCATCGATCCAGCTTGGGATATCTTCTTTGTTGATGTGGAAGAACTCGGGCTCCATTGTTTCCAGTTCCTTTGGAAGTGCGACCCAAATCTGCAATCCGTGAAGATGTTTGTCGGTGGTTCTGAGATATTCCGGTGTTCTTTCAGAATGGGCAACGCCTTTTCCGGCGGTCATCCAGTTCACAGCACCTTCTTTGATTTCGATTTCCGTACCGATGGAATCTCGGTGCATAATGCTTCCCTCGAACAAAAATGTCAAAGTGGAAAGCCCAATGTGTGGATGCGGCGGAACATCCATATTTTCGTAATCTTTGAGCGCAGCCGGTCCCATATGATCGATGAACACAAATGGTCCAACGCTTCTCTTCTGAGAAAACGGCAACAATCTGCCAACCAGAAAATTACCGATATCGGCTGCTCTTTCTTCGATTATCATCTCGATATTTGACATAATTTCATTTTTAAATTGGATTTAAAATTAAGAATTTAAAATTAAGAATGAAGTGAAATTTTGGCTCTTCGACATTTTGTTTGGGAAACCATTTTGAATCATTAGTGTCCGATAAAATCTATAAAGAATGAAAAGATCGCTCCTCCGGACTTTAAATTTTAATGCAAACCATTTGCTATTAACAGAAATCTCCTAATGGAGCTGAATTTAATCCATCGGATTCACTGTTAATAGTAAAATGAATCTATCGGAAATCAAAGCTCCGGAGGAGCGACCTGTTGATTTTTACTTAAGATTTTGGGATTATCGATTTTATTATATTTTTATCGGACAACAATGATTTTGAATGAAAAAATTGTATTCATAAACATTGTATTTTTAGCTGAACGAAGTGCCTTTGTTCACTTAAAAATATTACAAATAATTTTAAAACAAAATGATACCTCAGTTTTTGTCGAAGAACAAACTTTTTTTGGTCATTTTTTTAGGTCGGATCGCTCGCAGCCCGACTTGAGCGGAAATCCTTTTTACGCAACAAAGTAGAGTGAAAAGATTGACTTCGTCGAACCTCTTCGTTAGGTTTGGGAGCGGAAGGCGGAAATAGCTGCCCAAATTATCGGTAATATTAAAGTGCTATTTTGGCAGAAAAAAGGCTGATTTTTACATTGGTATAGTTTCTGACTAAATGATTACCTTTGACAATTATAATTTTAAAATATATTAATGGAGTTAGCATTAAAGATATTCCAGTTTATCCTGAGCATTTCTATCCTTGTAACATTACACGAAATCGGGCACTTTTTGCCGGCCAAATGGTTCAAAACCAAAGTAGACAAATTCTTTTTATTCTTCGATCCTTATTTTTCCATCTTCGCCATGAAGAAAATCAACGGAAAATGGCAATATAAATTCTTTTCCAAAAACCAGCCTACGGATGAAGAGGTAGAAATCAACGGCAGGAAAATAACACAGCCGATTGATGTTTCCGCACTTCCTGATAATGACTGGAGAAAGCACGAAGGTGTGAAATACGGCATCGGCTGGATCCCAATGGGTGGTTATGTAAAAATCGCCGGAATGGTGGACGAAAGTATGGACACAGTGCAGCTTTCCAAACCTGCCGAACCTTGGGAGTTCCGCGCAAAACCGGCTTGGCAAAGATTGATCATTATGTTGGGTGGTGTGACGGTTAATTTCTTTCTAGCCTGGCTGATCTACTCTTGTTTATCATATTTTACCGGAGAAACCTATCACGATAATGCGAAATTCGAGAATGGAATTTCAGTTTCTGATGCGGGACAGAAAATGGGCTTGAAAACGGGTGATAAAATCCTGAAAATAGACGGCAAACCGGCTGAAAGAATGGAAACCTCCAGCATCAATATGCTTTTTGCGGATCAAGTTACGGTTTTGAGAGATGGAAAAGAAGTAACTTTCCCTATCAATGAAGATGGCGTTGCCGAAGTTCTTCATGCGAACGAAGCGAAGCTTTATTTTATGAATCGTTTCCCTGCTGTGGTTGATACGGTTGTTCCTAACAAACCAGCTATGAAAGCCGGCCTGCAAAAAGGGGATGAAATCGTGGGCGTAAACGGGAAACCAACTGTTTATTTTGACCAATTGGCAGAAGAATTAAAGATCAATAAAGGTAAAACTATAGAATTGGAAATTCTTCGGAACAAGCAGCCCTTAAAATTGACTGCAAATGTTGGCGATGATGCTAAACTTGGGTTCGCTTTTGATCCTAAAATTGCTCAGAAATACCTTGATAAGTCTGAAGTGACCAAGAAATATTCTTTCCTTGAAGCCATTCCGAGAGGATTTACAAGAACGATAGATGTTCTTGCAATGCAGGTAAAGCAATTTAAAATTATCTTTAATACCAAAACGCAAGGTTATAAGAAGGTTGGAGGACCAATTGCCATTGTCAATAATATGCACGTTGAAAAGGGCAATGACGGGAGCCTGTCGATAGACTGGGAGTTTTTCTGGGGTTTTACCGCAATGTTTTCTGTATGGCTGGCGTTTCTTAACCTGATTCCAATTCCGGGATTAGATGGTGGTCATGTATTGTTTACACTTTGGGAAATCATCACCGGAAAGCCTGTTCCACAAAAAGTTCTGGAAAACGCACAGATGATAGGTGTTATTTTCTTATTAGGACTAATGGTGTTAATATTTGGAAATGACATAGTTAAAGTAATCACTCAATTTTTAACTCAAAAAAATTAAAAAAAATTCCTGAAAAATTTGGTGGATAAAGGAAATTCCTATTATATTTGCACCACTTAAAACAAAGGACATTCCTCCTTAGCTCAGTCGGTTAGAGCATCTGACTGTTAATCAGAGGGTCGCTGGTTCGAGCCCAGCAGGAGGAGCAAAGCCATCACAGAAATGTGGTGGTTTTTTTGTGTTTATAAACTCTTTAGTGATTTCAAAGTTAATTATGTCTTATGTTATCCGGGTCGTAGAGAGATTTAGGTATGTCAAATTAATTATCATTTGTGATTTTAACAAAATTTGGCAAAGAAATTGACTATAGATAATTCATAACACTTAGAATCCTGTTGCTATGAATATTTCTTACTATGATTTTAAAAACCTTCCGAATGAATCCCAGTGCGATATCATCCTGAACGAAGGTCATCTGATGAGCGAGACTGTAAAAGATGAACTTCGATTTGTTTTATATGAGATTTCGCAATTTTCTGTGGAGATTGTTTACAGTAAAAACCGAATTGCTACTATCAATGTTTTTCAGAATAAAGCAGCATACGTTCATTAATACCCCATTCTATCGGTAAAAAACGATTTTTTCATTATAACAAATTTTTATTCTTTTCCTCAATCCATCGGCTCATATATTTGGTAGAATTGAGTTGATGATGCTGTAGAATTTTTCCAAGAAATTGCGTAGTTCGATGATTATCAAGATCGTCTGTTATTTTGGATAGTGTAGTCCAGAATGATTGGACATAAAGCGTCCTACAATATACCTTTTTCAAAATTTCGAGTGCATTTTCATTAGCCTGATTCCAGATTGATTCATTGGTATATAAAATCACTGATTGTTCAGTAAAATCGTCATCAGAATCTTCTATAAAACCATTCCAGGGCAAATCTTTCGACATAGCTTCTGATCCTGCTGAACTGGTAACATTAGGCAATCCAAACTTCATACTTTCCCACAGTTTTCCTTTCAGTCCTGCCCCAAAAGGAATTGGAGCAAGCAAAACTCTGTATTTTCTAAAAATTTCATCCGCAGACTTTGCACGTCCCTTAACCAAAAATCCTTCTCTTTCATTATGAAGCTGGAAAACTTTTTCTGTGGCATAGGCTCCATAAATGTGAAGTTCAGCTTCCGGAAGCTCTTTTCTGATATATTTCCAGAGTTGTTTCAGTTTCAGAACCGTTTGCCAGTTAGGCTCGTGAAGGAAATTACCGATGCTTACAAAATGCCGCCTTTCCTCAAACGCAATTTTATTTGTCTCAATCTGCTCCGTAAGAAAAGGCATATAAAAAAGAATCTTAGCATCTATTCTGAAAGTCTCCGTTAATAATTCATATTCAAATTCAGAAATAATAAGAGAAAGGTCACACCTGAGAATTGAAGCCATCTCTCTCAAAAAAACACCATTAATCAAATCATTATGATTACACACTCTTTTTTCCTTAAACGCTTTGTGTCTCGCCTCTCTCAGAAAATGCAGATCTTCAGTATCCAGAATTCTGACTGCATCCGGGCAATGTTCCGAAACGCGCCAGCCAAATTGTTCCTCTGTAACATACCGGTCAAAGAGAACAATATCCGGATCAAGTGCTCTTATTTTATCGTCAAAACTTTCCTGGTTAATTTCAATCTTATGAATCTCGATTTTCTCCGAAAACTCAACATTATTCGCAGCAGTAAGAAAGCTGATTTTGTAACCCGCTTCAGAAAAGATCCCGATAAGTTGCATCATCCGCGTTCCTGCAGCGGTAGATTTTGGCTCAGGAATCACCTGCCCGATAATTACTAAATGTTTCACAAGACAAAAGTAATTATTCTGAATATTATTTTTTGGATGATTCTCATTTGTTGTCATTGATGATTCACAAGTTTTCGGCATCATTTTTCCATACATTCACAAAATTCTGTTATGATAAGATCTATTATTTCTGCTGTTTTTTGTCTCAGCTTTATCATTGTTTCCTGCCAGCAAAAAGAATCTGTCAAAAATCTTCCGCCGGTAGAAAAAGAAAAGCCAAACTCTGATTACAAGCCTGCATTTGCAGGACAGACAAGAGTGATGGGCTACAAAACACAAACAGAACATAAGGTAGATGTTATCAGTCATAATCTCGGTAAACCTTGGGGAATGGCACAACTACCCGATGGCAATTTTCTGATCACGGAAAAATCAGGCTACATTAACCTCGTTTCCAAAGACGGAAAGTCTGTTACCAGGATCACGGGATTACCAAAAGTGGACAGCCGCGGACAAGGCGGCCTTCTAGATATTGTAATTGACCCGGATTTTGAAAATAATCAAACGATTTATTGGTCATTTTCAGAACCTTTTGAAAACGGAAATCTGACATCTGTTGGCAAAGGAATTCTCTCAGGAAATAAAATCACAAATCCAAAGGTGATTTTCCGGGCAACACCCGCTTACGACGGCAAGCTGCATTATGGAAGCCGGCTCGCTTTTGACAAAGAAGGTAATCTTTTTGTGAGCACAGGAGAAAGATCTGATCTTAAAACACGTCCGCTGGCACAAGACCTGAAAGCTTATTTAGGAAAAATCATAAAAATCACAAAAGATGGAAAGCCGGCATCTGGAAATCCTTTTTCAGGTACCGAAAAAGCACAGCCTGAAATCTATTCTTATGGTCACAGAAATCCGCAGGGAATAGCCATTCATCCGGAAACTGGAGAACTTTGGGAAACCGAAATGGGACCGCGTGGCGGCGACGAGATCAACCTCATCAAAGCCGGGAAAAACTATGGCTGGGCGACAATCACCTACGGAATCGAATATTCCAGGGAGAAAATCAACAACGGCCTGACTAAAAAAGAGGGTTTGGAACAGCCTGTTTATTACTGGGATCCTGTGATCTCTCCCAGCGGAATCACATTCTACACGGGAACTATCGCCGAATGGAAAAATAATCTTTTCATCGCTTGTCTCAGCGGTGAAAAAATCAACAGGATCATTCTTGAAAAGAACAAAGTTGTAGGCGAAGAACGCCTGCTTGAAGATCAAAACGAGAGATTCCGTGACGTCTTTGATGGAAATGACGGAAATCTTTATGCGATTACTGACAGCGGGAAATTATATCGGATTTCTAAGAAATAATTATTGTTTCTTAATTCTATCGGCTTTCTTAATTCCTTGGAAATCTTTCAGATAAAAAGGTTCAAAGTAGGCCACATCTTCAAAATCCTGTTGATTAAATTTCTCAACAGATTTTTTAATCAATCCTTTTGCTGATGGATAAATATCAGATCTGAATTCCGCATTTGGAAGATTCAATATTTCCTGAGCTTTTTTTACGCCATCACCAATAAACAGAACTTTATTGTCCGCTAATTCTAAAAAAGAATGTTCATCCAGGATTTTGGCTTCGGTTTCAGATATCATATTGCCGGATTGTCCGTCAAAAACAGCAGTGTAAACCTCCATTCTTCTGGCATCAATCAACGGAATGATTAACTCGAAACCCTGATTTACAAATTCTTCAACCATAGAATCCAGAGAATTGACAGCAATCAACGGTAATTTAAGTCCATAACAAAAACCTTTGGCTGAAGCAGCCCCAATTCTAAGGCCTGTATAAGAACCCGGACCTTTTCCGAGAGAAACCGCATCCAGGTCTTTCAGAGAGATTTCGGCGCCTTCCAAAGCCCATTCTACAAAACTATGAAGACTCTCGGATTGTTTATAATTATCTGAAACTTCTTCGCAAAGACATAGTAATTTTTCACCATCAGAAATGGCAACAGAACAGTTTTTGGACGAGGTTTCTATGTGTAGGATTTTCATTCTGCAAATGTAAGGATTAAGGAAGAATTATTTCAAACCCACACTTTGCCGGCTCCACAATTTCCAGATTGATTTTTGTCGAATCCAGAATTCGAGGACTGATAATTTCATTTCAAAAATTTCGTTTTTGTAAAGTCCTTTGACAGCAATGATCCTTCTGATGCTGGCGAATTTATTCCTGAATTTAAATTCATTGAATTCAGTTTGTTTAACGGACTGATATTTTACTTTTCCGGATTCAAAATCTTTTTTAAAATCATCTTTATTCTGAACCCAGCCGTTGGAATGTCCAAAGGAGACATCGTCAGAAAATAAATCCACAATTTTAGAATCATTTTGCTCCATCAACGAATCTAATTTTGAAATCTGATGTATAAATGCTTTCTCTTTCTTGGAATAATCTTGAGAAAATCCGAAGACGAAAAAAATTACAAATAATAAGCTAAAAACTGACTTCATTATTTCCTGTAAATCGTTCTTGGTTCGGCCTGCGCTTTTGGATAAATTGCAATCTCCGCAATAGAAACTCTTTCCGGAGCATTAATGCAATAAGCGATTGTATCCGCAATATCTTCCGGAAGCAACGGTTCATAACCGGCATAAACTGTCGCCGCTCTTTCATCATCACCTTTAAATCGTACTTTAGAGAAATCCGTCTCCACAGCGCCCGGCTGAATATTGGTCACCCTAATACCAAATTCTGTCAGTTCCAGTCTCATTCCTTCAGAAATAACGTCTACTGCTTTTTTGGAAGCACAATAAACTACGCCGTTGGCATAAGTCTGTCTCGCCGCTACCGAACTGATATTGATAATCTGCCCGTTTCCTCTATTTTTCATCAGTTTGATAATCGGCTGAGAGACATATAGTAAACCTTTTACATTGCCGTCCATCATTGCGTTCCAATCTTCTATATTTCCATCGGAAATCGGGTCCAATCCATGAGCGTTTCCTGCATTGTTGATTAAAACATCAATGTTTTTCCAACTTTCAGGCAGTGCGTCAATCGCATTAAAAACCTCATCAGAATTACGGACATCGAAGTTTAAACTAAAAATTTCGGTTTGTTGGGATAATTCAGTTTTAAGTTCGTCCAAAACGTTTTGATTTCTTCCACAAAGAATCAGTCTGTTATTTTGTTGTGCTAATAAAATGGCTGTGGCTTTCCCGATTCCGGAAGTGGCTCCGGTAATGAATATTGTTTTCAATTTTAAATTAGATTTAGTAGTACAAAATTAATTCATCTTTATCGCAAAGACACAGGTATTTTAAATTTAAAAGTAAAAAGTCGCAGATTAAAAATTTGCGACTTTATAAAGATATTTTTTAAATTTTACTTTCTGCCTTTGTGATAAAAATTATTTCTTATCCCGTTGAAAATCCAGACTGGCAGAGTTCATACAATATCTTGTTCCTGTTGGTGGCGGACCATCATTGAAAACGTGTCCCAGATGCGATTCGCAACGTTTGCAAAGCACTTCAATTCGTTCCATTCCGTGTGATGAGTCCCGCTTGTAAATTACCCCGTCTTTATCCGCTTCGAAGAAACTTGGCCAGCCACAGGTACTCGCAAATTTGGAACTCGAACGGAACAAATGATTGCCGCAAACGGCACAAAAATATTCTCCGACTTCATCAAAATCATTATATTTTCCGGTGAAAGGATATTCCGTATTAGCTTCTCTTGCAATAGCATAAACTTCCGCTGGAAGGATCTTTTTCCATTCCGCATTGGAAACATTCAGTTTGGTTTTGTCTGTTCTTGAATAGTAAGGATTGTTGGCGTGTGTGTTATCTTCCATTGTTTTTGTTTGTTGAGGTTTGGTTAGATCCACTTTTTTATGCGCACATTGCTGCAAAAATAAGCTGATTAATATTAAAAAAATTGCATTTTTCATTTGTGTAAATTTACTAAATCAAACATTAGATTTCATTATCATAAGATAGTTAAACAAACGCGCTCATACCGGTAATTGAACGACCGACAATCAGCGAGTTGATCTCTTTCGTTCCTTCATAGGAATAAATCGCTTCCGCATCTGCAACGAATCTGGCAACATCGTGCTCCAATAAGATTCCGTTTCCACCCATTACTTCTCTTGCCTGCGCTACAACATCACGGGTTCTGAGACTGCAAAAGACTTTTGCCAAGGATGCGTGTTCATCTTTCAGAATACCGGCATCCTGCATTTCGGACAATCTGAAAACCAAGGTTTGCATTGCAGTTAAATTGGATAACATTTCTACCAAATGTCCCTGAATCAACTGAAAAGATGCGATCGGCTTACCGAACTGTTTACGTTTTCTGGTGTAATCCAAAGCACTTTCGTAAGCGCCTCTTGCACAGCCTGTCGCCATCCACGCCACGCCGGCTCTGGTCATCTGAAGAACTTTTGCTGTGTCTTTGAAGCTGTTTGCGTGCTCCATTTTCTGAGAATCGGCAACGAAGCAATCTTTCATTGTAATCAATCCGTTCTGCACAATTCTGAGTGCCATTTTTCCTTTGATCTTTTCAACCGAAAAACCTTCTGTTCCTTTTTCAACAATGAAACCTTTCACCTGATTATCATCTAAATCTCTTGCCCAGATAATAATCACATCCGCAAACGTGGCGTTTCCAATCCATTTTTTTTGTCCGTTCAGCATCCAGCCGCCTTCCACTTTTTTGCAGGTTGTCGTCAATCCGCCAGCAGCGCCCGAACCGACTTCCGGCTCTGTCAATCCAAATGCGCCAATCAAATCGAATTGCTGCATTCCCGGGAGATATTTCTGTTTCTGCTCTTCAGAACCGCACATATAAATCGAGCCCATCGACAATCCTGACTGAACGCCAAAAAATGTCGCCAAAGATGCATCAACCCTGGCAATTTCCATTGCGATGACTCCTTCCATCAGAAATGGTAAATTCGGGCAGCCGTAACCTTCATAAGTGACGCCGCAGAGATTCAGTTTTTTGAATTTGGGAATCAGCTCGTGCGGAAAATCGTCGTGAAGCCAGTAATCATTGACTAGCGGTTTGGCTTCTTTTTCCATAAATTCACGAACCTGTAATTGAATGGCTCGTTGCTCATCCGTGAGTTTCAAATGAAGTTCATAGAAATCACCGTTGATTGGTGGTAATTCTTTTTTCTTTCCGGAGGAATCCAGCATTTTTGTTAAGCCTTTGATTTGATTTTCATCCAATTTTGAGAATTGGTTTATCAGTTTTGGAAGGTCAATTTTTTGCGAGATTTTGGAAATCTGCTCTATATCGATATGTTTCAGAAGATTGAAAATTCCTTTTATTTTGGAAATAGTATCATTCATACGTTTCTGTTTTCTTGTAGAATGCAATTAATATTCCTAAAAAGCTTTTACAGATAGCTGATGATCTAATTTTTTTCTGAAAATTAGTTTTACAAAACTCTAAAAATCAAGAATTTAAAACTTAAGTTAGTTTACAAAGTGTTTCGGATTGATTTGCAAGATTGCTTTTATCTTAATTATCAATTTTGGAATAGGCAGTTTCGATTGATTGTCTAAACAGAATTTGGAACGCCGAAACCCGCAGCCCGACTTGAGTGGAGCTCTTTTTCTTTTTTCAATAAAAAAGAAAAAAGCGGGAACGGAAGGCGGATAAAGCTGCCCAAATAAATATTAATAATTAATCTCAAAACAATCTATTATGAAAACTAAATTATTATCAATCAGCTTACTAGCTTTGACTTTGTTTGCTTGTAAGAAAAGCGAAATGGCAGAATCTGCCTACGCATCTGCAGATGTTGTTGTTGACAGTGCTTCTGTTTCGGATAGCATTTCTATGGCTGCGATACAAAATGTGAAGGACCGACAATTTGTGAGAACCGCAGAAATGGATATGGAAGTGAAGGATGTTTATGATGCGACCATCTCGATTGAGAAACAGCTTCAATCACTGGGCGGATTTGTAACCAAGAGCAGAATGGAAGCGCAGACTTTGTCGGAAAACACTTACAATACGTCGGATGAATCGGCGATTTTGATTCGAAAATTCCAGAATCATAATAGGATGCAGGTAAGAGTTCCGACTCAGAAATTGGGCGAGTTTTTGGATTTTATTAATGATAAAAAAGTGTTTCTAAACTCGAGAATTATTTCTGCTGAAGACGTTTCTGCCGGAATACGATTGGCAAAAATGGAATCTGAAAGACAAGCTAAAACCAAATCCAATATTTCTCAATTGAAAGCCGGAAAAGATAAAGTGAATCTTGATGACAACAATATGTCTGAATCGAATATTCAGAAATACTCTGACGAAATTCTTGCTGATAATCTGAAATTCTCAACGGTGGATATTTTCATCCAAGAACCGAAAACAAGTGTTGCGAAAATCCCAATCATCAACACGAAAAATATTGATAACGAGTATAAATATAATTTCTTCTATGATATGAAAAATGCTTTTGTGGAAGGATTTTATTTGATTCAGCAGCTATTTGTTTTACTGATTTCTATCTGGCCGATTGTTTTGATTGGAGGTTTGGTATTTTACTTTTTGAGAAGAAGAAAAGAGTTTGTTAAAACTGATAAATAGTTTTTGAACCTCAAAAGGCACAAAAGATTTACTAATTTTTTAACACAAAGGTCACAAGGGTTTTTTGATATTCGAATATTTTTAAGGTCACAAAGATTTGACTTCGTCAAATGATAATTATGTGCTTTGTGAAAATCTTTGTGCCTTTTGTGGTTCATTTATTTTACATTTCATAATTTTGCAAAACGATGTTGAGAAAACTGCAACTTTTTTTTATGATGTTCTGTTTGGGAATTTTTGTATTTCCGAAGCAGAATTTTAATGCTCAAGTTGCTCAGAGTTCTTGTTGCGAAGCTCAGAAAGACACCTCTGACTGCTGCAAAAAAGAAGAGAAAAAATCAGATTCCTGTCATCACGATTCCAAAAAAGAAAAAGACTGCAAAGATGATTGCACTACTTGCAAAACATGCAGCTCGGGATTTGTTTTTTCCGTTGTTTTGAATAATTTAGATAACAACCTGAAAACACCGGTTTTCACCATCAACAATCCATTTTCTTATAACTCACAATCGCCTTTAGCAAGATATTTCAATATCTGGCAACCGCCTAAATTGGGTTAATTTTAATTAGCAATCTCTCGCTGATTATGCAAATCTTGCAGATTTTTTAATATAAGAATCCGCATAATCTGAAAAATCTGCGAGAATGTAAAACTTCAAGATTTTACAAAATCTTAATTCAAACAATTAAAATTAATCAAAATGAATACAATCATAAAATCTGGAATTTTATTCCTTTCCATATTTCTATTCTCCAATTTTTCTGCTCAAACCAAAACCTTCAAAGCCAGAGTAGAAGGCAACTGCGGAATGTGCAAAGAACGCATCGAAACGGCTGCCAAATCTGACAAAAACGTAAAATCAGCCGACTGGAGTATGAGCAAAAAAGTCCTGACCGTAAGTTATGACGCTTCTAAAACCGATAAGAAATCGATCTTAAAAACCGTTGCGGAAGTGGGTCATGACAACGAAATGTTCCGTGCTTCTGACAAATCTTATGATGATTTGGATGCCTGCTGCCAGTACGACCGTCCTGACAACAGCAAAAAAATGGCGAAAAATGCAGATAAAAAACAAGTCTGCGAGCTTAAGTAATTAATTAAATTTTTTTGACGAATGAATTATTTAAGTAGAAAACTTATGTTTTCTGTGCTGCTCGTTTGTTCCGTATTGTCTTTTGCACAAACCGTTACAGAACAGTTTTTGGTAAAAGGAAATTGCAATATGTGCAAAGCCAGAATAGAAAAAGCAGCCTTAAAAGCGGGCGCACAGACCGCCGATTGGACCGCTGATAATCAGACTTTGACGATGACGCTTGACGAATCAAAAGTTAAATGTGACGATATCCTGAAACAAATCGCAGAAGTTGGTCACGACAACGAGAAATATAAAGCGCCTGAAGAAGCTTATAAAAATCTGCCTGCGTGTTGTTTATATACAAGAGGTTCTGATTTTGAAAAAACGATTGACACGCTTGAGCATCACTCAGATTCTGATAAAAAAACCAATCAGATTGAAGGTGTAAAACTGACGAGGGAAAAAGAAGCAACAGCTATCAGCAAAAAAGAAGCAGGATTAATGTTCAATATCAGTTCTAAAGAATTGCTGAAAGCCGCTTGTTGCAACCTCTCCGAAAGTTTTGAAACCAACGCAACAGTAGATGTTTCGTTCAGTAATGCGGTGACCGGAACCAAGCAATTGAAAATGCTCGGATTGGACCAGAAAAATACGCTTCTGACCAAGGAACAGTTACCTGAAATTCGTGGATTGGCTTCGCCTTATGGACTGAATTTCATTCCCGGAAAATGGATCGGCGGAATCCAATTGACAAAAGGAGGAAGTACCGTTGTGAATGGTTACGAAAGTATCACAGGACAAATCAATACGGAACTTTTGAAGTCTCACGATGATGATAAAAAATCGGAAACGGAAATCAACATGTTTTCCGATAACAACGGTCGTGTGGAAGCGAATGTAACTCATACTTCTCCAATTTCTGACAAATGGACGCAAAGTGTTTTGCTCCACGGCAACGGAACTTTTGGCGATACGGATATGAATGATGACGGTTTTCTTGACCGCCCGAAAGGAAGTCAGTTAAATGTAGCTTATCTTTTGAATTACAATGATTTGCAAGGTTCAGGATTTGGTTCACATTTCGGAATTAATTACTTGAAAGATGAAAGAACAGCCGGACAAATCGGATTCAATAAAAGAATTCCGCAAAAAGACCAATCGCTTTATGGCGTTGGGATTGATATTTCAAGATTCCAGATTTGGAATAAAACGGGTTACGTTTTCAAAGGGAAACCTTACCAAAGCTTGGGTTGGATGAATCAATTGACTTATCATCAGCAAGATAGCTTTTTCGGATTGAGGAATTATTTTGGAAAAGAAACTTCTTACTATTCTAATTTGATTTTCGAAAGCATCATCGGCAATACAAACAACAAGTATAAAGTTGGCGCAAGTTTCCTTTATGACAAATATGATGAGGATTATCTTCTGGATAACTACAAAAGAACCGAAACCGTTCCTGGGTTGTTTGCAGAATATACTTTGACAGGCGAAAAATTCACTTTGGTAACAGGCGCTCGTGTTGATTTTCACAATCTTGCGGGAACTCAGTTTACACCGAGAATGAATTTTAAATATGATCTGACGCCGAAAACCATTTTCAGAGTTTCGGCTGGGCGAGGTTTCCGGACGGCGAATATCTTTGCCGAAAGTCAGTCCTATTTTGCATCCAATCGTCAAATCCAAATCATCAATAATGGCGGAGAAATCTATGGTTTGAAGCCTGAAATTGCGTGGAATTACGGCGTGAGCCTGCAACAGGAATTCAAATTGTTTGGAAGAAAATCCACGGTTTTGGCTGATTTTTTCAGAACGGATTTCCAAAATCAGATCGTGACAGATTTGGATGAATCTGCTCAGAAAATTTTGTTCTATAATCTTGAAGGAAAATCTTTTGCCAACAGTTTCCAGACACAATGGGATTTCCAACCTGTGAAAAACTTAGATTTTAGGTTAGCTTACAAATATTATGATGTGGCATTGGAATACTTGAGCGGATTGAAAAAAGTGCCGTTTATGGCGAAACATCGTGGTTTTGCGAACTTAGCTTATTCAACCAATAAAACTGAAAAAGGCAGATTTTGGAGCTTTGACACGACTTTGAATTTAGTCGGAAAACAGAGACTTCCAAACACCAAATCGAATCCCGCAGAATTCCATATTGGAGATTATTCGCCAAGTTATTCTACTTTGAATGCTCAGATTTCCAGAAATTTTTCAGAGAAAATCCGGATTTATTTGGGTGGAGAGAATCTGACCGGTTACCAGCAAAAAGTGGCGATTCTGGATGCAGGAAATCCGTTCGGAAATTATTTTGACGGCGGAATGGTCTATGCGCCAATTATGAAACAGAATTTCTATGTGGGTGTAGATTTTAAGTTTTAGATCAGAGGATTTTTAATAACCCTTTCAGAGTTTTGAACTCTGAAAGGGTTTTAATTATCTTTATTATAAAATTCATTCATCAATTGATTAGCTTTTCCAAAGTCATTTTCCGAGACCTTTAATTGAACGCCACCACTTGTTGTATTAAAAAGATTATAAGTATTTGCCAGGACATTTCCGAAAACAAATGCTTCGATTTCATTCGTTTCTAAGAAAATTCTTAGCATTTCCGCTTCAATTTCTGTATTGAAAATCTTGAGTGTAATTAATTCCATAATCTAAATTTTTTGTCGAAGAATTTCCCGATTGATTTCATTAATCAATTCCGGCCCTTCGTAAATAAATCCTGTATAAAGCTGAACAAGACTCGCGCCAGCTTCTAATTTTTCCAAAGCCTCCTGCGCCGAATGAATCCCGCCAACGCCTATGATTGGAAACGCTTTTCCGCTTTTTTCAGATAAAAACCGGATAACTTCCGTCGATTGTTTGGACAAAGGTTTTCCGGATAATCCACCCATTTCAGATTTATTTTCTGAAGTCACGTTTTCTCTCGACAATGTTGTATTGGTTGCAATAACGCCTGCGATTTTTGTTTCTTTAATGATATCAATAATATCTAAAAGTTGCTCATCTGTTAAATCCGGTGCAATTTTCAGGAGAATCGGCTTTGGCTTTGATTTTTCGAGATTGAGGTTTTGAAGCGTTGATAATAATTCAGTTAGCGGTTTTTTATCCTGAAGTTCCCGGAGATTTGGTGTGTTTGGCGAACTGACATTCACTACGAAATAATCCACATAAGGGAATAATTTCTCGAAACAGATTTTGTAATCGTTAACGGCTTCTTCGTTTGGCGTGACTTTGTTCTTTCCGATGTTTCCGCCAATCAGAACATTTTTGTTTCTCTTCAGACGTTCAATCGCTTCATCTACGCCGCCATTATTGAAACCCATTCTGTTGATTATTGCAGAATCTTCCTTCAATCGAAACAAGCGTTTTTTATCATTTCCGGGTTGAGCTTTAGGCGTCAGGGTTCCGATTTCAATGAATCCGAATCCAAGGTCAGACAATTCATTGAAGAGTTTCGCATCTTTATCAAAACCGGCAGCTAAGCCGACAGGATTTTTGAATTTCAATCCGAAAACCTCGCGTTCCAGACGTTTGTCTTCAATTGGTTTTGGTAGGAATAATTTGGCAAGAAATCCAAAATTCTTCAAAAAAGAAAATGTAAAATGATGAACTTCTTCGGGATCGAATTTGAAAAGTATCGGACGAATCAGGGTTTTGTACATCGGAGAAAAGTTTTACAAATTTAGGTTTTTGTAAGGACAATTCTTCCAATTTATAAGGATTTCTCGGTAAACTAAATATATTCCTGAAAATTGAAACCTAAGATTTTTCCTATTTCTAAAAACCCAGGATTCACATTCAGAGTTGCTGTGAGGGAAATGTTCTGATTGGTAACAGGATGTTTAAAATTAAGCTGATGAGAATGCAGCGGCATTGCAGTAATATTAAAAGTATTGAGCCACAACTTATTCTGCTTATTGCATCCGTGTTTTCTACAGCCTAAAATCGGATGTAAAATATGTTTGAAGTGTTTTCTCAGCTGATGAAACCTGCCTGTTTCCGGAATCGCCTCCACAAAAGAATAACGGGAAGTTGGATGTTTTAGGAATGGCAAATCGATTTCGGAAATTTGCAGACGACGATAATAGGTTATTGCATTTTGGACAATTTCATTTTCATTGGTGAGATCATAATCAATCGTTTCCTCCTCTTTAGTCCAGCCACGGAGAATTGCCAGATATTTTTTCTCCACTTCACGATTCATAAACTGGTCGCTTATTAGTTTGAGTGTTTCTTTATCAAAAGCAAATAACAATACACCCGAAGTTTTTCGGTCCAAACGATGAACAAGATGTACCTTTTTTCCGATTTGACTCATCAATTTCTCTACAGCATATTCATCTGCCGGACCGGCATATTTTGATTTATGAACCAAAAGACCGCTTGGTTTGTTAATCGCAATCAGGTAATCGTCCTGATAAAGAATTTCTAACATTGGGCAAAAGTAGAGATTTTCACCATAATTTACTTGCTGACCTGTGCATTTTGCTTTTAGAATAATTATTGTGAATTTTTATCAGCCGTTGAGTTTTTATATCATTTTTAAATTTTATTTTTGAGAAATTTTTAAAACTAATCTATGAAAAAATCGATTTTAATTCTGACTGCAATTGTAAGTCAATTGTCTTTTGGGCAGGTAAGCCTAGAAAAAAACAATCTTGTAAAAGATGGTCAAAAGTATAAGCTTTCCAAGTATAATCAAGTCCTTACTAACCCGCAAGCAATTGACTACTTTAAAAAAGGAAGGACAAACAAAACATTTGCAGATATTTTTGCTTTTAGTGGTGGTTTCGGAGTTGGATTCGGATTAGTTGGCGCATTGATTTCACCTAAGGAAAAGACTTTTACCATGCCTTATGGTGGTACCAGTACAACCAAGTTTGATAATAGCGGCTACTGGACAGTATTTGGGGTTGGAGCTGGTTTGGCTGTGATATCTATTCCATTTTATGTTTCTGCAAAGAAAAATTTTGACAAAGCCATTAAAACTGAAAACGGAGAAACAGTAGCCTTTAAGCCATATTTCCGGATTGAAAGTGCAGGTAATGGTCTGGCAATGAGCTATAACTTTTAAATTTTCCGCACCCAAATCTTAAAAAAACGAATACGAAAAATTTGCTGCAAAATTCATACTTTTGCACTTCAATTAAACTTAAATATGGCAAAGCAAGAAGATGTTTTCAAAAAAGTGGTTTCCCACGCTAAAGAATATGGTTTTATTTTTCCTTCCAGCGAAATCTATGACGGGCTTTCGGCCATCTACGATTACGGACAAAACGGCGCTGAACTGAAAAATAACATCAAACAATACTGGTGGAAAGCGATGGTTCAGCTGAACGAAAATATCGTTGGAATTGATTCTGCCATTTTTATGCACCCAACTATTTGGAAAGCTTCCGGACACGTGGATGCCTTCAATGACCCGTTGATCGACAACAAAGATTCTAAAAAACGTTTCCGTGCGGATGTTTTGGTGGAGGATTATTGCGCCAAAATCGAAGACAAGGAAAATAAAGAAATAGAAAAAGCGGCCAAGCGGTTTGGTGATGCTTTTGACAAAGCTCAGTTCGAGGCTACCAATCCAAAAATATTGGAATACCGCGAAAAAAGAGCGACAATTCTTTCCAGATTGGCAAAATCTCTTGAAAAAGAAGACCTTGCGGATGTAAAAGCTTTGATTGAGGAATTGGAAATTGCTGATCCGGACACTGGTTCTAAAAATTGGACAGAAGTGAGACAATTCAATTTGATGTTTGGAACCAAATTGGGCGCTTCTGCAGATTCTGCAACGGATTTATATCTGAGACCGGAAACGGCTCAGGGTATTTTTGTGAATTACTTGAACGTTCAGAAAACATCAAGACATAAACTGCCTTTCGGAATTGCTCAGATTGGTAAAGCCTTTAGAAATGAGATTGTTGCGAGACAGTTTATTTTCCGAATGAGAGAATTCGAACAAATGGAAATGCAATATTTCGTGCCACCAGGAACAGAGTTGGAATTCTACGAGCAATGGAAAAAAACACGTCTTAACTGGCATTTGGCTCTTGGATTAGGCGAAGAGAATTATCGTTTCCACGACCATGAAAAACTGGCGCATTATGCGAATGCTGCGGCTGATATCGAGTTTAATTTCCCTTTCGGATTCAAAGAATTGGAAGGAATTCACTCTAGAACGGATTTTGACCTTTCGGCTCACGAAAAATTCTCTGGCAGAAAAATCCAGTATTTTGACCCGGAAAGAAACGAAAATTATGTGCCTTACGTTGTAGAAACTTCGGTGGGTCTGGACAGATTATTCCTGGCTATTTTCTCACATTGTCTGAAAGACGAAGTTTTGGAAGATGGTTCGGAAAGAACAGTTCTGAGCCTTCCGCCAGCTTTGGCTCCTGTTAAAGCCGCAATTCTTCCGTTAGTTAAGAAAGACGGATTGCCGGAATTTGCAGATAAGATTTTCAATGATTTGAAGTTTGATTTCAATGTAATTTTTGAAGAGAAAGACAGCATCGGGAAACGTTACAGAAGACAGGATGCGATCGGAACGCCTTTCTGCATCACCGTTGACCACGATTCCCTAAACGATAACACCGTAACCCTTCGATACAGAGATACGATGGAACAAGAAAGAGTTCCGGTTTCTGAACTGAGACGAATTATTGATGAAAAGGTGAATTTCAGGACTTTGCTGTCTAAGATTTAAGGAAATATTATTTTTATATATTGAAAATCCCGACATTTGAGTCGGGATTTTTATTGTCATATTATGAATCAACCCATCAAATTCTCTGCAGAAATCCAGCAACACCAAGACATCAACGCTGCCTTTGTCAATTTTCCATTTGACACAGTTGAATTATTTGGCAAAAAAGGCCAGGTTAAAGTCAAAGTTCTGCTTGATGATAAAGTAGAATACAGAAGCAGCCTTGCGAATATGGGCGGTAATTGCCACAGGTTGGGATTAACTCAGGCGATCAGAAAAGAATTGGGGAAGACTTTCGGGGATGTTGTGGATATCAAGCTTTGGGAAGATCAGGAAGAACGAATCGTCTTGGTTCCCAATGATGTTCAGGAATTACTTAATCTGAATGAAAAAGCGAAAGATTTTTATGAAAGAATGTCTTACACCCATAAGAAAGAGTACATTCGCTGGATAGAAGATGCAAAAAAGGAGGAAACCCGCAAACGCCGGAAAATCAAAATGATAGAAATGCTTCTGGAAGGAAAAAAAGGGATTTAAACAGTTTCAAATCCCTTTTCATTTTTAATTTAGCTTCACCTTTACCAGAGCTATCTCGTTGTTATCCTGACTGATAATCAGAGAATCTCCTTTTGATTCTGCAGAAATGCCGCTTCTTTCATAATGCTCACCATTCGGCGTTTTATTTTTAAAGTCCAGCTCAAATTTTCTGTTATTGGCTTCTATCAAAATGGTTTTAGAACGTCCGTTATTCATAAATGTCGCCTTGGCACGGCTGCCATCAGTTGCTTTGTAAGGATAGGAATACGAACCGGTTTTATTGCCATCTATTTCTTTTTCCATAGAAGTGGTGGTCATACTGTCTTTTTTTCCGTTGTCATCTACTGTTGTTGTTTCCGATGAATAGGCTTCTTTAGTCATTTTGCTATCCTGATCTTTTTTGCAGGAAAAAAGCAGGCTTAGCACAGGTAGGCTTAGTAGCAGGAATTTTGTTCTCATTAGTGATGATTTTAAATTTTCAAAACAATATTATCAAATTGTTTTCCAAAAAAGAAAAATATCAGATAAATTATGATTGTCCTCTTGTTTAATAATAAGTATCAGCAAGAATAAAATAACCTGAAAACAAGTTGAAAACTGCTGCTATATTTTTTCGTAAATTTGCAGGTCAGATAAATCGATCTGGCAACTTCTAATATAAAATATCCAAAAGAATGTTACCAAAAATAAATCCGATACAAACCAAAGCATGGAAAGCCCTGGATCAGCACTTTGCAAACCACGATTTTGAGCTGCGATCACTTTTTCAATATAATCCCAACCGATTCAATGAATTTTCGGTAAAAACCGATTCTTATCTTTTTGATTTTTCCAAAAATCTTATCGATTCCAAAACTCTGGACTTACTTCTTGACCTTGCAGAAGAAGTTAAGCTTAAAGAAGCGATCGAAAAAATGTTTTCCGGCGATAAAATCAATGAAACTGAAGGAAGGGCAGTTCTCCATACCGCTTTGAGGGATTTTTCCGATAAGGAAATTTTAGTTGACGGAGATAATGTAAAACCAGCCGTGAAGAAAGTTCTGCAGCATATGAAAGCGTTCTCCGAATCCGTTATTTCAGGTGCTCACAAAGGTTTTACAGGCAAAGAAATCACGGATGTGGTTAATGTGGGAATCGGAGGTTCGGATCTTGGTCCGGTGATGGTTTGCTCTGCATTAAAACATTTTAAAACAAGGCTTAATGTTCATTTTGTATCCAACGTGGATGGCAATCATATGGCCGAGGTTGTGAAGAAGCTGAACCCCGAAACTACCTTATTCATCATTGCTTCCAAAACATTTACCACACAGGAAACGATGACCAATGCTAACTCTGCAAAAGAGTGGTTTCTGAAGTCTGGTGCTAAGAATGAGGATGTCGCCAAGCATTTTGTGGCATTATCTACCAATATTGAGGCGGTGAAAAAATTCGGGATTGCGGAAGAAAATATTTTTGAGTTCTGGGATTGGGTTGGCGGCCGTTATTCGCTTTGGAGCGCGATCGGATTGAGTATTGTTCTATCCGTTGGCTATGAAAATTTTGAGCAACTGCTCAGAGGTGCTTATGATACAGATGTCCATTTCCAGACCAAAGATTTTAAAGAGAATATTCCTGTCCTGATGGGGCTTTTGGGAATCTGGTACAGGAATTTCTATGCAGCCGGAACGTATGCTATTCTGCCTTATTCACAATACCTTGACCGTTTTGCGGCCTATCTGCAGCAAGGTGATATGGAAAGCAACGGAAAATCTGTGGACAGAAATGGCGAATTCGTGGAGTATGAAACCGGGCCAATTATCTGGGGAGAACCGGGAACCAACGGTCAGCACGCTTTTTATCAATTAATCCATCAGGGAACAGAGTTGATCCCTGCAGATTTCATCGCTTATGCAAAATCTCCGAATGATGTAGGAGAACATCAGGATATCCTTTTGGCAAACTATTTTGCGCAGACAGAAGCTTTAGCTTTCGGGAAAACGGAAGATGAAGTTTTTAATGAGCTCAAATCATCCGGCAAAACCGAAGAAGAAATCGAAAAACTATTGAACTACAAAATATTCTCAGGAAATACACCAACCAATTCTTTTTTATTTAAGGAATTGACACCATTTTCTTTAGGGCAATTGATTGCTTTATATGAGCATAAAATTTTTGTTCAGGGCGTGATTTGGAATATTTTCAGTTTTGACCAGTTTGGGGTGGAACTCGGAAAAGTTTTGGCAGGAAAAATCCTTCCGGAACTGGAAGCTGATGGAGACATTGAAACCCACGATAGCTCTACAAACGGATTGATTAATTATTATAAACAAAATAAGTAATTAATGCTGAGCAGAGAATTCAAAGATAAAATAAAACGAAAAATCAATCACTACCAATTGATTTATAGTGGAACAACTAAACATCTTAAAAAGGAAATCAATATTCCAAAGAAATGGTTTGGAAATGATTATGGAGGTTTTTTTGTTGCTACAGATTTTATTAATGAGAATTCTCTAATTTATTCTTTTGGCATCGGAGAAGATATTTCCTTTGATACGGAAATTATAAAAAAATATAATGCCCACGTTTTTGGCTTTGACCCAACTCCGAAATCCATCAAATGGATAAGCGATCAGCAGTTACCGGAAAAATTTCAATTTTATAATTTCGGAATTAGTGACAAGACTGGTACTTCTACATTTTACTTTCCGAATAACCCAAATTTTGTGTCCGGAAGTGTGGTGCTGCAAAGTAATGTTAATGTTCAAAATGGTATTAATGTAGAACTTAAAACCTTAGAAGATACAGCCGCTTTTCTTGGACATAAAACAATCGATGTATTGAAGATGGATATAGAAGGTTCTGAGTATGACGTGATAGAAAACATTGTTAGAACTGATATTTTCATTGGTCAGATTCTGGTAGAGTTTCATGACCGTTTTTTTGAAAATGGAACGGAAAAAACAATAAGAGTACTAGATCTTCTAAAGGAAAAAGGGTTTGTTATTTTTGGAATATCAGAAACTTTTGATGAGGTTTCTTTTATAAATAAAGATCTATTAAAAAAGTAAAAAGAAAGAACAATGGCAAAAATTCTAGATGGACTAAAAGTCTCAAAAGAAGTAAAGGCTGAAATCAAGGAAGAGGTAGAAAAAATTCTGGCCAATAAAAGAAGAGCACCACATCTGGTAGCGATTCTGGTAGGAAATAACGGCGCCAGCAAAGCCTATGTGAACAGCAAAGTAAAAGACTGCGAAGAGGTAGGTTTCTCCTCTACGCTTCTCAAATTTCCAAGCACAGTATCTGAAGCAGAACTGCTGGAAAAAATTGACGAGCTGAATAAATCCAAAGATGTAGACGGTTTTATCGTGCAGCTGCCTTTGCCGAAACAGATTGACCAGGAAAAAATCATTATGGCAATAGACCCAAGAAAGGATGTGGATGGCTTCCATCCGGAAAATTTCGGGAAAATGGCATTGGAAATGGACACTTTTTTACCAGCAACCCCGTTTGGAATATTGACGCTATTGGAACGATATAACATCGAAACCAAGGGTAAAAACTGTGTGATCATTGGCAGAAGCAGAATTGTAGGAAAGCCGATGAGCATCCTGATGGGAAGAAAGGATTTCCCGGGAAACTCTACGGTGACTCTCACACACTCATATACAGAACATATAGAAGAATATACAAAACAAGCTGACATTGTGATAACAGCATTGGGCGATCCGAATTTCC
The DNA here is from genome assembly GCA_913776245.1 of uncultured Chryseobacterium sp. Lineage (GTDB taxonomy): Bacteria > Bacteroidota > Bacteroidia > Flavobacteriales > Weeksellaceae > Epilithonimonas. The sequence goes on from CAJYLO010000004.1 coordinate 35,340, forward strand.
TGAAAGGGGAAATGATCAAGCAAGGTGCAGTTATCGTGGATGTCGGCATCACCAGAGTAGATGATGATTCGGAAAAAGGGTATCATCTCGCAGGCGATGTAGATTTTGACAGCTGTGCCGAAAAAGCAAGCTGGATCACCCCGGTTCCGGGCGGAGTGGGTCCGATGACGCGCGCAATGCTGATGAAAAATACCATTATCGCTTATAAAACTTCGGTTTATAATGACTAAGGAACAAGAAGAATTACTATTAAAAGAAGGTAAAATGCTCCCGGTAATGGAGCATTTTTACACTATCCAGGGAGAAGGGTTTCACGCCGGGAAAGCGGCCTATTTCATACGCTTAGGCGGATGCGACGTTGGCTGTCACTGGTGCGATGTGAAGGAAAGCTGGGATCCGAAACTCCATCCATTGATGGATGCCACAGAAATAGCGGAAACTGCCGCAAAATATTGTAAAACCATTGTTCTGACCGGTGGCGAACCACTGATGTGGAATCTTGAGATCTTAACCTCCAGATTAAAGGAACTGGGCTGTACTATTCATATCGAAACATCTGGCGCATATCCTATGAGCGGTCATTTGGACTGGATCACTCTCTCGCCGAAGAAAACAGGACTTCCTTTGGAAGATATCTATAAAGTTGCCAGTGAACTGAAAATGATTATTTTCAATAATAATGATTTCAAATTTGCTCAGGAGCAGCAGGCTAAAACCAATAACAGCTGCGTGCTGTATCTCCAAAGCGAATGGAGCAAACGCGTTGCGATGTACCCGAAAATTACAGATTTTATTCTTGAACATCCGGAATGGCGGTCTTCGATCCAGACTCATAAGTATCTGAATATTCCTTAAATTTGGAAATTTATGCAGCGACTCAGGTATTCCAGATATTTCAAAGCCTTCGTGATCCTACTAGATATGATTCTGGTAGCTTCGGTTTTTATTTCATATTACCGAAGGAATTTTGAAATCAAATATGACACGGAGTCTCTTGAGCAAAACATACTTTCTATAGTATTACTTTGTTTTTTCTGGCTTCTGCTGAGCGGAAGAACAAGGTTATATCATATTCCGCGGAACCTTACCTATACCGTATACCTGGAAAGAATCATCATCCATGTGTTTTTCTTCTTTTTTGGTGTGCTTCTGTTGGGAAAGGTCAGCAATAATGATTTCCTGAAAACAGAGCGTTTCTACCTGGCAATCATCCTGTCATTAATTGTAATTCCCGTAAAAACACTGATATTTTTTCTGCTGAAATATATCCGGAGTATCGGGAAAAACCATAGAAACGTGATGTTCATCGGAGAAACGGCATCTACTGATGTTCTTAAAGATATCATCAGTGAGAGAAAGGATTTCGGATATAAAATATATGATTATTCCGGAAATTATGATCTGGAGAATATTGTGAAATTTTGGAAAGATAATGGCATTCATACTGTTTTTCTTCCCTCCGAACACACACTGGAAAAAAGCTTTGAAAATAAACTTTTTCATCAGGCAGAACTTAACAAAGTGAAAGTTTCATTGGTCCCGAATATCATCCAGAATGATTTTTTTGAATTTGAATTCAATTATATAGAAACCGTGCCTGTTTTAACGCAAGCCAAATATCCATTAGATCTTTTTACAAATTTCTCGATCAAACGGTTTTTTGACATCATTTTTTCGCTGTTCATTCTGATCTGTATCTGTTCGTGGCTTTTCCCTATTATTATTTTATTGATAAAGCTGGACGGCTCAAAAGGTTCCGCCTTTTTTATTCAGAAAAGATATGGTTACCACGATGAGGTTTTTGACTGCTTCAAATTCAGAACAATGGAGGTCAATAATCTGTCTTCCAAGAAAACAACCGAACAGAATGATAAAAGGATTACCAAAATCGGAAAATTTCTTAGAAAAACAAGTCTGGATGAGATGCCACAATTTGTCAATGTTTTATTAGGGACTATGTCAGTTGTAGGGCCGCGCCCACATATGCTTTTAGTGGATGATTTTTACAAACCGAAGATTAGCAGATACAGTCTCCGGAGTATGGTGAAACCAGGAATAACCGGCCTCGCACAGGTAAGCGGACTCCGTGGAGACGAGGGCGATATGAACATCGGTATGAAAAAGAGAATACTCACAGATTCTTTTTATGTGCGTAACTGGAGTTTTAGTATGGATATTGTAATCATTCTCAAAACCATTTTTCTGATTATTATCGGCGATAAAAAAGCACATTGATTATTAGAAAAAAAACCTAATTTAGCTTTATGTTAAAACGACTATTTGAATCTGTAGGAGAATATTTTCTATTGCTGGGAAAGGCTCTCAGCAAGCCTCAGAAAAGAAATGTATATCTCAAGCTCTTAGTGAGAGAATTTTATGATCTGGGGGTCAACTCCTTTGGATTGGTATTGTTTACCTCTTTTTTTGTTGGAGCGGTTGTAGCCATTCAGATGTTTAACAATTTCAGTGCGTCTTCTTTTCCTATTCCGAACAGTTTTATCGGCTATGCAACCAAGGTCGTTCTTATCCTTGAGTTCTCTCCCACTATTATCTCGGTTATTCTGGCTGGCAAAGTTGGCTCTTATATTGCTTCCAGTATCGGCACGATGAGAGTTACTGAACAGATAGATGCTTTGGATATTATGGGCGTTAATTCTCCGAATTTCCTGATTTTGCCGAAAATAGTCGCTAGTGTTATATTCAATCCGTTATTGATTGCAATCAGTATTGTGGTAGGCATATGGGGTGGTTATGTAGCAGGTATTGCAACAGGCAACTGGACGAAAGCTGACTATATCACAGGTATCCAGATGTATATGCCTTCTTATTTTATCTGGTATGCCTTCCTTAAAACAGCGGTATTTGCTTTTTTAATAGCAACCATTCCTGCCTATTTCGGATATAATGTGAAAGGCGGTTCCCTGGAAGTTGGACGTGCCAGCACACAGGCTGTGGTTTGGACCATGATTTCTGTCATTATAATGGATTTACTATTAACCCAAATGTTACTGAGCTGATGATAGAAGTTAAAGATTTAAGAAAAAGTTTTAATGATGTAGAAGTTCTTAAAGGTATTTCTACAACATTTGATACCGGCAAGGTGAATTTGGTAATCGGGCAGAGCGGATCCGGTAAAACCGTATTCCTGAAATGTCTTCTCAACGTATACGAGCCATCAAGCGGAGGCATTTTGTTTGACGGAAGAGATATTGTGAGAATGTCAAGAGAAGAAAAACAGGCTTTGCGTGCAGAGATCGGAACTGTTTTTCAGGGAAGTGCGCTTTTTGACTCTATGACTGTTGAAGAAAATATCAGTTTCCCTTTGGATATGTTTACAAATCTCACTTACAGGGAAAAAAAACGAAAAGTTCTGGAAGTGATCGGCCGGGTAAACCTTCAGAATGCCAATAAAAAATTCCCGTCCGAAATTTCCGGCGGGATGCAGAAAAGGGTAGCCATTGCAAGAGCAATCGTTAATAATCCGAAATATCTCTTCTGCGATGAGCCCAACTCCGGGCTGGATCCTTACACATCCAATGTAATTGATGATCTGTTGCTGGAGATCACCAAAGAATATAATACCACCACTATCATCAACACCCACGATATGAACTCCGTGATGACTATTGGTGAAAAGATTCTGTATCTTCGCCTGGGAATCAAAGAGTGGGAAGGTAATAAAGATATATTAGCAACAGCAAAAAATAAAAATCTCCTGGATTTCGTTTATTCTTCAGAGCTTTTCAAGCAGCTGAGAGAGTTTATGCTGGAAAATGAGCAGACTAGTTTAACACATCATAATAAACCCGAAAACAATGAAACAGAAGATTCACGAATTCAAAATAAAAAATCAAACGAAAATGAGTAAAAAACTGATCAGTACATTAGCCATATTCCTGGGAATGATGGCTTACTCGCAGGTTACAGTAGGGTTGAGAGCCAATGCGCTTTTCAATACGTCTTCTGCAAGCTGGGATAATTTCAAAGGAACTGTAAACGGCGAAAAAGAAAATACCGGATTCAACGCTGGTCTGGCTTTTAAAATTGGCTCACCTGTGGGCGGCTGGTTCGTAATGCCGGAAATTTATTACACTTCCATCAAGAATGAAGCGACCGCAAATGTAAACGGAGCCACCGTAAACATTGAAGCTAAAAGCAATAGAATTGATGTGCCGGTTATGGTAGGCCACAATTTTCTTTTAGGCAAACTGGCAGCATTTGTAGGTCCGGTTGCCTCTTATAATCTGACGACAGATAATACGTTCCAGAATTTCAAAGAAAACGCTACTAAAGAGTTTACTGTTGGTTACCAATTCGGAGCGCAGGCTACATTGTCAAAATTTGTAGTGAATGCAAGATTCGAAGGTGCTTTTTCTAAAGATACCAGAAAGTTTATCAACAACGTATCTGGAGAAGAGATCAGATATGATAACAGACCAAGTATGTTTATCCTTGGGGTTGGTTATAATTTCAAATAATCACAACTCTTAAAAATATGAGAAGGCTGGAAATTACTTTCCAGCCTTCTTCATATATAGACCTTAAAAATTCACAAAAATTCTCCTTTATTGAGAAATCATTTTTGTAATACGAAAGTATAAGCTTTTATTCAACAATTGTTTAACATAATAAACAAAAAATTGAACAATATTAACATGTTTTGTTTATTTTTGTTTTCAAAGAACATTAACTTGAATGAAGGTTATACTTGAACATATTACTCCGGACGAAAACAGCTCTTTTCGTGTGCTGCATATTAAAGGAGTTCCTATCTCTGAACTGAATTGGCAATATCATTATCATTCTGAAATTGAGATTGTTTGCGTATTGCACGGAAAAGGCACAAGACACGTAGGCTATCATAAAAGCCATTTTGAAGACGGCGCACTGGCTCTTATCGGCTCTAATATCCCGCATTCCGGCTTCGGACTCAATGCAACAGATCCGCACGAAGAAATCGTAATACAGTTCAAGGAAGATATTCTTTCCCTTCCGGAAGGTGAGCCGGGATCTAATGCGATCAGAAAACTTTTGGAAATCTCCAGATACGGCGTTCTTTTTTCCTCGAAAGTAAAAAACCAGCTCATCCCAAAGTTAGAATTGATGGCTGAATCTGAAGGATATAAAAGATATTTGCTGCTCTTGGAAATTCTTTTTGAGCTGTCTAAGACAGAAGATTTTGAACTGATGAATACCGAAGTAATGCCTTACACTATTGTATCCAGAAACAGAAATCGCCTGGAAGCTGTATTTACTTATGTAGAAAATGGTTATCAGAACGAAATCGATATTATGCAGGCTGCAGATCTTGCTAACCTAACGAAACCCGCATTTTGTAATTTTTTCAAGAAAGCCACATCCCTTACGTTTGTAGAATTTGTAAACAGGTACAGAATAGATAAAGCTTGTATTTTGCTTTCGCAAGAAAAAAGCATAGCAGAAAGCTGCTATGCTACAGGTTTTAATAATATTACTTATTTTAATAAGATTTTTAAAAAGTATACGAATACTACTCCGGGACAATTTATAAAAAACTTATAGGTTTTTAATAAGTCCGGTTAATTTCGGTTTGTGCTTTTTGTTTTTCAAGTTCGGCTTTCTCCTGCTGAAGTTGCTTTAGTTCACGTCTGATCTGTGCTTCTTTTATCGCATTTCCCTTACTTACATATCCTACTAAACCTCCAATTATTAAACCTATTCCAATTCCAAAAAGAATACCCATCAATGTAATAGGCTCAAATAATCTTATAACTGTAAAATTGTCATTAAAGTAAAGTAAAATAAACGCTAATAATAAAAGTATTACGCCCGTAAAAGTTAAACTTTTCATAATTGTGATTTTAATCTAAATTAAGCAAAAAAGTTTAAAGTTTACCGCCTGCCGCTTTATAATATTGCAGAGCTTTTGGCATATCCGCATTCAGATCAGCGATTCTGTTAGCAGGATTCGGGTGGGTAGACAAAAATTCAGGCTGCCTGTTTCCGGTAGAAGATGCTTCCATTCTTTGCCAGAAAGAAATTGCAGTTCTTGGATCATAACCAGCCATTGCCATTATCTGAAGGCCCATTTCATCTGCTTCGGATTCCTGTTTTCTTCCATAAGCCAAAAGACCTACCTGTGCTCCAATTGGATACACTTTCTCAAAAACACCAGCCCATTGACTGTTAGACATCGTTCCGCCAAGAAGACTGCCACCATATTGTGCTAACATGGCTTGGGAAATTCTCTCATTCCCATGACCAGCCAAAGCGTGAGAAACTTCGTGCCCCATTACAACGGCTACACCATTATCATCTTTGCAAACAGGCATTATTCCGCTATAAAAAGCCACTTTTCCGCCAGGCATACACCAGGCATTCAACTGAGGATCCTGAATCAGATTAAATTCCCAATTGTACCCTGCAAGTGCAGATTCGCGCCCAATACTTTTATAGTAGGAATATGCCGCATTTTTAATTCGGGCTCCCACATTTTTTACCCGGTTGGCATCTGCAGTACCTGTAATCACTTTAGCCTTAGATAAAGTCGTTCTGTATTCTGACGCTGCTGCAGTAGCAATCTCGGAATTGTTGGCGATCTGTATAGACGATCTGCCGGTTATCGGGTTGGTAACACAGGCTACAAGCCCGAATGCTCCCAAAACATAAGAAGAAATTTTAAGGATTTTCATCGTTTATTCTAAATTTAATTGTGTTTTACAAGTTTTATTCCAAAAATTATTCTTTGTTGAGAAAGGCATCCCAACCTTGTGCTGTGAGCGGGATCAGCTGATTAGATCCTCTTGCAATTAGAAAATTATCTATGGTTTCTGTGGCATGGCCAATGATGGTAAAATCCGGATGATTTCTGATCTTTTCAAAATCATTTGGATTGATGGTAAAGAGCAGCTCATAATCTTCGCCACCGTTAAGCGCGGCCATTGCCGGGTTAAGATTCAGTTCTTCTGCAGTAGAAATAGTGACACTGTCCATCGGGATTTTTTCTTCATACAAATGAAACCCTACTTTTGACTGATCTGATAAATGAAGTATCTCTGAAGCCAGACCATCCGAAACATCAATCATAGAGGTCGGTAAAATATCCAGTTCTTCCAGTTTTTTCCTGATGTCTGTCCTTGCTTCCGGTTTCAGCTGTCTTTCCAGAATGTAATCATATCCTTCCATTTCCGGCTGCATATTCGGATTAGCCAGATATACGGAATGTTCTCTCTCCAGAATCTGCAATCCCATATAAGCACCGCCTAGATCTCCTGTTACAATCAAAAGGTCATTGGGTTTTGCATCATTTCTTCTTGTAATTTTATCTTCATCCGCCAAACCAATAGCTGTAATGCTAATAACCAAACCGGCATTGGAGCTTGTAGTATCTCCGCCAATTAAATCTACTTTATAACGGTTACAGGCTAAAGCAATTCCCGCATAAATCTCATCGAGTGCTTCTACAGGAAAACGGTTGGATACGGCAACTGAAACCAAAATCTGTGTAGGAACAGCATTCATGGCGGCAATATCACTCAGGTTTACGACAACGGCTTTATATCCTAAATGCTTTAAGGGCACATATCCCAGATTAAAATGAACGCCTTCCGCCAGCATATCTGTGGAAACCACCACTTTTTTATTTCCCGGATCTATAACTGCGGCATCATCGCCAACTGAAATTTTTGTAGAATCCTGCAGAATCTGAAAATGTTTCGTCAGATGTTTTATTAAGCCAAATTCTCCTAGTTTTGATATAGGCGTAAGCTCTTGTGATTTGTCTTCCAGCATTTATAAATGATATTTGATTAATTATAACCGATTAAAAACAATCGAAATTTCTCTCGATTACCATTAATCTTATTTAAAAATTTCAGAGTCAATGTTTTCCGGTCGGAAAGGCAGAGTCTTCAGGAATTCTTTTGAGATGGTTTGTACATTCCCTGATTTATATTCGTTCATGACTTCCATGATATCTTCAGGCGGTGTCGTCGTTTTTCTGAGCATCATATCTATCCAGACACCTGTAGCTTCGGCTGTTGCACAATGTGTTCCGTCTGGCAGGTAAAATTTATGCACAAACTGATAAATAGAACCGTCTTCTGACATTGCAGACACTTCCAAACCAACAAAAACTGTTTGATCCGCATAGATTTCCTTGAAGAATGAGTAGCGCTCGTGCAGCATAACCGGACCAACGCCCCAGCGGTTCAGCTGAGTTAATCCGATTTTATTTTTGTTGAGAAAAGCCATTCTGGTTTGTGAGCAGTAATCGACATAGGTTGAGTTCCCAAGATGACGGTTGGCATCAATATCACTCCATCTGACTTCAAATTTATGGTAATAAACAGACATTTTATTTAATTTTATGATTGTTCAAAATTAACCATTTGAGGTGGATATTAAAAATGTAATTTTGCAGGGATGGATTTCCAAAAAAAGAAAATAATAATCATTGGCGGTGGCGCATCCGGTTTTTTTGCAGCTGCAAATCTGGATGAGGTCAAGTATGACGTTACTATTCTGGAGCAGAATTCGGATGTACTGCAAAAGGTAAGAATATCCGGCGGCGGACGTTGCAATGTTACGCACGCATGTTTTGACCCGAGAGAACTCACCAGTTTTTATCCAAGAGGGAGCAAAGAACTACTGAGCGTTTTTACTAAATTCCAGCCGGGAGATACAATGGAATGGTTCGAGTCCAGAAATGTTCCATTAAAAATTGAAAAAGACAACCGGGTATTTCCGGTTTCGGACTCTTCGCAAAGCATCATCAATGCGATGACCAGCGAAGTAATTCGTAAAAATTTTGAAATAAAAACCCAGGTTTCGGTTTCGGAGATCATTAACCAAGACAATAATTATCTGGTTAAAACCAAGCAAGGCGATTTCCCGGCAGACATTATCATTTATTCCACAGGAAGCTCGCCTAAATCATTGAAAATCATTGAAAAACTCGGACATAAAATTATAGATCCTGTTCCGTCATTATTTACATTCAACATCAAGGATGGCCTGCTGAAGGATCTTCCCGGAACCAGTTTTGACAACGCCGAAATCCAGATTCCTAGCCTGAAAACATCAGAATCCGGTCCGCTTTTGATAACGCATTGGGGACTTTCCGGACCGGCTGTACTTAAAATTTCTGCCTGGGAAGCAAGAGTATTGGCACAGTTAAAATACCAATTCGAAATCGAGGTTAATTTTATTTCAATACCAATTACGGAGGCAGAAGACCTATTAAAAGCCTTCAAGACACAGAATCCTAAAAAATCTATCGGACAATCCAAAATATTTAACGTAACCAACCGTTTTTGGAATAAGATTTTAGAAATCTCTAACATCAGTCCGGAAAAACAGATCGCCAATCTTTCAGGAAAAGATATCTCTGCAATACTGGGAAACCTGTGCAGGAAAAAATTGGCCGTAACAGGAAAATCTACTTTTAAGGACGAGTTTGTTACTGCCGGTGGTGTAGATCTTAGGGAAATTGATTTTAAAAATATGGCTTCTAAACTGTTGCCAAATTTTTATATTTGCGGAGAAGTCCTTGACATAGATGCTATCACAGGCGGTTTTAATTTCCAAGCCTGTTGGAGTGAAGCTTGGTTAATTTCTCAAAAACTTAATTCGAATTAGTGAAAAATTTAGTTAAATTTGACAAAACTTTTTTATCATAATGAAATATCCTAAAATTATTTTTAAATTATTTGCCCTATCATTGTTTGCTCTAATGATTTCCTGCCAGACAAGAGTAGTAGGTCCTAATAAACCAATGAATGACAATACATTGGAACTTTATAAAAAATATACGATACAGACTAATGATGCAAAAACTCAAAAACTGGAAATCATAAAAGTAGATGCGGATAAAATCTATGGAAAAGATAAATCTGGCGCTGTGGTAGAAATCCCGAGAAATGAAGTACGCGAAATCAAGAAGCCTGATGTTCTATCTTCCGTTATTATTGGTGCTGCTGCTATTGCTGCTGTAATTTTTGTTCCAATCTAATTGGATAAACAAAAAAAGCAAAACGCAACCGGCGAGATAACAAATAATATCGATCCAGCTGAAAGAATTGCCAAGAACAATCATCATAATCCGATCGTCCTTGAAACCCAATAATTCTCCAAAGTGAAAATACTGGGCAAACTCTATGATGCAGGAAAAAATAAAAATGCCAATTATGAGTTTTGCTGGACTGAAATTAAAAAAAGCTTTGATAAAATAATACATCAGCATCACCACCAGAACATCTCCCAAATAGGCCCGGACAAAATAAATATCTTTGAGTTTGGTGGCTATCAGAACTTCTGCTAAGAAAATCACAATTGCAATCAAGAGATTTCGGGAGCTGAATTTAAAATTAATCTTCACGGAATGGTTTTTATGTCATAACAAAAAATCGGGGTAATTATTATCCCGGTTTTTTATTTTGATATCTTTGAAGAAAAAAATAACCTATGAAAAAATTATTATTACTGTTTGCTTTGCTATTTGCTGTTCCGGTTTTCTCTCAGAACAAAAATGAAAACGAAATCTTAGAAACGGTTGATAAAGCGGCTACTTTTGAAGGAGGAATCTCATCTTTTAGAAATGAATTTGCAAAGAATTTCAACATTAACAAGGTTATAGGCAAAGGATCTTTTCACACAGAAATAACTTTTATTGTAGAAAGAGATGGTACAATTTCTAATATAAAAGCTACTGGAGAAAATCAAAGTTTCAATGAACAAGCTATAAAAGCCATTAAAAAAATCAGCACAAAATGGTCTCCAGCAAAAGTTAAAGGAACTGAGGTAAGAAGTAGATTCAGGTTTCCATCTACAGTCAATATTTAATAATAATTTTCGGTTTGATTTTTGAAAAAGAAACTCTAACCAAATCTTATTGTTATGAAAAAGCTATTATTTATCGGAATATTGTCATCACTAATCATCAGCTGTGTGCCGGATAAGGACAAAAGAGATAAGAGAAAAGCTGATCACAGCGCTGAACATATGAGAAATAACGGCGTAGATTCTGCAGCGCTTTCTACAGATAAGAAAGTAAATACGGTTGGCATAAAATAACTATTTCCCGATCATCTTTTTAATCGCATTCAGTTTCATCAGTGCTTCAATCGGTGTCAAGGTATTGATGTCTATTTTTGTCAATTCTTCACGGATATTTTCTAAAACTGGATCGTCCAACTGGAAAAAAGAAAGCTGCAGGTTTTCTTCAGTCACACGTTTGATTTTCTCTCCGGAATCTTGTGTTGTTCTGCTGGATTCTAAGGTTTTCAGGATTTCATTGGCACGATTAACCACTTTGGAAGGCATTCCTGCCAGTTTTGCAACGTGAATACCGAAACTGTGTTCACTTCCTCCGGAAATCAGTTTTCTGAGGAAAATAATATTACCTTTCGCTTCCTGAATAGAAACGTGGAAATTCTTGATTCTCTCGAAATTAACCGACATTTCGTTCAGTTCGTGATAATGGGTTGCAAACAACGTTTTGGGCTGCGTAGGATGCTGATGGAGATATTCTGCAATCGCCCAGGCAATGGAAACACCGTCATACGTAGAAGTTCCGCGTCCGATCTCATCCAAAAGAATTAAGCTCCGTTCCGAGATATTGTTAAGAATATTCGCCGCTTCATTCATCTCCACCATAAAAGTCGATTCGCCTGCGGATAGATTATCCGTTGCGCCAACTCTGGTAAAAATCTTGTCTAATGTTCCAATCTCTGCGTGTTTTGCGGGAACAAAACTTCCGATCTGAGCCAACAAAGCAATGATGGCAGTTTGCCTCAGAATCGCTGATTTACCAGCCATATTCGGACCGGTTACCATAATGATCTGTTGAGAATCTTTATCAAGGAAAACATCATTCGGGATGTAAGATTCGCCAAGCGGCAGTGACTTTTCGATGATCGGATGCCGGCCTTCCTGAATATCAATTGAGAAAGATTCGTTAAGAATCGGTTTGGTATAATTATCTTCAACCGAGAGATCTGACAGACCGACTGCACAATCCAGTTCGCCAATTAATTTTGAATTTTCCTGTAATTGATCAATGTAAATCATAACATTGTCGCAGACATTTCTGTAAAGTTCAGATTCCAGTCTGCCGATCTTTTCTTCGGCGCCAAGAATCTGGTTTTCGTATTCTTTTAATTCCTCGGTAATATAGCGTTCCGCGTTGACCAGAGTCTGCTTTCTGATCCAATCTTCCGGAACTTTATCTTTATGTGTATTTCTAACTTCAATATAATACCCGAAAACACCGTTGAAATCAATTTTTAAACTCGTAATTCCGGTTCTTTCAATCTCACGCTGGCACATTTCATCCAAAAATCCCCGTCCTTTACTCTGAAGATTTCTTAAATGATCCAATTCTTCCGAAACCCCTTCTTTAATAACATTTCCTTTGCTGATGTTTACCGGGAGTTCATCGTTCAGATGATTTTTTATGACACCAATCAGTTCTTCCAGATTAATAAACGGATCTATCCAGGCCAGTACATCGGGGAAATTTAGAAGTTTTTTACGGATTTCATTGATATTGATAATGCTTTGGCGGAGATAACCTAATTCTTTCGGTGAAATCTTCTCAGCCGCTAATTTTCCGATCAATCTATCCAGATCCGAAATACCTTTCAGCAAGTCTTTGATTTCATATTTTAAAGACTCTTCTTTATTCAGAAATTCAATCAGGCTTAGTCTTCTGTTGATATCACCGATGTTTTTCAAAGGGAGAATCAATCGTCTTCTCAATAATCTTCCGCCCATTGGTGTGCAGGTTTTGTCAATAATATCAAGCAGTGATTTTCCGTTGTGATTAGCCGGATAAACAATTTCAAGATTTCTCAATGTAAAATTATCCATCATCAGATAATCATCCTGCGGAATCACCTGGATTTTAGTGATGTGCTGCAATAGTGCGTGATGCGTATCCTCTACAAGATAAGCGAAAATTGCGCCTGCTGCAGTAATTCCCAGTTTAGATTCCTCAATGCCAAACCCTTTTAAAGATTGTGTCTTGAAGTGTGTTGTGAGCTTTTCATAAGCATAAGGATAACGGAACGCCCAGTCTTCCAGCTTGAAAACATTTTTATTCTTCAGCTGATTCGGAATCTCAGAAGTCCTCTGGTAAATAATTTCACTCGGGTCAAAAGTATGGACGATGTGAAGCAGTTTTTCAAGATTGCCTTCACTCACCAAAAATTCTCCGGTAGAAACGTCAACCAAAGCAATCCCATATTTTTCTTTTTCCTTATGAAGAGAAAGCAGGAAATTATTTTTCTTGGAATTCAGAACCTGATCATTGAACGTAACTCCCGGGGTTACCAATTCCGTAACACCACGTTTTACAATTCCTTTAACCGATTTTGGATCTTCCAGCTGATCACAGATCGCAACACGCATCCCGGCTCTCACCAGTTTTGGCAGGTAAGAATCTACGGAATGGTGCGGAAATCCTGCCAATTCTATATGACCTTCGCCATTGGCTCTTTTGGTCAAAACAATACCGAGGATTTGCGACGTTTTTATCGCATCCTGTCCAAAAGTTTCGTAGAAATCTCCAACTCTGAACAATAGCAATGCATCCGGATATTTCGCCTTGATGGTATTGTATTGTGTCATTAATGGAGTTTCTTTCTTTGCCAATGTTCCTGATTTTTGAAGCGCTAAAATACAAATTAATTAAGAGAATCGTTCAGTAATAATTCCGTTGGAAATTCAATTATTTATAATAAATATGAGTTTTGAGAATAAAAATCATCGTATAAAAAGAAAATCCAAAATTATCCGTTTAATTATTAAATTTGAAATATGAAAAAATATCTCTACCTAATATTTATATCCCTATCTTTAAGTAATTGCTATACCTACAAAACAAGCGCAGAAACTGATGATATAAAAGAAACCCAACCCGAAACCGGGCAAAAGTCTAAAAAACAGCTTACTGCAAATGTTGCCGCTGTTAATCAGGCCGATTTATCTGCGACATCTTCCGAGAAAATAGGTCCTGTAAAAGCGAGCAAACCCAGAGCTGTCAGCATCACGGAAAAGCTGGAACCTAACAAGTTTTATAAAATCGATGTGGCTGACAGAAGCTATAAGATCCAGGTTGATAAATGGGAAAGTGATTCTTTAGTGGCTCACGTTATTCATAAACCCAAGAAAATTCTAAAATTTCATAAAAATCAGATCAATCAGTCTACAATAGCCGAGAGACGGTTTTCACAACCTGTTGCAGATATTCTTACGGTAACTGCTTATGCCGGAATTGGTGTCGGGATTTGGGCGCTTGTCAGCAAATAAAAACCTGACATCGCCTTTTACCATTAACAAAATCAAGCGTTTGTTTAAACTTAAATCGGAATCATAAATAATATCAGTTAAAAATTATTTATAGTTAGTCCAAATAACCTCATATTTGTATTGAAAAACTCTAACCAACGATATAAAAAAATAAAAGTTTGAATAAATTCTACACGCATGAAGGTTGAGCAAATATACACAGGATGTCTTGCACAAGGTGCCTATTACATTGTTTCCGGCAATGAAGCCGTAATTATAGATCCCCTAAGAGAAGTAAAACCTTATCTTGATCGCCTGGAAAAAGACCAGGTGAAGCTAAAATATATCTTCGAAACGCATTTCCATGCCGATTTTGTTTCGGGCCATCTGGATCTGTCTGAAAAAACCGGAGCACCCATTGTGTACGGGCCTACTGCTCAGCCGGAATTTGATGCCATTATAGCAAAAGACAACCAGATTTTTGAAATCGGGGATATTAAAATCAAAGTGCTTCACACACCTGGCCATACGTTGGAAAGTTCCACTTTTCTTCTGATAGATGAAGAAGGAAAAGAGACCGCCATTTTTTCCGGCGACACATTATTCCTTGGCGATGTCGGCAGGCCGGATCTTGCTCAGAAAGCGGGTGAAATCACGGAAAAAGATCTTGCCGGAATGCTGTATGAAAGCTTGCATAGCAAGATTTTGCCTTTGGATGACTCTATTACGGTTTATCCGGCTCACGGCGCTGGTTCTGCCTGTGGAAAGAATATGCAGAAAGAAACAGTAGATACTTTAGGAAATCAGAAAAGAACCAACTATGCGCTTAATCAGCCTGATAAAGCATCTTTTATCAATGAAGTTCTGGACGGATTGACTGCACCTCCGAAATATTTCGGGATGAACGTGGCGATGAACAAAGGCGGCTACGAAAGTTTTGAAACAGTCCTGGAAAAAGGCAACAATCCGTTATCTGTAGATGAATTCGAAACGGCAGCGGAAGAAACCGGAGCATTGATCCTGGATACAAGAAGCGCAGCTGTTTTTCATAAAGGATTTGTTCCCAATTCTATCAATATCGGCATCAAAGGTGATTTTGCGCCTTGGGTTGGCGCAATGATCGTAGATGTTCAGCAGCCTATTCTTTTGGTTTCTGATGAAGGAACCGAAGAAGAAGTCATTACCAGACTAAGCAGAGTCGGATTTGACAATGTTTTGGGCTACTTAAACGGAAGTTTTGAAGCCTGGGAAAAATCCGGAAAAGAAACAGACGAAATCAAACGAATTACTGCAGAGGAATTTGCTGATGAATTTTCAGAACAGGTAAAAGTTATTGATGTAAGAAAAGAAACCGAATATGAAGCAGAACATATTGATGAAGCTTACAGCAAGCCGCTGGCTTACATCAATGATTGGGTTAATTCTTTAGATAATTCCGAGCATTTTTACATTCATTGTGCCGGTGGTTACAGAAGTATGATTGCGGCAAGTATTTTGCAGGCAAGAGGTTACAGAAATTTTACCGAGATCGATGGTGGTTTCAATGCCATTAAGAAAACCGAAAAATTTCCTCTGAGCAATTTTGTTTGCCAGAGTAAAACTTTGTAGAATTATTGAACACAAAGTTCACAAAGTTTTTTATTTATTTAAAGTTTCACAAAGGCGCTTCGCTTAGAGAAGAATAGTTTTACTTTGTTAAGTTTTACGTCTTTGTGAAACTTAATATTTGTGTAATAATACAGAAACTTTGTGGTCTTAGTGTTCAAAAAAATATTTAATTATGTCACAGAAATTTCAAGAACTCATACAATCCGAACGTCCGGTTCTCATCGATTTTTTTGCAACATGGTGTCAGCCCTGCAAAGTGCAGTCTTCCGTTCTTAACTCGGTTAAGGAACAGGTTGGAGACAAGGCAAGGATTGTTAAGATCGATGTGGATCAATTTCCAACAATTGCATCAGAAAATGGCGTCCGTGGTGTTCCGACTTTAGCGATTTTTAAAAACGGAGAATTGCTCTGGAAAGAAAGCGGTGTCCACGATGTAAATTCTTTGGTGGGGTTGCTGGAGGAATTTTCTAATTAATGATTATATTTCCGTTAGAATCATAATTGAAAGTCCAAGATTGCTGTGAATTTAAACTTACATCACCATTTTCCTCATATCTAACGACTTTATATTTTCTGAAATTATTTTTAGAGATTGAACGATAAAAAAAATCATCCAAAAGATACATTCTTTTCCAAGGATTGTAAGAATTATCATAATCTTCAAAAGTCCGTATAACTTTAATTCCCTTATTCACACCATTTTTTTGTTCAAAATATTCTGTTTTTATAAGATTTCCTTTTGAATCGTAATAAAATTTTTCCAAGTAAGTTTCAATATAATCGTACGGGTCGGTTGGATCATAAGGCATATTTGGTAAAGTTGTATTTATTTCAGTAAGCTGACCAATATTGTTATAAATAAAATTTTGTTGGATGTCCCGGTAGCTGCTGATAACAGTACTCGGAACATTTTTTTGTTTAATCCTTTTATTATTGTCCAAAATAAAATATTTTGAATTTTTAGGAACGGTAAAATCTATTGAAGAAGAAAAATCCTCAACAGTAACATTATTCCCATTATATACAAGTGATGTATAAATTTTATCTGTAAAATATTGACCAAGACCTTCATAACCTGTTCCCCAACTTGACTGAAAAAAACCTCCTTTTTTTTCAATGAGATTTTTTTCATTGTCATAATGAAAAATAAAACTCAATTCAGCGTTATTGTAAGATAAAGAATTTGGGTAAAGAATTAGACGACTCATTTTAGTAATTAGCAAATCGTCTTCTACAATGTTTTCCTCATTATCTCTTGAGCAAGAAAACAAAACAAGACTTAAAAAGAATAATTTGAGTATGTTTTTCATAAGTTAAGTTTTTACAAAACTAAGAAATAATCTTAAACTCATCTCTCTCGTTCAAAAAGGGAAACTTACTTCTAAATTCCTTTAGTTCATCCAAATTCCATTCTGAAAAGACGATATTATTTTCTCGTTCAGAAATTTCTTTTCCATCAGGAAAATAAACCAATGAGCTTTCTTCATATTCAAGATTATATCCGTCTGTTCCTGTTCTGTTTAATCCAAAAAGAAAAGCCTGATTTTCTATGGATCTTGCTTTCAGAAGTGTTTTCCACGCATCCACTCTGGATTTTGGCCAATTGGCAACATAAAGGATAGCGTCATAATCATCCTGATTTCTGGAAAAAACCGGAAAACGCAAATCAAAACAGACCTGTAAAAGAATCTTAAAACCTTTGTAATCAATGATTTTCCGTTTCTTTCCGGCAGTATAAATTTTATCTTCTCCGGAATATGAAAACAGATGTTTTTTGTCGTAATACTCAAATTGACCATCCGGATAAACAAAATAAAACCGGTTAAAAAACCGCCCGTTCTCTTTTACAGAAGCACTTCCCGCAACCGCTGCATTTTTATTTTTCGCAAAGGACTTCATCCAGTTAAGAGTCTCTAAATTGCGGTCAGCAACCTCATCGGCTTCCATACAAAATCCAGTGGAAAACATCTCCGGAAGAAGAAATAAATCGGCTTTAGCAGAACTCAATTCCTTTTCAATTAGCTGAAAATTGGCCTCTTTATTTTTCCAGATAATATCCAGATTCAATCCTGCAATTCTAAGTGATGACATTCTCAAAAGTTTACTGCAATTTATAACTTTAAAAATTTCAATCATAATATTGTCTTAATAAAAATCGTTCACTTATTATCTTATTACGTTAAAGTTTACTAAAAAACCGTTAAAAATTTAGTTTGTAACATTCTGATAATGATTTATATATAATTTTGCACCACTAAAACAAAAAAATAATTTTATACTTAATGAAGAAATTCCCATTACTGTTATGCTTGATTTACCTGGTAACAACCTCTTTTTATCCGTCAGGTTCCGAGAACCAAAGATCTCTGCCAACCTTGTCTGTAAAAGAAATTAAGCTGACGCCAAAAAAGAATTTCTCTCCAAAAAACCCAGCTGAGGAAATCTACAGACAACTCCGGTTTACGGGTGAAACATTGAATTTTGAAGTCTTTGAAAAAGCTTATTTAGGATTCCAAAATTTGAAAAAATCCGGTAAACTGCAGCCAACGGCCAACCTGCTTTCTGTATGCGATTTCAGCTTGTCTTCTAACAAAAAAAGACTTTGGGTCATTAACCTGGATGAGAAAAAAGTGCTTTTCAACACGCTTGTAGCCCACGGAAAAGGAACAGGAGAAGAGTTTGCAACCAATTTTTCTAATGTAGAAAACTCGCATCAGTCCAGCCTTGGATTTTACATCACAGAGCAAACCTATACCGGTGACAATGGCTATTCCCTGCGTTTATTCGGGATGGATAAAGGCTATAATGATGCTGCTCTGGAACGCTGCATAGTGATGCACGGCGCCAATTATGTAAGTGAAGATTTTATTAAAGCAGAAAAAAGACTTGGAAGAAGCTGGGGATGTCCTGCAATTCCAAGAGAGCTTGCCGAGCCAATTATCAACACGATAAAGAACCAGACCTGCCTTTTTATTTATTACCCGGATCAAAACTATCTTGCCGGTTCGCAATGGCTTAAAGGAAGTGAGCAGAAAGATCAAATCCTGGATTCTTTGGAACAGCAGAAAATGGCTACGAATTGATAATTCATCTTTTCGGTAATGCATAAAAATAAACCCCTTCAGAGTTATAACTCTGAAGGGGTTTTGATTAAATAATTATTATGGATTCTTCACCAGTAATCTGAAACCTTCACCGTGAACGTTGATGATTTCCAGACCTTCATCATCTTTAAGAAGTTTTCTTAGTTTGGCGATGTAAACATCCATACTTCTGGCTGTGAAATAGTTCTCTTTTTTCCAGATTTTTCTCAGTGCCAAATCTCTCGGCATAAAATCATTTCTGTGGATACAAAGGAGTTTCAGAAGTTCATTTTCTTTTGGAGACAGCTTATATTCATTATCGCCCACTCTCAGCTGTCTCAGCATAGAATCAAAGAAAATATTGCTGATCTTGAACTGTTCCTGATCTTCATTTTCCAAAACTGCACTTCTTTGTAGAATAGCTTTGATCTTATACAGAAGTAATTCCGTATCAAAAGGTTTTGTGATGTAATCATCCGCACCTATCTGGTAGCCTTTCAGGATATCTTCCCGCATGTTTCTTGCTGTCAGGAATATAATCGGTGTGTTTTTATCTATTTTTTTCACGTCTTCTGCCAGGGAAAAACCGTCTTTTTTAGGCATCATCACATCGAAAATACAGATATCAAATTCTTTTTCCGTGAACTCTTTCAGTCCCATTTCTCCATCGGTTGCCAATGTTACCTCGAAGTTATTTATCGTCAAATAATCTTTAAGAACCGCCCCAAAACTCTGGTCGTCTTCTACTAATAATATTCTGTTACTCATAGCTTTTAAGTTAATAATGAAGATTTATAGATTCTTCCTTTTGTTAATATTTTGATTTTGTTGTTCCAATTTCGTTATTGCTAAATATTACACCATCGGCAATTTTATAGTGAATGAACTTCCCTTTCCTTTATGAGAATCTACGAGGATTTGACCTTTATGGATTTCCACGATCTTCTTTACATAAGACAATCCAAGACCTTGTCCTTTTACATTGTGGATATTTCCGGTTTCCTCGCGGAAGAACTTTTCAAAGATCTTGTTTTTATTTTGCGATTCCATTCCCATTCCTTTGTCCGAAATTTCTATGACGTACCAATTACCTTCATTTTTCGTGGAAAGCTTTATTTCAGGCATTTCTGGTGAATATTTATTGGCATTGTCCAGCAAATTGATTAAGGCATTAGATAAATGAAATTCATCAACTCTGAAATTATACTTGGTAGCGTTAAACTCCGTTACAAGGCTGCCGTTTCTCTCGTTCACAATTAACCGGAAAGATTCTGCAATGCTTTTGATCAGTTCCCGCACGTTTGTTTCTTTAAGATGAAGCGGCATTTCGTTGCGTTCCAGCTTAGACATATTCAGGACAGTTTCTACTTGTTTTTTCATCCTCAGGTTTTCCTGTTTGATAAGCCCGGAATAATACTTGACCTTATCCGGATCGGTTGCAATTTTGTCATTGGCCAGAGAATCCGATGCCACAGAGATGGTTGCCAGTGGTGTTTTGAACTCATGAGACATATTATTGATGAAATCGGTTTTGATCTCGGCAATTTTCTTCTGTCTCATCATATAATTAATGGAAATGATGTAAATTCCCAAGATGGTGAGTAATGAGATAAAAGTTCCCAAAAGCATCGGTAAATTATGCTTTACCAGAGAATAATCTTTTCTGGGAAAAACCAATGCCAGCGTAAACAAAGTCCGGTCTTTACTGTCTGTAAAAAGCGGGTAAGTGTAATTGGTTTTATCTTTCTGATCCAGGTAAATATTGTTTGCAACACTGGTCAGCTGGTTGGTTTTATTAATAACGCCGAATCCGAATTTTGTATCAATTCCCTTCAATCTGAGCTCTTTTGTGACCACAGAATCAATGATTTTGCTGTCCACTCTTTTCTCAATGGGAAGGCTTGTTGCGCTAAGCCTTGCAAACTCCTTCATCTGATAAGAGTTATTGTCAATATCTCGGCTGATGTTTGTAGTAAGCGGCTCAGGCGTGCTCCGTTTCAGCTTCAGCTGACCTTCATCTTTATATAATTTGGTGGTGTAAAGCGTGTCGCCTTTTGCGGAAACCGGGATATTTTGCTTTTCAACGATACTTGTTTGAAAGAGAATGTTGGAACGGTTGGCAGAATCTGAACTCTGCTGAATATACGTTTTAACCGGCTGATCTTTCGATGCCAGAACTTCTTTCCCTACATTTTTATACGTATCATTCCAATATTTATTGACCTCAATCTGATTAACTTTCTGGGTAGATGTTTCCAGAGCAGAATAGACTTTATTGGAAAAATCCTGTTCCAGTGCGCCATATAATTCTTTAATCCAATATAACTGTAATGATACGAAGACCACCAGGGAAATCGTCATAAATACAGAAATAATAGGAATAAATTTGTTATTCATTATTTTTATTGATTTTGAAACGTTAAAATTACTTCTTTTAAGAATATTAGCACAATAAAAACGGCATACAATTATTAAATATTTCTTAAAAAATAGTTTTTTAACATTTTATTGTGAATAATCAAAAATGTTGCCACAAGAAAAGTTTGGTGTGATTTTTTATAATTAAGTTTAATAAAAATTTAGATTATGAGCTCTGAAATTGTATTCAACAAAGATTCTGAAACCGGAATTTTTGTTATGAAAGTTTATAATGCGGATGTTTCCACACTTTGGGAACACTTTACAAAGGCAGAACTAGTAGACCAGTGGTGGGCACCAGAACCGTGGAAATGTGAGACCGAAAAAATGGATTTCCGGGAAAACGGCATTTGGAATTATGCGATGAAAGGTCCGGCTGGAGACAAGCATTTTGCAATCGTTCAATATGGCGAGATAATGAATCACAGAAGTATTTCCTGGACAGATGCCTTCTCTGACGAAAAAGGAAAGGTAAATACGGAATTACCACAGGCTACCTGGCTTATCGGATTTACGGGAATTGATGAAGGGACAAGAATGACCTTCAATATTCATTTTAATTCTACTGCTGAGATGAACCGCATTCTGGAAATGGGTTTTGAAGAAGGCTTTAAAATAGGCCTCAATCAGTTGGAGGGCTTGTTAAACTGATGATTTGATAATTTGTTGATGGCAACTATTCTTGATATCAACAAATTACCTGTCGTCACATCAACTCAATCTCTTCATCTTGAAAATACTGGATAATTGCTTTTTTCATCAAGAGCTGTTGTTCATTCGGTTTCAGATCCGGTAATTTTTCCAGCTCCTCAAAGTGTGGGAATCCATCATTGTCATAGTGAGAAAATTTATAATAGCCGAATGCTTCCAGCAGTCTGCAAACCGCAATATGAATCAGATTCACCTTATCATCTTTGGTAAATTTCTGTTGTCCGCTTCCCAATTCCTGAACGCCTATCAGGAATAGCATGGTTTCAATTGGCGGGTTTTTCTCTGTTTGAAAATTAAGCTCAAAAAAATGTTCTATTTTTTTCCAGATCTCGGATTCTGTCATAATCTAAATAGTGCATTGCACGTTTTAATTGACTCCGGGTATAAAACCCGAAGCTTCCTGCAAATTTACGAAAATGAATCCAACTAAAATTTCAGGAGAAACTCCAGTGGAATAACGAGTCTTTTGCTCCAGGCATTTTCGCTGTGATCAGCAGATTCAAATTTTTTCGTCTGCCAGTTACTTTTATCATAACCCTTTTCTTTCATGATCAGATCTACTTCTTTTTGATAGTTTTCATAGCGGCTGTCTAAGCCTTCGGTTCCAAAATCAAAATAAAGACGATGTGTTTTATGATCTGGCAGATTCTGTTTGAGATAATTCTGAAATGCAGAGGGAATAATATCATCTGAACGCTCTGTAATCCCGATCCAATGGGTGGAGAGACAAGCTGCGCCACCGAAAACTTCGGGATATTCACAGATCGCATACATGGATATCAATCCACCCATACTGGATCCTGCAATGTAAGTATTCGCTTTGTCTCCCAAGGTGGGAAAATTTTTATCAATAAAAGGTTTTAGTTCTTCTACAATGAATTTCAGATAATTATCCGACTGAATCTTACCCTGAAGGTTCTTTTCCAGAAGTGAATTTTTTAATTCTGTTGGTAAGCTTTCAAAAGCTTTCTGCGGAAAATATTCTGAATGGCGGGTTGCGCCCGTATTCCATAATCCCACAACAATACAGTCTTTCAGTCTGATCTTTTTACTGAGCTTGGTGTAGTTTTCATCAACGTTCCATTCGGAATTGTTCCAGTTGATATTAGGATCAAACAGCATCTGTCCATCGTGCATATAAAGAACCGCATATTTTTTGTCCGGATTGTAATTCTCCGGCAGCCATATGTCTACATTTCTGGGGATTACATATTTTGAGGAAAATTGGTTGATTCTAATGATCTTGCCAGCGCTCACGTCCGGAATAGATACCTGGATAACGTCTCTGTAACGGTCTTTGATATCCACATATTTTTTTATGGCGATTTTGTATTCTTCCAGATTCTTTGGCTTTCTCCAGTCAGGATCCGGGAAATTATTCTCGATATAATGCCAGTCTTTTCCAGTGAAAAAATCATCGTCATAAGTACATCCTGTCAAATCCTTAAAAGGTTTAAGGAAAATATATCCGTCAAAAAAATCTTCCATTTTAAACCCTGCATGACATAAACTGAAAAAGCTATTGTCCGAAAGTTTCCCAACCGGTGTATCAATCAAATCAAAGCCAATCTGCGGGTAACCGATCTTCTGAAGCGCATTTTCCAATTCTCCGTCAGCAGGCGATACATAAGCCGGATTATATTGTGTTTTGGAAAACATCGGCATATGAAACATGACGTTGAAAATCTTACCTGGCATCAGCTTATAAAGTCTGTTCCCAACCATTCCATTGTCATAATCACAAAAATCATCATTATTTACTTTAAGCAAAGGCATTTTGTACTTTGTAAAGACATGCACGTGTCCCATATAAACCAATGCTTTTTCATTTTTACCGATGATTTCTTTCCTGATAATTTCTGTGCGGAAGTGGTCCGGCGTTCCCAGATTGAATACTGCCTTCATATTTTCCGGAGTTCTTGCACCACCTTTAAAATGCTCCCAGCGGTACTGATAGCTCAGATTGATAATCCTGAATGTCCTGGCTTTCGGCTTTAGTGTCTTGTTGAATTCCCAAACAGCTTTGTAAATATCCACATATTCTTTGTAAGCCCAGCCGACATTGTAGAAGAACATTAGATCCTTAGCTTTTCTTTCATCAAATTTTTGAGCAGTAAGCAATTCATCCAGTTCTTTCTGCTTTTCAAACGCTCCGAATTCCATACAAAGATTATAAACGCCGGCATTGTACAGTTCCGGAATAAGATTCTTTACGAAGTCAAGGTTTTCTTTCACTGCGTGATCCTCACCAAGCAAAACAATCGGATATTTTCTGAATTTGGAAATCAGATAATCTTTCGGGTTTTGAGGATGCTGTTTCAGATATTCTGCAGCCGCAAATGTGGTTTTATCATCCTGTCCGGATCCAAAAATCCAAAAAGATGATGTGATAATCAGTAACAGTTTTGGAACGATCAGTTTCATATTTCTAAGGGTATAATTTGTACAAAAATACATTGTGGCATCTTCTGAAACAATGGTTTTGGACAGACAACAGCTTACTCCGTACAAAAAACATATCATCCAATCAGCAGGTTACGATTTTAGAGAAATAATTAAATTTGAGGAGCCTTAAAATTATGTACCAATATTTTTTTCAACAATTCAAATCGAAAGCTATTAGCACACACATTTTGTATTGGATTGCCTTCGTTATGTTTTTTGGAGTGGCTTGGGGAATCCAGGATAACGGTTATTTCAGGAATATCCTGATACAGATCTGCTGTTTGCCTTCCCGAATGTTACTAGTTTATATTACGATCTTTTATCTTTTCCCAAAGTTCTTCGATAAAAAACAATATTTCAGCTTTTTTGTGTGCTATTTTATTTTGATTGGTCTGATAAGCATATTGATTCAGCGCCCTTTGTTTTTGTATTTTATTCAGCCCAATTTTCTTCCCTCTTTTAAATATTCCGGTTTTTTTGTTTCATCGGAGATTATCAATACGGCATTAGATATTAATATTGCTGCAATGATTCCAATAGCTTACACCTATCTTACAACAGCCGGGCATCTTCAGAATAATTCTGATGAAAGAAAATCAACCACGGAAGAATCTGATAATCATAATCATTATTATGACACCTATATCACTCTTAAAGTTGATAAAAGCCAGCGAAAAATAAAAGCCAGCGATATTCTTTATGTTGAGAGCCTTCGTAATTATTGTAAAATAAAAATGAAAGATTCTGAAATTACGGTTCTTAAAACATTGATTTCTATCCAGGAATCATTGCCGGAATCAGATTTTTTACGGGTTCACCGTTCTTTTCTTGTCAATAAAGATGCAATCACATCATTTTCACCCAGCAAAGTTGAAATACAGAACATAACCATTCCTGTCGGGAGAAAATACAAAGATGAGGCTAAGGAAAAATTACTGGTCGATTTTTAGCAAAAAAGCATACTCCAGGGCAATTTCCTTCAAACTTTCGAAGCGTCCGCTAGCACCACCGTGCCCTGAGCTCATATCGGTTTTGAAGATGAGAATGTTGTTATCCGTTTTCAGATCTCTCAGTTTTGCAGTCCATTTTGCCGGTTCCCAATACTGAACCTGGGAATCGTGGAAACCTGTTGTAATTAATATATTCGGGTAATCTTTGGCTTCGATATTATCATACGGCGAGTAGGATTTCATATAATCATAATATTCCTTTTCATTCGGATTTCCCCATTCATCATACTCTCCGGTTGTCAGTGGAATCGTATCGTCCAGCATCGTCGTTACAACATCTACAAAAGGAACCTGCGCCACAATTCCGTTAAATAATTCAGGATTGTAATTCATAACGGCTCCCATCAGAAGTCCGCCCGCGCTTCCGCCCATTGCATATAAATGTCTTGGTGATGTATAATGGTTTGAAATCAAATGTTTTGCGGCGTCTATAAAATCAAAGAATGTATTTTTCTTCTGTAGCATTTTACCATCTTCATACCACTCGCGGCCAAGATATTCTCCGCCTCTGATATGGGCAATCGCATAGATAAAGCCTCTGTCCAGCAATGATAATCTTACGCTTGAAAATGTAGCATCTACTGTGTGTCCGTAACTTCCGTAGCCATAAAGCAAAAGTGGCGTATCAGCAGATTTCTGAGTATTTTTATGATAGACCAATGAGATCGCAATTTCTTTTCCGTCCCTTGCTGTAGCCCAGATGCGTTCGGAAATATAATTTTCCGGGAAGAATTTTCCGCCCAAAACTTCCTGTTGCTTAAGGAGCGTGGTGGTTTTATCCTTCATGTTATACTCGTAAGTAGACGAAGGCTTGGTCATTGATGTATATCCGAACCTCAGAATATCTGTATCAAAGTCCATATTAATCCCAATGTAAGCTGTGTATGTAGGATCAGAAAACTGAAGGTAATGAGACGTATTGTCCTGATTATCAATGATATTAATTTGTAAAAGGCCTTTTCGGCGTTCTTCCAGTACAAAATAATTTCTGAAAATCTCAAAACCCTCCAATAAAATATCTTCCCTGTGAGGAATATAATCTTCCCAGTATTCCATAGAAGGTGTTTCCACTTTGGTCTTCACAATCTTGAAGTTGGTAGCATCATCTGCATTGGTAATGATGTAGAATTCATCCTGATAATGCTCTACCGAGTATTCCAAATCTTCGGTTCTTGGCTGCACTATGGTCCATCTGGCATAAACATTATCGGCCGGAATAAACCTCATCTCATCTTCATTAGTAGACGATGATGCAATGAAAATATATTCCAATGATTTGGTTTTGAAAAGGCTGACATCAAAGGTCTCATCTTCCTCGTGATAGATCAAAATATCATTATCGGGATCTGTTCCCAGTTTATGACGGTAGATCTGGAATGCCCGCAGGCTGGCATCTTTTCTGATGTAGAAAATGTGCTCATTATCCCCTGCCCAGACTGCTTTTCCGGTTGTATTTGGTATAATGTCCGGGTAAACTTCTCCGGTTCTGATATTCTTGAAAAAAATGGTGTAGATCCGCCTCCCAACTCTATCTGTAGAATAAGCGATGATCTCATTATTAACGCTTACAGAAATACTTCCTGTCTCAAAAAATGCTTCGCCTTCCGCCAGGATATTGGCATCCAAAAGTATTTCTTCTTCGTTTTCCAAAGTCTGGAACTTTCTGGAAAAAATCGGATATTCCTTGCCTTCTTCGTAACGAACTATGTACCAGTATCCATTAAAAAAATATGGTAATGACTCGTCATCTTTTTTATAACGGGCTTTCATCTCCTCAAATAATTCGTTTTGAAGGTCTTCCGTATCCTTCATCATAAAATCACAATAGGCATTTTCTGCCTCAAGATAGTGGATCACTTCAGGATTTTCTCTTTCGTTCATCCAGAAATAAGGATCTATTCTTGTATCATTATGAATACTTAGTATCTTCTCTGTTTTTCTAGCTTTTGGCGCGTTCATTTTCTTTCGAATCGATTATTAGCCTGAATTATTTCAGATTAAACAAATGTAAACAAAAAACCATCCCGAAATTTCAGGACGGTTTTATTTTATCTTAAATAAAGACTATTTATTAATGCTTCTGATGTATTTTTCAATCGCCATAGTCATAGACGGCGTTTCTTTGGTGGGTGCCATTACATTCACGGTTAGGCCGGCCTCTTCTGCTGCTGCCTGGGTTGTAGTCCCGAAAACGGCAATCTTGGTTTCTTCCTGCTTAAAATCCGGAAAATTAATTCCTAATGATTTGATTCCCTGAGGACTGAAGAATACCAACATATCATATTCCTTTACATTGATGTCTGTCAAATCACTAGCTACAGTTTTGTACATAATCGCTCTCGTCCAGTCCAGATTGGCAGCATCCAGAACACGCGGAATTTCCGGCGTAAGGATATCGGAAGAAGGCAACAGATATTTCTCAGCCGGATGTTTCTTGAACAGCGGCGCAAGGTCAGAAAAATTCTTCTCGCCAAAGCTGATTTTTCTTTTTCTGTAAACAATATGTTTTTGCAGATAGTTGGCAATCGCTTCTGACTGGCAGATATAACGCATAGAATCCGGCACGGTGAATCTCATTTCCTCAGCAAGACGAAAATAATGGTCCACTGCATTTTTGCTCGTGAAGATAATGCCCGTATACTGAGTCAGATCAATTTTCTGAGTTCTGAGTTCTTTGGCATCTACACCTTCTACGTGAATAAAAGGACGGAAATCAATTTTGATTTTCTCTTTTTTAGCAATTTCCAAATAAGGCGATGATTCATTCGGAGCAGGCTGTGAAACTAAAATAGATTTGATTTTCATCTCAAAACGTGTGTGTTACATTTAATAAAATAAGAACTTCCAAAGCACCAAAACGGGTACTATTTGAAGCGTGCAAATATACAAAAATTTATAATACCATTTTTCCGGCAGTATCGGGTGACTATGGAAAAGATATATCAGGTTCTTTAAAATGAATGACCCGATAAACAGGCAGATGATCAAATAAAAATATCGTACCAAATCTATCGGATAATAATAAAGAATAAAGCCAAGTATGATAAAAGCAATAGATTCCAGAAAAAAGAACTTGCTTGCCATAAGCGTAAGTCCTTTTAGATTTTTGCCGTTTCCAATGCTGGAATAAAACAGAAATGTAAGGATATTCCTCATGACATCAAAACCCAGCAAAGTTATAATCGTAAACCCAAACTTATTAAGCTCCCTTCCGAAAATATGGATCTCGGAAATACTCTTTGGAACCACCGGAACAAACTGTGAAAGCAGTAACGCAACCATCAGGCATCGGACTATGGAAACGATGGTCCAGGTTGGCGTAAGATTGCTGGAGTCTTCCATCTTTTGCATCAGGAAATCCTTGATATTAGCATCTCGCTGAAAAACAGATAAAAGGATAATGTAGACAAAGATACTTCCAAGAATACAATATACCACCCAATCATTATGTTCTGTAATCCTTATCAACAGTTAAAAATTTTTGCAAAAATAAGAATTTGATTAATGGGATGACAGCTATTGATAAACTAATTTTGATTTTCTGTGTTAAATAATTGAATGATTTGATTTACAATAATAAAACCCTCGCGTAGCGAAGGTCTTGTCAATATAAAAAAAATGGGTTTATTTCTGGTTCAGAAAATATTGCGCTTCACCTTTCCCCCAATTAGGATCCAAAGAAGTTTTTGGCTTGTAGGAGGCAAACTGTTCCATAGCTTTTTTGAAAAGTTCTGTACCTTTAGCTTTACTCCCGCCAAACTGCTCAGGTGTGAAATAAGCATCTTCCGCTTTAAGAATGGTTATTCTCGGGTTGCCCGGATCCAGAGATTCTGCCTTTGCCAATGCCTGCTGGGCAATTGGCGCCTCGCTCATATATCTGCTCATCGGATCTGCCATCATTCTTAGTCCGCTGGTCATTTTCTTAAGGATGAAAAGCTCTGCATTATCCGGACTAAGTGCTTCTGCTTTCGCAATATATTTTTCCGCATCTGCAGCTACTGCATCCAGTTCATTGGTTTTTCCGGATTGCATTAGGATTCTTCCTTTCTGAATTGTGGCGAATGCTGCGTAATAATAGGGCAGCCAGTTGGTGTTTTCCTTTGTAGCAATTCTGTCAAACTCATTAGCAAGCGCCGTAAATTCGTCTGGCGTTTTATGGTCTTCCACTTTAGCGATTTTTTCTGTCATTGCTTTTTCGAAAGCGGTCTGCGCAAATGTAGTCGCGCCTGCAAAAATTAATGCTGCTGTTAAAAATAGATTTTTCATATGAGATTATTTTATTGTTTTAAATTTCCGATTCAAAGATAGAATGAGTTTTCCTTTGTTGGAATTTTATTCTACCGAATGGTCGTTTTTAATTGCTGAACTGTTTTTTTTATTTAAAAGCTCAATCTGCGAGATAAAAATAGACAGCTGAATATAAATCTTTATCCTTCCTCTATTGTTTACAAATTATTATTGATGGCATCATTCGTCTTATCTACACCGAAGCTTACAAAAACGCCCACGAAAATAAAAGTATTGACCGGCGGCACCACTGCAGTTCTGCTTTTTCCGTCTGACGAGTAATTGTAACCATAAATATTTTTATTGCCAAGAATATTATTGATGCTCAGAACAAATACCGTAAAAGACTTAGCATCTTTTTTTCCTATACTCGGCACATAGTTCACACTGAAATTCAGTCCGCTGTAGTCTTTCAGCCTGCCGGAATCATCAAGAACATTGACAAGTTTCCCGTTGTTATCCTCCTTTGTTATAATGTTATAATAAGGTCTCCCTTTGGAATAAGTATAAGACAGATTGAACCCGGTTTTCCAGTTCGTAATAAATTTTTTGGCAACAGCATTAAAGGTATGTTTTGATGCAAAATTAGGCGCTAAACTAAAAGGATAGTTTAAGAAGTCTCTTTTGGAGTCGAGGTAAGAATAGGTAAGCCAGTAATCAATTTCTTTAAAAGTCTTCTTATCTCTCCAGAACAGTTCGATGCCTTTCGCAAAGCCACTTCCGCTGTTATCATAAGCTATCTGGTATTGGTTATTTGCAGCAGACTGATTGATATTGGACAAAGCGGTGGTTTTAATAAGATCACCATATTTTTTGTAAAAAGCTTCGAACCTCAGACTTCTGCCGTCCGAATTTTTCTGGACCTGAAAGATGTAATGGTCTGCTCTCTGAAAACTAAACTGATTGCTGAAAATATATTTGCTTTCCGGATTCTGATAAAAAATCCCGTAAGCTAAAGATGTGGTCCATTCCGGCGATATCCTGTAGGCCAAAGCCGCTCTTGGTGAGAAGTTCCATTGATCTAAATAAGATGAACGCTCAGCCCTTGCACCAATTTTAGCTGATAAATTATTGGTAAAAATCAAATCTGTTTCTGCAAAGAATGATGATATCAAATCTTTATAATTTCTTTCGAATGACCCGTATTTCATCGTTTCATCTGCGTTATTCAGTTCAAATCCTGCTCGTATGATGCTTGCCCGGTTCATTTTCCTTTCCAGAACCGCTTTTGCATTGATATAGTTGGACTTGTTAGTAATAGGCGTATTGGATTGTTCTGCATTATTTTTAAAAGTGGAGAAATTCAGATCGTTGAAATTGTAAGTATAAGAAGTCCCGACATTAAGCAGATACCTGCCGAATTTTTCCTTGTAAGATAAGTTATGGTACATATTCTGACCTTTCAGGCTTACCAGATTCCTGTCAGTATCCTTTTCCAGACTTGCAGATCCTACTGCCATTTTATTTTCATCTACACTTCCGTAATATTTGATAAAACCGCCTTTTTTGGTTTTGATCCTGAAGTTGCCGTCAAATCCGTAACCTTGCGGATATTTTTCAAAATCCGTATTGAAATTCAGCAATTTTCCCATCAGGCCGAGATTAGAATAGCCACCCGCAACACCCCAGGAAGCTGTTTTTTTCTGATTTAATTTTTGATAATTAGCGCTCAGGAAAATCGGGGAAACACCAAAATCAAAGGAAGTAGTTTCCGGCAGATCCACACTTTCCAGAATT
The DNA here is from genome assembly GCA_913776245.1 of uncultured Chryseobacterium sp. Taxonomy (GTDB): domain Bacteria; phylum Bacteroidota; class Bacteroidia; order Flavobacteriales; family Weeksellaceae; genus Epilithonimonas. The sequence goes on from CAJYLO010000004.1 coordinate 66,907, forward strand.
AAAACCGACGATAAAGCCTGGCCGTAAAGAGCCGAATATCCACCGCTGGAAAACACATTACCCTTAAACAAGGAAGTGTTGAAGCGGTCTCTTCCGGCTATTCCCGGAACCGAATTGGTAAAATAATTATTGACAAGATTACCGTCCATAAAGATTTTAGTTTCCGCGCCAGTTCCGCCACGCACAAACAAACCTTCGCTCTCTCCTACTTTCTGTACTCCAGGCAAATAGCCGAGAGCTGATGAGATCTGTCCATTGGCACCAGCTGTTGTATAAACATCCAATGGCGTTAGCAGTGCCGTTGCGCGCTTTTTATCACTGGCTTCGATACTTCCTGCGGTAATGACAACAGCATTGATTTCATTAACCTGCTCCTTCAGAGTAGCATTCATAGCGATATCTTTCCCTTCAATTCTGACCGGTAACTCTATCTCATCATAATCCTTTCCTGAAAAAACCAAAGTTTTATCTCCGTTTTCCGTAGTTGTAAAGGAATAGTTTCCATTAGCATCAGTGGTTGCACCATCATAGGTATCCTTAAGTGTTACATTAATATCTTTCAGCGGCTTATTTCTGTAAGTAACCTTACCGGAAATCGTTGTTTGTGCCCAAATAATATAACCTGTCAAAATAAATAGAAGTGTAATGATTCTGCTTTGCGCTGTCATAATTTTAATTTTGATCCAAAGATATTTCAGTTGGTAGCAATACCGAATTAATTGTTACCCAACTGTTAAAATTTATGCCCGAACCGTCAATGTTTCACGTAAAACAATTCTCATCATATTGGCTTTAAAATTGTTATATTCGATGTAACAAATAAACTACAATATGAAAAAGTTAATACTAATTGGAATTGCCGGCCTGTCACTGGCATCCTGCAAAACAGTTTCTAAACAATACATCATCCGTCCAAAATCCCATACGGAAACACAAGGTACTGCAACATTTACCCAGAAAAAAGGCAAAGTGGAAATGGATCTTAGCGTGTTCAAACTCAAGCCGGGATTGCACGCCGTCCACATCCACGAGTTTGGAAACTGCAGTGCAACCGATGCATCTTCTGCGGGCGGCCATTGGAATCCTTCTAAAGATGACCACGGAAAATGGGAATCCGATCATTTTCATATGGGTGATATCGGTAATCTGGATGCAGACAAAGACGGACAGGCCCGTTTGACATTTTCAACGGATAAATGGTGTCTTGGATGCGATGATCCAATGAAAAACATTATCGGAAAAGCGATTGTGATCCACGCAGGAGTAGATGATTTTCATACGCAGCCAACCGGAAATGCCGGAGGAAGAGTTGGGTGTGTGGAGATAAAATAGGTTTAAGATTGTAGGTCAGAGGCTTTTGTTTTAGAATGCTGCTACCTAAAAAACCTCTACCTCAAAATTATATTTCGAAACTTTGGAAGGCATCAATAATATGATTGATTTCCAAAGTTTTTTGCTGGTTTGGAAGCACAGAAATAATATCAAACCGAACTTCTTTATTGATATTATTTTCTTCAATAAAATAATTGGCTGCTGATATTAATAATTTGATTTTCTTTTTATTAACGGCTTCCTGCGGTTCAAGAAAAGCATCGGTACTTCTCGCTTTAACTTCTATGATGATAATTTGATTTTCCTTTTCAGCAATGATGTCGATCTCCGCTTTCAGATAACGGAAATTGCGGACGAGAATTTTATACTGATTCCTGACAAGAAAATCAGCCGCAAGATCTTCAGCTATTTTCCCAAACTCATTGTGATCTGCCATAGTTTTTATAATTTCTAAATTTATTATTTATATTTGAATAACCAAATAAAATATATTATGACTACCCTAAATCCACAATATATAACAGATAAAAACGGAAAAAAAACAGCCGTCATTTTGAAAATCAAGGAATATCAAAAAATTCTTGAAGAATTAGAAGATATTGAGGATGTTACTTTATATGATGATGCAAAAAAGGAAGATGATGGAACAAGAATAGAACTTAGAAAATACCTTTCGAACAGGAAGAAAAAAAATGATTAAGTATAATATTACTTTATCTAAAAAAGCGCAGAAAAATTTGGATAAACTTCCGGACAAGATAGCAGTTTCTATACTCGAAGAAGTGCTTTTGCTTGAAAATAATCCCCGTCCTTTCGGTTATAAAAAATTAAAAGGAAGGGATGCTTACAGAATTCGGGTTGGAAATTATAGAATAATCTATGAAATATTTGACAAAGAATTAGTTATCGATGTTATCAATCTTGGACACCGAAAAGATATTTATGAGTAAAATTTACTAAATTCTACTTCAACTTCTTTACTTACTTTCATTTTGACTTCTGAGCCAATAATCAACGGTCTGTTATCAAAAATATGTCCGTTCGGAAAGCCGAAAATTTTCGGGAAGTCATAATGGGAAAGTCTTTCAGCAATGATTTGATACGCAAAAGAATCATAGGATTCTTCATAGTCTTTATTCTCAGTTTCCTTGCCCATATTCGTCATTCCGCCAATAATTAATCCGTTTATTTTTTTGAAAACTCCGGCTAACTCCAGACTCATAATCATCCGGTCCAGGGCATAAAAATTTTCACCAATATCTTCTATAAATAAGATTTTATCTGTGAAATCAAAAGAATATGGTGTTCCCAGAAGCGCATAGATCAAAGCGAGATTACCGCCGACTAAAATTCCTGAAGCCTCTCCTACTCTATTATTCGGATTCGAATTGATTTTGTATGCTGGATTTTTACCTTTCAGAATATCAAAAATCAGGTCATAACTTTCTTCCGTTACGCCAAAGCTCGAGGTTTTAATGGTCTGGCCGTGGATAGACGCAAACCCTTTTTTCAGTAAATAACTCTGAATAACCGTGTTATCCGAATAGCCGATATACCATTTTGGATTCTTCTTGAATTCTGTTAGTTTCAGATCCTGCAAAAGGTGCTGACAGCCATAGCCACCTCTGGAAGCCCAGATTGCAGAAATATTCTTATCATTTAAAGCCCAGTTAATATCATTTATCCGCTGTTTTTCTGTTCCGGCGTAAGAATATCCATTCTGGTATTTTGTGTAGAGATTTTCGCCTAAAATTGGTTCGTAACCTTCGGATTTGATTAATTCTAAAGTTTTATCCAATTGTGGAATCTCGACAGAACCTGCAGGGGAAATGATGGCGATCTTTGAACCTTTTTTTAATGGTTTTGGGAAAGTGATGTTTTGCATTTGTGTTGGATTTTGATGATTGGATTTTAACGCAAAGGTCGCAAAGATTTTTTGAATTTATTGAAAACATTTTAGGCTCTAAAAGGCGTTACACTTATCAAAGACTTTCTTTTGTTATTCTGTAGAAATCTAAACCGCTGAGATTCTACGGAATGACAAACTTCGTGGTTATAATCTCAATTGTTTTACACCGAATCTGCAGCCCGACCTGAGCGGTTATCCTTTTTGCGAGAGGCTATGCCGAGCAAAAAGATAATAGCGGAGGGCGGAATAGCTGCCCAAAACATTTATTTAATCTTTGGTTGCTGTTTCTCTGCTTTTTCCAGTTTTTCTTCAAAACTGTTGAATTTTTTGAAGCTTTGCAGGAAGATAAATATGCTGAAAATCACGAGAATGATGCCGACGCCTTTTCTGATCTGGTTGGCCACCCGCTGATTCAGTTTGTCATGAAACTGCTTTGCCAGAATGATTTTGAACAAATCTATAAGTAAATATGTTCCTATAACAATGCCGATGTAAAGCACAAAATCCTGCACTTTGGGATAAGCATTCCGAACGGAAATCACCGTTACCAGCCAGAAAAGTACAACGCCAATGTTAAGAAGGTTTAGTAAAAATCCATTAAGATACGTCTTCAGATAATTTTGATTAATCAGTTTTTCCTCGCCTTCAATATGCATTTTTGTCTTGGAAATCAGCATATAAAGCGCATAAATAAAGATCAGAAATGCAGATATTTTGTAAAATCCGGGATGCTTATCTATGAGGTTCACCAGGTCTGCGCTGGCGTAATAACTCACGATAATGCAGAGAATATCTGCCGATACTACCCCAAAATCCAGAGCCAGTGCGTGCTTTGGACCGCGGGAAAAGCTGGTTTCTATCAACAGGAAAAATATAGGTCCTATAAAGACCAGACTGAGCATTATTCCTAATCCGACAGCGTATAAAATGAGTTCGAGCATTCGTTTTAAATTTCGGAACCGGCTGTAAAAATAGAGATTTAAAATTTAAGAAACTTAAACTTATAACAATTTATCTCGCAGATTTAAACATTTGAACTGATATAATTTTAAAATTTATCTATACAAATTCAGAAACCTGCTAAATTTTCTGAGTCTCATTAATTCTCACTGATAATCTTAAAATCCAGTTGTTTTGCAATCAAGTTTGCTTTTACCACTTTGATTTTAACCTGATCTCCCAGCTGATAGGTATTCCCTGTTCTGGAGCCAACTATTGCATAATTTTTAGCATCCAGGGAATAAGAATCGTCTACAAGGTCACGTAGTTTTATCATTCCTTCTGCCCCGTTTTCCGGAATCTCTACCCAGAAACCATATTCTGCCACACCGGAAATCACACCTGTAAAAATCTCACCAATATGCTGTTCCATAAACTTAACCTGCATATATTTGATCGAATCTCTTTCTGCATCTGCGGCCAGACGTTCCATTGCTGAACAATGCTTTGCCTTCTCCTCCACTTCTTCTTTATTTGGTGATTTTCCACCATCAAGGTAATGCTGAAGCAATCTATGTGCTATAAGATCCGGATAACGACGGATTGGTGATGTAAAATGTGTATAATAGTCGAAGCCAAGCCCGTAATGGCCAATCGGTTCAGTAGAATACACAGCTTTGCTCATACTTCGCATTGCCAGAGTTTCAATCATATTTTCTTCGCCTTTTCCTTTGACCTCGTTCAATAACCTGTTAAGCGATTCGGCTACCTTTTTGGTATTGGCCAGGTCCATTTTGTATCCGAAAGTGTAAACAAATTCCTGAAGTGATTTCAGTTTCGCCGGATCCGGATCATCGTGAATACGATAAATAAACGTATTGCCTGTTGGCTCCTTTCGTTTATTTAAGGAAACAAATTCGGATACTTTTTTATTCGCCAAAAGCATAAATTCCTCAATTAAATGGTTAGAATCTTTGCTGACTTTGAAATAAACACCGATCGGATTGCTTTCATCATCCAGGTTGAATCTTACTTCGCTTCTGTCAAAAGTAATCGCCCCATTTCTGATACGGTACTGGCGCATTATTTTGGCCAATTTATCCAACTGCAGAATTTCTTCTGTCAGGTCACCCTGCCCTGTTTCGATTCTTTCCTGGGCTTCTTCATAAGTGAATCTTCTGTCGGAATGAATGACCGTTCTGCCAAACCATTCTTTATGAACTTTTGCTTCCTCATCCATTTCAAAAACGGCTGAAAAAGTGAATTTATCTTCGTGCGGACGCAGTGAGCAGACGTCATTACTCAAAACCTCAGGAAGCATCGGCACTACTCTATCCACCAGATAAACTGAAGTTGCTCTCGCATAAGCTTCGTCGTCCAGTATAGTCCCCGGCTTTACATAATGTGAAACGTCCGCAATGTGAACACCAATCTGCCAAAGCCCGTTTTCCAGTTTCTGAATAGATAATGCGTCATCGAAATCCTTGGCATCTTTCGGGTCAATCGTAAAGGTGCAGATACCGCGCATATCCCAGCGTTTAGCCACTTCCTCAGCATTGATGCTTCTGTCTATTTTATCGGCATCGTGTTCCACTTCCGGCGGGAAATTATAAGGCAATCCATATTCGGCCAAAATCGAATGGATCTCGGTTTCGTGCTCGCCGGGAGCGCCAAGAACTGTAATGATCTCGCCTTCAGGATTTTTACTGTTGGTGTCCCACTTCAGCATCTTTACAATCACTTTGTCACCATCTTCAGCGTTATTAAAATGATTTTTGGAAATAAACATATCCGTATTAATGGTCTTTTTATCAAAAACCACAAATCCGAAATCTTTTTCCGGAATCTTTTGGAAAGTCCCGACAAATGTTTCTTTTGCCCTTTCCAGAACTTCTACCACAGATCCTTCCAGCTTTTTTCCTTTGAAATTGTAGGTTATAATAAGGACTTTGTCGCCCTGCAAGGCATCTTTTACATTTTTCTGATGAACAAATATGTCATCATTAATACCTTCAACAGTCACGTAAGCGTTTCCGGACTGATTAAAATCGATAATTCCGGTCAATGTCCCTTCAACCTTGAGATTGACAATGTATTTTCCTTTTTCTGCTTCTTTGATTTTTTCAGTTGCCAAAAGTCTGTGCAATGCTTGGATCACGAGTTCCCTCTGTCTCGGGTTTTTGTAGTCTATACCTTCCGCAATCTGTTTATAATTATAGATTTTAGATGTTTTCTGATTCATAAAACGAAGAATTTTCCTTCCGAGATCCAGAAGTTTTTGTTCGTTTTTATGACTTGTATGTTTTTTGTTTTTCATTTGTTTCTAAGTATAATTCAACTTCATTTTATCAACAACAATAATAATCCCAAATCGGAATATTTTATTCAATAAATATATAATAAAAATAGGGGAGATTGGAAACCTTTGTATTAATTTATGGTTTCTTGAGAAAGAATTTTCTCTGTGAAATGCATTGCAAAGATACAACTTTATTAATAATAAGTATTTTGAGTTAAATTCCAATAAAAAAGACTTACAAAACTGTAAGCCTAGTTATTTAGCAGAATGCGATCTTGTCAACTCTGTTCTGGTGTCTTCCACCTTCAAAATCAGTAGTTAGAAATTTATCAACAATTTCTATAGCCAATTCTTTTGAAATGAATCTCGCAGGGATTGATATCATATTCGCATCGTTATGTTGTCTTGCCAGTGACGCAATCTCCGGCATCCAGCATAATGCGCAACGGATTTTCTGGTGCTTGTTAGCGGTAATCTGAACACCGTTTCCGCTCCCGCAAAATAATATTCCAAAGTCATTTTCCCCGTTTTCTACAGATGTTGCAGCAGGATGTACAAAATCCGGATAATCTACAGAATCAGTAGAATAGGTTCCAAAATCCTGAACTTCATATTTGGTCTCAAGATACTTTTTAACTATTTCTTTATATTCAAAACCAGCGTGATCTGCGGCTAGTGCTATCTTTTTCATTTTTATCTATTTAAATTTGTATTAGTAAAATTGGAATCGCTAGTTGGCGAATTAATTTCTTTATAAAATTACTACATATTTTACAATTATTGGTATGATATTTTAATGCAATTATCAAAGATATTTCTATTTAAGTGATTATATATCAACATAAATAATTTAATAATATATAAAAATCAAAAATTTTTAAAAATTATTAATTATTAGATAATACAATGTTAGAAATTGTTAGAAAACCTGTGGATAAGTTCTGCGAAATAATTCTTTTCATCTAACATTTAATTTCGTATTGCAATAATCTTTTGAGAGAACAATTCGGAAATTAAAAAAACTTTGAGTTGAGATTCGAGACCTTTATCCGCAAGATGGTTTTTAATACCAGATAAGTTTCAGATTTACGAACAATTGTTAATAACCATATTAATCATTTGATATTCAGTATCATTTTATTGTTAAAAACCTACTGATTACTTCACATTCTTTGTGACAAAATAATCCCTTTATAGTTTTCCCCATATTACCGGACTACAACAATAAACTACAATCTTATTTTTTTATAAAAAGAAAAAAAAGTTGTTTATGATTGTAAAATAAGTTTGTGGATTTCTTTTGGGAATTAAATTTTCAAAAGGAAAGAATATGTTTTAAATTTGTGAAACAAAGAGAAGAGATTTTCTCATCTCGATACAAACCTTAAATACCATTTATGAAAACAATAAAGGATTTCGATTTTAAAAACAAGAAAGCTTTAGTAAGAGTTGATTTCAATGTTCCGCAGGATGAAAATCTCAAAGTGACAGATAATACAAGGATAACAGCTGTAAAACCAACTGTGGATAAAATCCTGAAGGATGGCGGCTCTGTTATATTGATGACCCATCTCGGAAGACCGAAAGGTGAGGTGAATGACAAATATTCTCTAAAACATATTGTGGACGAAGTTTCTAAAGTTCTTGGACAGGATATTAAGTTTGTAGAAGAATCGGTAGGAGAGAAGGCTGAACAAGCTGCTAAAGATCTTAAACCCGGCGAAATCTTGTTATTAGAGAATCTGCGTTTTCATAATGAAGAAGAGAAAGGTGATGAAGCTTTCGCTGAAAAATTATCAAAATTAGCTGATGCTTATGTAAATGATGCATTTGGAACTGCTCACAGAGCGCACGCTTCCACAGCTGTTATTGCTCAATTTTTTCCTTCTACTAAATTTTTCGGTTTACTGATGGAAAATGAATTAATTGCCATTGATAAAGTTCTTAAATCCGGAGAAAAGCCTGTAACTGCGATACTTGGTGGTTCTAAAGTTTCTACAAAAATTACGATTATAGAAAATATCCTTCCTGCAGTCGATAACCTTATAATTGGAGGTGGAATGTCTTTTACTTTCATTAAGGCGCTAGGAGGGAAGATAGGAAAATCAATTGTAGAGGATGATAAATTAAACCTTGCCTTAGAAATTTTAGAAAAAGCTAAACAACATAAGGTAGAAGTTTATCTTCCGACAGATGTTATTATTGCTGATGATTTTAATAATGAAGCCAATAGAAAAGAGTGCAATATAAGAGAAATTCCTGAAGACTGGCAAGGTTTGGATGCAGGTCCAAAATCCAGGGAAATTTTCAATGATGTTTTACTCAACTCTAAAACAATTCTTTGGAACGGACCAATTGGTGTTTTTGAAATGTCCAATTTTGCAGCAGGAACTAAAGCTTTAGGAGACAGTATTGCTGAAGCTACGAAGTTGGGAGCATTCTCGTTAGTTGGAGGAGGGGATAGTGTTGCATTCGTGAAACAATTCGGTTATTCTGATAAAGTGAGTTATGTTTCAACGGGAGGTGGCGCAATGTTGGAAAGTCTGGAAGGATTGGAACTTCCGGGCGTTGCTGCAATTAACAAATAAAAATTTACTTTTCCACATAAATTTAAAAAACCGACAAATTTTTGTCGGTTTTTATTTTCGTTATACTTGAATAAGTTCCAACCAAAAATTTTTAAGCGATTCTAAGCGGCTTTAATTTTAAAATTAAAAATGATTCAATATTTTAAATTTTGTATTTATTAACAAATTTTAAACAAAATGGCTGAAAATTGACCTTCATAAATATAGCAAAAATCTATTTTCTATTTTTTTTCGATAATATATATCAAACTCGAAAATTCGGAGCTAAAAAGTGCCTTTATGTTAGAAATCATTCCATGAATCACTGCTTTTAGCCAAAAAAGAGGTGATTTTTTATATTTTTCACTCAACATAGAGATATAAAATGAATCGAGTAGGAGCGGTTTGATTTTTCTTAATTTCCAATCCGGATTTTTAGAAATCAGATTTTCCATTCCATTTTTTGAGAAATGATAGATATGTCTGGGAACATCATACGCTGCCCAAAATTCTTTATAATGTTTGGCGTCATAAGAAGTTGGATTTGGAACAGCTATAATTAACAATCCCTTTTCATTTAATTTCTGATGAAAAATATTCAACATTTCTTTCTGGTTTTCGATATGTTCAAAAACGTGCCATAGAGTAATTGCATCTAAACTTTGATTTTCTATTGAAGAAATTTCATCAATTATTTTAGCTTTTTGAGTTTTATTAATTGCAGAATTTCTCGCATCTACATTAGGTTCGAATCCAAAAGTTTGGAAATCATTCTCAATATACTTTACAAATTCTCCAGCTCCGCAACCATAATCTAAAACTTTAGAACCTTTTTTAATTCTATCTACGAGAATATTTTTCTTGTATTGAAGATTAAAAGACTGTAGAAATTTATAAAGTTTTTCTTTCAAACTTCCCGAATCCTGATGATGCGAAATATAATCTTCACTCTCGTAATATCTTGAAATTTTAGATGGAATAGGTGAGGTTTTGAAAACACCCTTTGTTTCAGTTTCTATAATTTCAAATTCTTCTTGTGTAAGAAAATGGTCCTTAATTTTCATTTTAAATTATATATTTAAATAAAAAGAACAATGAAAATTAGCATTGTTCTTTGGAATGTTTCACGTGAAACATTTATAAATTATCTTCCTAAATATATCAGTAGTACATTAATATCTGCTGGAGAAACACCACTGATTCTTCCGGCCTGAGCAATTGTTTTAGGTCTCAATTTTCCCATTTTTTGTTTTGCTTCAGCAGAAAGAGAGGAGATTTTGGCGTAATCAAAATCCTCAGGGATTCTAATGGTTTCCAATCTATTGAGTTTAGCAACGTTTTCCTTTTCTTTCTCGATATAACCTTTATATTTGATGTTGATTTCTGCCTGTTCTCTTACTTCATCTGGATAACTGGAAGCAACATTCTTTATAGCTTCAACAGCTTCTAATTTTTCCAAAGTCATATTTGGTCTTGTCAGGATTTGGGCAGCTCTGTAAGCCTGATCAACCGGAGAGGATTCAATGGTTTCAAGAATAGGATTGATGATTCCTGGCTTGAGAGAGGTTTCTCGTAAAAATGCTTCTAACTCATCACTTTTTGCGATTTTTTCCTCAACTTTTCTTAATCTTTCTTCTTTTGCCAAACCAAGGTTGTAAGCTTTTTCAGTTAATCTGATATCTGCATTGTCCTGTCTCAAAAGCAATCTATATTCAGCTCTGGAAGTGAACATTCTATAAGGTTCTTCCGTCCCTTTTGTAATCAAATCATCGATTAAAACGCCAATGTATGCCTCATCTCTGTTGAGAATAAATTCGCCTTTATCGTGAACTTTATTATGCGCATTGATACCGGCAATTAAACCTTGTCCGGCAGCTTCCTCATAACCTGTTGTTCCGTTGATTTGACCTGCAAAATAAAGGTTTTCTACCAGTTTTGTTTCTAATGTGTGATTGAGCTGGGTAGGAGGGAAGTAGTCGTATTCTATGGCATAACCAGGACGGAAAACTTTTACATTTTCGAAGCCTGGAATATGTTTCATAGCTTTGATCTGTACATCTTCCGGAAGAGATGAACTAAAGCCATTCACATAGATTTCCACAGTTTTCCATCCTTCCGGCTCTACGAATAACTGATGTCTGTTTCTCTCAGCAAAACGGTTAATTTTATCCTCTATACTTGGACAATATCTCGGTCCTAAACTCTGAATCGTTCCGTTAAACATCGGGCTTCTGTCAAATCCTTCACGTAGAATATCGTGTACAGTTTCATTGGTATATACAATATGACAGCTTAATTGTTTGGTTAATTTAGGTGTGTCTAAATAACTGAATTTCTGCGGGTTTTCGTCGCCTTTTTGTTCCTCCATTTTGGAATAATCCAAACTTCTTCCGTCCACACGTGGAGGCGTACCTGTTTTCATTCTTCCGGCTTCAAAGCCTAAAGAAACCAATTGTTCTGTGATTCCAAAAGCTCTTGGTTCGCCCATTCTTCCACCACCTAATTGTTTGTCTCCAACGTGAATCAATCCGTTAAGGAAAGTTCCGTTTGTTAAAACAACAGATTTGGCTTTGATTTCGATTCCAAGTGAGGTTACAACACCAGCAACTTTATTATTTTCGATAATCAGTTGCTTAACCATATCCTGGAAAAAGTCAAGATTTGGTGTGTTTTCCAAAGCTAGACGCCATTCTTCAGCAAACATCATTCTGTCATTTTGGGTTCTCGGAGACCACATCGCAGGACCTTTTGATAGATTCAGCATCTTGAATTGGATGGCGGATTTATCTGCTACAATACCGGAATAACCGCCCATTGCATCGATTTCTCTTACAATCTGTCCTTTTGCAATTCCTCCCATTGCTGGATTACAGCTCATCTGTCCAATGGTTTGCATATTCATTGTGACAAGAAGTGTTTTTGAACCCAAGTTGGCAGCAGCAGCAGCAGCCTCGCAACCTGCGTGACCAGCTCCAACTACAATTACATCGTATATTTCGTTAATCATTTTCTTTGCTTTTGGCTAATAGCTTCTAGCTAATAGCATAAAAAACTTGTTTTTTGAATGTTTCACGTGGAACATTATACATAATTTTTGAACTAGCCCCGATTGCAGTGGAAATCCTTTTTCTTTTCTTTCATATAAGGAAAAGAAAAAGATTGTAGTGGAAAGCGGGAAATAGCTCCTAAAGATTTTTAAATTGATTGATATAAAAATCTTCTTTTGCCCGCATTTGGATTTGTTCTTCCTCGGTTTTATCTTTGTATCCGCAAAGGTGAAGAATCCCGTGCGCCAAAACTCTGTTGAATTCTTTCTCAAAATCCTGAGACAGAGTAGAAGCGTTATCCAAAATGCGCGGCAAAGATACGAAAATATCTCCCGAAATGGTTTTTCCCTTCACATAGTCGAATGTGATGATGTCTGTATAATAATCGTGGTCCAGATAATCCTGATTAACCTTGAGAAGATATTGATCGTCACAGAATATATAATTAATCTTACCGGTTTTTTTATTTTCTGAAGTAATAAGGTGTTCCAACCATTTTGATGTGTCTGGATGAATATCTTTCGGTTCGATATTTTCGAAAAAATAATTTATCATTTTTGTTAAAACCAGTGTCCTAGAATGACACTGAATACGCCTTTATGTTTGTTAAGTGATTTACTGAAATTAACCTTGATCTGGCCAAATGGGGATTTGTATCCTGCTGTAAGGCCAATTGAACTGTAATTAAGCTTTACTGCTTCTTCAACTTTGATAGAGCTGAAGAGGTTGGCAATGCTGAAATTTCCTACCAGAAAGTAATTTTTATCAAATCTGAACTGGAAATCATTAGATGCAATGAAGATATTATTATCCGCAAGCGAAGCAAATTGGTAACCTGCAAAACGTTTGAAATTGGCAATTGGCTGATCGAATAGTCCGCCAATTCTGTATTGATAGAATGATGGATTATTATCGCCGATTGTTATTCCACCAAACAGATTTAATCGATATGTAAAGAGCTTGGAAATGTAAAAATTTATCTTGATATCTGCTTTTACAGTGATCGGTTTTTTTTCCAGATCTGCATTGAAAAGATCAATTATTTTTCCTTCAGCATTAAGGTAAAAACCTTTGGTGGGGAAGTCTTTATCATTTTGCGTATCGCTTTTCAGAAAAACATAGGGATTAAGATATCGTTCAGTTTTATCATTGACACCGTTTTTTTCGCTTTCGAAATAATCATGACTAATACCACCACCCAGAGCAAAACGGTCTTTCCATACAGATTGTATAAAAACTTCGTTTCTGAACCATTTCCAGCTATCTATAATGTTATTATCAAAATTCTTTAGATCAAAGCTCATTCCGGAAGAATACAGGCCAAATCCGGGGATATAACCATTATCTATAAAGTAATTAAAGTAATATCTCGGATTATCGCCCACAATAACATCCAGTGAAAGATTCGAATTTCTGAATAGAAGCCTTTTTGCAGAATAATTCAGTAATAATCCGGTTTTAAAAATCTCATCGTAATGCAATCCGAATTTAAGAAAATGCCTTGCTTCATCTTCTGTTACATATAATTTGAGGTAGTTCCTGTTATCTTCCTGAACAATATCGTAATTGATAAACTTATAATTGTTGGTAGCATATAATTTATCAATCATTTTATTGACACTTCCGTAGGTTTGCATAGATGGCAGTGTAAGGCCCATTTTCCCCCGGATATAATTGGATTTATAAATTCTTGCATTTTCTACAGCCAGACTATCTATTTTGTAGACACTTGAATAAACAGGGTTGATGGATGATCTTACACGTTCAAAATTCCGCTGCGGGAGTTTCTTGAGGATATCCACATATTTTAAAGCTTCCACATAACCACTGTCAAGGATCTGCCGCTTGTTATCATAACTCGTAGCGGTTATTCCCGTAAGATCGGGTTTTATATTGATATCTGTATACTTATATTGGTTGATCGTTTCTTTTTTGATTCCAATATCAATGATCTGATTCATAATCGAAATAACACTATTCAGATTATCTCTTTTGGCTAGAGGCTGATTGAGATCTACTCCGATAACAATGTCAATCCCTTTATCTTTCAAAGGTTTAGAAGGATAATTAACACTCATAGCACCATCAACATAAATGCTGTCACCGATTTTTACAGGTTCTAAAAGCGATGGAAAGGCAGAACTGGCAAGAATGGATGAAACCAGGTCACCTTTTTCAAAAATCTGCATCTGCCCGCTTTCTATATTAGTAGCAATACACATAAAAGGTATCGGAAGCTTGGAAAAATCATCAATATTAGAGACATTTCTCAATAATTCTTTCAGGAGATAGACATTTCTTTGCCCAGTACTGATAGATGAAGGGAGAGATACTTTACCATTTCTAAGTGGTACAGTGAGAAGATATTTGTCTACGCTTTTGCTGAAAAACGAAGTTTCCTGACGGGGTTTGGGATCAGTAATAAGCGAATAAAAATCCGTATCCATTACTACTTTTTCAATATCTTTTCCTGTGTAGCCAGCGGCATACAGTCCGCCAACAATGGCTCCCATACTTGTTCCCGAGATATAATCTACTTTAACACCCAAAGAATCCAGGACTTTAAGAACGCCTACGTGTGTAAATCCCTTAGCACCGCCACCGGAAAGTGATAATCCGATTTTAGGATTTTTAGGAATGACAAGATTTTCTTTTACCTGAGAATAAGTCACCAGATAAAATAAAAAAGACATCAGATAAAAAAGCTTCCTGATCATTTGCTAATTTTTAATATATATTCTTTTTACTCGCGGAGAAATAGAAGTTAGAACTTCATAAGTTATTGTATTACAATATTTTGAAAATTCTTCCAAAGAAGGATTTGAATTAAAAATCGTAACAGAATCGCCTTCCCGGGAAGTGACTTTATCAACATCAATCATCATCATATCCATACAGATACTTCCGACAATAGGACAAAGCGTATTATTAATACCAACACTTCCGACTTTATTTCCAATCAATCGTGGGATTCCATCGGCGTAACCCACAGGAATTGTTGCAATCTTTGTGTCGTGTTCGGCTTTGAACCTTCTGCTATAACCCACTGATTCTCCGCTTTTTATTTCTGAAATTTGCGAAATAACGGTTTTGAAGCTTACGGAATGCTGCAATTGTTTTTTAATTTCAGCATTGGAAGTTTCTCCGATCATTCCAATGCCGATTCTAACCATATCATATTGGTAATCAGTATAATTAGTAATTCCTGAGGAATTAAGAATATGTCTTATCGGCTGATATCCAAGCTTCTCAATCAAATAGCTTGAATTTTTTTCGAAAGTTTTTAATTGATTCAATGTAAATTCCTTTTCTTCCGGCATATCAGAAGATGATAAATGGCTGAAAATGCTATGAACTTTGACGTTCATTGAGTTTAATTTTTCAGTTAGTTCATCTAATTCAAAATCCTTAAAACCAAGGCGATGCATTCCTGTTTCCAATTTGATATGAATCGGATATTTCTGTTGATTTCCGGATTTTATAAATTGCTCATAGAACAATTCCAAAACCCTAAGGCTATAGATCTCCGGCTCAAGATTATACTCGATTATGCTGTCATAACTATGCTGTTCGGGATTCATAACGATAATTGGTGTTGTGATCCCTTTTTTTCTCAATTCAACGCCTTCGTCTGCAAATGCCACACCAAGATAATCAATATGATGATGCTGGAGAAATTCTGAAATCTCATAACTTCCTAATCCATAAGCATTTGCTTTTACCATTGCCATCATTTTGGTTTCTGGTTTTAGCAAAGATTTGTGAAAATTAATATTATGAAGAATCGCATTGAGATTGATTTCCAAAACCGTATCGTGTTTTCTGAGTTCAAGAATTTCTTTGATCTTTTCAATCTCGAATTTTCTTGCACCTTTCAGAAGAATGACTTGGTTTTCTAAATCATTAATGACTTTACTTTCAATAAATTGATTCGTATTATTGAAAGTTAAAGTTTCAGAATCAAATAATTTATAAAACGAACTAATTTCTTCACCAATCAAAAAAACCTTATCAAATTTTTGCTCATTAACCAGATCAGAAACTTCGGAATATAGCTCATCTAAATTCACATTCGAATCCACAATATCCGTAAGAATCAGAGATTTTTTCGGTTTGTTATATTCGCTGATAAATTGGAAAGCAATTTTCAAAGAATCCAAATCAAGATTATAAGAATCATTGATAATCAGATTATTTCTAATTCCTTCAATGCTTTCCAGGCGCATTTCAATCGCTTTGAGAGCATCGATTTTTTCTTTGATTTGAAGATCTGATAGCTTAAACTCTTTCAGAATTCCAATCAAAGCCAAAACATTGGTTAATGTTGCTTCATCTCTTTGATGGATTGGAACAGAAAATTCCTCATCAAAATATTTGATTTTAATATCCTGAGTTCGGTCATTAACATCAGAAATTATCGTGATGTCATTGTTATTCTTTAATCCGTATGATATTAATTTTTTACTTGAATATAATTTATTTATTAATTTGTATGTCAATTCGTTATCAGAATTGTAAAATATAATTTCTGAATGTTTGAACAGTTTTAATTTTTCTTGAATTAATTCTTCCTCGGAACCGAAATTAGCTGAGTGAGCAGTTCCAATATGCGTCAATAATCCAATCTTTGGATGGAAAACATTTTCCTGTTTTTCCATTTCACCAGGCTTCGAAATTCCAACTTCAAAGATTCCCAATTCGTGTTTTTTATCAATTTGCAGTAATGACAGCGGTAGCCCGATTTGAGAATTGAAACTTTTGGGGCTTTTAACCGTTGTAAATTCATTAGAAAGGCACTGATATAGCCATTCTTTCAGAATTGTTTTCCCATTACTTCCCGTAATTCCAATAGAATTGATGCCGGAATGTTCGAAATGATACTTGGCAAGGGTCTGTAAAAACTCAACCGAATTTTTTGTAATGATTTGATTTACATAAGGATTACCGATTTTATTTTCAGTAATTATTGTATCGATTCCTTTTTCAATAACAGTTTCGATATATTTTTGTCCGGAATTTTTTTTGGTGCTTATCGCAAGAAACGCAGTATTTTTTGTAGAATAAATCGTTCGGCTGTCAAAGGCCAAATTTTTGATTTTAATATCTTGATTTCCAACGACTTCCGAATTTGTTATTTCGGATATTTGTTTTAAAGTGTAATTCACTTTTCAGTAATTGTTTTGTAATTAGAATCCGGATTCCGAAAATTATTAATCATATTCAAAAGATTGATTTGATTTTCGGCAATCTCATAAATAATGGAATTGTGTTTGGTAATCAATAATTTATGAAAATCCGTATCTTCATATTTCTGATGAATTAAATTCCCATTTTCAAGCAAAGAAATTTTTCTTTCCAGAATCTCATAAAAATCTTCCAACACTTCGAATCCCCAGGTTTCTATAAGAAAGTCTTCCAGATTTTCTAAATCTGATTTCGCTCTATTTGTCCAAAAGATGTTCATTTCTCTTTCTTGCGATTCTTTCTTTTGCTTCAGTCATAACAGTAGAATTTTCGGTTATTCTGCCATTTTTAACATCTTCCAAACCTTCCTCTATTGCCTTTAGAATACTATCTTTTGAATTAACTTCTGGGTCGATAATTTCCGCAATCTTAAGCAACTCTTCTGGATTGAATTTTTTTTCTTTCATTTTACGAAAAAATGTGGGCTCAGAAATTCCGCTTTTCTCAATGATATACTTGAGTTTGAAAGGAGAATTCTTCAAAATCTCATCAATCGAATTACTGATTTGAATATAATTTTTAATTTCTAATATCATTTTTTGATAGTTTTTACTATTATAATTTTAAACAAATTTACAACAACTATTGATATTAACCTTCTTTTTTATTCAAAACTTCCTCCACAAAAATTCTTCTGCTCACCGCATCATAAGCTTCAGTTTCTCCCAATTCTACCAATTCTTTTCCGGCAGAAGTCCGCATAGAATAGTTGGCGAGATTTCCTGTTCTCCGGCATATCGCATGAACTTTGGTCACATATTCTGCAGTTGCCATAAGATTAGGCATCGGCCCAAACGGACGTCCGAGAAAATCCATATCCAAGCCGGCAATCACGACCCGAATTCCGTTATTTGCCAATTGATTGGCAACATCCACAATGCTCTCGTCGAAAAACTGGGCTTCATCTATCGCCACCACATCACAATTGGAACCCAACAAAAGAATCTCGGAAGGACTTTCCACCGCTGTACTTCGGATTTTAGTCTGGTTGTGTGAAACCACGTCTTCTTCAGAGTACCTCGTATCGATTCTCGGTTTGAAAATCTCTACATTCTGGCCAGCCATCTCCGCCCGGCGAAGTCTTCTGATGAGTTCTTCCGTTTTTCCGGAGAACATAGAACCGCAGATCACTTCCATCCAACCGCTTTGTTTGGAATGATTAATTGTATTTTCTAAAAACATTATTAATTTAGCAAAAAATTGTTTTAACCAATATTAAAAACACTTCGACAAGCTCAGTGTGACACCTCTAATACTAAAAATTTTTGTTTTTAGCGTTGTCAGGCTGAGCTTGTCGAAGCCTTAAATTAGGAACAAAATTCTATATAAAATTAGCAAATTGTTCTTACATTTATATGCATCAAATTTAAGTAAAAATTAATAAGATATATTATGCAAAATTGGCGGGAATCATATGAGAAAATCTTCGGAGAGATGAAGCATCTGTTGTTAGAATTATCCAAATCGGATAATTATGAGGAGATTTTAGCTAAGGAACATGAAATCAATGAGCTTTATCAAAAGTTTTCTTTTCTTAAAGTTTCTCAAGATTTTGAATATTCATCAACCCATATTGAACCTTTGCAAACTATTGAAAATCAGATTATAAATACTTCTGATTTGTTGTCAGTTGAGGAATTTGAAGATGAAAATAAAGTTGCGGAAATTGTTGTAGAAGAAACACAGGCACAAGACATTTTTGCGAATGTCCTGGAAGTGGAAGAAGTGCATTCTTTTGCTGAAATTGATTCGAATGAAGATCTGAAAACCAATACAATGACAATTGAAGAGATTCATCAGCCAGAAAGCAGTGATCTGGAAACTGAAATCTCTAACGGTAAAGATCTTGAAGCCATTGTGGAGAATGAAATTGTTGATGAAATTGAAGCTCAGAACTACCACGAAGATATTGTTGAAGCCGTTGCAGAAATTGAAGCTGAAGAAGAAAATCTTTTGAATGAACCGGCGGAGAAATTGGAGCCAATGCAGGACAGCCAGTTTTCATTTGCTATGACAAAAGAAGATTCGGCTATGGAAAAACCTTCGCAGGATGATTATGAAAAAAGATTGGCAGAAAAAGAAGCTAAGCTGAAAGAACTGGAAGAAAACAGAAGGAAAATTGTAGAGTTTTCCAGGGAAAATACGCAGCCGAAAGAAAAATCCCAGGAAGTCTACGATTCTCAGAATCAGGGAGAGCAGCATCACGATAAAAAATTTAAATTGGCTAATATCAAAGGTCTGAAAGTGGCTAAGTCTTTGTTCGATGATGACCATTTGGAAGAAGTGGAAAAACCGGCTCCTGTCCAGAATCCCGGAAGTCTTCTCAAAAATAATGTTCCGACAGATTATATGGAAGCGCCAAAACCAAAACCGGAATTCAAGCTGGATCTGAATGACAGAATTGCATTTTCTCAATATTTATTTGGCGGAAGCCAAAGTGATCTGAATCAGGTTGTTTCTGTTCTGAATTCTTTTAGTTCTTTGGATAAGGCGCAGGAGTATTTGAGTGACATCTATTACGAAAGAGATTGGAAAAAGGTTGATAATTATGCACAAAGACTCTGGACTTTGGTTGAAAACAGGTTTTTGTAGATGAGCGGTATTCTTTATTTTGTTCCGACACCTGTTGGAAATCTGGAAGATATGACTTTCCGGGCTGTGAAAGTTCTGAAAGAAGTAGATTATATCTTGTGTGAGGACACAAGAACTTCAGGGGTTCTTCTCAAACATTATGAAATTTCCAAGCCTCTGAAATCCTATCATTTACATAATGAACATCAGGCTACGCAGAAAGTAGTCGATGACCTCAAAAATGGTCAAAACATCGCTATTATTACCGATGCTGGAACGCCTGGGATTTCCGACCCAGGTTATCTTTTAGCCAAAGCCTGTGCGGATGAAAATTTGGAAATGATTTGTCTTCCTGGCGCAACGGCTTTTGTTCCGGCTTTGGTCGTTTCCGGCTTGCCGAATCACGATTTTTATTTCGCCGGATTTCTTCCTCAGAAAAAAGGTAGACAAACCAAACTCAAACAATTGGCAGAAGAGAAAAAGACAATTGTTCTTTACGAAAGTCCTCATAAAATCAATACAACACTTGAACAGATCAAGGAATTTTTTGGAGAAGAAACGAGAGTAAGCCTGAGCAGGGAAATTTCCAAAAAATTTGAAGAAACTAAACGAGGAACAATCAGTGAGTTAATAGAATTCTCCAAAAGCAAAACTTTAAAAGGTGAGATTGTTTTGATTGTGAATAATTCTTAAAGTATTATTTTTGCCATAACAAATTTAGAAAACATTATAAAATTATATGGGATTACTACAAGGTAAAGTTGCCATCATCACTGGCGCTACACGTGGAATCGGGCGTGGAATTGCAGAAGTTTTTGCCAAAGAAGGTGCAAAAATCGCATTCACGTATGCTGGTTCTGTTGAAAAAGCTAAAGAATTAGAGTTAGAATTAAGCCAAATAACAGAAATCAAAGGTTATCAATCCGATGCATCGGATTATGACGCTGCTCAAAAATTAGTTGAAGATGTTTTGGCAGAGTTCGGAACGATTGATATTTTGGTAAATAACGCCGGAATCACAAGAGATAACCTGATGCTGAGAATGTCAAAAGAAGATTGGGACACCATTATTAAGGTTAATCTGGATTCGGTTTTCAACCTGACAAAAGCAGTCATCAAACCAATGATGAAAGCAAAATCCGGTTCTATCATCAATATGACTTCAGTGGTTGGTGTTAAAGGGAATGCAGGACAAGCGAATTATGCCGCTTCTAAAGCCGGAGCAATTGGTTTTACGAAGTCTATCGCTTTGGAATTAGGTTCCAGAAATATCCGTTGTAATGCCATCGCACCAGGTTTTATCGAAACTGAAATGACGGCTGCACTGGATGAGAAAACAGTTCAGGGATGGAGAGACGGCATTCCGTTGAAAAGAGGCGGACAACCGGAAGATGTGGCTAATGCGTGCGTTTTCCTGGCAAGTGAAATGTCTGCCTACATCACAGGGCAGGTTCTGAATGTAGACGGAGGAATGCTGACATAACGATAATAATCAATTAAGAATATCAAAAACTCATGGAAAATTTAATTTCTGTGAGTTTTTTTATTTAATTCCGTTAAAAAAGATATAAATTTATATTCCAATTTGTAAACCGGTGAAAAAACTGTTTTTTCTTATCCTTATTTTCTGTATTTCCTTGGTCTTCAGCAAAACTGTTGATCCGGAAAAAAAGCAGCTCTTTCAGAAAGCCGGCTACGAAATGGTACTGACACCGGATAAGGCATCGGAAGTTCTTGACTATCTGGAAAAAAATTTCAAATTAGATCATGAGGAACAGGAAAAGCTGGATTACCTGAGGACCAAGTCTCTTTTTTTTCAGAATAATCTCACAGATGCTCTCAAAAGAATCTCGGATAGAGATGAAAAGCTACCGTCCGATATATTAATTCTGAAAAAAAGTATTCTTTACTACCTGGGTTTTCAGGGTGGGGCGGTAGTCCATAAACAGAGAGATAATGATATTCTGTTTTCTGAACAGATAGTGAATCTTTTATCGAAACTTAAGCAAAATCCCTCTAAAAATGTCAAGCAGGATTTAATAGCTGTATCGGAAAAAGCCAAATCCGGCAACCTGACGATAGCAAGAGAAAATCTGATGTATCTTTCTGACTTTATTGCAGATAAAGATAATAATCTGTTATACGATTCTTTTTTGAAAGCGATTGTAGATCTATATAAAAATGATATTCAGTTTCAGATTATATACGCTAAATATCTTTTAAACAATAATAAGCCGGAACTGGCTGAAAAGCTTATTTCCGATTTTCCTGCAGATTCACTGGAACAGACGACTAACCTGAACCTAAAATATGCCTATTATCAACTTTTGATAAAACTGTATGCGGTCAAAAAATCAGCAGAACAATATATGGCAGCGGTCAACAAAAAAGATTTGCTCCTCAAAACGCTTAATGAAACCCGTTTTTCAGCAAAAAATAAGTGGTTCAATATTGTTGAAGAAAATTTTAAGAATGAGCAGCAAGCTCTCGTCAATAGCAGAAAAAAGATTTTGTTTTCAATAATCGGGATTGGGCTTTTAGCTATTATTCTCCTGGCAATAAGGTTTTTCCAGATCAGGTTACAGGTCAAAGAATATCAGAATTTTATTACGAAGATCAGTCTTCTGAAAGAGAAAAAAGCGCCCCAGCCTCAGGTTATTTCAGAAAAAACAGAGAATATCCTGTTGAAAAAACTGGAAGATTTTGAAAAGACCGAAGATTTTATCCGGTCTGATATATCGCTTCAGAATCTTGCTAAAAATCTGGAAACCAATACTAAATATCTTTCCGAGACCATCAATACCCATAAGCAGAAAAACTTCAATGCTTATATCAATGAGCTCAGAATCAAGTATATCGTCAGTAAATTGAAAGATAAACCTGTCTACAGAAGCTATAAAATCAAGTATCTGGCGGAGGAAAGCGGATTTTCCACTCACAGTGCTTTTGCCGCAGTTTTCAAATCGGTTATGGGAATGTCACCGGCCAATTATATTCAACTATTAAAACAGAAGGAGGAATGAAAAGCCGGATCCTATTTATTGTAATCCTGTTCGGAGTTGCCTTATATGCTGGTGATCCCGGAAATGATGTGCTGCTGAAGAAAGCAGAGAAACTAATGCTTCTTAATCCGAAGGCAGCATTTAAGATTGCGGATAAAGCTTACAGAAGTAACACATTAGATCATAAGGAAACCATCCACAGCTTATTTATTCTGACCAATACTTCTAATCTTTTGCAGAATCCGCCGGATGTCATCCGGTATGGCAATGAAGCACTGAAAATTGCAGACAACGGAGATGATGTTATCACCAAGATTAAAATTTTAGGTATTCTTGGAAATACTTATCAGTTCCTGAAACTTAATGAGAAAACAAGAATCTATCTGGATCAGGCAGAACTTCTTCTAAACTCTCCCAAAATTCCGGATTCTTTGAACCTGGTCAAAGGCAATATTTATTATCTTAAAGGAATGAATTATTTTTATGGATTGGACAGTGATATTGCTCTTTCATATTTCAATAAAGCGATCAGCCAGTATGTTAACTCAAAAAATCCTTTGGCGGAAATCAATATAAAAATTGCATACCTTAATAAAGGCTATTGCCTGATTAATCAGAAAAAATTCAGCGAGGCACTTGAAAACCTGAAACTGGCAAGCGTCAGCCCCAATGAGTCCTCCAGACCTTATCCTCCACAATTTGCAGATTTACAGGATGTTTTTATAGAGTTAGGTAAAGCCAGGATTCTCTCGGCCGAGGCAAACCCCCAGCTATCAAATGCGATGCTTTTCGATATTTTAGAAAAAAGAAAGAATCAACCTTATCGGGACGATATTGAAAACGATATCTATGAGCTGCTGGCAACAAATTTTCTCCAGCTCAGGGATATTGAAAAGCATGATTATTATGAAAGTCTTTTTCTAAAGCAGGTGGATAAAAGTAACTACGAGGCAGCAGTTTGGGTGAATAAATTAATTGCTCAGGAATCGCTTGAAAATGAAAAACAAACCACAAAGCTGAATCATAAATATTGGCTCCTGATTACTTTTTTCTCTCTCATTTTGGGATCAGTCATTATCTTTTTATGCTTTATTACAATACGGACCGAGCAAAAACGGCGTCTGCTCAAAAAAGATGTTTCTGAAAATATATAATACTGTTATACAGGAGTTTACTATATTTATTTCCCTGTCAAAATCATAAATTTTCCATAATAGAGCTATTCATTTACTTGGTTTTCTGATTTTATCGGGATATTTTCGTCAGGTTAAAATTTGAAATCGAAATGAAGAAATTCTATTTTTTACTTGTAGCGGTGATCGCTATGTTTTTTGGAAAAGTTATTGCTCAGATCTGCAATACGGTCAGCACTTTTCCGTTCAAAGAAACTTTCGAGGCAGACAGCCCGAGCCGCTCTTGCTGGACACAGCAGGTAATCGGCGGACACAATGCCACCTATGATGGCTGGGTCTATAAAAAGGGATCTGCAGGTGGGGTTGATTATAATATAGTTAATGCCCACTCCGGACAGCTTAACGCTTGTGCCCAGATTGCAGCCAATTCTCCTGATGCAAAGGTTAGGTTGATCAGTCCCGTAATGAATATTACAGGATTACAAACTCCAACGGTTTCATTTTTTATGGGGCAGGAAGCTTGGGGAATCTATCAGAATATCCTAAACGTTTATTATCGCACCTCTCCGGATTCTGATTGGAAAGTGCTGAAAAACTTTATGTTTAACGTTCCGGAATGGAAACAGGCTGTTTTAAATTTGCCGGAAAAATCAGCTCAGCTGCAGATTTGTTTTGAAGCTGTAATGAAAACAGGAAGATCTAACGTTCTGGATGACATTGTAATAGGAAATAATGACAGTGTAGAGAACTATCCACCTACCTGCGCACCATCTACACCAAGCAATAACTTTGAAAGCGGAGCAGGAGATCTGAAACTCCTTTATTTTGCCAACGATTTTAATGTAGCGGCGCACACGAATCTGACAGTTACTGATATCATACTCAATACAATTGACAAAGGTGGTATCCAGTCTTTTGACATTTCGATAATGAAGAGTGATGATTCCGGGTTGCCAAGTGGCACGGTTGGGTTTTATGAGGCAGTGTCTCCTAATTCTGTTGTTGATCTTAATGAAAGAGACGGGTTTACGTTCAGGAAAAATACATTTACGCTGCCCCAGCCGTTGCTTCTGGATGGCGGCGCTACGGGAAGAAGATACTGGATTATGGTAAAGGTGATAAATAACGTAGAAGAGAATCCTTCTTTCTGGGAGTCTACAACCATTAGAAACAGTGGAAAAGAAATGTATTACAGCGGTGATGGAATGACGAACTGGAAGACGGTTACTAATGGTGCAGATGGTGTCTTTACACTAATTGGAAGCTGTGTGGAAACCAATCCTACCGAAAGTTACTGCCTGCCAAAATTCAATTTCCTGATGCCGATAGATAACGTCAAAATCGGGACTATTAATAATCCATCCTCGGGAAATGTTCCTTACGAAGATTTCTCTGCACTGAAAACAGATGTCGAAAGAGGTAAAACTTACCCGCTGCAGATCAATGCGCAAACATACAACAGCACATCCAACCAGGCGATTACGGTTTTTGTAGACTGGAATCAGAACGGATTCTTGGGAGATGAAGGTGAGATCTACAATCTTGGAAAGATCACGCAATCCGGAGGTTATACATTAACTTATCAGTTGCCGATTCCGCTTACGGCAGCACTTGGCAATGCCAAAATGAGAATCGTCTCCAATGTTGGCAGCTATGTCACGTATTCCTGTGGTGTATATTCACAAGGGCAGGCAGAGGATTACACGCTCAATGTGCTGAAGGAAAGTCTTGCAGTATCGGAAACAGATAAAAAATATAAAGCTGTTATTTTCCCAAATCCTGCAAAAGATATAGTGAAAATTAAAAATGAATCGGTTCTCTTAAAAGCAGAAATACTTGATATGAATGGAAGAAAAGTATTAGAAACAGCTTCAGAAACGATTGATGTATCCGCTTTATCAACAGGTGTTTACATGATCAGAATGACCTTCGGGAACGGCAAAACTGAAACGCAGCAGCTGATCAGAAAATAATCTTCATAATTTATTTTATTCTTAATGGTGTCTTGTCTATAAGGCAAGGCATCATTTAACCCTCTAACTATTGCAACTTATGAAAAAACTTTATCTTTTAGCAATGATGATCTCTGCTTCGTCATTTTTTTCTCAGGCTACAGTGCCGCCCTATACGCAGGATTTTACAACTTTTCCTTTGACCGGCTGGTATCTCGGTTATACTTTTAATGCCAATGTAGGAAGCGGTCCTACCAATTCATCTGTCAACTATTGGAAGCAGAAGCCATTCATGGGAGATACGGTAGCCAATGATCAGTCGCTTTGTGTGGAACTTTATACATCCAATATTTCCTACTGGGCTGTGACCAATGCTTTTGATCTTTCCGGTAATGATTATGAAATCACCTTTGATGCGGCCGTAACCAACAGTCAGTTCAACACTAACCCGAACGGACCCGCGCCACAGATTGAGGCTACGGATAAATTCAAGGTTCTTATCAATACAGACGGCACAACCTGGCAGGAGCTTAGAAACTGGGATAATCCTAATATTACGATACCTAACCAGAGAACGAAATATACAATAGATGTATCGGCTTACAAAGGCAGCAATGTCAAGTTTGCGCTCTATGCATCGGACGGTACGGTTTTCAATGCAGCGGCAAGCTACCGTCTTTTTGTTGATAATTTTAAGATTCAGGTTAAGGCTAATATGGCTGTCGGTGATGCGGCTAAAACTGAGTTTGGCGTCTATCCGAATCCAACAGCAGACCGGGTAACTATCCGTTCCGCAAAAAATGTCCGGTCTCTTGAGCTTTTTGATACCACCGGCAGAAAGATTAGATCTGCACAGACTAAAGAAATGAACCTTGCAGATTATCCGAAAGGCATTTACATCCTGAAAGCAACCTTTACAGATAACACTTCTATTTCTCAGAAAGTCATAAAAAAGTAAATATAGAAAATCAAATTTAGTAAAATGACGCAAATCGCTTTGCGTCATTTTTTGGCATGATAGGCATTCAACAATTTTATATTTTCGTACATTAGATTCCTTACAGAATATCAATGATTGATTTTCCCTTAAAATTCGAAATGTTTGGCAGCACAATTCTCGCTCACCCGGTTTTTGAAACAGCCGGGATTTTTCTGGCGATGCGCTACTACTTTTACCTGAAGAGAAAATCTACTGAGAAGATGCCGCTCAGCCATTCATTAGCGATACTGTTCGGCGCAACGGCAGGCGCATTAATCGGTTCAAAGCTAATCGGGAATTTAGAAAAGCCGGGTGTGCTTTTCGGGCAAGAGTTTTCATTCATCAGATTCTGGACCAGCAATACGATTACAGGAGGATTAGCATTTGGGCTGATGGGAGTAGAATTGGCTAAAAAGATCGTTGGTCATAAAGAAAGCACAGGTGATCTTATAGTTTTCCCTTTATTGCTGGCGATGATTATTGGCAGAATCGGTTGTTTTTTTACAGGGATCTATGAAGAAACCTACGGACTTCCGACAGATTCCGTTTTCGGAATGCATCTCGGCGATCAATATCTCCGCCATCCTGTGGCATTATATGAAATTATCTTTTTATTAGTGTTAGGATTTGTAATATTCAGACTGAAGAAAAGTAAGAGATTTGTTTCCGGTTTTCTGTTCCAGTTTTTTATGCTGAATTACTTTTTATTCAGATTTTTCTTAGATTTTATTAAGCCGCACGAAAGTCTGTTTCTGAGTTTAGGAACAATCCAGATTTTGAGTTTGTTAATGATTTTTTATTACATTTATACTATTAAAAAATCTTTTAAACTAATGGAAAAAGTTTCGTTTGATAATGGATAGCGGGATTCTCAATATTGTAATTTTAGGAATTGTATTTCTGTTTATTATATTGATAATCTTTTTTTTTAAGTTTATTCAAAGTTTTTAAGAAGGATAGAAAAGAAGCAACAGGAACATCCATTTTTTTTAATTTGTTTATGATCTTTTCTCTAGGTGCAATCCTGTTTATTCTGCTTTGTACATTAGCATTAGGATTGCTTTGCAAATGATGGTTTTAAGATTTTATAAATACTAATAACTTTAATTCTATGACATTCTTAACCTTTTTAGAAGTTGGAAATCTGGGCGGTTTAGTAGCGATGATTATTGGCATTATGCTGATAGTCGCTTTTGTAATTTCCTTATTCATTACTGTGTTTGTAAAACTAATTTACGAATCGAAGGACGGACGTAAGTTTTCTAAGTCTCAGTTCTGGCAGACAATGCTAATATGCCTGGTAATCTGCGGTTTGATAAGCGGGATCATTTGCGGAGGAATGTAAAATATTGAATTTATGCCAGTAAGAAATTATACCTATTATGACTTTACAATAAGTCTTTGCCCTGAATGCCTGAAAAGAGTCGGTGCTAAAATCGTTATTGAGGGTGATTCGGTTTTTATGACCAAACGCTGTCCGGAACACGGCTTTTTTAAAACCAAGATCGCATCAGACGTCCATTATTATAAAAATATCAGAAACTATAATAAGGCATCGGAAATGCCCGTTCATTTCGGAACAGATGTAGAATATGGCTGTCCGTATGACTGCGGTTTATGCGTAGATCACGAGCAGCACAGCTGTCTGTCTATTGTTGAGGTTACGGATCGCTGCAATCTGACTTGCCCTACGTGTTATGCGATGTCTTCACCACATTACGGAAGTCACAGAACGTTGGAAGAAATTGAAGCCATGTTTGATGTGATTGTAAAGAATGAAGGAGAGCCGGATGTTGTTCAGATCAGTGGAGGAGAGCCAACCATTCATCCCGAGTTTTTCAAAATAATGGATATTGCCAAATCGAAACCGATCAAACATCTGATGTTAAATACCAATGGTGTAAGAATCGCAAATGACCCGGGTTTTGCCGAAAAGCTCGCGACTTACGCACCTGAATTCGAAATTTATCTTCAGTTTGATTCTTTTAAACCGGAAGTTCTGGAAAATTTTCGGGGAAAAGATTTGACGGATGTCAGAATGAAAGCTTTGGAAAAACTGAATGCATTAAATCTTTCCACCACACTCGTCATTGTTCTTCAGAAAGATAAAAACATTGATGAGATCGGGAAAATCATTGACTTTGCATTGAAACAAAAATGTGTCCGGGGTATTACCTTCCAACCTGTAGAAATTGCCGGAAGAAACCGGGAAGATTCCGCTCATGAAAAAATTACACTAACCGAAGTAAGGCAGGAAATTCTGAATCAGTTTCCTTTGGTGAATTCTGATGATATCATTCCCGTTCCGTGTAATCCGGACGCTTTGGCAATGGGATATATTCTGAAGCTTGAAGGTGAAACAATTCCCTTGACACGATACATTAATCCGGCCGATTTACTGAATAATGAAACCCGCAACACTATCGTCTATGAGCAGGATACAGGACTGCAGATGCAGCTTCTGGATATTTTCAGCACGGGGATTTCTGTAGATAAAGTTAAGCCTAAGGTGAATCAGCTATTATGTTGTCTTCCAGAAGTATCCGCTCCCAATTTAGACTATGATAATCTTTTCAGAATCATCATTATGAATTTTATGGACGCTCACGATTTTGATGTGCGGGCAGTCAAAAAATCCTGCGTTCATATTGTGAATAAAGATCTGAAAATGATTCCTTTCGAAACGATGAATTTATTCTACCGCGATGATAAAAGCAAATATCTGGAAGAGTTAAGAAATAATGATAGAGTTTTGTTTTAATAAAAACCCGGCAAATTGCCGGGTTTTCTTTTATTTCTCGTTTACAATTTTATCATATATCTTTTTGACCTGTAAATCTCCGAAGCCAAATATTGCTAAATCTTCCTGGAATTTTTTAAAGACCGAATCAAAATCTGTCAATCCATTTTCGATTTGATTTTTGATGAAATCTTCCGGGTTTATATTGATGTAAGCATCGATCACTTCTTTCAAAAAATGAAAACAATTCGATTGATTTTCTGATAGTTGCAACAGCAGGCTGTCGTCATTATTTTGATAAGCTCTCCACAGATTTACAATTAATTCGATATCATTTTTATTAATTAAAACTTTGGATTTCAACGATTCTTCCAAATCCGAATTGTCCGAATCTGAAAAACCTTTCCAACGATTTTCAGAGCTTGCTTTAGGAAAAATTCTATAGATTTTTAAATCTTCAATTTTTGAAAGCAAAAAAACACAAAACCACAAATTAACCTGGCAAAAAAGATCGTCTTCAAACCAAAGGTTGACTTCTGAGTGTTCCGGAATATTCAGAATCTTTTCAAACTCCGAAACAGACTTTTGATAATAATTTTCAGGTGAAACATTATAATCCTCGGCAATTCATTTGGCTCTGATGTTCCAAAATTCTTCTAAAGAATCAGCTTTCAAATCTCCGGAAACCAATGCTTCGCGGCAAACAATAATTTCACCATCGATTGAAGTGTTCTTCAAAGATTCAGCAAGATAATCGCCATTCGTTATGTGGAAAATATTTTTCAAAATTTATTATTCGTTAAAAATTTGGTTTTCTTGTTCTTGCACACGTATAAAAGTCGTACGCTTAGACAATTCTTTCAGCTTAGAAGCGCCAACATAAGTACAGGTCGAGCGGACGCCGCCCAAAATATCTTTTACTGTTTCTGCGACGGGACCTTTGTAAGGCACTTTCACTGTTTTTCCTTCGGAGGCACGGTATTCTGCAACACCTCCGGAATGTTTATCCATCGCAGTCTGAGAACTCATTCCGTAGAATAATCGGAAAGTTTTTCCATTCTCAGTGATAAGCTCACCGCCGCTTTCATCGTGTCCTGCAAACATTCCGCCCAGCATTACAAAATCGGCACCACCACCAAAAGCTTTTGCCACATCGCCGGGAACTTTACAACCACCATCGCCGATGATTTGGCCGCCTAAACCGTGAGCCGCATCCGCACATTCAATAATTGCGGAAAGCTGCGGATAACCAACGCCTGTTTTCACACGAGTGGTACAAACCGAACCTGGACCAATCCCGACTTTAATGATGTCAGCACCGGCCAAAATCAATTCTTCCACCATTTCGCCGGTTACAACATTGCCGGCCATAATGATTTTGTCTGGGAAATTCTGACGCGCTTTCTTTACAAACTCTACAAAGTGTTCGGAATAACCATTGGCAACATCAATACACAAAAACTGGATTTTCGGATTGGCATCCAGAATTAGTTTGATTTTCTCTTCGTCGGCTTTTCCGGTTCCTGTACTCAGGGCGATGTATTGGTAGAAGTCATCGCTTTTATCTTTAAGAAAATCAGACCATTCCTGGACAGAATAATGTTTGTGAACAGCGGTAATGATTTTATCTTTGTAAAGCGCTTCCGCCATTTCGAAAGTTCCGACGGTGTCCATATTTGCAGCAATCAACGGAACACCGCTCCATTTTTTCCGGTTGTGAAGAAAAGTGAATTCCCTCTCAATAGTGACTTCCGACCGGGATTTGAGTGTAGAACGTTTCGGGCGGAACATCACATCTTTAAACCCCAACTTGATTTCGTTTTCTATTCGCATACATCAAATTTAACATAATAATTTTAAATGTTCTTAATCACAAGATCTTTTGAAAGTTAAAATTTTCCAAAAAATTTGCAGGTTTAAATTTTAATTCTACATTTGTAGAATTAATTTTATACTTGTAGAATGAAAGAACAGAAACTGACCGATACAGAAATTGTGCTGATGGAGATTCTTTGGAAAAAAGAGAAAGTGTTTATGAAAGATATTCTGGAAGAATATGCTGATCCCAAACCCGCCGCAACGACAGTTGCTACGCTTTTAAAAAGAATGCAGAACAAAGATTTAGTGGGCTACAAAACTTTCGGAAACTCCAGAGAATATTTTCCAAAAGTTAGAAAAGAAGACTATTTTCAGGAAGAGATGTCTTCTATGATTGATCGTTTTTTTAATAATTCCGTGAGCCAGTTTGCGTCATTTTTCACTTCGAATGCGAAACTCTCCCAGAAACAATTGAAAGAACTTAGAGATATTATAGATAAAGAAATCAAAGATTAAAATGGCAATTATCATTTTCAAAATTATCCTATGCTCATCCATACTCATAAGCATTTATTATATTTTTCTGCAGAAGGAAAAGATGTTCCGCTTCAACAGATTTTACCTGCTTTTTGCGCTGGCTTTTTCATATGGGATTCCATTGGTGAAAATTAAGCTTCCTGCAATTCCACAGCAAAAAAACCAGTTGATCTTTGAAGAAGTTCAATCGCGACAATTGAGCCAGACAGCTTCTTCATTAGCTGATTTTGACTGGGTTACTTTTATCCTTTTAATTTGCGGATTCGTTTCAATTGGTTTGACAATTAAATCAATCATTTCTATCAGAAAAATTATTAATCTGAAAGGGAATGATATGATTTATCAGAATCAAAAAATGAAAGTGATAGAAAAAAATCTGCCTCCGTTCAGTTTTTGGAATAAAATCTATCTTAATAAAAGTTATTTTCAAAACGGGCAAATCGACAACCGGATTTTCCTGCATGAGAAAACACATATTGTTCAGAAACATTCCTTGGATATTCTTTTCTTGGAAATTTTAAGAATTATTTCCTGGTTCAATCCGGCATTGTATTTTTATAAAAAAGCAATGAAGGATAATCATGAGTTTTTGGCAGATGAAAGTATTATCCAACGAAATAATAATGTTAAAGATTACCAAAGATTGATACTTTCAGAAATTATTCAAACCCAAAACCTAAAACTGATCCACCAATTCAATTACAATAACACCAAAAAACGATTTATTATGATGACCACTAAAAAGTCCGGTTTCGAAAATGTTAAAAAAACCTTTGCCATCTCTGCCATTGCAGGCTTGAGTATTTTGTTTGTTCAGAAAGTGTATGCTTCCGAAAACAATTCTGAAAAAAACCTGAGCAAGCACGTACAAACATCGGAGGAAGGCATAAAATCCGATACCATTCCTCAGAAAAAACAACGTCAGGAATCAACAAAGATCAAAGCCGTCAAAAAAGCTGGAAAGTTACCGGTTATAAAGGAATTTAAGGAGAATGAGCTTCCGATTCCGCCACCGCCACCACCAGCAAGAGAAATGACGCCGGCGGTTTTTCCGGAAGGTCTTACAGCATTGAGAACCAGTTTTGCAAATAATTTTGACGCCTCTAAATTAAATAGTAAAGGTATGCTGAGAAGTAATCTTTACATAACAATTGATGAAAACGGCATTACCAAAGACATCAGAGCCGAAGGCATTAATCAGGAATTTAACAGCGAAGCAATCAAAACAATGAAAGCAGTAACTCAGGGAAAAGTATGGAAACCCGCTACGGAAGAAGGTAAACCTGCGGCTACTGTTTTCCAGTTACCAATAACTATGAACTTTAAGTAGATATTAAAGTTAAGTTATCTTAAAGAACCGTGTGAAAGTTTCATCTTTGACACGGTTTTTGGTTTACAAGAAACCATATTTTATTTCGTAAATTTGTTAGATGCAATTCAAACTTCATTCAGAATATCAGCCAACGGGAGATCAGCCGCAAGCCATTGAAAAACTTGTAGAAGGTATCCGGATCGGGGAAAAATATCAAACGCTGCTTGGCGTCACAGGTTCCGGGAAAACATTTACGGTTGCCAATGTTGTTCAGCAGGTTCAGAAACCGACTTTGGTTCTGGCGCATAATAAAACCTTGGCAGCACAGCTTTTCATGGAGTTTAAAGAATTTTTCCCGGAAAATGCGGTGGAATATTTTGTCAGCTATTACGATTATTATCAGCCAGAAGCTTTCATTGCTTCCACCAATACTTATATCGAAAAAGACCTGAGCATCAATGAAGAAGTTGAAAAATTGAGATTATCTGCAACGGCAAGTTTGCTTTCCGGAAGACGTGATGTTCTCATTGTAGCATCCGTTTCCTGTATTTATGGTATCGGAAACCCGACGGAATTTCATAAGTCATTGATTACATTAGATAAAAATGAAAAAATCTCCAGAACAAGATTGCTTCATTCCTTGGTTAGCGCTTTATATTCCAGAGCGTTAAATGAATTTCAGCGTGGGACTTTCCGGGTGAAAGGTGATGTGATTGATATTTATCCGGCTTATGCAGATACGGCGATCAGAATTCAGTTTTTTGGTGATGAAATAGAAAAGATCCAGAGCTTTGATCCTGTGTCCGGTAACGTCATTTCCAACTTTGATTCCATTAATATTTATCCCGCCAATCTTTTCGTGACAACTCCTGAGACGATGCAAAGCGCGATTCGCCAGATCCAGGATGATTTAGTGAAACAGGTTGATTTTTTCCAGGAAATTGAAAAACCTTTAGAGGCCAAACGTTTGGAAGAAAGGACAGAGCTGGATCTTGAAATGATCAGAGAATTGGGCTACTGCTCGGGAATAGAAAACTATTCGCGGTATATGGACGGACGTTTACCGGGATCAAGGCCTTTCTGTCTCTTAGATTATTTCCCGAAAGATTATCTGATGGTGATAGACGAAAGTCACGTTACCATTCCTCAGGTTCACGCAATGTATGGCGGAGACCGAAGCCGGAAAGAAGTGTTGGTAGAGCACGGATTCCGGTTGCCGGCTGCGATGGACAATCGTCCGCTAAAGTTCAATGAATTTGAAGATATGCAGAATCAGGTTATTTATGTTTCTGCAACACCGGCGGACTATGAACTGGAAAAAACCGGCGGAACTTATATTGAGCAGATTATCCGCCCAACAGGACTTCTGGATCCTATTATTGAAGTGCGCCCAACGATGAACCAAATTGATGATTTGATCGAAGAAATCCATAAAAGGGTAGAGCTGGACGAAAGAGTTCTGGTTACGACATTGACTAAAAAAATGGCGGAAGAACTCACAAAATACTTCACAAAAGTAGGCATAAGAACCAGATATATCCACTCCGATGTAGAAACATTGGAAAGAATCCAGATAATGCAGGATCTGCGTCTTGGTTTGTTTGATGTGCTAGTTGGTGTCAATCTTTTAAGAGAAGGACTGGATCTGCCGGAAGTTTCTCTCGTTGCAATTCTGGATGCGGATAAGGAGGGAATGCTGAGGTCCAGACGATCTATGATTCAGACTGTTGGTAGAGCCGCAAGAAATCTTAACGGCCGTGCGATAATGTATGCTGATAAGATGACCAAATCTATGCAGAACACCATCGACGAAACCAATTACCGACGGGATAAACAGATGCGCTACAATGAAGAGCACGGAAAAGTCCCTCAGGCTTTGAATAAGAAAATCAGCGAAAATCTGGTTGGCCGGAGTAAAGATTTTCCGGATGAAAGATATACACACAAAGAAATTTTGCAGGAAGTGGCGGAAACAAGAGCTAATTATGGAAGTGAAGATATCGAGAAAATTGTAGCCCAAAAACAAAAAGAAATGGAATCTGCGGCAAAAAATCTGGATTTCATAAAGGCTGCAAAACTCCGGGATGAGATTGCTGCGCTCAAAGGCTAAAAATATTGCTTTCTAATAGGAGTCAGCAAATCCATCAATCCATTGATTTTGATTTCATAAATAGTAGATAGCTGCATCCCAAGTTTCCCTTTGGGGAAGCCGCCGTTTCTCATAAACCATTCAAGGTAAGAAACGGGAAGGTCTGCAAGAATTGTATTTTGATATTTCCCGAAAGGCATCTTTACGGTACAAACCTCTTTAAGGATTTCAGGATTAATTTCTTCCATTAAATTATAATCTTAGTTATATCTGCATCATCATCTTCTTGATTAGGAATTTTCAAAGGCGGAGGTGTATCTTCATCCGAAAATTCATCCCTGTAAACCTGTATCAGTAAAACGGTTATAGACATCAGAATTGGCCCGAAAATCAAGCCCATAAATCCGAAAATGTTCATACCCATAATAATTCCGAATACGGTAATAAGCGGATGGATATCTTCCAGTTTTTTAAGAAGCGTAAATCTTAAAAGATTATCTGTCAAACCAACCACAATTAATCCGTAGATCAGGATGCCGACGCCGGGACCCGTCTGTCCTTCAGCAATCATAAAAATTCCTACCGGAACATAAACTATGGCAGCTCCGACTACAGGCAACATAGATGCAACAGCTGTTAAAGCAAACAGCAGCATTGGACTCGGTGCACCAAATATCCAATAGCTGATTAATGCAACCAAGCCTTGTCCTAATGCAACCACAGGAATTCCAATGGCATTTGCTAACACAAGTTTATTGAATTTATCACCAAGCATTTGGGTGTTAGTTCGTTTGAAAGGCATTCCTCTGGCAACCATTTTTTCAAATAATCGGCCTTTTACAAACATAAAATACAGGATAAAATACATCGATGCAATCACCGTAAAAGTATTGACTGTTGTACTTAATGCCTTTGTAGAAAAGGAACTTGCAAAGTTGGTAACTTTCGCAATGTTTTCTTTGCTGAGAATATCAAATCCGACTTTCTGGTAAATGAACTGATGGATTTTCTCAAGAAAAATATTGAATTTTTCCATGTAAACCTGTGCATTTCCAAGTTTTGAAACCAGCTGGTCTACAATAAAATAAACAGGAAGGATGAGGACGATTAGAGAAGCCAGCATCAGGACTGTGGCAGAAAGCCAGGGCTTCCAGTTTTTTTCCTCAATGAGGTAAAAATTATATTTTCTGCAGACAATATAAAGTGTTACAGCACCAAGAACCGAAGGAATGAACAATGCCAGATTCCAGCAAATTAATCCAACCAATACGCATATAAGAAGAATCAAAGCGACTTGTTTAATCACAAGGCCATCTATTTGTTTACCGGAATCTGACATAGTTTTTTTATTTCATTTAATTGGTATCAATTTGTCTAGGCAACGCAACATAAGCACAATATGCAGAATACATTGTAGAATAATAAAACATATAAGTAATTATTATGCCAATACAACAACCGAAGAATCCTAAAATAGAACATAAATAAGCAAGTAAATTAATCACAAGAAAGTCAGTGTAATTATTCTTTACAATTTCAATGGAGTTTTTTAGGGCCTCGAAAGCTGTTTTGTTTTGAAATAATAGAAAAGGAAAACCAAGAAACAGAAAAGGCATTATAAACACAGCAGGAACATAAAACATCCAGGATGAAATTCCACTTGCAATTGCAAATATTAACCCGTATAGTGCAATATTTAAAAAGTTTTGCCTAAATCCAATGAAAAGATCAGAAAACTGAATCTGTTGATTAAGATTTTTCTTATGTGCAATGAATATAGTTCCCACTACAAGAGGAGAAAAGAGTAAAACATTAAATAAAGAGGCACCGCCTGCAAAAGTAAGAAATGGAGTTCCTCTATATAATTCGTTGTATGCATCCACATCATATCCACCAGCACCAGAATTTTGACTAATATCAATCATTGCTGCCCATAATCCTGTAATTGAAAACATAATTGAAATGCCGATAAAAAATATTATTCCAGCAATTAAAGGATAAATGAAAATACTCTTGTATATCTCAAATGAATGAGAAATAATACTTCCAGAATCTTTGTTAGGAACTTTTCCATTCGCTTCAAATTCATTAAAATTTTCCATAAAGTTATTTTTGTAGTTATACTCAAAACTACACAAAAATTTTCTGAAATGGATGAACTCAATAAAAATTATTCCTGAAAATCAGCAATAAAATGCTTGTAAAGCACATAAATTACAGCATTCCAAAACGGAAATGTCACAAAGATCCCGAAAATAAACATCAGTAATCCGCTGTAGGAAATGATAATTGATGCCAGGGTTGTGATGATAAACAACAAGATGTTATTGCGAAAAACCTGTACGCTGATGCGGAAAGCCTGAAAAAAGTTGTAGTTTTTGAAGAAAACCAGAGAAGGCGTCAGCAGCAGCATCGGAATCCAGATGATAAAAAGAATCAGCAGGTAATTATTGACGATATTCCAGAACAATGCATAGATCACAAATAAAAAGAAATAATGGCCGCGGAATCCTGCAAAAAGATCGGAAATATGTGGCGGCTCACCAAGATCCAGCTTTCTGTATATCTTCAAAAAACCAATATTAAGAGGAAAAATCACAGACTTGATTACCATAACCGCCATTGCAAAATACTGGGCATTTTCAGTTTTCATAATTTCGGAATACTTTTCCAGAAATGCTTTGGTATCGGAGTAAAACAGATCCTGTATTTTTAAAATTTCCTCGAATAATCCGTAATAACGAAACGCATACATCGATGAAAACATAAAAATAGTAAAATACAGAACAGAAAAAAGCAGCTGAAAAGGCAGCGTTCTCATCCAATATTGGTAAGCTTCAGAGATGATATTTCCGATTTCTGGTTTTGGCGTCGTCATTATTCAAACTTTTTGCAAAAGTAACCATTATTGTTTTGGAAATATATCGCAAAGGCACAAAAAATTATTATCAAACCAACTGTTTTTAAGTCGCAAATGTTCAATACTGGAAACTTTGCGACTTATCAATTGTATAAAATATTAAATTGCGCCTTTGCGGTACAAATTCCTATTTTTGTTTCTATGTTTCAGAATCCGCAATTTCAGACAATGGATGAATTATCAGAGGGGAAAAAGCCATTTTTCTTTTTGGTCAATTTTTTAATGGATGAGATTAGAATTTTCACTGAAAAAGACATAAGAAATAAAGTTTTGTTGATTGATTTTCAAGGTGTTAAAAATATAAATTATCAACACGATGATGTTGCGGATTTCAGTTGGAAAACTTTTCCGGAAACATTGGAAGATTACAGGAAAGGATTCGAGATAGTGCAGGAAAACCTCAAAAAAGGAAATTCTTATCTTACTAATTACACCACCAAAACAGAAATAGAAACCAATCTTAGCCTGGAAGATATTTTTAGATTTTCAAAAGCGAAATACAAAATTTTGATTCCGGATGAATTTGTGTTTTTCTCACCGGAAACATTTGTGGAAATTATTGATAATAAAATTTTTACACATCCGATGAAAGGAACCATCGACGCGGAAATTCCTGATGCAGAAAATATTCTGAAAAACAACCCGAAAGAAAAAGCGGAACATTACACCGTGGTGGATTTGTTGAGGAATGATCTGAGTATGGTTGCAGATCAGGTTCAGGTAAAGGAATTTCAGCGGATTGATTACATCAAAACAAAGCAGAAAAATCTCCTGGCAATGAGTTCCGAAATAGAAGGCGAAATAAAACCTGAATTCAAAAATAAAATCGGAACAATTCTTCAAAAGTTGTTGCCGGCTGGTTCTATTCTGGGAGCGCCAAAATCCAAAACCTTGGAGATCATTTTGAAAGCCGAACAATTTGATAGAGGATTTTATACGGGAATTGCCGGTTATTTTGACGGCGAAAATTTGGATTCCTGCGTGATGATCCGATTTATTGAAAAAGAGAATGATAAACTGTTTTTCAAAAGTGGCGGTGGAATTACCCATCAAAGTGACCTTATCAGCGAATACGAAGAAATGAAAAATAAAATTTATGTCCCGATTTATTGAAAGCATCAAGGTTGAAGACCAGAAAATTTTCCTGAAGGAACTTCATCAAAAAAGGATGAATGACACTTTTTCGAATTTCGGAAAAGAATGTAAGATTGATATTCACAGTATTTTTCTCAATCTAGAACATGAAGAAGACGGACTTTATAAATTCCGAATCGAATATGATTTGGAGAACAATTTCAAAACACAGATTATTCCTTACGCCATTTCAGAATTAGATGATTTCGAATTGGTTATTGATAATGAAATTGACTATAGCTTTAAGTCCGCTGACAGAACTCAATTACAAAAACTCAAGGATAAAAGCCACGGGGATGAAGTCATTATTGTGAAAAATAATCAGATTACAGATACTTCTTATTCCAATCTTTTATTCCTGAAAAATAAGATTTGGTTCACGCCAAAAAGCTATCTTTTGAATGGTGTAATGAGACAAAACCTTTTGTTGTCAAAGAAAATCAAAGAAACAGAAATCACTTTAGATAATATCAAAGAATTCACACACTTTCAGATAATTAACGCTTTAAATGATTTTGACGATATGATCATTTATCCAATTGAAAAAATCATTAATCTCCCGAAAGAGGAATCGGATTTGGAGTTTTAGATTTCACTATAATTTTTGAATTCTCGCATATTTAGAAAATTTTGCTGATTTTTTAAAATCTGTGTAATCAGCGAGAGAAAAATATTTATTTCAATTCCGCAAAGTACTGCTTCAGTATATCCGCATTGTTACATTCCGAAGTCATTACTTCCAGGATTTTCGGTTTGGAATCTGGCTTAAAATAATTTGGTAAAACACGGTCAAGTGAAATTTCATCTTCAACTCGTGTATAATCGAAGCCAAAATTCTTGGCTAATAGTTCCGCATTTCTGTGATGCTGTGTGGCAATGAATTCGTCCAAAGCATTGGTTCCGCTTGGTCCGGGAATGATTCTGAAAATATTGCCTTCACCATTATTGAAAATCACAATTCTCGTATAAGGCGGAATGTACTGATTCCAA
This sequence comes from uncultured Chryseobacterium sp., assembly GCA_913776245.1. Classification (GTDB taxonomy): domain Bacteria; phylum Bacteroidota; class Bacteroidia; order Flavobacteriales; family Weeksellaceae; genus Epilithonimonas. Next base: position 107,421 of record CAJYLO010000004.1, read on the forward strand.
AGGCCATTGATATCATAGAAAAATGACAAATCGCCGGTAATCAGAATCGTAGGTTCATCTTCCATCATTGCAAATCCCATTGCCGTAGAAGTACAACCGTCGATGCCGCTGGTTCCGCGGTTGCAGTACACATCATATTTCTGATATTCAAATAATTGCGCATATCGGATTGCTGAAGAATTAGAGAAATGAACTCGATAATTTTCAGGAATATGATTGGATAATTGATTGAAAAGGTAGAAATCCGAAAAAGGAGCTTTACTCAGATATTCCGCATGCTTCGTATCTTTTTTATCTTTCAGAACATCCCAAAGATTAAAATAAGGTTTGGGTTCCAGATTGATAGATTTCAATAATTTAGAAAAGAAGATTTCAGGTTTTGTTTCAATTTTTTGACTTAAAACAAAATAAGTGTCTGGCTGCCAGTATTCATCGATATGCCAGTGCTGCTTTGGCTTGGCTTTTCTCAGGAATTGCTTCACTCTTTTAGAAACCACATTTTGCCCGATGGTTATCAGCAAATCCGGCGCATAAGTATGATAATCTTCTTCAGAAAAATCGGTAATGTATCGGTCGATATGAGCGAAAAATTTGTCGTGCTGAAGATTGGAATTCATTTCTGTCAAAACGACAACCGTATGATTTTTAACTAATTGTGAAAGCTGAGCTTCCAGCTCCGGATTTGGAGATAAGGTTCCAGCCAGAATAAGAATTCTTTTTGAGGTATTCCAGTCTGCAATCAATCCGGACGGAATGTCATAATTTCTTTTCTGAATGGTTTTCTCGACAGAAGGCATCACAGGCAACTCTTCCAGCAAATGGTAAAGAGGCTCTGACAAAGGAATATTGATGTGAACCGGACCGTTTTTTTCGATACAAAGTTCAACGGCCTTTTTGATGGTTTCGAAATTGTAATCATCGGCGCCCTCTTTTTCATCCTCCAGCAATTCGAAATCGCCGTAAGAATGCTGCTGGAAAATATTTTTTTGTCGAATCGTCTGTCCATCAAAAATATCCACAAAATCCGCAGGTCTGTCCGCTGTCAGAACCAAAAGCGGCACATTCTGGTAAAACGCTTCCACAACTGCGGGATAATAATTGGCTGTAGCAGAACCACTTGTGCAAGTTATGGCAACAGGTTTTTTAATCGATTTTGAAATTCCTAAACCTACAAAAGCCGCTGCTCTTTCGTCCACAATACTGTAACACTGAAAAGCATCAATCTCGGAAAAATGAATCGCCAGAGGTGCGTTTCTGGAACCTGGAGAAATGATGATTTTGTCGATGCCGTATTGTTCAAGAATATGTGCGAGAATCTGGATGCTGCGTTTTGCGGAATATTGCTTCATTTGGGAAAATTACTGAGAAATAAATCTGTTTGCAAATTTAATCAAAAGAGTTGTTTCATTTTATCGCAAAGGCAGAAAATTACAGACAAACTAATCGGTTTTAAGTCGCAAAGTTTGTAAGAATTTTATTGGCGTCTTGTTTGATTTTGAATCAAATCAATTTTGTGACTTTGCGGTAAAAACAGCTAAAACAACCGCAATTGCTGCGTTCTGCTTCCTGTAAAATGTTCCGTCGTAAGACTTGCTCTTTCCTTGTTATTAAAAAACTTTTTCTTCCCGATTTCAAACGTTTTATGAATCATTTCAGCGATATTGCCTTCGCCTTGATAACGCTGGAAAAAACGTTTTTCGCCAAGATTTCCGCCTCGCATGGAGCGGATGAGGTTCAGGACTTTGTCTTTTCTGTCGGGGAAATGCGCTTCCAACCATTGGACGAAAACCGGTTCAACAGTGTCATTCAGTCTGACCAGAGTATAACCGCAACTCCTTGCGCCGGCTTCGGAAACAGATTTCATTATAAAAAGGCTTTCGTCACTTGTCAAAGCCGGAATCACAGGTGCAATCATCACATTCACAGGGATGTTTTTCCCGGATAAAACTTCAATTGCTTTCAGTTTATTTTTGGCGGTTGAAGTCCTTGGTTCCATTACTCTTCTCAAATCTTCATTAAGGGTCGGAATACTCATATTGACAGAGATCAGATTTTTCTCCGCCATTTTTTCGAGTATGTCCAGATCTCTGAGGATCAAAGCGTTTTTGGTGATAATGGAAACCGGATGTCTGTAATCCAAACAAATCTGAAGCAGCTTTCTCGTGATTTCAAATTGTCTTTCAATGGGCTGATAACAATCTGTATTTCCGGAAAGCATAATCGGTTTTGGAATATAAGATTTCTTCTGAAAGGTTTTTTCCAAAAGTTGAGGCGCATTTTTCTTGACCATCAATTTTCTTTCAAAATCGACGCCTGCACTGTAACCCCAAAATTCGTGGGTAGGTCGCGCGAAACAATAGGAGCAGCCGTGCTCGCAGCCTTGGTACGGATTCATCGAATAATCCATAGGCAAGTCCGGACTTTTCACAACATTGATAATCGTCTTCGGAAAAACTTCTGTCACCTGAGTCTTGATTTTGTCCAATTCATAGTCTTCCGGCTCGAAGGTATATCTGTCGAACCGGTTGATGACATTGCGTTGTGCACCCTGACCTTTTGGAATTAAATCTGACATATGCTGATGAAGATTAACGCAAAGGCACAAAGAAAAGCAGTTAATGATCTTTTTAAGACGCAAAACTTTGCTACTTAAAAAAGTTAGTAAGAAATAAACTTTCCGCCTTTGCGATAAAAATGATTGGAATTATTATTTCAAAATTATCACTTGGAAAATGAAAAATATCTTAAAATTCCTGAAAGTTTTCCACAAAAAAAATCCGGCTCTTTAGAAACCGGATCAGATAAAGCTGATAGTTAGATATTATAGGAAAGCATCCAATTCTACACCATCACCAATTGCTGCATAAGGTTTTCTTGGCGAGCTGAATAGACGGTGATGATCGGAATAATCGCTGTTATATAGTCTGTCCTTAAAATATTTTCGGGCCGCAATTACACTCAGGACTGCTGCGGTCCCGAATAAGCCTGCAAATATGATTTCGATACTGTTCTTCATAAATTAATTTTTGTCCAGACATAGAAGCAAATAGTGTTCCTTTTTACCTCCGTATTGTGTTTTTGCAGTTCAGTCATCATTTTTTACAGTTCGGTAATTAATAATTGCTTAACTTCTGTTATTAAAATAATTTTGAACCAAGAAAATCAGAAATGAAAACTAAAACCTTCAGAACAATATTATATATATCACTTGGCACAGGGCTGTTGTTTTTCACGTTTTTTAATGATGATAAGACATTTACGAATCTGTTGTTATATATTCTTAATTCTTTTATCTACTCCTTTGTCCTTACTTTTGGAAATGGTTTTGTAAATGATTTTCTCAACAAAAGATATTCCTGGACGGAACAGACAAGAATCAGGACTATCCTGGGCGTTATTGCTACTGTTATTACGAATATTGTGCTGATCTTTATCTGCAATTACCTCGTTTTTGTAGTGATTAATGGAATGTCGCAGGAGTATTTCTTCTCGGATAAGATGAACTTCACCAATTGGTTTATTCTTAATATCGCTTTTCTCATTTCAGCCATTCTTCACGCCAAAGGCTTTATGGAAGAGCTGAAAAAGAACACCAAAAAGGAAGTGGTGGAGCAGAAGCTGATTGCAAAATCTGCCAATGCCCAATTCGAATCATTGAAGAATCAATTAGATCCGCATTTTTTGTTTAATTCTTTGAATGTTTTAACCGCTCTGATTGATGAAAATCCGGAGCAGGCGCAAAAATTCACCACTTCGATGTCCAAGATCTACCGTTACGTTCTGGAAAAGAAGGATAAAGAAATGGTTAATGTGGAAGACGAAATAGAATTTGCTAAAATATACTGTAATTTGCTAAAAACCAGATTCGAAGACAGTGTCGATTTTACTTTTGATGTTAATCCGGATGATCTGCAAAAATTCGTGGTACCACTGTCTTTACAATTGCTTTTGGAAAACTGTATTAAGCATAATTTTGCTACATCATCCAAACCTCTGAATATCAGGATTTTTACCGAAGGAAAATTTCTATCCATAGAAAACAATCTTCAGGCAAGGGAACAGCTGAAGGAAAGTGCGGGAATTGGTTTGGCCAATATCGTTCAGCGCTACGCATTGCTTACCAAAGACAATGTCTTTATTGAAAAAACAGAACAGACTTTTAAAGTCAAAATACCAATATTAATCGAAAAAAATTCTCAAACAATGACAGCTTATACCTCACAGCCTACAGAAAATGCGGCTTACGAAAGAGCCGTAAAAAGAGTAAAAGAACTGAAATCTTTTTATGGAAACCTTATCTCCTATTGCATTGTGATTCCGTTTCTTATTATTATCAATCTGCTAACCTCTCCAAAAGAGATTTGGTTCTACTGGCCAATGCTTGGCTGGGGAATCGGTCTTGCGGCACACGGAATGAATACCTTCGCGATCGGAAGAAACTGGGAAGAGAGAAAGATTCAGGAAATTATGAATAATCAGAAATAAATTAAAATATGGAAACCAATAAAGACAACCACCGCTACGAAATGGCCGTGGAAAGAGTAAAAAAGATTAAGAAATTCTATAGCGGCATTCTGGTTTTTTTCATTGTATTCGGAGTGGTTTATGGCGTAAGATTTTTCAAGAACGGATTTCCGCAGAACCTTGGTGAGATGCACGTTTCCTGGATCTTTATTATCTGGGGCGTAATTCTGGCAGTCAAAGGGGCAAAGTTATTTTTATTCAACTCAGACTGGGAAAACGATATGATTAACAAAGAAATAAAAAAGCAGAACAATGGAAACCAATATTGAAAACGATATCAAATATCGTGAAGCATTAAGAAAGGTGAAACGCCTGAAAAGCTTCTACACGCATCTTACAGTGTACATTCTTGTCAATCTATTCCTTATTTTTGCTAACTGGACAGAAATCCGGGCGGAACACAGCTTTTGGAGCTGGCAGATCTGGGCAACGCCTTTTTTCTGGGGAATAGGTTTGATAGCACACGCAGCCGGCGTTTTTTGTCCGGGATTTTTATTCGGAAAAGATTGGGAAGATAAGAAAATCAAGGAACTCACGGATAAGTATAAATATTAGTAAAAAAAGAAGAATTGAACTTTTTGTTCAGTAAGATAAAAGCCATGAAAATTAGAACGATAATCATCGAAGATGAAAAGCCGGCAGTCAGAAGACTTGAAAAATTATTAGGTTTATTATCTGATTTAGAAGTAGTTGCAAGCCTTAATTCTGTGGAAGAAGCCGTTGACTGGTTTCAGACTAATGACCATCCGCAGCTCATTTTTTCGGATATTGTTTTAGGCGACGGATTGTCGTTTGATATCTTTGATAAAATTTCAACAAAAGCTTTTATCATTTATACGACGGCTTTTGACCAGTACACCTTGAAAGCCTTCAAACTCAACAGCATCGATTATCTTCTGAAGCCTATTGAACAAGAAGATCTTGCAAAAGCCATTGAAAAATTCAAATCATTCCTGCCGGAAGAAGGAAGCGTTAATTCTCAGGAAATCAGGCAAATCGTCCGAAAGGAGAAGACGACACTCTCAAGAATTTTGGTCAAAATAGGCTATAATCTGAAAGTGGTTTCCATCAATGAGGTAAGTTGCTTTTTTAGCGAAAATAAAATTGTCTATCTCCAAACCAAAGAACGAAATTTTCCTACAGATTTTACCTTAGATGAACTGGAAAATGTTCTGGACGAAACCAAATTTTTCCGGGTAAACAGGCAATTCATCATCAGTTCAGATTACATCAAAAACATCCATACTTCGCCAAGCTATAAAGTCGATTTGGAGTTCCAGCCGAGTGAAGAGATTACGGTAAGCAGAGAACGGGTGAAAGATTTTAAGGATTGGCTGGCGGGATAACGAAACAACCCTTTCAGAGTTCAAAACTCTGAAAGGGTTGTATAGGTTTATTTATTTTTATTGTAATTAACTGATCACACCACTTCCAATCAATTCATCCTCCAGATACCAAGCCGCAAACTGTCCTTCAGCAATCGCGGATTGAGGATTCTCAAACTCTATAAAAAAACCATCATCAAATTGATAAATTGTTGCTTTTTCCAATGGTTGGCGGTAGCGGATTCTTGCCATCACTTCCATTGATTCTCCTTTTTTCAGCTTCAGGTCTTCACGGACCCAGTGAACTTCAGAATTATCTATTTTTAAAGCCTTTTTGTAAAGTCCCGGAAAACTTTTGCCTTCGCCTACAAAAAGCAGGTTATGTTCCATATTTCTGTGGATGATAAAACAACTTTCTTTATGTCCGCCAATTCCAAGACCTTTGCTTTGTCCGATGGTAAAGAATTGTGCACCCTGATGCTTGCCAATTACTTTTCCATCTTCTTTTTTATAATTGATTTTCGCAGACAGATATTCCAGTTCTTCCTGTTTTGAATCGAAGGAGGGATGAGGTTTATGATATGCGGCAAAATCATTGAAGACTTCTACAATCTCGCCTTCCTTCGGCACCAATTGTTGCTGAAGAAATGTCGGTAGACTCACTTTTCCGATGAAACAAAGTCCTTGAGAATCTTTTTTATCCGCCGTCACCAAACCTTGTTCTTTCGCAATTTCACGGACTTCAGGTTTTGTTAGTTCGCCAATCGGAAACAACGCTTTTGACAATTGGTCCTGGTTCAATTGACAAAGGAAATAGCTTTGGTCTTTGTTGTTATCTTTCCCAGCCAAAAGATGAAAAATCGCTTTCCCATTTTCATCAATTGTCGAATGAACCCGCGCGTAATGTCCCGTTGCAACTTTCTCAGCGCCAAGCGATAAAGCTGTTTTCATAAACACATCGAATTTTACTTCCCGGTTACAAAGTACATCGGGATTCGGCGTTCTTCCTTTCTGATATTCATCGAACATATAATCTACAATTCTTTCTTTGTAGAGCTCACTCATATCAATTACCTGAAACGGAATTCCTAATTTTTGTGCGACGAGAAGCGCATCATTACTGTCTTCTATCCAGGGACACTCGTCCTCCAAAGTTACCGACGCATCGTTCCAGTTGCGCATAAAAAGTCCGATAACCTCGTGACCCTGCTGCTGTAAAAGATAAGCGGTCACGCTGGAATCTACGCCTCCGGAAAGGCCAACTACTATTTTCATTTGATTTCAATTTTACGAGACTCTTGACGGGAGTTCTTAGTTTGATGCTGCAAAAATACGATTAAAATATTCGTTAAAAAACCATAATTTTAGACATTGATAAAAACAATCTTATGAAAAAGAATTTCACTTTACTATTGATGATGATGAGCTTTTGGTCATTTGCACAAATTGCAATGAGTTCCGGAAATCAAAATAACCGCTGGACTTTCGGAGGAGGTTTAGGTGTAGGGTTCGGAAGTAATAGTTATTTTAACCTTCAGGTTTCACCCAGAGTTGGTTACAAAATCACAGACCAGTTAGAAGGAGGACTTTCCGGAAATGTTTCCTGGCAGACATCTAATTTCTATAAATCGACGATGTTTGGCTTCGGTCCTTTTATGAACTATTATTTTGGACGTTCGTTCTTCATCGGAGCCAATCTTCAGCAATATTTCATCAACTCGACGGAAAAGTACAGTAATTATAAATTCAGCACAGATGAAACGGCGCTTTATTTAGGTGGCGGTTATATGCAGAATATTGGTAATAATGCCTTCATGCAATTTGGTGTTATGTACAATGTGCTTTGGAAAGAAAATAAAAGTATTTTCAGCAGCGGATTTGTTCCTAGTGTAGGATTTGTGGTAGGATTATAAAAAAAATAAAGCCCTCCTTTATTTTTCATCATTCTGTGTTTAAGGTCGGATAGGAGAGCCTTATTGAAGAATGCAAAGGTAAAATCAATTTCCGGATTAAAAATTAACGTTTGTTAATTTCCACGAAAAATTCTTTTTTTGATTCTGCTTAGAGATACCGGCGTGATTCCCAACAAGCTGGCCAGATATTTCGAAGGAATTTTTTTCATAACAGAAGGGTTCTCTTCCATATGTTTCTGGTAGCGTTCCTCGGGATTCAGAAGAACATAATCTTCTATTTGCTTCAGGAAAATTCCCATCATAGCTAAAAACATATTCCCACGCAAGTTGTTGAGTGTAATGCTTTTCTGAGCGTTTTTATAAATAGAGTCGTATGTGAGTTCAAAAAGTTCTGTTTTACCAATAGCCTGATAGCAATACTTCGAAGGTCTGCTAAATATAATTCCATCATAATTACCTACAAAACTTTTCTTGGTATGAAAAAGGATAGTTTTATCTACACCGTTGTCCGAAAGGCAATAGATACGTACAATGCCACTTTTGATGAAAAAAACCTTTTTGCTGATTTCATCAGATTCAATGAGAATATCTCCTGAACTTACTTTTCTGAATTTGATATCAGGTGAAAGCCGCTCCAGGTCAGGTTCTGTAAGTCCCGGGATATTTTTTAGCAAAAAGTCTTTTGATTCAGCATCCATAATGGTATAAAATGACCACCTAAATCTTAGGTGGTCAGGATTATTTTAATTAATTATTTTACACTTTCCTTTGTGCTTTTCTCTTTCTGAGATTTGCCAATCAACCCGTCTTTGGATTCATTGACTTCCAGTACCACTTTTTCGCCTTCTCCGAACTGCTTGTTTACCAGCATTTCTGCAAGAAGATCTTCGATGTATTTTTGAATGGCCCGTTTCAGCGGTCTTGCACCAAAATCTTTGTCCCAGCCTTTTTCAGCAATGAAATCTTTGGCTTCATCAGTCAGTTCTACCTTATAGCCCAATTTTTCTAATCTGCTGTAAAGTTTGCTTAATTCTAGGTCTATAATTCTTCTGATGTCCGCTTGTTCCAGTGAATTGAAAATGATAATATCATCAATTCTATTCAGGAATTCCGGGGCAAAAGCTTTTTTCAAAGCGCTTTCAATTGTGGATCTTGCTCTTGCATCAGAATTGGTTTTCTTCGCATTGGTCCCGAAACCGACACCATCACCGAAATCTTTAAGATCCCTTGTTCCGATATTGGAAGTTAATATAATGATCGTATTTCTGAAATCGATTTTTCTGCCGAGAGAATCAGTGACATGGCCTTCATCCAGAATTTGTAATAGAATGTTGAAGACATCAGGATGCGCTTTTTCGATCTCGTCTAAAAGGACAACAGCGTAAGGCTTTCTTCTCACAGCTTCGGTTAGCTGCCCGCCTTCTTCATAGCCAACATATCCCGGAGGCGCTCCAACCAATCTTGAAACAGCGAATTTTTCCATATATTCACTCATATCTATTCTGATCAAAGCTTCATCGGAGTCAAATAATTCGCGGGCCATAACTTTCGCCAATTCGGTTTTACCGACACCCGTTGTTCCAAGGAAAATGAATGTTCCGATTGGTCTGTTCGGGTCTTTCAGTCCGGCTCTGTTTCTCTGAATGGCTTTTACCACTTTTTTAACAGCATCTTCCTGTCCGATCACTTTTCCGTTCAGCTTTTCGTCCATCTGGGCCAGTTTATCCAATTCATTTTTACCAACTTTGGTTACCGGAACACCACTCATCATAGAAACCACTTCCGCAACATTTTCCTCCGTTACTTCTTCTTTTTTCTCCTTAACATCCTTATCCCATTGTTCCTGGGCAAGATTCAGTTCGATCTGAAGCCTTTCCTCCTCATCCTTCAGTTTTCTGGCTTCCAGATAATCCTGAGCTTTTACGGCTTGCTGTTTCAGTTCCTTCACTTCTTCGATGCGTTTTTCGTGGTCGATGATCTCAGTAGGAACCTTCATGTTTTTGATGTAAACTCTGGAACCGGCTTCGTCCATTGCATCAATCGCTTTGTCCGGAAGGAATCGGTCTGTAATATATCTTGCTGTTAAGTTGACACAAGCGTTGATGGCTTCATCAGAATAATGAACATTATGATGATCCTCATATTTATCCTTGATCTGGTGAAGAATTTGAATCGTTTCTTCGATAGAAGTAGGCTCTACCATTACTTTCTGGAATCGTCTCTCCAAAGCACCGTCTTTTTCGATGTACTGGCGGTATTCATCTAATGTTGTCGCACCAATGCATTGGATCTCACCTCTTGCCAAAGCCGGTTTGAACATATTGGATGCGTCAAGGCTTCCCGTTGAACTTCCTGCGCCGACAATAGTATGTAATTCGTCAATAAAAAGGATGACATCTCTGTTTTTTTCCAGTTCGGTCATTATCGCTTTCATTCTTTCTTCGAACTGTCCACGGTATTTTGTGCCTGCCACCAAGCTTGCAAGATCCAACGTGATCACACGTTTGTTATAAAGGACTCTTGAAACTTTTTTCTGCTGAATTCTCAGAGCCAGACCTTCTGCAATGGCAGATTTACCAACCCCAGGCTCACCGATCAAAAGCGGATTATTTTTCTTTCTTCTGGACAGAATCTGGGAAACTCTCTCAATTTCCTTTTCACGGCCAATTACAGGATCCAGTTTTCCGTCTCGTGCCAGAGATGTGAGATCTCTCCCGAAATTATCCAGTGTTGGAGTTTTGCTTTTCTGTGCACCAAGATTTCCGGTTGGTTTTTTCATTTGGCTGTAAGGCTCGTCCTTTTCTTCATCGTCATCATAAGCGCTGTTTTGCGGGAGCTGATCTGTATTTTTCAGCATCTTTCTGTATTCCTTCTGCACTGCATCATAATCAATATCATAAGCCTGCAGAATGCTGGAAGTAGGATCTTCCTGTTTGTAAAGGACACCTAACAAAAGATGAACAGTATTGATGTCTGCAGACTGATATTGCCTGCACTCCAGCTCGGAACGTTTCACTGCCTGATCTGCCATTTTTGTAAAAGAAATGCTGCCCATATTGGATGTGAACGGGTTTGAGTTTACAGCGCTCAGGGTTTCGATTTTTCTCTTTATCTGGGTGAGGTCCGCATTCAGATTTTCGAGGATTTCTTTTGCAGAATTTTCAGTTTTGATAATTCCTAAAAGGAAATGTTCAGTATTCAGAAACTCACTCTGCAAACGCCTTGCTTCATTTTTGCTTTGTTTGAACACGCGGTTCAAACCGTCTGAAAATTTATAATCCATAATTAAAAATATTCACTAAGTTATGTTTTTTATAAATAATCCTACAATAATTAATTGTAAAATTTACAAAATGTGTTTTGCAAATTAACTGCCAATCAATAAAACGGGACTTTCTGGCATTATTTTTTTATCCACTCAAAAATGTTTAGGTTTGTAGTCCTCAAAAATCAAACTATGAACAATTGGGCAGAATATGTAGGTTATATTGCATCGGCTTTTGTAGTCGGTAGTTTCTTGTTAAAACAGATTAAAACAATCCGTCTTGTCAATCTGATAGGCTGTATCTGCTTTGTAATCTACGGAATCTACAGCGGGATGCTGTGGCCTATCATTATTCCAAATGCAATTCTGGCTGTAGTCCAGGTTTATCATCTTATTAAGAACGATTAAATCATGAAAGTTATTGTAAGTGTTTTTAATAATCTCCAGACCGACCAGCGGGTAGAAAAGGTTTGTAAAACACTTTATGATAACGGCTATCAGCCGCTTCTGATTGGTAATAACTGGCTTGGAACGCCCGGGCTGGAACGGCCGTATCCGTTTTACAGAATAGAACTCAGTTCTAAAAAAGCACGTTTCGCATACATAGAATTTCAGACGAAACTTTATCGTGAGCTGAAGAAAAATGCTGACAATAAGACCATTTTATTGGCCAATGATCTGGAAACAATAGTGCCAAATTATCTCATTTCTAAAAAATTAGGCATTCCTCTGGTGTTTGACAGTCACGAAATCTTTACCGAGATGCCGGCCATACAAGGGAGATGGGTTAAAAAGATATGGAAATCCATAGAAAAGAAGTTTGTTCCTAAAGTAAAAAGAATGATTACGGCCAGTGATTCCTACGCAGATTGGTTTGTAAAAGAATATGATATAAAAAGACCAGCTGTGGTAAGAAATCTGCCGAGAAAATCATTTTTTAACGGCATCACCGAAAATAATACCAAAATCATCCTTTATCAGGGTTGGCTGAACTATTCCCGAGGTCTGGACAAGGCGATCCTTGCTATGAGATGGATAGACAATGCGGAGCTTTGGATTGCAGGCTGCGGACCGGCAGAAGATTTTTACCGTGCAGTTACCCTTGAGAATCAACTGGAAGATAAAGTCAGGTTTCTCGGGAAGCTTTCTCCGGATGATCTCCGGACAGTTACGCCCAAAGCGGATGTTGGTATCAGCATAGAAGAAAATAACGGACTGAGCTATTATTACTCTTTGCCGAATAAAGTTTCGGATTATATCCAGTCACGGGTTCCCATTGTGGTTTCTGATTTTCCGGAGATGAGACATATCGTAAAAACTTTTCAGGTGGGTGAAGTTATTGAAAATCATTTACCTGAACATATCGCGGAAAAAATGGAATCCGTTCTTAAAAAAGGTAAAGCATCTTATCTTCACAATCTCAACCAAGCAGCTGATGACCTCTGCTGGGAAAACGAAGAAGAAAAAATCCTGAAAATCTTCTCCGAAGCCGCAAAAGAAATTCTGTAAAAGATTAACTTTCCTTGGTATAAATTATCTAACATGAAACTTGTATGGTTTTTGTATTGATAATCAAATAAATAATTAAAAATGAAAACCTTCGTTATACTAATCGCTGCTTTTTTTACTATGGTCAGCTGCAGCACTCAGATTTATTTAGATCCTGCAACGCTTGGTTCCGCAATTTCTAACAAAGAATTTAACTATAATGCAACCAGAGCATTTCCGATGAATGGTGATGTTATTAATGTTCTTAACGCATTGCCAAACACATCTTCCAGCAGAATTCTGAATCTTGATCCCGGTTATGGATTTAATCTGAAAAAAGATCTTCTCAGTGTCGGTTTGCCTTATTTCGGGCGTGCATACAATGTCAGCCCTGCCGATGCTAACAATGGCGGATTAAGATTTGAATCAAAGGTTTTTGACATAAAGCAGTCTGCGACTAAAAAAGGCAATACACTTTTGATAATCACACCAAGAGATATAAAAGAAAATTATGTTTTTAATCTTGAGATATTCAAGAACGGCAGTGCATTTCTTTCTGTTCAGTCTAATAACAGACAGCCAATCAGCTTTGATGGCAACATCTCGGTAGATCAATAATTATTTCCCGAAAAGTTTATTAACAAAATCAGAGGCTTCAGAACTAGGATTAGATTTTAGTTCGGAAGCATTTTTTTTATGCTCCTGAAACGAGTTTTCCAAAAGATGATCGTTTTTTGCTTTTTCTAATATATATTCTCTGACCCAGAATTCAAATCTTTGCTCAGCCTGTTTTTTTCTTGTTTCGAGGAAAGTGTCATTTTTGATTTTGAGCGAAATGTAATCCTGGATTTTACCAAAAATTTCATCGAGTCCTGTTTTTTCCAAAGCTGAACCAATTATTACCGGTATTTTCCAGTTTTTCTCTTTCGGTGTAATGAACTGAAGAGCTCTTGATAACTCAGTTTTAGTCAGTTTGGCTTTTGAAAGATTTTCGGAGTTCACTTTGTTGATGAAAATTAAATCGGCCATTTCCATAATGCCACGCTTGATGCCCTGCAGTTCATCTCCGGTTCCGATGACCTTCAGAAAAAGAAAAACATCTGTGATATCATTAACTAAAGTTTCACTTTGTCCGACACCTACGGTTTCTATGAGGATGTAATCATAGCCTGCAGCTTCGCAGATCAGGAGACTTTCAAAAGTGGTGTTGGCAATTCCGCCCAAAAATCCTGAACTCGGGCTAGGCCGGATAAAGGCATTCGGGTCTTTGGCAAGTTCTTCCATTCTGGTTTTGTCTCCCAGAATACTCCCTTTATTGATGGATGAACTTGGATCAATGGCTAAAACAGCCACTTTTTTTCCTTGTTCAATCGCATATTTTCCAAAACTTTCAATGAAGGTTGATTTTCCAGCACCCGGAACACCGGTAATTCCTATTCGAACAGATTTTCCCGTGAAAGGCAAAATTTCTTTCAGTAACCGATCGGCAATTTGGCGATGCTCGGGTTTTTTGCTCTCGATTAGTGTAATGGCTTTACCCAAAATTCTTTTATCAGAAGATTGTATTCCGTTGATATAATCCTGTAAGCTGATATTATTTGTCATTAGAATTTGGAATTATTACAAATTACGGATTGCCGATTTTTACTTTTATTAAATTAAGTACTTTTGATAAAATCAAATTCAAAAATAATGAAAAAACACATAATTAGCTTCTGCGTTATAGGTGCAATTGTTTATTCCTGCAAAACGCAATCAGCACCAGCAACACCGCCGACTCCGGAAACACCCTCTACAAGAGTTGCGACAAGTTCTGACGCCGTGAAGCAAGGTCAGGTTTTATATGCGCAGCGATGTGCAAGATGCCACGATTTACCTGCGCCTTCAGAGTTTACAGCTTCTGACTGGAAGCCCATTATGGAAAGAATGGCCCCAAAAGCCAAACTCACAGCGGAAGAAACCAACTGGGTTTTAGCGTATGTGAATGCGAATGCGAAGAAATAGTTGATATATATTAAAAGGAAACCATTAATTGGTTTCCTTTTTCTTGCTGTTTTTCCTTTTGGTTATCCCTTTGCGCTTCTTTGGTATTTTTTCTTTGATGAATTTTTCTTTGCTCTTTAAAAAGTCCAGCATCTGTTGGTCATAAGCAAAGCCTTTGGCTTCTTTCAAAAGTTCCAATGCTTTTTTAAAATCCATTTTGATTTCGAACAGATAAGATTTTTGGATTAAAATTCGGCATTTGTCGATTCCTTTTATTTTCAACGAATATTCGATGAGTTTTTCTGCTTCGTCCAAATCCTCATTGTCCAAAAGACATTTGATGTAATATCTTGGTGTGTTGAGGTTTGTAACATCACATTGTAATGCTTCCCCGAAATAGAGTTTTGCTTTCTCATAATCATTAAGCATTTCGCTGTAGATTCTTCCCATCAGACAAAGGCTGTCTGCATCTTCGGGGTCGTAAGACAATGCGTAATTTAAAGCCTCCAAACATTCTGCTAAGTTGTACGGATAATAATCTAATGCTTCGAAATAATATTTACTTTTAGTTAAGGTCATTTCTGTAGTTTTTTAGTTCATTTTTCAGTTGGTTTCTTTCTTTTTTGAAAGACTTTTCCTGATTATTCTTTTTAAAATCGGTTCCTGAAAATGTTCGGACCGGATTTCCTCTCTGAACATTAAGATGATTGTTCCAGATTTCCTGCATCTGTTTTTCCAATTGCAGAATGTGAAATCCCATCACTTTTTCTTTCAATCTGATGATGGAAATTTTCTTATTCTCCAGTTGCGAACGGCAATCCTGGACGAAAACACTTTGCCCGGTTTTCGGATAAGTTGCGCGAACGGCAGTTTCTACTTTATTCACATTTTGTCCTCCGTTTCCCTGACTTCTCGCCGTCTGAAACTGAATTTCTTTTTCGTTAAATTCAAGCTCTTCCAAACCTTCCAGTTCAAAAATTCCGATGAACCAATTGCTTCGCTTATGCATTTTTCTGAATGTACTTTTTCCAATCCAAAGAATGCTTCCAAGCCAGGATTTAAGAAATTTATTGATTTCTTTTCCTTTTAAAAGAAGAGTCACAGATTTCAAAGTCAGATTTTCATCACCATTTTCACGATGAATGATTTCGTAATCGATTTTATTTTGTTTTGCTTCCTCCAGGAAAATTTTCAGAACTTTGGCAACAACCCATTGACATTCCAAAGGTCCTCTTCCTGAGGTGATTTGTATTATTTTGTCCATTGTTTTAATTTGTTTTGTTGTCATTCTGAACGAAGTGAAGAATCTCTGATTTCAATTGAGATTACTCGTTCGTCGGAATGACAAACTGTAAAATTTATTTATCCATCCTCACAATTCTCGGTTGGAAAGTTCCAAGAATATCCACCAGTTCGCTTTGTGCATTCATCACTTCATTAATATCCTTGTACGCCATCGGTGCTTCTTCTGCATTGCCGCCCATCAAAGTGACCTTCTTCAATTTTAATTCTTTTTTGATGTCATTTTGAGTGAACAGACTTCTGCATTCTCCTCTTGAAAAAGCCCTTCCCGCTCCGTGTGATGCCGAATTCAGCGAATCCGGATTTCCTTTTCCGCGAACGATAAAACCCTTGGCTGTCATCGAACCTGGAATCATTCCCAATTCATTTTCGTTGGCCGGAGTGGCGCCTTTTCTGTGAACAATCACTTCTTTTCCGTTGTGGATTTCTTTCCACGCAAAATTGTGATGGTTTTCAATTCTGGCTTTCACTCTTCCGCCGACAGCTTTCACTAATCTTCTGTGAATATCGTCGTGACAAGCCGAAGCGTAATCTCCCGCCAAATTCATTGCTGTCCAATATTCTAAACCAAGATGCGTATTCAAATCCAGCCAGGCGAAGTTTTGTGCTTCTTTTGGCAACGGACATTGTTCGGTCGCCACTCTTGAATAGTATTGAGCGATTTCTGCTCCCAATCCGCGTGAACCACTATGAGAAAGAATCCCGAGGTATTTTCCTTTTGGAAGGTTGATTTGTGGGTCTTCTTCCGTAATTTCAACTTCCCCGAATTCTACAAAGTGATTTCCACCGCCGGAACTTCCCATTTGTTTGATGGCTTTTCCTTTTAATCGTCTCAAAATCGGAATTAAATCAAACGTATCTCTGTCGAAAATTTCGTGGTCGATGTGAGATTTGTGCGTTTCATACATTCCGAATTTGGTCTGCTCGGCAAGCGCTTTTTCATATTTGTCTTTTGCGCCGTCGAGATATGAAGTTGGTGTATCCAAAATACTCAGGCTCATTCTGCAACCGATATCCATACCGACTCCATAAGGAATCACTGCATTTTCAACTGCTAGAACGCCGCCGATTGGAAGTCCGTAACCGCTATGTGCATCGGGCATTAAAGCGCCCTTCGTTGCAATCGGCAATTTCAAAGCAGTGTACAACTGGTTTTTTGCTTCATCGGAGATATTGTTTCCGAAAATTTGGAAAGAAGCTCGGTTCGTGTTGAGCATTCTTTTTTCGGTTTTCTTGGATGAAAGCAAAGCTTCTGCAATTTGTCCGAAGGTTAAATCGTTTTCAAAGTTCTCCGGATTTTGACGGATTTCTTTTAGTAAAGATTTCACGTGATGAATATTTTTGGTGGCGAAGTTTCTTTTCATAACTTCCAAAGCGATGTTGACGCTTTGGTTGTTTGGATACCCTAATTTTAATATATCTTTTCCTTTTAGTTTTAAATTTCCCATTGTTTTATATAATTGATGAATGATGGGAGATGATTGATATTCTCGCATCGGATATTTTTCAACTAATATTTTAGTTGATTTTGATTAAACCTCACAGGTTTTTAAAACCTGTGAGGTTTTGTTTTGCAGAGCGTTATCATTAGCCCCGATGGAAACGGCATCCTTTTTTTGTATTGGCTTAAAAAAGCGTTGGCAAAAAAAGATACAGTGGACAGCGGGATTAAGCTCCTGATTAAATTGTCATTTTTTTAATCTGCTCATCAAGATTGGACTCCTACGGAGTTCTTTCGTCAAATGATACATTTGTACTACACAGATATTGCTCCTACAGAGCAGGTAACTTTTATTGTCTGATTAAAAAAATGTAAATGATTTCGGGGAAACTTTTTTGAGTTTGAAATATTGCGCAATAAAAAACCCGAAAATCTTACGACTTCGGGTTTTGATATTTCATTATACTATTATTCTAAGAATGTACCAAACCACGAAGCCTCGCCTTTGCAAAAGGCAATCCTACTGATAAATGTAAGTTGTATTTGAACATTTTTGCTTCGTTTTTAATTGGTTGAACTTGATTTTCAGATGCAAAGATATTATTTTTTCATAAGCAACCAACAAATTCGTAAAAATTTAAATTATTTTTGTGAAAATATCAAAATGCAACGCAGTTTTATAATCTTTCTTTTTTTGATTTCTAATTTTATTTTGGCACAATCAGGAAGTGTGAACATCAGTGTTTACGATGAATTCAGTAAAAAACCGCTTGAAGTTAATATTAAAATTCAGAATTCGGACAAATTATTCTCCGGAGTGGGAAACGTGCAGATTACAGAGTTGATACCTGGAAATTATACTTTTGAGATTTCAGCAGAAAATTATGCGACCGGATTTCTTAATGATATTAATGTTGTTCCCAATCAGAATCTGAGTTTTTCAGTAGGACTTCAAAAGTCCGAGCAGAATATCCAGGAAGTAGTCATCAGCAAAAAAGTCTATAAAACGACTGCTGAAAGTCCTGTTTCGCTGAGAAATATTACAAGTGAGGAAATCCAGAAAAATGCGGGCTCAAACCGTGATGTTTCCAAAGCCATCCTCAGTTTTCCGGGTGTGGGAAGCACAGCGACTTTCAGAAATGATCTTTTCATCCGCGGCGGAAGCTCGGCCGAAAATAAATTTTATATTGACGGAATAGAAGTTCCGGTCATCAACCATTTCCAGACGCAAGGTGCCAGTGGCGGACCGCGAGGGATCATCACAGTAGATTTCATCAAAGATGTGGATTTTTACAGCGGTGCTTTTCCTGCCAAGCGAAATGGTGTTCTGTCTTCACTTTTCGAGTTTAATCTGAAGCAGGCCAGAAAAGATAAACTTGGTTACAAAGCGATTGTAGGTCTGGATGACCTTCAGCTGATGGCGGACGGACCTTTGAGTAAAGATCAAAGCTGGAGCGGACTTTTTTCTGTGAGAAAATCAAACCTGCAATTATTATTTAAAGCGATTGGATTGCCATTTTTACCTTCTTATTACGATGCGACTTTCAAAGTTTCGAAGAGATATAAAAGTGGTGATGAACTTTATTTCATTGGATTAGGTGCAATTGATAAATTCGAGTTTAACAATGATGCGGAAAAAACACTCAATAATCTTACGCTTATTGACCGTCTTCCAAAATCGCCGCAATGGAATTATACTGTTGGAGCCGGCTACAGGCATCTTGCGGAAAACGGGAACTGGCTTTTTACCATAAGCAGGAATACACTGGATAATCAGGCTATCAAATATTACCGGAATATAGAAACGCCGGAAAACCTACTTTTTGATTATAAATCCCAGGAAGTCGAAAACAAACTGAGAATTGACAGAAATCTCAGCATTAAAGACGTGCAGATTAGTTTCGGAACTAACCTGAATTTTGCCACTTACAAGAATAATTCGATCATTAAAAATGTTACCCAGAATGCTGTTAATTTTGACAATCTTAATGTTAATCTTAATGTAATGCAATACGGAGTTTATATTCAGGCAGCAAAAAAGTTCTTTGACGAGAAAGTTCAGATTTCTGCAGGAACACGTTTTGACGCAAGTAATTATTCTGGTAAAACCAATAATCCGCTGAATCAGTTTTCGCCAAGATTATCCTTGAGCTATCGTTTTGCACCGCAGTTTGCCTTTAATTTTAATTCAGGAGTTTTTTATCAACTTCCGGCTTACACGGCTTTGGGATTTTCGGAAAATGGAAACATCACCAACAAAAATACTTTAAGCTATATCAAAAACTCACATTTAGTAGGTGGTTTTGAATTTAACGGTAAAAATAATCTCAGAATCACGCTTGAAGGTTATTACAAACGTTACAAAAATTATCCATTCTCGCTGAGAAATCAGATCAGCATTGCGAATGTCGGCGGAGATTTCGGAGTGGTTGGAAACGAACCGTTGGATTCCCGGGGAACCGGCGAAACTTATGGTATCGAATTTCTTGCTCAGAAAAGAACCCTGAATAATTTTTATGGAATTATAGCTTATACATTTGGTTATTCCAAATTCAGCAATGGGAATGAAAAACTGCTGCCTTCTTCCTGGGACAGCCGGCATATTCTGACATTGACAACCGGAAAGTATTTTGGCAAAAACTGGAACATCGGTGCGAGATTCCGTTTACAAAGCGGACTGCCGGAGACGCCTTACGATTTGCAAAGAAGTGCTCTGGTCAGCATTTGGAATATCAATAACGGCCCGGTTCAGAACTTTGCTCAGCTTAATTCATTAAGAGGAAATGTAGCACATCAGCTGGATATCCGTGTTGAGAAAAAGTGGATCTTCAGCAAATGGCAGATGACGGCTTACGTGGATATTGTAAACATCTATGGTTCCAACAGCCCGAGCAATCTGCCGGTCGTAAACCTTCAGCGTGATGAAAATTATAACGGAATCATCAGTAACCCGTCCGCTGCTCAAGATCAGCAAACTTACCTTTTGGAAACCGGAAAACCGGATAGGAATACGCCGCTGCCTTACTTCGGGCTGATTTTTGAGTTTTAAGAAAAAAGTCACTAATTGCTTGTTAGTGACTTTTTTATTATTTGAGAAATTTCTCCAAAATATCAACCGCACATTTTGGTAAATTGGTTCCTGGTCCGAAGATAAAATCGGCACCGTTGGCATATAAAAATTCATAGTCCTGTTGCGGAATTACACCACCAACAACAATAGTGATGTCGTCTGCTCCGAGTTTTTTCAGTTCTTCCACTACTTGAGGAACCAGTGTTTTATGACCCGCGGCTAAAGAAGAAACGCCTAAAATATGGATGTCATTTTCCACGGCTTGTTTCGCCACTTCTTCCGGTGTTTGGAAGAGCGGTGCCACATCTACATCAAATCCCATATCGGCAAAAGCGGTTGCCACCACTTTCGCACCACGGTCGTGACCGTCCTGTCCCATTTTGGCGACCATAATTCTTGGTCTTCTGCCTTCCTCTTCCTCAAATTTCTGTGTCAGTTCGAGTGCTTTTCCGAAATATTCGTTTTTACCTGCATTCATAGCATAAACACCTTGTATAGTTCTGATATTGGCTTTGTAACGTCCGAAACTTTCTTCCATCGCATCACTCATTTCCCCCAACGTTACTCGTCTGCGAGCTGCTTCTATACACAATTCTAAAAGATTTCCACTTCCAGTTTTTGCCGATTCTCGGATTTTATCCAAAATCTGGCTCACCGCCCCTTTGTCTCTTTCGGATTTTATTTTTTCCAATCTTTCAATCTGTTTTCTTCGGACTTCAGTATTGTCGATGTCCAAAATTTCGATCGGCTCTTGTTTCAGTTCAGATCTGAAAGCATTGACCCCGATTATAAATTCTTCACCGCTGTCAATTTTGGCTTGTTTTCTGGCGGCAGCTTCTTCAATTCTCATTTTTGGGATTCCCGCTTCGATGGCTTTGGTCATTCCGCCTTCTTTTTCGACCTCATCTATGTATTTCATTGCCTCATCAATCATTTGCTGAGTTAATGACTCGATCAAATGACTTCCGCCCATCGGATCCACCACATCACAAATTCCTGATTCTTGTTGGAGAATAATTTGTGTATTTCTCGCAATTTTCGCTGAATAATCTGTTGGAAGAGCAATCGCTTCGTCCAATGCATTCGTGTGAAGAGATTGTGTTCCGCCTAAAGCTGAAGACAACGCTTCAATAGCCGTTCTGGTGATATTATTGAAAGGTTCCTGCTCGGTTAAACTCCAGCCAGAAGTCTGAGAGTGTGTTCTTAAAGCCA
Organism: uncultured Chryseobacterium sp.; assembly: GCA_913776245.1. GTDB lineage: Bacteria > Bacteroidota > Bacteroidia > Flavobacteriales > Weeksellaceae > Epilithonimonas. The sequence goes on from CAJYLO010000004.1 coordinate 128,944, forward strand.
AAGATTTAGGATTCTGAGGATTGAATTGTTTCAGCAAAGCAGCCCAAATATATCTTGCAGCACGCATTTTGGCAATTTCCATAAAATGGTTCATCCCGATGGCCCAGAAAAAGGATAATCTCGGCGCAAAATCATCGACATTCATTCCGGCTTTTATTCCTGTTCTCACGTATTCCAAACCATCAGCAAGGGTATAAGCCATTTCCAGAACCGGCGTTGCGCCCGCTTCCTGCATATGATATCCGGAAATCGAAATGGAGTTGAATTTCGGGATGTTTTTGGAGGTATATTCAAAAATATCGGCGATGATTTTCATGGATGGCGTTGGCGGATAGATGTAAGTATTCCGCACCATAAATTCTTTCAGAATATCGTTCTGAATGGTTCCGGACAATTGATTCTGAGAGACACCCTGTTCTTCTGCGGCCACAATATAAAATGATAAAATTGGCAAAACAGCACCGTTCATTGTCATTGAAACTGAGATTTCGTCCAAAGGAATTTCATTGAACAAAATTTTCATATCTTCCACAGAATCAATAGCAACGCCGGCTTTTCCAACATCGCCAACGACTCTGGCGTGGTCGGAATCGTAACCGCGGTGCGTTGCCAGATCGAATGCTACTGAAAGCCCTTTTTGCCCGGCTGCGAGATTTCGTCTGTAAAAAGCATTGGATTCTTCGGCTGTGGAAAATCCAGCGTACTGACGGATGGTCCAAGGTTTCTGGACATACATCGTAGAATACGGACCTCGAAGAAAAGGTGCGATACCTGCGGAACTGTTCAAAATGTCTTTATTTTTAACATCGTCGGCAGAATATTTTGATTTCAGTTCCAGACCGTCTTTTTCAAACGAATAATTTTCTGAATCCGAATTGAATTTAATGTTTTGAAAATCAGGATTTTGATTTTTTATTTGTTGGCGCATTTTGCTTTTTTCTTGATGAAAGTAAATGTAAGGAATTTTTGAAAATGTAGTGAACCACAAAAGGCACAAAAGATTTTTACACTTAAGTTAGAAGAAGTTTATACTTAATGGATATTAAGAACACATAAGTTTTTGTATCGAAACACTTTGACTTCGCTCAGTGTGACAAGTCTAATAGTATATACATTATTTTAAAAGTGTCAGTCTGAGCGGAGTCGAAGACTTTTGTTATCACGCGACAATTTGTCATTATTTTTTGGATGGTCTTTTTTTTGCGAAATGTGTTTTGACTGAGCAAAACCGCGACAGGGATAGTAGTGAAAATCCTTTTGCTTTTGGTGCTTTTGTTTGATCTGCAAAGACTCATGTTCTAAAAGCAAAAGATTGCAACGGATAGCCCGGTGACAAAATAGTGCCGGGAAAGTTTTGGCTTTTGGCAGTCGCCCGAATTGTGTTGTAGGGTTTGAGAGTGGAAGGGATTGAGGGTCTGAGGATGGGAGAGTTCGGGAGTTTGAGTGTAAACAATAAACAAAAAATAAAAATAAATATGTCAACAGGAAGTATTAATGTGTCGGTGGAGAATATTTTTCCGCTGATTAAAAAGTTTCTTTACAGCGATCACGAGATTTTTCTGCGTGAGCTGATTTCTAACGCAACGGATGCAACGACGAAGCTGAAACATCTGACAACAATCGGTGAAGCGAAAGTGGAATATGGCAATCCAATCATCGAAGTGAAAATTGATAAGGATGAGAAAACGCTGACTATCAAAGACCAGGGAATCGGGATGACGGGTGAGGAAGTTGAGAAATACATCAACCAAGTGGCTTTTTCCGGTGCGGAGGAATTTCTTGAAAAGTATAAGGATTCAGCGAAAGATGCTGGAATTATTGGGCATTTTGGTCTTGGATTTTATTCGGCGTTTATGGTGGCGGAAAAAGTGGAGATTTTCACCAAATCTTACAAAGAAGATGCGAAAGCCGTGCGCTGGGTTTGCGACGGAAGTCCGGAATATACGCTGGAAGAAACGGAAAAATCTGACAGAGGAACGGAAATCGTGCTTCATATTGCAGAAGATTCGACAGAGTTTCTGGAAGAGTTCAGAATCCGTGAATTGCTGACAAAATATAATAAGTTTAATCAGATTCCGATTAAATTCGGGACAAAAACTGAGACTTTGCCTTTGCCGGAAGATTCTGCTGAAGATGCGAAACCGGAAACCATTGAAGTTGATAATATCATCAATAATACAAATCCGGCCTGGACAAAATCGCCGTCTGAACTAAAAGATGAGGATTACAACCAATTCTACAGGGAATTGTATCCGATGCAGTTTGAAGACCCGTTGTTCCATATCCATCTGAATGTGGATTATCCGTTTAACCTGACAGGCGTTTTGTTCTTCCCGAAACTAGGAAATAACCTGAATATTGAGAAAGATAAAATTCAGCTCTATCAAAATCAGGTTTTTGTGACCGATGAGGTGAAGGGCATTGTTCCTGATTTCCTGATGTTGCTAAGAGGAGTGATCGATTCTCCGGATATTCCGCTGAACGTTTCCCGTTCTTATTTGCAGGCTGACGGCGCGGTGAAGAAAATCTCTTCTTACATCACGAAAAAAGTGGCGGATAAGATGGCTTCACTCATCAATGACAACCGTGAAGATTACGAAAAGAAATGGAATGACATCAAAATCGTGATCGAGTATGGAATGATTTCAGAGGACAAATTCTATGAAAAATCTGACAAATTTGCGCTTTATCCAACGACTGACGGAACGTATTATCTATGGAACGATCTGATTGAGAAAATCAAACCAACTCAGACAGATAAAGATGGAAAAACGGTGATTCTTTATGCTAATAATGCCGATGAACATCACAGCTACATTGAGTCTGCGAAAGAAAAAGGTTATGAAGTTCTATTGTTGGATTCGCCGATTGTTCCGCATCTCATTCAGAAATTGGAAGCTTCCAAAGAGAATGTTTCTTTTGCAAGAGTGGATGCCGACCACATCAATAATTTGATCAAAAAAGATGAGCCTAAGATTTCTAAACTAAATGATTCGGACAAGGAAACTTTGAAGAAAAATATTGAGGAATCGATTAATGACAAGAAGTTCACAGTTCAACTGGAAGATTTGGATTCTACGGATGCGCCGTTTACTCTAACCCAGCCGGAGTTTTTCAGAAGAATGAAAGATATGCAGGCGACTGGCGGCGGCGGAATGTTTGCAATGGGCGGTTTCCCAGAGATGTACAACCTTGTTGTGAATGCTAACTCAGATTTTGCCGGAGAATTACTGAAAAAAGAGAATGCTGATGAGAAAAAAGCGATGATTAATCAGGCATTGGATTTGGCAAAATTATCTCAGAATCTTTTGAAAGGAAAAGAACTGACGGATTTTATCAAACGTAGTTTTGAGAGTTTGAAATAAAAACTTAGTAGTTAATGACAAGAAAAAGGAACTCAATTTTGAGTTCCTTTTTTATTATTTGATTTTCGATAACGCATCTACCGTTTCTTCTAAATAGAAATCCCGTTCAAGGTTTTTCCTCCAGTTTTCGGTTTTCTTGGCAAAAGCTTCATCTTTTTTGATGCGTTCTGCTTCGTCAGGATGAAGTGTGAATTTCAGACCGTTATTAAACTTATCCAATGCTTTGAATTTATCAATTTGTGCCTTTCTGCTTTTCATCAGCTCATTAAATTTCGTCTGGTTGAGGGTGATGGTTTCTTCTTTATCCAGCGCTTCTTTCCATTGCGCAGATTCCTGCAAAAGCTTGTAATTGTTATCGTTGGCGATCTGTTTGTCAATTTCAGTCTGAAGCTGAGGAACATTAAGCCCGGTTAGTTTTTTATAGCTTGTAGCTTCAATTTTGTCCCAAGGCAAAGCATACTGGTCAAAACGCTCACCAACTTCGGCATAGGAAAAGAAATCCTTCATCTTGATATCAGATTCTACACCTTTCCGTTGGGTCGATTCTCCTGTTATTCTGTAAAATTTCTGGATCGTTAATTTCAAAGATCCGAAATCATCATTCGTATTCAAGAATCTGTTTAGTTCCACGAAGGTTTGTACCGTTCCTTTACCGAAAGAACTAGGTGAACCAATAACAGCAGCTCTTCCGTAATCCTGCATCACGCCGGCCAGGATTTCTGAAGCAGATGCAGACAATTCGTTTTGCATAATTACAAGCGGACCGGTCCAGACAGGTTCATTGGATTTGTTATTAAGAACCTGAATCTTCCCTCGGCTGTCTTTCACCTGAACATAAGGCCCGGAATTCATAAACAATCCCATTATATCGCCCACTTCTGTAAGGGAACCGCCACCATTGCTTCTAAGATCTAGAATAATGCCTTCAACATTTTGCTTTTTCAGTTTTATAAGCTCTGCTTTGATATCATCAGAAGCATTTCTGCCGCCATTTTCTTTCTCAAATTCTACGTTGAAGCTTGGCAGATAAATAAATCCGTATTTTTTACCATTTTTGGAATTAACAACAATACTTCTTGCAAAAGTATCTTCAATCGTTACTTCCTCACGGATCATTGTCACCTCCTTGATGGTTTTATCTTTTTTCTCTACAGTCAGAGTTACAGGTGTGCCTTTCTCACCACGGATAAGTCTTACCGCCTCATCAGACAGCATTCCTACAACATTCACCGGTTCTTCATTAGGCTTGGATCTTACTTTCAGGATCTTGTCGCCTTCTGTTAGTTGTTTAGATTTCCACGCTGGTGCTCCGATTGTTAAGGCGCCAAGATACAGATAACCTCTTTTTTCCTGGATCAAAGCACCGATTCCGATTACCTTCCCAGTGAAAGTCATATCAAACTCTTCTTTATTTTTGGGAGAAAAATAATTGGTATGCGGATCAAAAACTTCCGTATAAGCGTTCATGTATACAGAAAACCAATCCATCTTTTTTCTTTTTTTGAATCTTCTGAAAGAATCCGTAATCAGATCTTTCACTTCTGCGGTCGCCTTTTCACGTTTCTTCTCCATAGAAAGCGGCAGATACTTGATCGTATCTTTCAGCTTATTATTAACCACGGAATCCTTTTTCTTTTTCTGGGCTTCTTCTTTGCTGTTCAGCGTTTCGATTTCCTGCAGGATGTTGTACTTGATGTATTTTTTCCACTCGTTATACTGTTCCTTCGCATTGGCAGGATTCATTCTTTTCTTCGGCTCCAGGATCAGCTCATCGTCTTCATCCAGATTAATTGGTTTGGAAAGGATATCCTGGGTCATTTTATCAATTTCGTCCACACGCTGATAGAGTTTGTCCACAGTCATTTTGTAGAACACAAGATTTCCCTGGTTCAGATAATCATCCAGTTTTGTGTAATGCTTTTTGAACTCATCCATATCGGACTGAAGGAAATATCTTTTTGAAGCATCGATGCTTTCAAAATATTTATCATAAACATCCTGAGAATAAGCATCATTGATAGGTTTCGGACTGTAATGAAGATATGAAAGTGTATTGCGAACGCTTACCATAATGGTCTGCATTTTTTCATCATCATTTTGTGGAGAGTTGAAACAGAACATCAGCGTCATCAGCGGCGCGAACATCAGAAGTTTCTTAAACTTGATTTTTTTAAACATATAATTTTAAATCTGTACTTGGATTAGTATTTTCTTTGTTTTGAATGTTACGGTGATATTCAAAAACGAAACCAAATTTAACACCTTATTTTAATTAAAGTATTATAAATTGGTTATTTTTGAGAGAATTTTCAGAAATTAATTATAAGGAAATATATAAAACGTAAAATTTATGAGCAGACCATTGATATTGGTAACCAATGATGACGGAATCACAGCACCGGGAATCAGAAAACTCATCAGCATAATGAATGAAATTGGAGAGGTTGTTGTTGTTGCGCCTAACTCTCCACAGAGCGGAAAAGGGCACGCAATTACCATAAACTCCACACTTAGCTATGAAGAACTGAACCTTGAAGGACCTCAGAAAGATTTCTCTTGCTCCGGAACGCCTGTAGATTGTGTAAAAATGGCTTTGGATAAAATTCTTCCGAGAAAACCGGATCTGGTGGTTTCCGGTATTAATCACGGTGCGAATTCTTCCATTAACGTAATCTATTCCGGTACGATGAGTGCGGCAGTGGAAGCCGGAGTGGAAGGGTTACAGGCGATTGGCTTTTCGCTTTCGGATCTTAAATGGGAAGCAGATTTTGACCAGGCGGAAGAATTTATTAAAGATATTGTTCTAAAAACACTGGAAAATCCGATGCCTAAAGGCGTGGTACTGAATGTAAACATTCCCAAACTAAATAAGGAAGATATCAAAGGCATCAAAGTCTGTAAACAGGCCGATGCCAAATGGGAAGAAAGTTTTGACGAAAGAGTAAATCCGCACGGCAGAAAATACTACTGGCTGACGGGTTATTTCAATAATATGGATGCATCTGAGGATGCGGACGAAACGGCTTTGGCAAATGGTTATATCAGTATTGTTCCTGTAAAGTTTGACCTGACAGCATATGAGTATATGCAGGAACTGAATTCTGTTTATAAATAATGGAATGGAGTTTATAAGACAATATTTACTTTCTAACGGCATTCCGCTTACTGAGGAAAATTGGAAACCTTTTGTGGAAAAAAACTTCAGAAAAGAATATAAGAAGAAAGATCTCATCCTGAAAAAAGGAGAGGTGGATAATTACCTGTCTTTTGTTGAAAGTGGTGCTGCACGACTTTTTTTCACGAAAGAAAATAAGGAACTGACAATAAGATTTGTATTTAAAAATCAGTTTCTTACGGCTTATGATTCTTTTACACAGAGGACGCCTTCCAGGTGTGATATAGAAGCTTTGACGGATATGGCCGTGTGGCAGATTCACTATGACGATCTGCAGGAGATTTACAGAACACAGCCTGTCGGGAATCTTGTAGGAAGACTCACCGTGGAACATCTTTATGTAGAAAAGCTGAATCGGGAATTCTCATTTCTTAGCGAGACGGCTGAAGAAAGATACCTGTCTCTACTGAAGCAGCAGCCGGACTTATTTCAAAAGATACCATTGAAACATATCGCTTCTTATATGGGCATAACGCCTCAGGCTCTCAGCAGAATAAGAAAGCGTATTTGTTAACCATGGTTCATTTCGTATCTTGTAAATAAGACTTAGCTTTGCAGCAAACAATAACGCTGAAAATCCAAATGACGGAAAAAAGGCATTCAGATCATATCTGGATGCTTTTTTTTATTAAAAAACCGCAGATTAATAAAGATCTGCGGTTTTTAATATCTTAGTTGAAGGCGTTATCATAGCTCATAGAGGAAAAATCAATCTTGATGATCGCTTTGGAATCAACAGGATTTCCGTTGCATTTTGCAGGCGTCCAGGTTTTATTGACCTTAGTGGCGGCTTCTTTCAGATCCTTGAGAAACAGATCACTGTTTTCCACTTTAGGGCCGGCTTCTGCTTTTGTAAGCACACCGTCTTTATTAATATCCAGTTTGACGAAAAATAAGCCGTTGATAACGTAAGTGTTCCAGTTAACATTTTGCTGAAGTTTTTCTTTCAGATCCCGGATGTAGGCTGCAGATCCGCCCGGATAAACCAGACTTTTAAACTGTGATGGTTGGCAGCTGGTGTCTTTTATCTGGTAAATCCCTCTTACATTATACGCTACAGCGCTGGAAGTATTATCGATCATCGGGATATTATCCATACTTTCTTCAACATCAACCTGTGCGAATGCCATAAATCCGGCCATTAAGCACAATGAGAATAGTAATGATTTCATAGAATTTGATTTTGATAAAATTAAGAAAATCTGTGCCAAATCGAAAATGATTACAATACTTCTATCTGATTTTTCAGCAGGTCTTCAAACTCGTCTCTTTTTCGGATGAGGTGGGCTTTTCCGTCCAGGAACATTACTTCTGCCGGCTTTAGTCTGGAGTTGAAATTAGAACTCATTTCAAAACCATAAGCGCCAGCATTTCTGAAAACGATGATATCACCTTCTCTTACTTCATTGATTTTCCGGTCCCAGGCAAAAGTATCTGTCTCACAAATGTTTCCGACAACAGTGTAGATTCTTTCCGGGCCTTTTGGATTAGAAAGATTTTCGATAATGTGATAAGAATCGTAGAACATCGGACGAATCAAATGGTTGAATCCGGAGTTGACACCCACAAAAACCGTTGCGGTAGTTTGTTTGATGACATTTGATTTTACCAGGAAATGTCCGCTTTTGCTTACCAGGAATTTTCCGGGCTCAAACCAAAGCTGGAATTTTTTTCCTGTAGATTCTTCGTGTTTTTTAATCGCAGCATTTACTTTTTTCCCAAGAGATTTTACGTCTGTTTCCAAATCGCCGTCCTGATAAGGCACTTTAAAACCACTTCCCATATCGAGATATTTCAGATTTGGAAAATGTTCAGCCAATTCGAACATAATATCAAGACCTTGCAGGAAAACATCCGGGTCTTTGATTTCGCTTCCGGTGTGCATATGAAGACCTTCTACATTTAGGTTTGTAGATTTCATAACACGTTCAATATGACGAAGCTGGTGAATGGAAATTCCGAATTTAGAATCGATGTGACCGGTTGAGATTTTATAATTTCCTCCTGCGAAAATGTGCGGATTGATTCTCACAAATATCGGATAAGAACCACCAAATTTATTCCCGAATTGCTCCAGAATCGAAATATTATCGATGTTGATGTGAACATTCAGAGACATGGCTTCCTCGATTTCTGCAAGGTCAACACAATTTGGAGTGAAAAGGATTCTATCGTTTGAGAAACCTGCTTTCAAACCCAGTTTTACTTCATTAATAGAAACGCAATCCAGAGAAGCACCCAGTTTTTCGACGTATTTCAGGATGTTGATATTGGTTAAAGCTTTGGCTGCGTAGAAAAACCGGGTGTTCTTCGAGAAAGAAGACGTCAGTTTTTCATATTGTTCGCGTATCGAATTAACATCATACACATAGACGGGTGTCCCGAATTCTTTTGCTATAGCCAGCAAATCCTGATTTGTCATAAGTTAGATTTTTAAAAATAAAAAGGCAGATTCTTACAAAAAGAGTCTGCCGCAATAGATATCTTATGCACGCAACT
>CAJYLO010000005.1 GCA_913776245.1 uncultured Chryseobacterium sp.
CAGTAAGCGCCAATGCTGAAATTCCTAATTTTAGATTTTTCATAGAATTAAATGATTAAATAATTGATAATGCAAAATAAATATAATTTTTCTTTATAAACAAAGTTTTTTTAGTTTTTCTTTAACAATCGCTGGATGTTAACTTTATTTTCTCGGTCCTTTATCGCCTCTCTTTTATCATAGAGTTTTTTACCTCTGGCAAGTGAAATGAGCAACTTGGCCTTTCCACTACTGTTGATATACAGCTTTAAAGGAATTATTGTATTCCCAACATCCTTTAACTTTTTTTTAAGTTTTTGCAATTCGTAATTATGCAGTAGCAACTTCCGTTCCCTTTTTGTTTTATGATTGTAAAAAGTTCCTAATTTGTATTCATCAATCATCATATTAATGATATACAATTCGTCTTCAATGAACTGGCAGAAGCTTTCTGTAATGGATGCCTTGGAGGATCTCAGAGATTTTATTTCAGTACCTGTCAATACAATTCCGGCTTCATATTCTTCCAGAATTTCATATTCAAAACGGGCCCGCTTGTTAAGAATATTAACAGTTTTTTCAATTTTAACTTTCATATGTTAATGCTTGGTGATACTTCACTATCCCAACTTATTTTCGTAATTTTGCAGACAAATTTACAAAACTATATGTTAACAGTATCTAATTTATCATTACAGTTCGGGAAAAGAGTTCTCTTTGATGAAGTTAATATAAAATTCACTAAAGGAAATTGTTATGGGATTATCGGTGCGAATGGTGCTGGAAAATCCACATTTCTAAAGATATTAAGTGGAAAACAGGAATCCACTTCCGGGAATGTATCATTAGAACCGGGAAAAAGAATGTCCGTTCTGGAGCAGGATCACTTTGCTTACGATAACTTCACAGTATTGGAAACCGTTCTTCGAGGAAATAAGAAACTTTTCGAGATCAAGGAAGAGATGGATGCGCTTTATGCAAAAGAGGATTTTTCTGATGAGGACGGAATCAAAGCTGGAGAATTGGGTGTAATCTACGACGAAATGGGAGGTTGGAACTCGGAAGCTGATGCACAAACAATGCTTTCTAACGTTGGAATCAAAGATGATATGCATTGGCAAATGATGTCGGAACTGGAAAACAAGGACAAAGTAAGAGTTTTGCTGGCTCAGGCATTGTTCGGAAATCCTGATGTTCTGATTCTGGATGAACCTACCAATGACCTGGACATCTCAACCATCGCCTGGTTAGAAGATTTCCTGGCAGATTATGAAAACACCGTAATAGTGGTATCCCACGACCGTCACTTCCTGGACGCTGTTTGTACGCACATCGGAGATTTGGATTATTCTAAACTGAACCTTTATACCGGAAACTACTCTTTCTGGTATCAGGCGTCTCAGTTAGCAACAAGACAAAGAGCTCAGGCTAATAAAAAAGCGGAAGAAAAGAAAAAAGAATTACAGGATTTCATCGCAAGATTCAGCTCCAACGTTGCGAAAGCAAAACAGGCAACTGCTCGTAAAAAGATGATCGACAAATTAAATATCGATGATATCAAACCATCTTCAAGAAGATATCCGGCCATCATTTTCGATATCGAAAGAGAAGTGGGCGATCAAATTCTGGATGTGAAAGGTCTTGAGAAAACAAAAGATGGTGAATTACTGTTCTCCAACATCGACCTTAATCTTAAAAAGGGTGATAAGGTAGCGGTAATTTCCAGAAATTCATTGGCCATTACCGAGTTTTTCCAAATCATTTCGGGAACGACGGAAGCGGACAAAGGCACTTACAACTGGGGAGTAACAACTAATCAGTCTTATATGCCTCTGGACAACACAGATTATTTCCAGGACGACGTGAACCTGGTGGACTGGCTAAGACAATTCACTAAAAATGATGAGGAAAGACACGAAGAGTTTATGCGTGGTTTCCTTGGAAGAATGTTATTTTCCGGAGATGAAGCGCTTAAGTCCTGTAAAGTTCTTTCCGGAGGTGAGAAAATGCGTTGTATGTTCAGCCGAATGATGCTTCAGAAAGCGAATGTTCTTCTTTTGGACGAGCCGACCAACCACCTGGATCTGGAAAGTATTACCACATTGAACAACTCCCTGAGCAACTTCAAAGGCAATATTTTGTTATCATCTCATGACCATGAATTGCTGGAAACAGTCTGTAACAGAATCATCGAGCTGACGCCGAAAGGCATCATCGACAGAGATATGACTTACGACGAATATCTGGCGGACAAAAAAATCAAAGAATTACAGGATCAGATGTATTCTTAAAATTTTTTGGGCGTCTTTATCCGTCCGAGTTTATCCTGAGCTTGTCGAAGAACCCTTTCGCTCAGGCCGGGACGCAGATCCAACATCAAAATTATATGTTGTCAATTTAAGACAACTATTTAAACATAAACCCTTTCAGAGTTTCGAACTCTGAAAGGGTTTTTCTTATGGCAAACCGCAATTCCTAACAAGTTTTGTAAATAGGATTGATTAAGTTTAAATAATCAAAAAGTATTTTTAATTTTAACGATTCCTGTTATTTTCCCAAAGCTTCGACAAGCTCAGCCTGATATCGGTTAAAATGGAGCAGTTAGTATTAAAATTGTCACGCTGAGCTTGTCCAAGCGACTCTAATCAAGTAATTTCAAATTTTTTAAATCTTTTCGGTTGAATAACGGGCAATCTTATTAATTTTAATAAAAATATATAACCCCTATGAATTCATTAAAATATCTTTTACTATTTCTGTTGATGCCATTTACGGGATTCGCTCAGACCAAAGATTCCCGCTATCAGCCGAAACCTTATGTTCAGCTCAAACATCCGGAATGGAGCAAGAATGCCACGATTTATGAAGTCAATATTAGACAATATACCAAAGAAGGCACTTTCAAAGCATTTGAAAAACACCTGCCAAGGCTCAGGAAAATGGGCGTTGATATTCTCTGGTTGATGCCGATTCATCCCATTGGAGAAGAACACAGAAAAGGAAAACTGGGAAGTTATTATTCGGTAAAAGATTTCAAAGGGGTGAATCCGGATTTCGGAACATTACAGGATTTGAAAAGCCTGGTCGATAAAATCCATTCGATGGGAATGTATGTGATTATCGATTGGGTGGGAAATCATTCTGCGTGGGACAATCCTTTGGCGAAGGAACATCCGGATTGGTATACCAAATCCAGGGAAGGACACTTCCAGCCGACACCCTGGTACGATTGGGATGATGTGATTGATTTCGATTATAACAATCCTGACTTCCGGGAATATATGACAGGTGCTTTGAAATATTGGGTAAAAGAAGCCAACATTGACGGCTACAGATGCGATGTTGCGGGTTTCATTCCTGTTGATTTTTGGGAGAACGCAAGAGAAGAGCTGGATCAAATTAAGCCTGTTTTTATGCTGGCGGAATGGGAATCACGGGATCTCTACAGGAAATCATTTGATATGACCTATTCCTGGTCGCTTTGGGACAAGCTGAAACTCGCAACAACCGGCGGAAAAGGCGCCAATGCTTTATACGAATATATGGCGCACGATGTTGGAAGCTTTCCTTACGATTCCTACCGAATGCTGTTCACTGATAATCACGATAAAAATTCCTGGGAAGGCAATCAGTTTTCCAATTTTGGAAAAGGGCTGGAAACGGCGATGGCTCTTTGCGGAACAGCGAACGGAATGCCTTTGGTTTACAGCGGACAGGAAGCAGGCCTGGACAGAAGTCTTGCCTTTTTCGAAAAAGATGAAATCGTCTGGAAAGACCACAAATTCTATGGAATGTATCAGAAATTATTTGATTTGAAACATAAGAATCAGGCACTCTGGAATGGAAAATGGGGTGGCGAAATGATCCGTGTTACGAATAACCAGATGAATGATGTTTTGTCTTTTTACCGGGAGAAAAATAATGATGCGGTATTATCGATTTTTAATTTCTCTGACAAAAATCTTCCAACCTCAGTCGATACCAAATATTACTATGGACAATACAGGGAATTATTTACGGGAAAGATTTTTAATATCAATTCTGACAAAACAGCTCTTAATCTTAAACCATGGGAATATTTGGTTTTGGTTAAGAATTAATGAAAACAGACAATCTATGCAGCCCGACTTGAGCGGAAATCCTTTTTTGCTTGTCCTCCGAGTTCTATTCAACTGAAATGTTCTGCAAAAAAGATTGACTTCGCCGAACCACTCCGTTAGGTTTGAGCGGGAGTCCTTCGACAAGCTCAGGATAAACTACAGGTGCATTAAGCTGCCCAAATAAAAATATAACAATTTAGCTTCGTTTACACGAGGCTGTTTTTGTCTGCGTAATTGAGCTTAAAGAAAATAAAGGTCATAATAGAAAATGCCAAAAGCGAGCTTCCGCCATAGCTGAAAAACGGAAGCGGAATCCCGACCGTCGGGAACAGTCCCATAACCATCCCGAGATTAATCGCAAAGTGAATCAGTAAAATGGAGGCAAAACAATAGCCGAAAACCCTGTTGAATGTTGATTTCTGGTTTTCAGCAAGATAGTAGATCCTACCTATAAAAACGGCATAGCAAAGAATCAGAATCGTGCTTCCTATAAAGCCCCATTCCTCACCAACAGTGCAGAAAATATAATCTGTTTCCTGCTCGGGAACGAATTTTCCTTGTGTTACAGAGCCCTGCTTATAACCTTTTCCAGTAAGTCCGCCGGAACCAATGGCCGTTTTCGAGTAAAGCAAATTGTAACCAGATGTATCCCGGAATGCCTTTTCGCCTTTGTATAAAACTTCTACCCTTTCGCGCTGGTGTTTTGGCAATTTTGTCAAGATGTAAGGTGAGCCGTAAGATAAAGCACTCAAAACACCAACCGTAAGAACAATCGCAATGATGTACATCACATTTCCCTGAATCGTGTAAAAATTAAGGAAAACAAAAATAGCTGCAATAACTAAAATCGCAATGACCACATACAATGGATTAACGGCAATGGAAACTAAAAAAACCGCCGCAAAAATAAATATTACGCCAAATAACCAACCTGACAATCCTTCCCTGTAAAGCGCCATCAGAAATGCAAAGAATACCAGCAAGGAACCAACATCGGGAATCATCAGAACCACAACACCAGGAATAGCAACAATAGCCAAGGAGGTGTAAAGAACCTTCCTGTTCCTGAGATTAAAATCCGGATTGGAAACATAATTAGCCAGCATCAAAGCCGTTCCGATCTTCGCAAACTCTACCGGCTGCATTGTAAACCCTCCGAATTTGTACCAGTTTTTCTGACCAAGAATCTCTGTCCCGAAAGGAAAAAGTCCGACCAAAAGCAAGACTCCGCCAACGTAAATAATCGCTGACATATTCTCAAAAAACTTGGTTCTCATAAAGAATATGATCATACCGACAAAACACGAGATACCAAAAAAGATCAGCTGTTTCTGACCAAGCTCAGCCTTCACACTATAGATGTTAACAATTGCAAAAACACAAAGCAGGATGTAAAGTGCAATGCCAAGTTTATCTATTCCTTCTGCCCACTTCATCTTGAACTTATTTTTACTGGTTTAACTTTAGAACTGTCTTTTTTAAGTCTTTTATTTTCCAATGCCTGAAGACTGTCTTTGATACGCTTCAGCTTAACCGAATCTACAGGCGGCTCTTTGTACCAGCCTTTCCGCTTCATATCAGCGATATATTGCCTTTTATACTCGGGCATAAAACTGGATGTGATCATTTTTTTGTAAAGATGTTCTCTTTTCAGTTCTCCAGTCACATATTTTTCGGCAATCGTTGTACAGGCAGGGCCTGCCCAGGTTGCACCAAATCCAGCGTGTTCCATAACTGCAGCTACAACAATCTTGGGTTTATCAGCCGGAGCTATCAATACAAAAATAGAGTTATCTTTTCCCTGAGGAACCTGCGCCGTCCCGGTTTTTGCCAATTGAGTAAAATCCTTTGACATCAATCCGCGTCCTGTTCCCCGCAGCATTACCGCTTCCATTCCTTGTATAATGACATTATAGAACTGGGGATTCTGAATCATTGTAAAATGTTTCTTTTTGAACCTCGGGTCGGGATTTGGTTTTCCGTCAATTGATTTAACGATATGCGGCGTGTAATACCAGCCTTTATTAGCAATAGCCGCCACAAAATTTGCCATCTGAATTGGTGTCAGCAGTACATCACCCTGCCCCATCCCATTAAAAACCGCTCCGGTTGCCAACGGATCCCAATTCTTCGGATCTTTTTTAGAACCACTGGCTTTGTAAATGGAAGCCATTCTCTTTTCATAGAATTCTCCGGACGGGATTCTTCCTTTTGCCCCGACTGCCAGATCGTTATTAAGAAACTCACCGACACCAAAGCTGTTGATGATTTTTTTCCATTCATCTACACCTTTGGATGGATTTCCCGGATATTTATTAAGAATATTGAGGTAAGCATAGGTAAAATAACAGTTGCTGGAAATCTGGATAGACGGAATCAGCGGATCTGCACCGCCGTGTCCTTTGATTCTTAAACCTCTGTAATTAAAACCGCCGCCACACGGGAAAATTGTTTTATCCGTCATGACGCCCATTTGCATTGCAGCGAGTGCAGTCAGCAATTTGAAGGTTGATCCCGGCGGATATGCCGCCTGAACAGAACGGTCAAAGGTCGGTTTATTTTCGTAGATTGTATCGTTAGCCAATCGGTAAAGATTTCTGGACTTGTCCGGGCCGGTAAAAAGATTCGGATCAATGTCCGGGCCGGTTGCCATAGTGAGGATTTCGCCATTGTTTGGATCGAGTGCAACGATAGCACCGTGCTTATTGACCAGCATTTCCTCGGCCATCCGTTGTAAATCATAATCAATAGTCAGTGTGAGATCTTTTCCCGTAACCACTTCCTTATCCAGCTCACCATTTTTATATGAGCCGATGCTTCTCTGGCGGATGTCTTTCTGGATATATTTCATCCCTTTTTCACCGCGGAGTTCTTTTTCGTACGCTTTCTCTATTCCACTTTTCCCGATAATATCGCCGGGCAAATAGTATAATGAATCTTTCTTGATGTCATTATCATTTACCTGATTGGTATACCCCAAAAGATTTCCTGAAGTATTGATTTCATATTGTCTCTGCGGACGCGGAACAATTGCGAACGCCGGATATTTAAAAATCAACTCCTGAATTCTTGCCATATCTTCACGGCTCAGGTTCTTCATAAAAGTCATCGGTGTGAGTCGGGAATAATATTTTTCCTTCTCAATGTTTTTCATTGTCCTGATGAATTCCGGTTTTGTAATATTCATCAATTTACAGAAGCCAATGGTATCAAAATCGGGTTTCAGTAATGCTGCTGTGTAAGAAAGTTCGAACGCGGGCTGGTTCCCTACAAGAATTTTTCCGTTTCTGTCAAAAATAACACCTCGAGGCGGAATAACATATTCGATTTTAATGGATGTATTGGCTGCATTCAGCGCATATCGGTCTGTGAACAACTGCAAATAAGAAAGCCTTGCAATAAAAATAACTGCAATGACAGAAAGGGCGAGAATGATTTTTAAATATTGTGATTTCATATGTGCTTTTCTATTTTTTTAAGAGGACATATGCAACCTCAATGTCAAAAAAAATAGTGTTCGGTTTTATACGCATTTTCAGTTTCAGACTTTTTGTTTGATTTTAAAGGCTAATGTATAGGCTAATATAAATACAAACGAAATAAAACTGGTGACTATTACATTAAATAAAATTTCAAAAAATCTGTTGAATTTAAAAAACTCGATAAACTGCACCAAAAACTGGTGAATAAAAATACTGGTAATTATAAAAAATATGAACTGTGTCCACTGGATACTCTGGAAAGAAAAGAAATCTGTTGTGGTATCCGTAGAAGTTCTGAATATTATGGTTCTGAAATAAGCAATAACCGTTGTCGCAAATGCATTGATTCCCCAAGTCCCGAGAAACGCATCCACACATAATCCTAGTAAAAAACTTAATCCTAAGAATTGAAACTGATTTCTGAAAAACGGATAGAACATCACAAACACAGGATAGAGCACAGGAATATACTGACCAAACAAAGCAATCCTGTTCAGAATAAAAATCTGAAAAGCTGTGAGTAAAGCTATTAGAAGCAAGTCCGATGCAATGTTTCTACTGACCATCTTTTTTGATTTGTACTTTTAAGGTATCATCAATCTTCTGAACCTCAGATTTTTTAAGATTTCTAACCACAAAAACCTTACTTAATTTCCCTATTTTTTCGCTGAGTTCTACAGAAATATCCCAAAAACCTGTTTTGCTGTCCACTTGGTAACCGGCAACAGTCCCGACCATAATTCCCGCAGGAAAAATAGAAGATTTTCCATCGGTAACTACAGTGTCTCCCACTTTCAGCGGAACATATTTAGGAACATCCGAAAGTGTCATTGTACGGGAATCATCGCCTTTCCAGGATAATGTTCCGAAATAACCGGACTTTTTGAGCGCCGCACTGATCTTTATTTTGTTCATACTGAGCACAGACTGAACCAAAGCGTAATTATCCGTTGTATTGATAACGATTCCGGCAATTCCTCTTGGTGCAATCACGCCCATTTTGGAATTGACACCCTGAAGCTTCCCTCTGTTAATCGTAAAATAATTGTCCTTCCTGTTTATACTGTTGAAGACAACCTCACCGTCCACAAATGTATAAATCTGCCCGCCGCCAATGGTATCATAAACTCTCCGGAAACTTGGATTTTTTGCTTTTTCCTTTCCGTAAAGCTCCAGCATCAGTGCTTTATTTTGGGTGACAAGATCTTCGTTGATTTGTTTCAGCTTAAGGTAAGATGTCCCTTCATCAATGTAGCCGGAAACCCAGGAATTGAATGCCGCCGTTTTAGCTGCAATGAAACTTTGCTGCATCGAGTTTTTGCTGAATATCAGTACAACTGCAATCAATTGTAGAAATATGAAGAACACAAATAACGCATTCTTGGAAAAAAATCTCAGCAGAGCACCCATCTAAGTTATAAATGATAATTGATGATTGATAATGATTTTTCAGACTTCGGTTTCAGAAGCATCAAAAATTTGCAATCATTTCAATTTTAAGAAGATTATTATTTGATTAAGAAATTGAATTTGTCCATATTTTTAAGGGCAATTCCGGTTCCGCGAACTACTGCTCTCAAAGGATCTTCAGCAACAAAAACAGGAAGCCCGGTCTTTCTGTGAAGCCTGTCTGCCAGACCTCTCAGAAGCGCACCGCCGCCGGCAAGATAGATTCCGGTTTTGTAGATGTCCGCAGCCAGTTCCGGAGGCGTAAGAGAAAGAGTTTCCATCACCGCATCCTCGATTCTGATGATTGATTTATCAAGCGCTTTGGAAATTTCTTTATAATTGACCATAATTTCTTTTGGCTTACCCGTAATCAGATCACGACCTTGTACAGGAATATCATCGATTGGAACATCCAGTTCTTCAACAGCGGAACCTACTTCCAGCTTGATTCTCTCAGCCGTTCTTTCCCCAATGTATAAATTATGATGTGTTCTCAGGTAATAAGCGATATCATTAGTGAAAACATCACCAGCGATTTTCACAGATTTGTCACAAACAATTCCGCCAAGTGCCACTACGGCAATTTCCGTTGTTCCGCCACCTATATCAATGATCATATTACCTTCCGGCTTCTGAACGTCAATACCAACCCCTATTGCAGCTGCCATTGGCTCATAAATCAAACGGACTTCTTTGGCGTTAACTTTCTGAGCAGAATCTCTCACCGCCCTTTTCTCAACTTCAGTAATTCCAGACGGGATACAAATCACGATTCTGAGTGCCGGCTGAAACAGCTTTCCTTTGATGCCCGGAATCTGCTTGATGAATTCCTTAATCATATGTTCGGAAGCGTGGAAATCTGCAATCACGCCATCCTTCAGCGGGCGGATGGTTTTGATATCCTCATGAGTCTTCCCCTGCATATGTTTTGCCTGCTCTCCAACCGCAATCGGCTTGCCGGACGAACGCTCTATCGCTACGATAGAAGGCTGGTCCACAACGATTTTGTTGTTATGTATTATCAGCGTATTTGCCGTACCCAAGTCAATCGCAATCTCTTGCGTAAACATATCCAATAAACCCATTTCCGTTCAATAATTATTAAGTTTACAAAGATATAAATTTAGATACATTCTAAACATGTAAATCCATTTTTTTTGGTTAAAATTTTATTAAAATTTCATACTTCAGATTATCAAAATTGTAAATAATTTCTGGCATATATTTGATTTTATGATACTGATCAGATTTAAGAATTCTAATCAATGGTATAGATTTTTTCAATTCGGTAAACTGACATTCATCATCAGCCTTAGTTTTAAAAATCGTAAATTTGCTCACTGAAAAATGAGCCAGAGAAATAAATTTCACCAGACTTCTGATTTTGCCGTTCTCAGCATCAGCTATGAAAAAGCCGATGCTGAAACGCGTGGCCGTTTTGCATTCTTCGATGAGCACATCAAATCTTTTGTCAATCAGATTCATGAACAGGATTACGGTGATGCTTTTGTGGTTTCCACCTGCAACAGGACAGAGATCTATTCCACTACGAAAAATTACCTTCACATTGCGGAACTATATTGCAATACTGTGGGCGTGAGTCTTTCGGAATTCCTGAAATATGTGAATGTCATCCAGCGTGAAGATGCTTTGTTTCATCTTTTCCGCGTGGCCGCAGGCCTGGAAAGCCAGATTATCGGTGATTTTGAGATTGTTTCGCAGATCAAGAATGCTTATCACCGATTTAAAAAGTATAAAGATTTTTCCAATCCTTACCTGGAACGTGCGATTAATTCATCCATTCAGATTTCAAAAAGGATTAAGAATGAGACAGGAATCAGCACTGGCTCTGCTTCAGTTTCTTATGCTGCGGTGCATTATATATTGAATAACACAAGACACATTCACGAGAAAAATATTCTTCTTTTAGGCGTTGGAGAAATCGGACAGAATACGATTGAGAATCTCGTAAAACACATCTATCAGCCCAACATCAAAATAGCCAACCGTTCTTTTGAAAAGGCTGAAAAAATTGCTGATAAGTATAAAATCCCTCAAATTGATTTCAATCTCTTTCCGGAAGAACTAAAACAAACTGACGTTCTGATTGTCGCAACAGGCGCGCAGAAATATATTATTGACGAATCCAATTTCCCTAAGGATAAAGAAATGCTGGTCATTGACTTATCGATTCCGAATAATGTTCAGAAGGAAATCGGCGAACTGGAAAATGTCACATTGATCGATGTAGACCAACTTTCTCAGACCATTAAGAAAACAATGGAACAGCGCAAGAAGGAAATCCCGAAAGCCGAAGGCATAATCAAAGAAATGGCGAAGGAATTTGTAGATTGGGAAAAGAAAAGAATGCTTGCGCCTAATATCAACCATTTCAAAAACTCGCTCAAAAAAATCGAAGAGCACGAGATGCACAATATCCATAAAAAATTCAATTATGCTAAGATTGAAGATATGGAATTATCTAATAAATTAGTACAGAAATTAACCAACCGTTTTGCAAAATACATCCTGGAAAATCCATTGCGGGCGACTGAAGTCACCAAGCTAATGGAGGAAATCCTGGACATCCATAAACAAGAAACTAATGAACAAACTGAAAATAGGAACGAGAAATAGCCCGCTTGCTCTCTGGCAGGCTCGCGAAGTAGAATCGAAGCTACAAACTCTGGGGTTTGAAACCGAAATTGTTCCTATTGTAAGTTCCGGTGATAAAAACCTGGATCAGCCGCTTTATGCTTTAGGCATAACCGGTGTTTTTACCAAAGATCTGGATATCGCTTTATTAAATAAGGAAATTGACATTGCCGTTCATTCTTTGAAAGATGTCCCTACACAATTGCCTCAAAACATTCAGATTTCTGCCGTTCTGGAAAGAGATTTTCCGGAAGATGTTCTGGTTAGAAATGATGATTCGGAACCTTTGGATCTCGAAGTTCTGAAAATCGCAACTAGCAGCTTAAGAAGACGCGCTTTTTGGCTGAAGGAATTTCCGGAAACCGAATTCACGGATATTCGAGGAAATGTTCAGACCAGGCTAAAAAAACTGGATGACGGTATTGCCAACGCCACCATTTTTTCATTGGCAGGAATCAAAAGAATGAACCTGGATATCCATTATGAACAGATTCCATTCCTCTTACAGGCGCCTTCGCAAGGTGTTGTTGCGATTGCAAGTTTGTCTGATAATGAGGAGCTGAATGAAAGCTTAAAAACAATTTCTCACAAAGAAACCGAAATCTGCGTAACGATTGAGAGAGAATTTCTGAAAACGCTGGAAGGCGGTTGTACAGCGCCGATTGGTGCAAAAGCTGAAATCTTTAACGGACAAATCAGATTTCTTGGAAGACTTTGTTCTCTTGACGGGAAAAACTGTATCGAAACGGATGAGATTTTTGACTGGAATGATTCTGAAAACTTCGGAGAAAAAATCGCTTTGAAGGTTTTGGAAAATGGAGGCAAGGAATTGATGGACGAAATTAGAAAAAACTTATAAGAATTAAATATCGCAAAGGCGCAATATTTTTACCTTTACAATGTTAAAAGTCGCCAAGTTTGATCTTTGTGACTTTTTTATAATATTAAATTTACAATACTTCGCGACTTTGCGATAAAATCAAATGAAAATCCTTTTTGCAAAATCACTGGAAAAAGAAAAAGTTTCTGAGAAATTGGGAAACGATTTTGCAGTGGATTTTGTTGAAGTCATTGATACTGAAATTTTAAAAACTAAAACTTTCGGTCTAAAAAACAACTCATTGATTTTCACCAGTGTGAATGGCGTAAAAGCTTTTTTCGAAAACGGATTTTCACCAAATGAAAACTTTGCCGAACCAAAAACCTATAACAAAATCTACGTTGTAGGTTCGCAGACCAAAAAGGAATTGAGAAAGCATAATTTCGGAGCTTTCAAACTTTGCAGGAATGCCCAGGAACTGTCTCAGTTCATTACAGAAAATTCTGTGAATGAAAAATTTCTGCATTTCTGCGGGAATATAGCTTTGGATATCCTGGATGAAAAATTGCCGTTGCAAAATATCTCGTACAGAAAAATTCCTGTCTATAAAACCGAATTGCTGTATCCCAAAATCGATGAGAAATATCAGGCTATCGTTTTCTTCAGTCCGAGCGGAGTTCGTAGTTTTGCAAAGTTTAATCAATTTGGTGATGCCAAAATTTTTTCGATTGGAAAAACAACGACTTCTGAAATTGAGAAACTAACGGATAATAAAGTAATTACAAGCTCAAAAAATACTTTAGCTGATTTGTTGAATTTGATTTTAAAACATACTTCGACTGGCTCATTATGACAATGTTGATATAATTGAAAGGCTAAAGTTGTATTTTGCGAAGCGCGCCCCGACTTGAACGGAGCTCTTTTTCTTTTTTAAAGAAAAAAGCGGGAGTGGAAGGCGGATAAAGGCGCCCAAAATAATATATAAAATGATTAAAAACGACCTATATTTAAAGGCACTTCGCGGAGAAACCGTGGAAAGACCGCCAGTTTGGATGATGAGACAAGCCGGAAGATACCTGCCTGAATTCATCGCATTGCGCGACCAATACGACTTTTTCACCAGATGTCAGACGCCGGAACTGGCTTCGGAAATCACGGTTCAGCCGATCAGACGATTTCCTTTGGATGCCGCGATTTTGTTCTCCGACATTTTGGTGGTTCCGCAGGCAATGGGTATCGATTTCAAAATGAAAGAATCGGTTGGACCCTGGCTGGACAATCCTATCAGAACGGCTCAGCAAGTTGAGGATGTCATTGTTCCTGATGTTGATGAAACATTGGGTTATGTTTTCGATGCGATAGAAATGACTTTGGAAAAGCTGGACAATGAGATTCCGCTGATTGGATTCGCCGGTTCGCCTTGGACGATTTTCTGTTATTGTATTGAAGGCAGAGGTTCTAAGGATTTCAATATTGCGAAATCATTTTGTTTTCTTCAGCCGGAAGCGGCGCACAAGTTATTGCAGAAAATCACGGATACTACCATTGCTTACCTGAAAAGAAAAGTGGAAAAAGGAGTTTCTGCCGTTCAGGTTTTCGATTCTTGGGGCGGAATGCTTTCACCAGCCGATTATCAGGAGTTTTCCTGGCAATATATCAATCAGATCGTTGAAGCGCTTGCTGCGTTGACGCACGTTGTGGTTTTCGGGAAAGGCTGTTGGTTTGCATTGGATGAGATGTCAAAATCCAAAGCTTCTGCTGTTGGTGTTGATTGGACAATCACTCCCGAATTAGCGAGACAATTCACAAATAATGCGGTGACTTTGCAAGGAAATTTTGATCCTTCAAGACTGCATTCCAAGCCGGAAACAATCAGAACAATGGTTCACGAGATGATTAACCGTTTTGGAAAAGACCAATACATCGTCAACCTCGGACACGGAATTTTACCAAATATTCCTGTTGAAAATGCCGAAGCTTTTATCAAAGCTGTGGTAGAATGGAAAGCATAAAAAAACCGAGCCAGTTGCTCGGTTTTTTGTTATTCTGTTTTTCCGGGAGCCGGCTGCATTGGTTTCGTTGCTTCATCATTGATGCCGTCTCTCCTTTGATTCATCTGATCTCTCGCTCTTTCGTTCTCTATTTTTTGCTGATTGAGCTTCGTTGTATCAACTGAACGGTTCATTCCGTTTGGCTCAACAGTTTCAGGCGTTTTTGCATTAGCCTTATTCAGTTTCTTTTCTTTTCCGGTTTTTGCCGTGTCTTGCTGTGGTGTTGTCTGCGCCGTCAGAAACATGGTTCCGAAAATCATCATTGCGCCTGCCATTAACTTTTTCATAATAATTATTTTAGTGTTGATTATCAAGTCCAAACATTAAACCATTATAAAAGAAAATTTAGAAACAATAAGATTTTTGGGAAAACTTTAGCGTTAGCTTACTTATCCAGTAAGCTTCTCATTTTTTCTACAAAAACATAAGCTGCAGGACAGATCAGTGTATTTTTAAGCGTCAGATTATTGATCTGATAGATCTTCTTCCGATCGGTATGCGGATATTCTCTGCAGGCTTTGGGACGGACTTCATAGATGGAGCAGGTATTGTCATCATTCAGAAAAAAGCAAGGAAGCGTCTGAAGAACTTTGTCCCGGTCTTCATCTACCCGAAGAAACCTACCCTCAAATTCGGCCGGCTTCATCCTGAGATGTTTTGATATTCTCTCGATATCTTTTTCCGTGTAAAGCGGACCAGCCGTTTTGCAGCAATTAGCACATTTCAGGCAATCGATCTCCCGGAATGTTTCTTCGTGTTTTTCCAAAACAAGATAATCCAGATTTTTAGGCGCTTTCTTTTTCAATCCTTCTAAAAATTTCCGGTGTTCTTTCTGTTTTTGCAATGCCTGCTTTTTGTAGAAATCAAGATCCATTTTGCAAAATTAACAGTTTTCTCAGGAAAAGACTAAATAATATAATCCGCTCCAGACTATAGAAAAAAATAAAGCAAACAGGAATGAAGCTTTCAGATCCTGCCTGTCTTTCCTGATGAAGTGCTTATAAAGCGTAACAATCAGAAAAGTAACAATCACCAATGTCGGCAAAACGGTAAATGTGAACATCGTATTATGATTTTAAACTTAACCTTTCAAATGTATTAATTGCATCAAGATTGAGCACTGTTACGGTGTTTGTCCTGTCCGGATTATACATCTTCACGAATTTTGCACCATATACAATCTCATCCGAAGTATAGCTGGTCCGCTGAAAAACATCACTGGAAAAGACACTGTCAAACGCTTTGACGTGAACAATAATCTCGACATCAGTATTGTCTAAATCCTCTTCAGTTAGGCCATAAAAAGGTGATGATTCATCAATCTGATGTACAATAGTCCAGCTGAGAATCAGAGAAGTAATGCTGTCCAATTCCAGTTTGAGATTGTAAAAGGAACTTTTCGGCTCTCCGTTTTCTATCGTTTCAAAGGTAGCGAGAACTGTTACCGAAGCATTGGTGAGCGATGTATTTTTGAAAGGCGCCATTCTAAACATCAGCGCCGTTTTATCTTTGTAGGGCGAGATCAGCGCATTATCACTAAAACTAAGAAAAGCACGCGGCCTGGAAAATCTTCCGTAAAACAAACCCGTTGCAATAGCAAATGCCAGTAACCCGAGAAAAGCCTCAAAGGTTGCAACCAGGCTTGCCAGGAAACCAACCGGCGCAATTCTTCCGTAACCGACTG
The DNA here is from genome assembly GCA_913776245.1 of uncultured Chryseobacterium sp. Lineage (GTDB taxonomy): Bacteria > Bacteroidota > Bacteroidia > Flavobacteriales > Weeksellaceae > Epilithonimonas. The sequence continues at coordinate 16,221 of CAJYLO010000005.1, forward strand.
TGGTAAACGTCTGCGAACTGAAGAAGAATACATCCGTAAACTCATTCACGAGATCACTCTTGTCTATTCCCGTGAGATGCTCAATACCGATAGAATAATAGACCAGCGCAAAAACCAGATTGACGATAATATATATTGCTACTAACAAACCAATGAATTCCCATCTTTTAAGATCCAGCATGGTGTGGTACCAACTGTACCGGTTCAGGATATTGACGCCTTTCTTTCTGATGTTCGGCAGACCGTCTTTATTGATAAATCTGCCAGAAAAATTATCTCCGTAACCTGTATCTTTGGTTGATTTTAATCTGGAAAAACTGAGTTTTGACATAATCGCAAATTTACATTTTAATTTGGCTTAATTTTGTACAATGGAAGATATTACAACAAGAGCACAGGTGGAATTTTTGGTTGACCGGTTTTATGAAGAAATTGTCAGGGATAATGTGATCGGGTTTTTCTTTACAGATATCGCAAAAATTGACCTCAGCAAACATCTTCCGAAAATGTATAATTTCTGGGAAAGTATTTTATTAGGAAATCCTGTGTATGAGGGTAACCCGATGCGTGTTCATTTTCCACTGAATGAAGTAGCAGCTTTGGAAGAAAGACATTTTAACCGCTGGCTGCAGGTTTGGGAAAAAACCGTACATGATCATTTTGAGGGACCAACTGCAGAAATAGCCGTTACCAGAGCACTTAACATCGCAAGAATCATGAGCTATAAAATGACTAATGCGAGAAGTCTCGAATAAATTATCCCGGAATGTCTTTCACATTCCCTGTCCTTTTAAGAAAACCCCAAGTCTGCATTTCCCCTTGTAGAGCGTGCTTCAGACTACGGAACAGAACAATATACATCAGCCAGCGATAACCGAATCTCTGTGGGATAATAAAGAAAAGATCCGTCCACTTCTGTTTTTGCATAATGAAGGCTACAAATGCTATTGATGCGTCTACCAAAAGAAAAATCAGGTAATAGATCAATATCTTTTGTCCGTTTCCTGACAATATGCCGAAAAACATGACCAGATCCGCCAGCGGTGAAAACAAGGGAATAATGTACTGGAAAATCAATATATTAGGCATAGCCCAAAGTCCCAACCCTTTATATTTAGGATTAAGAAATGTTTCCCGCTGCTTCCAGAACATCTGCATAATACCATAAGTCCATCTGAAACGCTGCTTTAAAAACTGTTTTACAGATTCCGGCGCTTCTGTCACCGCTACTGCCCGATTTTCATTGGCTATGCTATAACCTTTTTTCAGAATCTTGACTGTCAGATCGCAATCTTCCGCAAGGGTGTCCGAAGAATATCCCCCAACCTCTTCTATTACAGATTTTCTGAAAGCACCTATTGCACCGGGAATCACAGTAATTGCATTGATACCAGCATAGGCTAAGCGGTCAAAATTCTGACTCGTTGTGTATTCTATGGACTGCCATCTGGTGAGCCAGTTAACCCTGTTGCCCACTTTTACATTGCCTGCAACAGCAGCGATTTTTTCATCTTTCTTTGCGTTTAGAAACCTGGATATCAGTAATTTTACAGCATTTTTCTCAAGCTTGGTATCAGCATCTATACAGACTACATATTCGGCATCCGTATTGGCAATACCAAAGTTAAGCGCTGTTGCCTTTCCGCCGTTCGTTTTAGTCCGTATTTTTATTCCTGCATTATCTGCGAATGTTTCCCGGACCTTTTGCAAAGTGCTGTCACGGCTTCCGTCATCCACAAAAATAATATCATAATCCGGGTATGTCTGGTTCAAAAGATTTCTCAATGAAGATACGATATTAACTTCTTCATTATAAGCAGGTACAATAATTGAAACTTTCGGATAAATTGCAGGATCAGCCCCGTTATTTATCCCTTTTTCTTTTTTATATTCTGATACAGCCCAATATATCATAAGCAAAAGCCGGAAAATGCCTAATCCTATGAAAATCATAAACAGTGCAACCAGAAAATGGCTTATTCCATAAATTGCCGCGGCCAGCAACAGATTGAGCTGCATAATATAGTAAGAATTGGTTTTAGGAACCGGCGGCATAAGCTCATCTCTTTTCTTGTGGAGGATCTGTGTAAGATTGGTGAAATGATAACCTTGTTTCTGAAGTTTCGGAATAAGAATATTTAAGGCTTTTACAGTCTCGGATCTTGTATCACCACCTGCATCGTGAAGCAATATGATATTTCCTCTCTGTTTTTTGATGCCGTCCAAGACTCTATCTACGATCTGAGTTGCCTGGATACCCGGCTGCCAGTCTTCCGGATCGATATTTTCACCAATGTCAAGGTAATTCTGTTGTCTTGCCAATGCAACTGGGATAATCTCTTCGGGTGTTGTAGGCTCGGAATCCGCGTTATAAGGTGCCCGGAATAAAATCGTACTGTGCCCGGTAACACATTCTATCAGCAGCCTGGTTAGCCTGAGCTCAAGTAACGCTCTCTCAGGGTCAACTTTTGCAACATTTTCGTGGGTGAAGGTATGGTTGCCGATTTCGTGACCTTCCTTGTAGATCCTTTTTACAAGCGGCAAGTTATTCTCAGCATTGATCCCGACAAGGAAAAACGCTGCAGGAACGTGATATTTAGAAAGAACATCCAACACCTGCGGCGTCCACTCCGGATCCGGCCCATCATCAAATGTCAGTACCAATTCTTTCTGTGGTGCGGCGCCATATTTTTTTACTTCGTAAGAGCTGGGATATGACAAGTAGTTTTCATCAGTTATGATTTTTTCATCAGGATCCGTCTCCAGGTTTATTTTTCCGTCGTGTGGTGTATTGAGGACATCCAGAACTTCTCCATCGCCAATATAATCTACCATCGTCTGCCCTTTTACGTTTTCAAGATTATTCATTTTAAAGCCTGCAAGACCTGCAGAGGTCAGATTCCTATTATAAAAAGTCCATATACGGCTGTCCTCGCTTCCTAAACGCCAGAGTGCTGTTCCTGCAACCGGATATTCCGATGCAAAGCGCATAGTGTTAAAAACAGAAGCTGCATCATTAAAAAAAACAGTATGGGCATTATTCTGATTATCCGTGTAAGAATAATTCAGATTAAATGTATTATCATCAAAATTAATTACAGCTTTACTGGCATTAGCTTTTGTAATTGCCTGCATATAAGTAACAGATGTATTCTGATCCGGATTACTGCTCCAGTCATAACCATAGGCTCCGAGCCCGAGTATAATTTTCTGGGGACTGGTTTCTTTTGCCATTTTATCCGTTTGCTGCTCAATCCATTTTTGCGAAGAGATGGGACCAGAATCACTGTCGGCTGAGTATTCGTCATAAGCCATCAGCACAAAATAATCTACGTAAGGACTTAATTTTCTGATATTATAATCATCATTATCAGTCATCACATCCATAGACACTAAGAGATTATTTTTTCTGAAAACTTTTGACAGATCCGACATAAAATCAACTAAAACCTGATCATCATTCAAATTAAGATCTTCAAAATCTATATTGACTCCTCTGAATCTGTATTTCAGACACTGTGCTGCCACTTTATTGATAAGATCCATTCTTTTCACGGGATCGTTCAGTACTTTTCCAATTCCTTCCGAATGAAATTCCTGATCAGAATTATTGCTCAGAATCGGCATAGCAGAAACGCCGGCCTTCCTGATAATTTTATATCCTTCGGGATCTACGTTGGTCCTGAGATTTCCATTTTTAGGATCCAGAAAAAACCACTCCGGAAAAACAAGATTGATATTTTTGATATTTCTGCGCAGAGACATCAAAGACTGAGGATCCCAGGCTACATAAAATGCGGATCTGATGCCTGCGGAAAACTGATTCCAGCTTTTGCCGGTGTTTCTTTGCTGATGCTTTGACCTCGACATTTTTTCCTCATTGGTTTGCATTTTCCTGGCGTGGATGAAGCTGCGGAAACCTTTGTAAGCTTTGGAGATCTTATTCTCCTGGAGATAGGGCTTGCTGGCTGTCATCACAGCCTTATAATCTTCTTGAAAAGGAAGTTTGGGATTTCTGTCCATTTTCATCATAAGGACAAATGCCAATAAGAAAATTAGAATAATAAAGCCGGCAACCCTGCTGCTCCATTTTACATTTCTCCAGCGTTTTTTATTATCCGTCTGGAATATTTGTTTTGACTTTTCCACTGAGGTTTGATTGAAAAACTTAATACAAAGTTTTACAAATAATGTGAAAAACCGCTTAATTTCTACTTAAAAAAAACTTAATTCTCACAGCCAGAGCGAGTCGATCCAGTCCGTAAGCATATGAAAGAGCAGCCCAACCCCAGTTATCCTTGGAACACCTCTGAAAAACAATAACATAAGATAAATTCCTATAGCCCAATAAGTATGGAGCGGATGAAAATTAATGCTGCTTCTGTCCGGTGCAAAAACAGGTGTACTTAGTAAATGATCCACATCTACCAGCATAGTTGCCAACATTATGAAATAAGCCTTTTTCCAGTCTTTCCGGAAGAAAAGACTGGCAATAACAACGGGAAAACCGAAGTGAAGAAAGTAATGTATAAAAGTTCTGAGCCACAGATAATCCATCAGATGTGTCCTTTTAAATAATTCTGTCTCAGGTTTTCGTCCAATTTCTCAATGGCATATCTGAGGCATGTTCTTGGCATTTCTTTGTAATGAAGATCTAGAAAATCCAGCAATTCTGTTTCATTTTTATTTCCCATCTCGCGCAGCAGCCAGCCGTTAGCCTTGTGCATCAGGTCGTGCGGATGCTTCAGATTTTTAAGCACGAAAGTTTTGGTTAATTCAAATTGTCCCTTTTTGATGTGGTGCATTGTTCCGACAATAGCCATTCGTTTTTCCCACATATTTTCGGAATCCGATAATTTTTCTAATAAATTAGAATCCTGATTTTCAAAACAATACCGACCCAAAACCTTATAACAAGAAGTATCCACCAAATCCCAATTGTTGATGTATTTAGTATGTTTCAAATAAAAATCAACGATCTTTTTTCGTAAAGACTGATCTTTGGTTTTCTCGAATTTATAAACCAGTAACAGCAAAGCCGTCAGACGATGTTCGTGGATTTTTGAAGATAATAATTCAATGAGTTCTTCAAGAGAGATCTTATTGTAGAATTCTTTTGCAACAGTTCTTTGATCCGGAACAGTAACGCCGATAAATATATCACCTTCACCATATTCGCCTTTTCCGGTTTTGAAGAATCGTTTTAATATTTCAGCTTTTTCCCGGATTGAAAGTTCCTGAAGCGCTGTCTTTATTTCTGAGACAATAATCGATTGATTCATTTGTATTCGGAAGTTTCCATTATTTTCTCTTCAGTCGCAATCTTCTTCGGATTGGCGACTTTTCCGATCGTTAATCCCTGAACGATAATCGAAAACACAACCACACAATAGGTAATACTGATGATAATTTGACTGTATTCATTCACCGGGATCGATAGTGCCAAAGCAATGGAAACGCCGCCACGGATGCCGCCCCAAACTAAAACTTTCACCGTTTGCGGGCTGAATCGGTATTTGAAAGCCATAAATTTCGTCGGAATAAAAATCGCTACCCAGCGTGCCAGTAAAACAATCATAATACAAATACCGCCCGCTATCAAATATTCACTTAAATCCTTGATTAACAATAGTTCAAAACCAATAAAAAGGAACAGGACAGCATTCATAATTTCGTCAATCAGCTCCCAGAATTTGATGAGATAATCCTGCGTTTCGGATTTCATTTTGAAACTTTCGCTGAAATTCCCCATAAATAATCCTGCAGCCACCATTGCCAAAGGCGCAGAAATATGCATCTCGCGGGCAATCAGATAACCACCCATAACGACTGATAATGTGATGAGTACAGAGATAATATAATCATCTACAACGCGCATAGCTCTTGAAGCCGAATAGCCGAGAAGAACGCCTAAAAGCAATCCTCCACCAGCTTCTCTTATGAGAAGCAGTCCTACATTTTCAACATTCAGATCAATGTCTTTCCCGATGGCTAATTGAAGAACGACCGTAAAAACAACAACTGCCATCCCATCATTGAAAAGGGATTCGCCTGCAACCTTAGTTTCCAGAGATTTAGACACATTCGCCTGTTTCAGAATACTGAGAACCGCAACCGGATCTGTAGGAGAAATCAATGCACCGAAAACCAAACAATAGATTAACGGCATCTGAACGCCAACCAGAGGCAACAAATAATAAGTCCCGAAACCAACGGCAAAAGTCGAAATAATTACACCAACTGTAGAAAAAATAACAACCGGCCCGAATTGCTCTTTCAAATCCTTGATATTGACGTGAATGCCGCCTGCAAAAAGCAGAAAGTTCAGCATGGCGCCCATCAGAACCTCAGTAAAGTCAAAATTATTGACCAGCTCTGTAAGATGCGTGGTTGTTTTAGGTAAAAAATTATCGCCCGATGCCACCAAAGTTACCGATACTATAATCGCAATCACCATTATTCCGATTGTACTCGGTAATTTTAAAACGCGATAATTGATGTAGGCAAACAAAGATGCAAGCACAATAAGAACTGAAAATGAGTAATATAACTCCATTTATTTTATTTTAAACACAAAGACTCAAGGTTTTCACAAAGGTCTCAAGATTTTTTTAATTATGATAAACTGCCATTAATGACTCTGCGGACACCATTTTTGAATAAATTGATATTGAAATTGATAAGCAAACCTAATTTACAACCGCTTAATTTCAAATAAGTTAAGACCTGCGCAAGATGTATGTCACTCAAAGACTCAACAGATTTCATTTCTATTATCAATTTACTTTCTACTAACAAATCTATTCTGTAACCAACTTCTAATTTTACTTCTTCATAAATTAATGGCAATGCTTTTTGCTTTTCGACCTTTAATCCCAGTTTTCTGATTTCGTAAAAAAGGCATTCTTCATAAGCACTTTCTAATAATCCGGGTCCAAGATTTCTATGAATCTTCAAACCTAAATCAAAAATGATTTTTGCAATTTGGTTTTCATTCATTTGTGTATTTGTTTTTTACGAGGCGTTCAACATTTTAGACAATAGTCACAAAATTAATCTTGTGTTCTTTGTGCAATCCTCGTGTCCTTGTGGTTAAACTTCCTCATCATCAAAATACTCGAACAAGAAATCATTGTAAGGGAATCTCGAAATATGGATTCTGTGAACCTCATCGTAAATCATTTTCTTCATTTCCGGGAAGTTTTCTTTGGTCAGAGCCGAAATGAAAACCGTCGGATGTTTGGACTTCGCCATCCAGGTTTTTTTCCATTCCTCCAAGGAAATATTTTTTCTGGAGGAAGGTGTCAGATCATCTTCATCTTTTTTCTCGTAGCTGAAATCGTCAATCTTATTGAAAACCATTATCATCGGTTTTTGATGCGCATCAATCTCCTGAAGAATCTGGTTGACGGAATTAATATGATCTTCAAAACTCTCGTGTGAAATATCCACCACGTGAATCAATAAATCGGCTTCACGAACTTCATCCAAAGTTGATTTAAAGGATTCAACCAATTGCGTCGGTAACTTTCTGATGAAACCAACCGTGTCGGTCAAAAGAAAAGGAAGATTTCCAATCACCACTTTTCTAACCGTTGTGTCTAAGGTTGCAAACAATTTATTTTCCGCAAAAACATCCGATTTGGAAAGCGCATTCATCAAGGTTGATTTCCCAACGTTAGTATAACCCACCAAAGAGACACGCACCATTTTTCCACGGTTTTGTCGTTGGGTAGACATTTGTTTGTCAATGGTTTTGAGCTTGTCTTTCAGCAAAGTAATTCTGTCACGGATAATCCTTCTATCGGTTTCGATTTCCGTTTCACCCGGACCTCGCATCCCGATTCCCCCTTTCTGACGTTCAAGGTGGGTCCACATTCTTGTCAATCGTGGTAAAAGATATTGATATTGCGCCAATTCAACCTGGGTTCTCGCATAAGAAGTTTGTGCTCTTTGGGCAAAAATATCAAGAATAAGATTGGTTCTGTCCAGGATTTTGACTTCCATTTCACGTTCCAGATTCTTCAGCTGGGAAGGCGACAATTCATCATCAAAAATCACAGTTCCGATTTCATTTTCCTTTACATAATTCCTGATTTCTTCTGCTTTTCCGCTTCCGACGAAGGTTCTGGAATCCGGTTGGGATAATTTTTGAGTAAATCTTCTATCCACTGTCGCTCCTGCTGTATAAGCCAGGAACTCCAGCTCGTCCATATATTCTTTCAGCTTATCCTCGTCCTGATTTTGGGTGACCAGACCAACCAAAACCGCTCTTTCATACTGATGTTCTTTCTTTTCTAACATTTAAAATTGATAATTTTCTGATTCTGACAAGATACTATTTTTGAACAAAAAAACCAAAGATATTCTTTGGTTTTTTTAATTTTCGTCTAACGCAAAGTCACAAAATTTGCACTTAAGTTAACCTTATAAAAGTCGCCGATAAAATTAATAATTTGCGACTTACGCGAGTCGATTTTCAAAATATTTTTGAGACTTTGCGATAAATCCACTTAACTCACAAGTGTCGCGGTCAATGATTTTTCAAAACTGAAAGCCTGACTCACAGGACAATTTTCTTTAGCATCCTGAGCAATTTTCTGGAAATCCTCTTCAGAGATTCCCGGGATTTTGGCAGTGAGTGTCAATTCTGATAAAGTAATCTTACCTTCTACAAGACTGATCTTGCAATCGGTTTCCAGACTTTCCGGCGTGTAGCCTGCTTCTGTGAGCAAAGCCGAAGTCTTCATTGTAAAACAACCTGCGTGAGCTGCCGCCAGCAATTCTTCCGGGTTGGTGCCGACGCCTTCTTCGAAACGGCTTTTGAATGAATATTGTGTATCATTCAGCGTTGTACTTTGCGTTGTCAGGACGCCGCTTCCGTCTTTTACTGTTCCTTTCCAGACAGCTTTTGCACTTCTTTTCATAAGTTAATATTTTAGTAGTATTTAAATTCTTGAATCTTTTACTTTTCTCTTGTTTCTTTATCAGTCCCAATCCGCAGCTATAAACTTCATTGAAGTTGTTCCGTCTGTTAAAGTTAAGAAATGGCCTTCGATTTTGTATCGATTCATTAATGTTAAATCTTTTCCGAACAATTCTTCCAGTTTCATTTTTCCATCACAATACATCATCGTAGAACCAACGCCCGAAAATTTAGCTTTTCCCTGATTGAATTCTGCCGTGAAAAACATTCCGTTACAGCCCATTTTTGCAGTGTAACGGTTGGGCGCATCAGAATTTTTTGTCAGATCCATATTCGCTCCCAGATTTGTGAGTTCCTGTTTTGTGAAATCTTTGTATTCAACCAACATCCATTTTCTATGAATATTTTGGTCATTTACATTCAAATTTTGATTGGGTTTGCAGGAAATAACAATAAAAATTGCCAATAACAAAACCCCTAATAATCTTACTTTTTTCATTATCTGATTTTTGTACATTGTCTTAGCCAAATTCATACCATTAGATTTAAAATAATCATTAAATTAGCCAGCAAAATAATATTCTCAATGAAAAAAATATTTTTAGCACTAACCCTGATTCTGGGCTATGCACAAATGAGAGCTGACGAAGGAATGTGGCTTCTGATGCTCGTAAAACGTCTGAACGGTGTTGATATGCAGAAAGAAGGTCTGCACCTCACGCCGGAAGAAATTTATTCTGTTAATAATTCCAGCCTGAAGGATGCCATCGTAAGTTTTGGTGGTTTCTGTACGGGTGAGATTGTGTCTAACCAGGGTTTGATTTTTACCAATCACCATTGTGGTTATGATGCTGTTGCTGCAGCTTCTACGCCTGAAAAAGATTACCTGAAGAATGGATTCTGGGCAATGAAACCGAATGAAGAATTCAATGCTAAAGGTTTATACGTCAGATTTCTAGTGAGAATGGATGACGTTTCCGAGAGAATCAATTCCAAACTGAACAACAATATGTCTGCGGCTGAGAGAAAAGCGGTTATTGATGCCGAATATAAAGCCATCCAGACAGAAAATTCTGAAAACGGAAAATATACGGTTGTTGTAAGAGATTTTTTTAATGGCAATGAGTTCTATTATTTTGTATATCAGGATTATAAAGACATCAGATTGGTTGGTGCGCCGCCTTCATCCTTAGGGAAATTCGGTGGCGATACGGACAATTGGGAATGGCCAAGGCACACAGCAGATTTCACCGTTTTCCGTGTTTATGCCGATGCTAACGGAAACCCTGCGGAATATTCTGAAACCAATATTCCTCTAAAGCCAAAACATTTCCTTCCAATATCTCTTAAAGGGTACAAGCCCGGAGATTTCACAATGATTTTGGGTTACCCTGGAAGAACCAACCGCTACCTGACGTCTTACGGCATAGAGCAAATGGTGGATAAAGATTATCCGGCTTGGGTAGAAGCTTCTAAAGTGGCAATGGATGTGATGAAAAAATATATGGACAAGGACAAAGCGACTCAGTTAGATTATGCTTCTCAGTACGCAAGTGTTGCCAATTACTGGAAAAACAGACAGGGAACAATTGATGCGGTGAAGAAAAACGGAACAGTTGCTGAGAAACAAAAACTGGAGCAGACTTACAATCAATGGGCTGCTCAGTCTCCAAATGAGCAGACTTACTATGGTGTTTTACCAGAGATCAAAGCTTATTATCAGCAAGTTTCCGGAAGAAATGTAGAGAGAAATTACGCTTCTATCTTACAGAGAAACGCCCATTATATTGCTACTGCTTACCAATTAGGCAGTCTTTTCAAAACGTATGCTGACCAGGATGATGCCGGAAAAGCTGCGATGAAACAAAAAGTTCTGGATGCTGTTGAAAAAGCTTATGATGGTTTTCACGACAATGTTGAAGGCGATATGCTTGTAGCTTTAACTTCTCTTTACAAAACAAGAGTGGCTAAAGAATTTGCTTCTCCAACTATTCTTGCTGCAGATGTGAATAACCTTTCAACATTGGCTTACGAATCTGTTTTTGCTAATAAAAAATCGGCTTTGGCTTTCGTGGAAAATCCTGACCGATTGAAAATCGATGCTGATAAACTGAGACAATTTGCCAACGGCATTGTTGAAGACCAAAAATTAGGACTGGAAAAATATTCTAAAGTGGATGAGAATTTTGCAAAAAACAGCAGGCTTTTCTTAGACGGACTTAGAAAAGCGCAGCCGGAGAAAAAATTCTATCCGGACGCTAACTCTACAATGAGATTAACTTACGGAACAATTGAAACATTGCCTGAAAGAGCGGACAGAAACTACAAAGGCATCAAGGAAAACTATTATACCGATATCAATGGGATGGTTGCCAAATATAAAAAAGGCGACGAAGAATTTGACCTTCCTCAAAAAGTTCTGGATCTTGCCAAGAAAAAAGATTACGGTCAATATGCCGATAAGAAAGGTGGATTTATGCCAATTAACTTCCTGTCTAACAACGACATTACAGGTGGAAACTCCGGTTCGCCGATCATTGACGGAAACGGAAACCTGATTGGTCTTGCTTTTGACGGAAACAGTGAAGCGCTGAGTGGCGATATCGTTTTCGAACCAAAATTGCAGAGAACAATTAACGTTGACGTTCGCTACGTACTTTGGATCATTGACAAATATGCTGGTGCAACAAGACTTATCAGCGAATTAACTTTGGTAAAATAAACTTATCATCGATAATATAATGAGCCACCAAAATTTTGGTGGCTTTTTTTATTCCTTGGAAATCGGCATCAGCGTGCTGATTCCAATTCTGTTGTAAGCGTTAATGATAACAATGGTCATTATGATTTCGGCAATTTGTTGCTCCGTAAAAACTTGTTTCGCTTTGTTATAGGTTTCTTCCGATAATCCTTTTTGATTGATTAAAGTAATTTCCTCGGTCATTTCCATAATGATTTGCTCCTCCACAGAGTAGAGTTCCAATGCTTCTCTCCAGGCATTGAGAAGATAAATCCTTTGCGGTGTTTCGCCCAATTTTACAGCATCTCTCGTGTGTAAATCCAGACAATGCGCACATCCATTGATTTGCGAAGCTCTGATTTTGATGAGTTCCTGCCAGGTGTGACTTAGTGAAATATTCTGCAGGTAATTTACCAATCCCAGCATTGCTTTGTAAGCTGCTGCATCTGTTTTTGCCAAATTAAATCTTGTACTCATAATAATTGTTTTAATTATTTGACAAAGTTCGGATTACCAGAACTCCAAAAACTTAAACTGGTTTAAGAAAGTAACTTGGTGGATTTTTTGTTGCATATATTTCCATAAAGCTTTTTTTATAATTTTTTGTAAATTAGAGAAATCAATTTTTATGAGTTTAAAAACATTACTTCATTGGTCTTATATTTTCCCGGTTTTATCATTGATCTATTATTTGCTTGGCATCACGGATGATAGCCCGCTTCTTGGAGTTTTAGGAGGATTGTTGTTAATTGCGGCTGTCCTTTCGGCAGTTCATCATGCAGAGGTTGTTGCCCATAAAGTTGGCGAGCCATTCGGAACCATTATTCTGGCCATTTGCATTACTGTTCTGGAAGTCGGGCTCATTGTTTCATTGATGATGGCAGGCGGAAGCCAGGCCGCAACATTACCGAGAGATACGGTTTTTGCTGCGATAATGCTGATCCTGAACGGGATTCTCGGCGCCTGTCTGCTGGTTGGCGGTGTAAAATTCAAAGAACAGTTTTTTGCACGTTCTTCCGGGAATATGGCACTGATAGGATTGGTCGCCATCGTTGTAATGACCTTGATCTTACCCAATTATACAACCAGTGAGATAACACCTTCTTTCAATAATTCTCAGCTGATTTTTTTCTCAGTAGCTTCGCTTGTGATCTACGCAACTTTTTTAATGGTTCAGACAGTCCGCCACAGGAACTATTTTCTGCCCGAAGGTGATGAAGATACGCACGCTGAACCGCCTTCCAACCTCATCAGCTTCATCAGTTTATTATTTTTGATTCTCTGCCTGGGTGTCGTCGTATTTTTGGCCAAATCCCTTTCTCCACAGATTGAAGATGTGGTTCAGAGTTTTGGCGCACCGGAATCACTCGTGGGCGTTATCATTGCAGCGGTTGTATTGCTTCCGGAAGGTTTGGCTGCGATAAAAGCCGCCAGGCGAAACCATTTCCAGACCAGTCTTAATCTGGCATTAGGTTCTGCTTTGGCAAGCATCGGGCTTACGATTCCTTGTGTGGCCGTAGTTTGTATCATATTTGACTTACCACTGGTATTAGGGCTTGATACCAAATCGATGATCCTATTAGGACTATCTCTTTACACCGTTATGCTCTCCCTGAACCGGGGAAAAACCAATGTTTTATATGGAGTGGTTTTGCTGGTCAATCTTTTCGCCTATGTTTTTACGGTAATTGTTCCATAAAATTTATATTTTTAAGGAATGAAAACCTACGAAACAGAAAGACTGATTCTAAAAGACGCTAACCTGGAAGATGCGGATTTCTTCCTTGAATTATACAATATGCCATCCTTCATCCGATATATTGGAGACCGGAATCTCCGCACGAAAGAAGATGCGGAAAACTATATCACTAACCGATTCCGGCCTCAGTTTGAAAAATTGGGTTTTGGTAATTACGTCGTTATTCTAAAAGAGGACAATACCAAAATCGGGGCTGTCGGGATCTTTGAAAGAGAAGGTCTGGATGTTCTGGATATCGGTTTTTCTTTTCTTGAAAAATATGAAGGAAAAGGCTACGCCTATGAGTCTGCCAATAAACTGAAAGAAGTTGCCGCTAAAGATTTTGGGGTTCATAAAATCTCCGCGATTACTACAAAAGATAATTTTTCTTCTCAAAAATTAATCGAAAGATTAGGATTGAAGTTTCAGAAAATGGTAATGATTCCTAATGATGAGGAGGAATTGATGTATTATGAAAATTAAATTCAACCTGGCACATCGCATTGAGTTTATTAAATCGAAGAAATTAATCGGATTCACCATGACAACTTCTTTTCAGGATGATAAAACGCCTGTTCTCTGGAAGAAGTTTATGATGAGAAGAAATGAAATCGTCAACAGAATTTCGAATCAACTATTCTCGCTCCAAATCTATCCTGATAATTTTACGCCTGGTCAGTCTTTTAGAAAATATGCTTTGGCCGAAGTCTCTGATTTCGACAATATTCCAAATGATTTTGACACCTTCGAATTAGAAAGTGGAAAATATTTGGTTTTCACTTACAAAGGGAAAGCGGAAAACGGACCGGAACTTTTCCGATATATCTTTCAAAATTTCATCCCGGAAAATCAATTCGAGGTTGATGACAGACCACATTTTGAAATTTTTGGAGACGATTATGATCCAAACAGCGATTCTGCTGAAGAAGAGATATGGATTCCGGTGAAATAGAGTTCCGGACCTTTATAGAACATATCCGGACAGTATTAAGACCGTTCGGTTGACGTTCCAGAATCATCTGTTGCGGTTCCTTACCTATTCACCGAGATCCTGAAGCTCTTCCGATACGTCAGGCAACGTATAATTTGGGGTTCGGAACCTCGCGGAACACATCGGCAACGCTACGCGATGTGTGTATAACCGCAACGGACCTTTTCAGAACCCCGTGCGACCATTAACGAACGTCAACCGATAGGTAAAGAACGTATTCCTATATGTTTTTATGTTAAAATCTGCGCCGCGTGGTCTTTGGTTTTCACTTTATCAATGACTTGCGTGCAAATCCCATTTTCATCGAAAACAAAAGTCGTTCTCACGATTCCCATAAACTCTCTTCCCATAAATTTCTTCAGCTGCCAAACCCCGAATTGGTCAATGATATTGCGATTTTCATCTGCAATGACATCAAACGGCAATTCATTTTTATCACTGAAATTCTTCTGACGTTTCACAGAATCTGCACTCACGCCAATGAGCTGATAGCCTTTCTTTTTCAAAACAGAAAAATTATCTCTCAGATTACAGGCTTCCGCTGTACAACCTGGCGTACTCGCTTTTGGATAAAAGAATACAACCAGTTTTTTGCCTTTCAGCTTTTGGGAATCGACTTTTTCCCCGTTTTGATTAGTTCCTATAAATTCCGGTAAAGAATCGCCAACCTTCAACATAATTTCTATTTTATACAAACTTAATTCAAATCTTTTAAATATTGCTTGATTTAAAATTTGTTATAAATTTGTTATCTAAAAATGAGGAATTATGACAACTTATAATGTTTCCATTCCAAACGAAAAGTCTTCTTTTTTCAAAGAATTTCTAGACTTAATTGGTGCAAAATACACAGAGGAGAACAATGAAGTATCCGATTTTGTACTTTCAGAAAAACAAAAATCTATTCTTACGGAACAAAATGATATTTCTGTAGATGACTGCATCGACGCGGAAGAATTCTACAATATCCTTAAAAAAAAATATGAGTTATAAAATTATTTTAACTCCTAATGCCGTTAGAGACATCAACGAGGCTGTATCGTATTATCAAGAAAAAGCATCTAAGAAGGTTGCTAATCTTTTTATAGAAGATTACCGAAATACATTTAGAAAAATTCAGGAAACAAAATATTTCAAAACCTTTTTTGAAAATTTCCGTGGGAAATCTATGAATAAGTTTCCTTACATTATTTTTTACACCATTGATGAAAATCAGAAAATTATTATGATAAAAGCCGTTTTTCACGCTTCTCAAAACACCGATAAATACCCAGAAAAATAGTTTATAATCAACTAATGACTAAAAAACAAAGAGCCAAGATTGTTCAGGAAGAATTAGAAAAATTATATCCCGAGGTTCCGATCCCGCTGGATCATAAAGATCCTTATACCCTGATGGTTGCCGTCGCACTTTCTGCCCAAACAACGGACAAAAAGGTGAACCAAATCACGCCAAAATTATTTGCCGTTGCCGACACGCCTGAAAAAATGGCCAAGCTTAGCGTTGAAGAAATCAAGGAACTCATCAAAGAAATAGGATTAACCAATTCTAAAGCGAAAAACCTGAAAAAAATGGCGGAAGTTCTGGTCGAAAAGTACAATTCCGTAGTTCCTCAGACATTTGAAGAGTTGGAAGAACTGGCTGGCGTAGGTCACAAAACGGCGTCTGTGGTAATGAGTCAGGGATTTGGTTTTCCGGCGTTTCCGGTTGACACACACATTCACAGATTGATGACACAATGGAAACTGACATCAGGAAAAAATGTTGTTGAGACTGAGAGAGATGCAAAAAATCTTTGGGATGAAAGTGTCTGGAACAAACTACATCTCCAGATCATTTTCTATGGACGGGAATATTCGCCGGCAAGAGGCAGCAAGGAAAAGGATTTTATTACGAAACTATTGTTTGAGAAATAAAATCAGTCCAATAACCTTCTGTGATAATTGATCTGCCCCAGATGATAATTGAGATGAGAAAGCAGATGTATGAGAAAATAACCGGTTGTCATTTTGTAACCTAAAGCTTCCGTCGGATAATCTTTTCCCAGATCTTCTTGCGATAATCCATCCAGTGTAGAATCAATCATTTTTATTGTAGATTCAACTTTTTTAATCAGCTCAGTTTTAGGAATATCCTTTAGGGAGAATTCTAATTCACGGTTTCTGACATAGCCGGTTTTTCCCAGTTCTGAGCCAATATAAGTATTGAGATTTCCTGCCAGATGAAGACAAAGATTGCCGGCGGAATTGGAAATATTCTGATCTGTTTTCCAAATTGATTGTTCATTGACATAAGATTCAATTTCAACTTTCAGTTTATTCAGATCCCTGTTATAGAGTGATTTTAAGCTCTGGATCATATCATGTAAGATTTATTTTAAATTCTTTGCCCAAAGATCCATTTTTCTTTCCAAAACTTCCAGCGGAAGACAAC
This sequence comes from uncultured Chryseobacterium sp., assembly GCA_913776245.1. Lineage (GTDB taxonomy): Bacteria > Bacteroidota > Bacteroidia > Flavobacteriales > Weeksellaceae > Epilithonimonas. Next base: position 33,050 of record CAJYLO010000005.1, read on the forward strand.
CTTGACTCAAAACCTCATCGTGGAAAGATGCCAGATTGAATTTTTTCCCCAACTGCTTCTGATATTTATCCCTCAGCTCACGGATTTTCATAGCACCGGTTTTGTAGCTCAAAGCTTGCCCGGGCAAAGCCATATATCGCTCCACTTCTGCCGTTGCTCCGGCTTCATCATAAGCAACATTGCTCAAGAAATATTTAATGGCTTCTTCTCGGGACATTTGTCCTGTATGGATTCCTGTATCGATGACCAAACGAACAGCGCGCAACATCTCATCACTCAAAGAACCCATTTTTTGATACGGATCTGTATAAAGTCCAAATTCCGCACCGAGAGACTCACAGTATAAAGCCCAGCCTTCGCCATAAGCACCAATCCAACCGAATCTCATAAACTTTGGCAACTTCAAATTCTCCTGCTGAAGAGAGATCTGATAATGATGACCGGGAATCGCTTCGTGAAGAAAAAGAGATTCCATTCCGGATGTTACATTGAATTTTTTCGGGTCAGGAATTGGCGTATAAAAAATTCCCGGGCGTTTTCCATCGGGACTTCCCTGGATATATTCTGCACTTGCGCTGGCTTCACGGTATTTTTCAGTTTGACGAATTTCGAAAGGCGTTTTTGGTGTTACATTAAACATCGTTTTAAGCTTCGGAGTGATTTTATCCAGAATTGACTGAAAGCCCGCCAAGACCTCCGCTGATGTTTTGTATGGCATTGCCTTCGGATCTGTTTTGACATAATCCAGAAATTCTTCTAAAGAACCTTTGAAACCGACCTGGCTCTTTACTTTTTCCATTTCTTTACGGATTCTTGCTACTTCTTCCAATCCGGTTTTATGGATCTCATCCGGTGTTTTATCTGTTGTCGTCCAGCTTTTTACATAATAAGCATAAACATTGTTTCCATTTGGCAAAGCAGTGTAGCCGTCTGTCGTTCTTGATTTTGGCAAATACTCTTTTTCAAGGAAATCGGCCATTTTGAGATAAGCAGGAATTAACTTATTTTTGATAGCGTCCTGATAAAGCTTCGCATATTTGTTCGCAATTACGGGTTTGAAATCTTTTGGAATATTCTTTATTGGACCGTAGAAAATATTTTTTTCTATCTCAAACGTTGTGATTTCTTCTGCTTTCATTTGAGGAATCATTTTGACAACAAGTGCTTTCGGCAGCACAACATTATTTTTGATTCCGGCGCGGAAATTCTCAATAGCAGAATCCATCCAGACCGGGAAAGCCTCAATCCTTTTCAGCCAGTTATCATAATCCTTTTCTGTTCTGAAGGGCTGAATCCCTGTTCCGCTTCCGAGCATCGGAAAAGTAAGCGGAAGCCCGTCGAACTGTGTAAACGGTATATATTCCGGGTGATAGGCATAGCGTTCCTGCTTATCAATCAACGTATATTCCAGAACATCATAAACCACTTTATGATCATCATCCAGATTATTATAATCGATTGACTTAAGCTGATTCTGTACCGAATTATAGAAAGCAATTTCTTTTTTGATGAAATCCTGGCTGAGATTATCCGGAAGCAGGTCATTGTACCTGGCATCGCCCTGAGATGTAGCTTCCAAAGGATAAAATTTCAAATATTCATTATAATAATCAGCCGCAATAGAATCCAGATCGGAAGCTGAAGAACCAATGGAAGTCTTCATTACAGGGGAATCATCCTTTTTACAGGAAAAGAAACAATAAGCCAATATGGTTATAAATACAATTTTACACAGATGTTTCATAGAATAAATATTTGACTATGTAAATATAAGACTTTAAACTGCATTTTTTATGATTCTGTTTATTAACCGAAGCGTAAAGATTGACACAAAATCAATCGATAATACTTTCTGAAAACAATTGTTAAAAATAATCGACAAAAATTTTCCAAATTCAATCAAATTTTTATCTTTGTTAAGCATAATTAAAACTTATCAATAACTCAATGTCCTTATAATGAAAGGAATATTAAAGATCTATCATCCGGAGGAAACTCTGAAATATTTTATCAGAAACACCTATTGCAAATCCGTTTATCTCAATGCGCAGAATTTCTTGGAAGTGGAAATCATCACGGATGATTCTCTGGAACATGTGGATGATGATTCTTTGCAATACCAATTTCCCCAGCTGTCTCTCAACATTTCCGAATTTCCTATAGCCGAATCCGAGCTGGAAGGAAAAAATTTCCTCGTAGATGACACAGAAGAAGATACCTATACAGAAGTTGATCTTTATGATGACGATGAAGCTTTTCTCTATGACAATGATCTGAGTTTCACAAAAAATGAAAAAGATGAGCTGGAGCTTTGCTGGAAAGGACACATTACGGATTTTTACACAGGATCCGAAGAGCCGATTCCATTTAAGCTCAAGTGCAACTTTCGTCAGGACGACATCGAAGTTGACGATTAATCCGTCTCCAGAAAATAATAATTATATTTACGAATCGTTATAAAACTAATTGTAACGAAAATAGTTGATTGGATGTATCAGGACCTGGATGATATCGTTTTTGAAGACCGGCATAAGGCTTATGGCGCATACGAATTCCGTAAGCATTACGAATTTACGCTGACTAAGGCGCTCGTAGTCGGGATGTTTATTTTCCTGATTATCTTCTTTATTCCGGCGACTATCATCAAAGCTCCAAAAAAAACGGCTGTGAACAGCGAAAGAATCATTCCTGTGGAACTAACGGAAATGCGCATCAATTATGGCGATAACCGAAACGGAAAAGGAATTGAAGAACCAAAAGAAGAAGCAGGAAGTCTCGCTCCGATTATTGAGAAAAAAGAGGAAAAAGAAATCGTTAAAGAAACTGCCAAAACCTCTAAAGAAAAAACTGAAAAAGATATTCCTGACAATGTAGTCCCTACACCAACCAGGATTAAAAACCCGCCCGTAACTGCCAAAAAATCAATCGATAAAACCAATTCTAACACTGCGGCCAACTCAACCAAAAACACAACCGGTAAAACCAATGTAAAAGGTAACATCAAAAAAGAAAATGCAACCGGAGACGGCCGTGGAAATGCCGCAATAGGGAACCTGCTGAAAGGAAGAGGAACAAAATCCGGCTCACAAGGTAATGGTAACGGTCCCGGAAACTATGGCGATCCGCTGGGAGGCGATGGTGACGGAACCAGCCTGATTGGCGTAGACAGAAAACTGGTCGGTTTCATCCCAGGAACAATGGGACGAGGCGGCGCGCAGCCTAACCACGACTGTTCTGCAAGTGGCAGTATCACAATTTCTTACACTGTGGACAAGTCTGGAAAAGTGACTTCCGCAAGACGACAAAGCGGCATCTCAGATCCTTGTGTGGTTAGTACTGCAACAAGTTGGGTAAAACAATATGTGAAAGCAGAATCTGCCAGCGTGTCATCCAAAGGAACTTATAAAATTGTTTTTTAAAATCCGATTTTTGATAAAATTCATTCCGATCGCTTCGGGTTAATCATTACTAATTCATAAATTTGAAACCTACTTAAACAAATAAAATTATGGTGAAGCAAAATATTTCTGTTTGGGAATTCTTATTTGGCGGAGGCTTATTAAGCGTTTGTCTTGTGATCGTTCTTCTATTTCTCGGAATTGCAGCCATTTTTTTCTTTGTTCAAAAACTGGTTGCACTTAACAGGGAAAACCAAGTGGATCCGTACCTGCTGAAAAATGTCAATGATCTGCTGAATGACGGCCGAATCCAATCCGCTATAGATTTCTGCAGAAGAGACAATTCACCGGAATCCAGAAGCGTGGAAAAGGGACTTTCCAGGTTAGGAAGGCCTGTTGGTGAAATCTCAAACGCTATGGAAACCCACGCTCAAATAGAACTCAACAGAGCCGAAAAAAACATCAACTTTCTCGCAACACTTTCCGGAGCAGCTCCCATGCTGGGACTTTTAGGAGGCGTTTTAGTTTTGGCCTCCACGTTCGGGACGTTATCCAAAACTGAAACTGTTGTATCACAAAACCTTCTGGCTGCCGATTTTTATAAAGCTCTGGCACCTTCAGCTGTCGGACTGATTGTGGGTTTTTTATCTTACGTTTTTCATAACATACTGGTTGCCAAGGTAGATTATCTGCTGATGAAAATCCAGTATCATACCAATGAGTTTCTTGACATCATCAATAAACCTTCATAAATAATGGAATTCCGAAGAAGAACAAAAAAATTATCCGGGCTGCCGATTGCGTTTTACGTGGTTGCGCTCTTGTTTTTTGTACTTTTATTGTCCTTCAATGCCGGTTATTATAAAACTTACGAACTGCCAAAATCTGTCATCACAGAAATTCCGAAACCAAAAGAAGAACCAAAACCGGATTCTCTTGCCAAGCCGGAAATCTACGTTCCGGACATAGAAGTTTTGCCTCCAGACACCGTTTCAGTTGCTGAGTCAAAGCCAAAAGAAGAAGCTGCCACCGAAAACAAAAAAACGGACGAAAAGAACAAAACCGCGGCTAAGAAAGAAGATTCCAAAGATCCTAAAACGGCGGATTCCAAAGAAGAAAAAATTACCAAAATCGGGAAAGACAGGGCACTTACAGCATTCATTCCCGGAACAATGGGGAAAGCCGGAAAACTTCCTGCCCACAATTGCAAGACCAAAGGTCAGCTGGTAATGTTTTTTACGGTTGATAAAAACGGAACTGTCACCAACGCAGGAAGAAGCAGCGGAATCAAAGACGCCTGCAATATTACGGCTGCGGTGATCTGGATGAAGCAATACGTAAAAGCGAAAAAGTCGGCCAACATTTCCCAGGGAACTTACACCATTGTTTTTTAATTGATTTGGGCGCCAAATTCCGGCTGTCACTACTCGCTTTTTTATTTTTCCCCACGCTTTTTCCTCTTCAAAAAAATAAAAAGAGCTCAAACATGCCGTTCCATCCGGGGCGCAGTTTTATCTTTTGTTTCAACCTTCCCAGCAAGCAGAAATTTTCAACATTTTAATTAGAATTCTCATTGTTATCTTAAATTTGTATTTCATTTGAAACTATGACTCCAAAAGACTATCAGGAAGCTGTGAACTGGCTTTTTGTACAGATGCCGAATTACCAGATTGACGGGCAAAAGGCCTACAAGCCGGGACTTGACAACATCAGAAAACTTTGCGATTTTTTCGGAAATCCACAGGACAAAATCAAAACCGTTCACATTGGTGGAACCAACGGAAAAGGTTCTACCAGTAATATGCTGGCATCCGTTCTTCAGGAATCGGGCTATAAAGTCGGGCTGTATAATTCGCCACATTTAATAGATTTTACAGAGCGAATCAAAATAAACGGAGCCAACTGTGAGAGAGAATTTGTTTATGATTTCATTCAAAAGCTGAAGCATTTGCCAGAAGACATTCGCCCTTCTTTTTTTGAATTCACGACCATTATGGCGTTCGAATATTTTTATCAGCAGAATGTGGATGTGGCAATTATTGAAGTAGGTTTGGGCGGACGCTTAGACTCTACAAATATTATCAATCCTTTAGTAGCTGCAATTACCAATGTTCAACTGGATCACCAGAATATTTTGGGAAACACAATCGAAGAGATCGCAAAAGAAAAAGCGGGAATCATAAAACAAAACACAACCATCATTTCCGGTGATGAAACTGCTAATGTAAAACATATCATTAAAGTAAAAGCGATTGAAGAAAATGCAGACTTTATAGACGCAACAGAAATCAAAACGGATTTAGAATCCGACCTAAAAGGCAATTACCAAAAGAAAAATATCCGGGTAGTTTTTGCTTTGATTAATGAATTACGACAGCAAGGTTTTGAAATCAGCGATGGAAATTTAAAGTCCGGACTTCTAAAGGTTCATCAAAATACCAACTTCATCGGCCGTTGGTTTGAGTTCTCAAAGGAACCCTTGACGATTTGTGATACTGGTCATAATCAGGCCGGATTGGAAGAAGTATTCAAGCAATTGAATGAATACTCTCAATCAAAACATATCATCTTAGGATTCGTTAATGATAAAAAAATTGATGATGTGATCCCGATTTTGCCTACTGATGCTGACTACTATTTTGTGAAACCAAACATTAGCAGAGGAAGACACCCGGAAGATTATGAAAATTTGCTGAAAAAATCTAACTTAAATTATAAAATTCATGGCTCAGTTCAGGAAGGCTATCTTGCTGCAAAACAGAATTGTAAAAAAGACGAGATGATTTTTATTGGCGGTAGCAACTTTGTAGTGGGAGATTTTTTAGAAAAAAATTTGCGGATATAGTTATAAGTTGTATATTTGCACCACTCTAAACGAGAATTAGAGGGTTCTTAGCTCAGTTGGTTCAGAGCATCTGGTTTACACCCAGAGGGTCGGGGGTTCGAATCCCTCAGGACCCACAAAAAGGAAACGTAACCTTTCAAAAAAATTCGGGTTCTTAGCTCAGTTGGTTCAGAGCATCTGGTTTACACCCAGAGGGTCGGGGGTTCGAATCCCTCAGGACCCACAAAAATCTTCCAAATCTTTGGGAGATTTTTTATATAATTTAATGGGCGATTAGCTCAGTTGGTTTAGAGCGTTGCGTTGACATCGCAGAGGTCACTGGTTCGAATCCTGTATCGCCCACTTTTCTTAAAACTTCCCTAATTTCTTAACTATCACTTAACACAAATGTTAAAATTTTATAAAAAAATTAATCATTTGTTTAATTTTAGAATTGCGGAAAGGTTTTTGCTGCGTTAGAAGGATTAAAAAAAGCTTATATGATCTGAAAATTCCTTTTGTAAATCTTTTAAAAGGACCTATGAAAAGATATTATGCTGTCTTGATCTGTGTTTATACTATTTTTTTAGTTTATATGATGTTTTATGGATGCGGAAGACATCCGGAATATGGGTTTTTGCAATTGAACCCATTTCAGAGCATTAAGTACTTTCTAAGCTATCACCAGTTTTTTTCCCAGACTTTTATGGTAAACATTTTGGGAAACATCATTGTTTTTATACCCTACGGATGGCTTGGCATTTTAGATAAAAGACTGAACAATCTTCCATTACTGTCATTTCTTTTCATTTTCTGGATATGCGCTATTGAGCTTACGCAATATTATACGGCACGTGGAACCGCTGATATAGATGATGTTTTTCTGAATACTTTCGGAATGCTGATTGGTTACATAATCCTTAAAATTGTTACCATGCTTAATATTGCCAACATCAGACTCGAATTAGAATCCGGATATGACAATGTCAGTCCTTATTCATATAACCGATAAGCTGCCCTAATTTGTATAGATCCAAAATCTTTAATGATGCATTACCTCTTATCAGTTTCCTAACCATAAGCGGTTTAAGAAGCTTATAAAAAAATTTATACAGAAATACGCCACCAGTTTTTTTTAGTAAGAAATAAGCTCTTGCCAGCTTTATTTTTGAACTTCCTTTTATATCCTGATCTGTATTAATAAGATGCGCCAGGCTTTTTGCAGACTGATCCGCTTTCTTTAAAAATACGGCATTGGTTTCTACATCATCATTAAAAATCGGATTATCAATATGTTCGATTTTTATCTTTGATTTGTAAAGATCCTTAGCAAAAATCAGATCCTCATAACCATACTGTGATATAGTCTCATCAAAAGGATGGCTTCGCAAAACTGTTTTCCGCACTATAAAATTATTGGTCTGAAAATCAAGATAGGGCGATTTTTTGCGGACCTCTACCGGAAGATTTTCTCTTTCCACAGCAAATTTCCACCTTAAGCCAAATTCAGGATCGGGTTTGCTTTCCTCCACTTTTCTTCCTCCATAGACCACATCAGGATTTTTCATCCTTATAAAATCTGCATATTTTTTAATAAAATCCTTTGCTATGATTTTACCGTCACAATCTAAAAAAAGTAAATACTCGGACTCCGCATAATTCAGAAATAAATTGCGTATTTTAGAACGCCCGATGTTTTCTTTAAGCAAAATATATTGATCGGCAATATTCCCGATATCACGATTCTTTTCAATAAAATCTTTCCGTGATGCATCATCAATAACAATAATTTCCGCATCAAGATTATCCGCAACAATTTGATTCCGAATATCTTTAATCAGCGTATTAACATCAAAATTATATACAGGAATACAGATACTGAGCGTCATATTTTATCTATGATTTTCTGAATATTCAACTCTTCCAGACAAGCATAATCGCCCCGGAAACACTCTTTATCCCCAAATACCGAGCAAGGTCTGCAGGAAAGATCTTTTACTTCCACGATATCCTTTTCATCCTGTCCATAACCAAGAAATCCTGCGAAATGATGTGTAGATCCCCATACGGAAATGCATCTTGTTCCCATAAGGCTGGCAAGGTGCATATTTGCAGAATCCATAGAGATCATCAGTTCCAGTTCAGATATTTTCTGCAATTCCTCTTTAAGAGTCAGCTTGCCGGATAAGCTATGCGTATTTGGAATTTGTTTTTCCCATTTGGTAAGAATATCATTCTCCTCCTTTCCGCCACCAAAAAAATAGACTCTGTGCGTTTTAGCAAGGATTCTTGCCAGTTCAAAGGATTTTTCTTCGGGCATCATCTTGCCTTTGTGTTGGGCAAAAGGTGCAAAGCCTATATCTTTCTTATGATCCGACTGGATCCTAAGCCGGTGCGATAGACTTACTGAAAAACCCATCCGGCGGAAAACATCGGCATAACGTTCTACTGTCCTTTTCAGCTGTACTTTATCGAGGTTCCAGACATCAGTCAGTTTCTCTTTTTCAACCTTTCCCTTATCTATCTGGAAGACTTTGTAACCGTGCCGGATAAAGATGGAATTAAGCATTTTTGTCCTGATAACATCGTGAAGGTCAGCAACATAATCCGGATTGAAATCTTTAATTAATTGTTTTGTAAGTTTTCTGATGCCGAAGATACCTTTATATTCATCAAAACTGATTCCGTGAAACTTCAGTCTGGGGTGTTTATCAAAAAGGTCTTTGAAATTATCTCTGCTCACGAATACAATTTCAACATCAGGATTCTGTTCCAGGAACTCCACGCAGACCGGAACAGTCATTGCCACATCCCCGAATGCGGAAAAACGATATGCCAGAATTCTCTTCACCTACTTCTTTAGTTGAAATGCAACTGCGTAAAATTTGATCTGCTTGGTCATTGCCATCAGTCCATTAGCTCTTGACGGAGATAAAAATTCCTGAAGACCAATTTCCGAAATAAAATCAAAATCAGAATCCAAAATCTCTTGGGTAGAATGTCCGCTATATATTCTTACTAAAAGCGAAACAATTCCTTTTGGCAAAATTCCGTCAGAATCTGCATTGAAAAACAATTTTCCATCTTTGAAATCTGCATCAATCCAGACTTTGGACTGACAGCCTCGTATCAGGTTTTCATCTGTTTTTTTATAATCAGGAAGCCCTTTCAATTCTTTCCCAAGATCAATGATATACTCATACTTCTGTTCCCAATCGTCCAGAAAGGCGAATTCTTCAATGAGTTCCTGTTGTTTTTCCTTGATTGTCATTCAGAATTGATTTGAATTAAATTTAAATTATTTGCTAACCACAAAAGATACAAAAGTTTATTTCATTCTGAGTGGAAACCTTAAGATTATAAAATCTTTTTCCATCTTACTTGAAATTGGACAAATTTTAATCTTTGTTTGTTTTGTGGTTCAATATTGTTTTACAGACTGCGCAATATTTACAATTACTTTAACAGCTGCCAGCATACTTTCTAAAGGCACAAACTCGTAAGGTCCGTGGAAGTTATGTCCACCAGCAAAAATATTAGGGCAAGGCAATCCCATATATGACAATTGTGCACCGTCAGTTCCGCCTCTAATCGCCTTTATTTTTGGCTCGATTCCGGAATCTTTCATTGCCTGTTCTGCAATATCTACAATGTGCATTTTGCCTTCGAACTGCTTTTTCATATTGAGATATTGCGGTTTGATGTCTATCTCAGCAGTTTTTGCGCCATACTTTTTGTTGATTTCGTCAACCTTCTCAGAGATAAGTTTTTTTCTGTCCTCAAATTTCTGGTCATCGTGGTCACGGATGATATACTGCAGTTTGGCTTCGGAAACATCGCCTTCAAAATCTGTCAAATGGAAAAACCCTTCAAAACCTTTTGTGGTTGCAGGCGTTTCATTGGCTGGAAGTGAATTGATAAATTCTGATGCGACCAATCCTGCATTCAGCATTTTCCCGTAAGAATAACCCGGGTGAACGGATAATCCATGGATTTTCACCACAGCTCCGGCTGCATTGAAGTTTTCATACTCCAACTCCCCGATTTCGCCTCCGTCCATAGTATATGCCCACTCTGCTCCGAATTTCTCAACATCGAAATGATGTGCGCCTCTTCCGATTTCCTCATCCGGGTTGAATCCGATAGAGATTCGCCCGTGTTTGATCTGTGGATTAGCCAGAAGGAATTCTGCCGCTGTTACAATTTCAGCAACGCCAGCTTTATCATCGGCACTCAGCAATGTTGTTCCGTCTGTGGTGATAATGGTTTGTCCGATATATTTTTTTAAAGATTCGAATTTGGTGGATGACAAAGTAAAACCTGTTTCTTTATTAAGTAACAAATCTTCGCCATCATAATTTTCCCAAATCTGCGGATTCACATTCTCACCATTAAAATCCGGTGAAGAATCATAATGCGCAATGAACCCAACTTGTGGAACTTTTTCTTCTTTATTAGAAGGTATGAATCCAAAAACATAGCCTTTTTCATCAATTGTCACATTTTCCAATCCCAAATCCTGCAATTCTTTATACAGATAGTTCGCTATATCCCATTGCCTTTCTGTGGAAGGTGTGGTTTCGCTTTCTGCATCGCTGGTTGAAAATATTTTGATGTATGTGATGAATCTGTTAAGGAGCTTTTCTCTCCAAATACCGTCTAATTGGATGTTTTCCATATAATTTGCTATATCTCCGCAAAGTTATATATTTATGCAGTGAACGACAAATAATATCTAATGATTGCTGTTTGTCGATATTTAAATGCTTAAACGCCGTTTGCGCGAGCGAAGCGAGCGCCGATGAGTCTTTCATGAACACCGAATTGCGTGCGTGAGCGATTGCAGCGGCATCCTTTTTCTTTGCAAGCCTGAAGAATGAAGGTTTGCAAAGAAAAAGATATAGCGGAAAGCGCGACCTGCTTGTTCCGATGCAGTCGGGACAAAAGGACACGCCCTTATAATTGAAAAAAAGATAATAATGTTCTTAACAGAATGTCCACGGGACGCCATGCAAGGCTGGGGAGAGTTTATCCCGACACAGAAAAAAATTGACTACATCAACAGGCTGATGGAAGTTAAGTTTGATGTGCTGGATTGCGGAAGCTTCGTAAATCCGAAAACGATGCCACAGATGGCAGATTCCGGAACGGTGGTGGATGAGATCGACAAATCACTTTCCGACACCAAACTGTCTGTGGTGGTGGCTAACCTACGCGGCGCTGAAAAAGCTTTGGGTCACGAGCAGATAGATATCCTGGGATTCCCTTTTTCCATCTCCGAAACTTTCCAGCATAGGAATACTAATAAAAGCCGGGAAGAAGCATTTACCGAAGTGGTAAAAATCCTTGAACTGACCAAATCCGAAGGCAGACAAATGAATCTCTATTTCTCAATGGCATTTGGCAATCCTTACGGCGAAAGCTGGAAATGGGAAGATGTGGACTTTTGGGCAAAACGTTTCGAGGAAATCGGTATCAGAAATGTTCTTTTATCGGACACAACGGGTGTTGGCGATGTGGAAAGGATTTCGCTGCTGTTTAGTAAAATCCCTGCAAAATATCCTGACATCAATTTCGGGGCACATTTCCATAATCGATATGAAGATTCTTACATCAAACTGAAAGCTGCCTATGACCAAGGTTGCAGAAGATTTGACAGCGCTATAAAAGGCATCGGCGGCTGCCCGATGGCAAAAGATGATCTGGTGGGAAACATGCCCACTGAAAAGATTTTTACTTTTATGCAGTCTGAAAAATTAGATATTCATCAGAATCTTTTACATTTTGAAAGTGCCTATAATATGGCAAAAGACATTTTCCATTTTTGATTTTAATGAATCAAAACATATTTATATCATATTTTAATAGTTTTGCAAGCAAATAATTTTTAATATCAAAAAAATGCTGTAATTTTATTACAGAAAAAACAATTAATTATGACTTCAAAAACAACTTACTTAGGCGAATCTAAAATCGAATCTGTACACGAAGCCTCTGGTGAAGTTTTCTCAACCTATGTTCCTTCCAATGATTTTACTGTGAGAGAGCACTTTTCTCCGACAGATATTTTTGCAACAGCATTGGCAGAGAGCGTATTTGCTTCACTTGTTGTTTTGGGCAAAGACAGAAATATCGACATTACCGGCGCGACTTGCGAGCTGAAAAAAACAATGTATTTTGAGCCAAGAAGAATTGGTGAAATTTTCTGTGTATTTAAGTTTCCTCATTCCTATTCTCCGGAAGAAAAAGAATTTATTGAGAATACCGCGAAAAATGCACCCGTCTATCTCAGCCTGCACCCGGACATTAAGAAAATCTTTATTTTCGAGTATAAAATTTAAAAAGAAAATCCTGCAACTTGCAGGATTTTTTTATAACATTCCAAGTTCAAACTTGGCTTCTTCACTCATCATTTCTTTGGTCCAGGTTGGTTCAAAAGTAAGCTCTATTTTCGCCGATTTCACACCTTCTACACCTCTTACCTTATCTTCCACTTCTACCGGTAATGTTTCCGCAACTGGACAGTTAGGAGAGGTTAATGTCATTATGACCAGCACTTCGCCTTCATCTGAAATCTGAACATCATAAACCAGTCCCAGCTCATAGATATCCACCGGGATTTCAGGATCATAAACCGTTTTCAGTTCCCTGATTATTTCTTCCCCAATATCTGCTATTTGGTCGTCCGTATATTTCATTTTTAATCTAATCTTTTTAATAAATCTTCCTGCCGCATCCGCCGGAAAACATTTGCCAAAGTTAAGACATCTTTTTCACAATAGTGAATGATTCTGTCTATATCGCCGTCTTTGTAGTATATATCGGCAACCATACTTCCGTCGATATCATCTTTTGGTGTCGGTATCCCAAAGATATGAGCCAGCAATTCCAGTGATACATAGCTTTTCCAATCTCCGAATTTCCAGAGTTCCATTGTATCAATATGCGGAATTTCCCAAGGCTTTTTACCAAACATCTGAAACGGAACCGGAGGCTGAATACCATTGATTAAAAGTCTCCTTGCAATATAAGGGAAATCGAATTCTTTTCCATTGTGCGCGCAAAGGATTATATTATTCAGACGAGGACTATTGAACAATTCGCAGAATGAAATTAACAAGTTTCTTTCATCGCCAGAAAACGTTTTGATTTTTAACTTTCCGGAATTGTTATCAATCATTCCGATTGAAATGCAGACGATCATCCCGAATTCGGCCATAATTCCGGCCCTTTGTTCGTAAAAATCTGAAGCTTCTATTTCTTCCTTTCGCTGAGACTTTGTCTTTTTGTCCCAAAGATATTGCGTAGCTGAATCCAAATTATTCCAGGAATCAATTTGAGGAACAGTCTCTATATCTAAGAATAGAATATTTTCGATCGGTATTTTATGAATCATCTGTATTTTATTTTTTTAAAAATAATAAAAAAACCCAACATTACTGCTGGGTTATATTTAATTTTCTAATAGAATTAGAAAGGATACTCATAGATTTCCGATTCGTGGTAATAAGGGTTTCCGGTAGGCATCAGCTTCAGCTTTGCCAAGGCTGTCATCACGGTAAAAGTGAAAACTCCTACTACGAAGATGAAAGAACCTAAAACCAACAAGGCCATTGGAAGGTTATTCCAGTAAGGTCCTACAGTTCCCGGCATTACCATATTGAAGTAATCAACAGCGTGTCCGAAAATCACAAGGCAAGCCATAAAGGTAACCACTTTATAATTTCTCTTGATACTGCTGCTTACCAACACTAATAATGGAGCAAGGAAGTTAACAATAAGCATTGGCAGGAAAGTCGGTGCATAGTAATCAAATCTGCCAAAGAAATAATTTACTTCTTCCGGGATATTTGCATACCAGTAAAGCATAAACTGTGCAAACCAAAGGTAAGACCAAAGCATACTCGTAGCAAATAAGAATTTCCCAAGATCATGCAGGTGGTTATTGTTAAACTGAGGATAAACCCCTTTTTTCTTAAGGTAAACACTAATGATAATCATTACAGCTATAGAAGTTGACAAGCAGCTTACCATAGAATACCAGATATATAGTGTAGAATACCAGTGCGGGTCAATAGACATCAACCAATCCCAAGCCCAGGCAGCAGAAGCAAACCCGAAGAATGCAATGTAGCCAACACTCCAGCTGTAAAGACTTGCATAGATCTTTCTGTTACCTTTATTCTCATCAACTTTCTTAGAAAGGCTTTTCAGCTTCCAGACAAAAAATGATGCGCCAACTACATAAATAATAGTTCTGACAGCATAGAAAGGAATATTAAGGAATCTTTTCTTTTCGAATAATATAACATCAAACTCCGGAGAATTTGGATCTGTAAGATTCGGATCCATCCAGTGGAAAAGATGACCCTGATGGGTAATATTCAACAGCATTATAATGATCAGGATTGCCCCCCCGTAAGGGATGTAAGAAGCGATTGCCTCCATGACTCTTGTAACAATAATAGACCAGCCTGCGTGTGCAGCGTGCTGGATGCTGTAGAAAAACAATGCGCAACAGCTGATCCCGAATGCGAAAACAGCAAAAGTATGAATCGCTGCCAACGGCTGATTGTGAATCTGATGTTTTGCATGTTCCAGATGAGCATTATGATCCTGAGGACCAACCAACTCACTTGAATGCGATGGTGCATCGTGTCCTTTTGAATGGACAGATTCCATCCAGTGGGTAATTGTAGCATCATCCAGGCCGTGGTTAAGCGCATAACCAATACCGAATAAAACAACGCCTACAACGATGAGTATGATTGAATATAATCTTAATTTAGGTGAAAAACTATACATTACTTCTTTTTTTATTTAGCATTAGTTTTATCTTCAGTTTTTGCCGGTGCCGAAGCTGGAGTGGCCGGAGCTGCATTAGCAGCAGCTGGTGCGGCTGACAATGTTGGTGCCTTGAATGTATTATAAACATAAAGCGCAACTCTCCATCTGTCTCCTACGTTCAGCTGTCCTGCATAAGATCCCATTGCGTTTCTACCATTTGTTAAAACGTAATGAATAGATCCGATAGTGATTTCTCTGTCTGCATATTTAGGAACCCCGGAATATGCACCACTTTGAACAATCGGTCCTTGTCCGTCACCATTAACACCATGACAGGCAGAACAAGTATGTTCGTACAAGCTTTTTCCTCTGGCCAGATCTTTTTCAAGATTTTCTGCTTTAAGAGGAGATGCTGTTATTGCTTTAGAAGCATCATAACCTGCATTGTACTCATCCATATTTTTAGGAAGCGTTTCTTCGCTCACAATACCATCTTTGTTTCTTGAAACAGAACCTTCAACCGGAGCTAGTCCCGTTGCACCATCTCGGGCTACAAAGGCCGGAATTTCATTTTCGTGATCTGAATATGCATCCTTAGCTTTCATCAATGGATCATAAGCAACAGGAAAATACATATCCGGAAAATATACCAAAGGTGGATTATCTTTTGGTCCGCAAGAATTCAGTAAAACAGTTGTTAAACCAAAGATTGCTGTAATTTTTAATATACTATTCTTCATCTTAGGCATCTTTAACAGTTATTTCTTCAACACCTGTATCAATCAACAGCTGCTTAATAGTTTCAACATCATCAGAAACAAACTCCATCATAAACTTATCATCAGTAGTCCTGGGATCAGGATTCTGAGGCTTAGCTCCAGGATACATTTTGTTTCTTACGAGAAAAGTCAGTGACATCAGGTGAGCAGAACAGAAAACCATCAATTCGAACATCGGGTCTACGAAAGCTCCCATATTATGAAACCAGTCAAATGACGGTTTACCACCAATATTCTGTGGCCAGTCGTGGTTCATGATCCAGGCGGTCAATGTTATCCCGATTGCAACACCATAACAAGCATAGATGAATGCAGCATCAGAGATTCTTGTCTTTCTCAGCCCAAGTGCCTTGTCCAATCCGTGAACAGGAAATGGCGTATAAACTTCGTTTATCTTGATCCCTTTATCATTGAAGGCTTTAACGCCGTGCATCAAATCATCGTCGTCGCCGTAAAGTCCATATATAATCTTAGTGGTGCTCATCTCCTTCTTTTGCTTTATAAGTTTCACCGGAAATTTTCAAAATACTCTTCAATTCTGCCTGTGCAATTACAGGGAATGTTCTTGCATACAAAAGGAATAATACGGAGAAGAATCCAATTGTTCCAAGATATACACCAACGTCTATAATAGTCGGCTTAAACATTGTCCAGGATGATGGTAAATAGTCTCTTGACAAGTTGATAACAATAATGTCAAAACGCTCAAACCACATACCGATATTGATAATCAATGCAATGATAAATGTCCAGAAGATATTGGTTCTGACTTTTTTGAACCAGAACAAAGCCGGCACAACCAAGTTACAGATGATCAATGCCCAGAATGCCCACCAGTAAGGCCCAACTGCTGCACCAGGAGAAAGATATGTAAAATCTTCGAATCTGGACCCGGAATACCAACCGATGAAGTATTCGGTAGCATAGGCAACGGTTACCATACCTCCGGTTACGACGATGACGATATTCATAATCTCAATGTGGTACATAGTGATATAATCCTCAAGGTGACAAACCTTTCTTGCTACTAACAATAGCGTCTGTACCATTGCAAATCCTGAGAAAATCGCTCCTGCAACGAAATAAGGCGGATAGATTGTTGAGTGCCATCCTTTGATCACCGATGTCGCAAAGTCAAAGGATACCGTGGTGTGTACTGAGAATACAAGTGGAGTTGCCAAACCTGCTAACACCAAAGACAATTCTTCAAATCTTTGCCAGTGTTTTGCTTTTCCACCCCAGCCGAAAGCCAGAATAGTATAAATCTTTTTGTTGAATGGCGTTTTTGCTCTGTCTCTGATCATTGCAAAGTCCGGAATCAATCCCATAAACCAGAATACAACTGATACTGAGAAATACGTGGAAATTGCAAATACGTCCCAAAGAAGCGGAGAGTTGAAGTTAACCCAAAGGGAACCAAACTGGTTCGGTAAAGGGAATACCCAATAACCTACCCAGACTCTACCCATGTGGATGACCGGGAAAATAGCCGCCTGACAAACAGCGAAGATCGTCATCGCTTCAGCAGAACGGTTTACAGACATTCTCCATCTTTGTCTAAATAATAATAGTACTGCGGAGATCAGTGTTCCTGCGTGACCAATACCTACCCACCATACAAAGTTGGTGATATCCCAACCCCAGTTGATAGTTCTGTTTAGTCCCCACGCACCGATTCCGGTTCCAATAGTGTAGGCGATACAACCAAATCCGTAAACAAACAGTATCAAGGCTGCATACAGAGATGCCCACCATAATTTACCTGCGCGTTCTTCGATAGGTCTTGCGATATCTTCAGTAATATCGTGATAAGTCTTGTGACCAATAATTAAAGGTTCCCTTATCGGAGCTTCGTAATGTCCTGACATTTTTTACCTATTTATTATTTAAACTTTCTTTTCTGTTTCTGATTTTTGTATGGTAGAATACGTTTGGTTTTGTACCAATTTCTTCTAGCAATACATATTTTCTGTTGCTGCTGAACAAGCTGCGAACTTCTGAGTTGATGTCATTCATATCTCCGAACTTCAGAGCACCGGTAGAACAAGCGTTGGCACAAGCCGTCTGGAACTCTCCATCCTGAACTTTTCTGCCGTCTTTCTTAGCTTCCAGGATAACATTCTGTGTCATTTGGATACACATAGAACATTTTTCCATCACCCCTCTTGTTCTTGTAACAACATCCGGATTCAATACCATTCTTCCAAGATCGTTATTCATATTGAAATCGAACTTATCATTAAGAGCGTAATTGAACCAGTTAAATCTTCTTACTTTATAAGGGCAGTTGTTCGCACAATATCTTGTACCGATACATCTGTTATAAGCCATTTGATTTTGGCCTTGTTTCCCGTGAGAGGTAGCAGCTACAGGACAAACGGTTTCACAAGGTGCGTGGTTACAGTGCTGGCACATTACCGGCTGGAAAATAACATCCGGATTCTCAGCAGCATTTTCCAATGCTCCTTTGATTCCAAGAAGTTCACTTCCGTATAACTCAGGAACAGCCATTCCTTCTTTCAGCCCTTCATACACTTCAACTTTCTGCTCAGTAGAATAGTAACGGTCGATTCTCAACCAGTACATATCTCTGGACATTCTCACTTCATCTTTTCCTACAACAGGAACATTGTTCTCCGCCTGACAAGCAATAACACAAGCACCACAACCTGTACATGAATTAAGATCTACAGATAGATTAAAATGCGGACCATCAGTATCATCAAAGGCATCCCAAAGGTCAATTTTACCAATCGGCAGCTCGCCACTAATAGTGTGCATTGCCAATGGTTTGTTCCATTCATCAACAGGTTTGTTAATAAAATCATCCAAAGAAACTTCTTTAGCAATCTCATAACGGCCCATCAAAGTATTCTGAAGCTGCATTCCTGCAAACTCGTGTCCATCGCCTGATTTTTCGATCTTTACGTTGCTCAGGACTGTGTTGTAGCCATCAAATAAAGGATAAGCATTCACACCTGTTTCAGCAACTTTACCGGAATCTTTCTTACCATAACCAAGAGCTAATCCAAGAGAGCCATCTGCCTGACCTGGCTGGATAAATACCGGAACATCTTTTAAAGTAACACCATTAACTGTGACATTAACTGTATCTCCATCCAACTGCATTCTTGCATTAAGACTGTTTTCCAATCCTAAGCTTTCAGCATCTTTTGGCGAAATCGTAAGATAATTATCCCAGGATAATCTTGAGATCGGATCCGGAAGTTCCATTAACCAAGGGTTGTTGGACTGCGTTCCGTCTCCAATAGAAGGTTTTGTATAAAGCTGAAGCTCTAATTGCGCCGGCTTGAATGCTGACAACTCGGCAACAGCCTGAGCAGCGTTTCCACCAGAATAAGCTAACCCTGTTGAAAGTCCGCCAGCTGCAAACCCGTTATACAGATTCTTGTTGAATGATAATCCCCCGTTAAGCGTTAAAGCATTAGCTTTCAGATAATTGTAATAATTGTTAGCCGGGTTATCTTTTCCATTGATCCATACCAAAAGTGATTCTTCTATCTGTCTGGATTTGTAAATCTTTTGGATTGTAGGCTGCATTAAAGAATACGCACCTGTTTCCGGTGTAATATCACCCCAGGATTCTAACCAGTGTGTGAAAGGAATAACCGCCTTAGAAGCTTTATATAGTTCGTTTTTCTTATCTGTGATTGCAACAGAATAAGGTACTTTTTCAATGGCTGATTTTAAAGACTGACCTTTTGCGTGAGAATAGATCGGGTTGATATTATTGGTAATCAAAACGCCAACCTGTCCGCCATTCAGCCAAGACAAAAACTCATTGAATCTTGCGTTGTCATATTCTTTGAGGAAATTAGCCTTACCAGTGAAAGCTTTAGAACCTAATTTCTGATTAATCAAATGAGCTAAAACATAAGCCGCTTTGGATCCATCTGCAAAAACAACAGCATTGCTACCTTTTGCTTGTAGTTCTTTTACGATTTCTGATGCTAACTTATCAGATGTTCCACCATTCAGTCCGTTATAAACTTCAACCAAAGTTTTGAAAACAGCACTTGGTTTCAGTCTGTATCTTGAATCTGAGTTTGCACCCGTCAAGCTCATATTGGACTCGACCTGGATATGTCTCAGCATATTTTCTCCCGGCTTTCTTGCTGCAGCATAAGATACTTCTAAGCTGGAGGCGTTATAATCTCCAAGGAAATCTGCGTTAAATGATACAACCAACTGAGAATTGCTCAGGTCATAAACCGGTAATGCTCTTTGTCCGAAAACTTCCTGAGCAGCATCCAAAGCAGCGGCGTAAGGAAACGCATCATAAGTTACTAATTCAGCTGAAGGATATTTTGCCTTGAAATCGCCAAATAATTTTTTGAAAGTAGGACTTGGAAAAGAGTGTGATAACACAACTATCTTTTTTCCTCCGTTCTGAGATTCTGCAAGACCTTTCAGAATAAAATCATCAAGTTTATTGAAATCTTCCTGTTCCTCCCCATTCAAAGCAGGTTTCTTAACCTTATCATTATCATAAAGGGAAAGAACACTTGCCTGAGCTCTTGCATTGGTTTTACCAAGATTTCCGGCTCCCGGATTAGCATCGATTCTGATAGGGCGCCCTTCTCTTGTTTTTACCAAAACACTGGCAAAGTCGAAACCATCAAAATAGGAAGATGCATAAAAATTAGGAATTCCCGGAATGATGTCGTGGGGTTTTACCACATAAGGAATCGTTTTGATAACCGGAGCTTCACAAGCCGCAAGCGTTACCGCAGCTGTAGAGAAGCCTAACAGTTTCAGGAAATCTCTTCTGGATGTTCCGTTATTGTTATCAGACTCTCCCAAGAATTCATCTACCGGAATTTCGTTCTGAAACTCTTTCTGAGCCAACTTTCCGTTCAAAGTCGGATCTTTTAGTTCGTGAATACTTCTGAATTGTATTTTATTTGAAGCCATTTATACTTCTAATTTTTGTTATTAATAATGACATTTACCACACTCAAGACCTCCAATTGCATCCACAGTAACCTTGCTTCCCTCACCATATTGTTTTTTCAACTTATCATGCAGATTTTTGAAGTATTCTTTATTGTAACCATTGTTCATATCTACTTCTGTAGTTCTGTGACATTCGATACACCATCCCATAGTGAAATTGTTTGCCATCTGGACTACGTTCATTGTATCAATTTTACCGTGACAAGCTTTACAAACCACATCAATTTTGTTAGCAGGATCTTTCTGCTTGGCATTGAATGAATTGATAATAGCCTGCTCCCCTGCAACAACGTGCTGTGCGTGATTGAAGTAAACAAAATCCGGCATATTGTGTATTCTTGTCCATTCAATTGGTGTGGTTTTACCCGTGTAAGCCATTTTAGCCTCATCCCAACCTGCCGCTGCATAGATTTTTTTGATCTCACCTGTGTAGAATTCTCTGTCTTTTCCTGGCTCAAGGTATTTTCCTTTGTATTCTGAAATAGCTCTGTGACAGTTCATACAAACATTAACAGAAGGAATTTCGGAAACCTTACCATATTTTGCACTGGAGTGACAAAGCTGACAGTCGATTTTATTTTCACCAGCGTGAATTTTGTGAGAGAAATATATCGGTTGTTCCGGAGCGTAGCCTTTATAGACACCAATCCACATCAGCCAGTTCCAGACACCGTAAGCTGCAAATAATGCCAATAAAGCCACGATACCTTTACCCACGTAACTGTATTTTTCATACAAAGTGGAGAATGACGCAATTCTTGTAGAGTTAAGCTCGGAAAGTTCCGGAGACTGTTGAATCTTCACCAACTGTCGGATTTTCAGAAGAAGCCATAATAACAATCCTGCGATAGCTATTAATGCTGCAACCATAATCTTAGAATTCAGCTGCTGCGCTTTCTGAGCTTCAACCGTTGCAAGATCATTAGTTGCCGCTGCACCATCTGCTTTATCAGCAGCAGGCTCTTCAGCCGGAGGATTGGTAGTGTAAGCTAAGATGTCATCAATATCCTGATCGGAAAGACTAGGAAATTGCAGCATCTCAGTTTTATTGAACTTTTCAAAAACCTCATTGGCATATTTATCACCGGATGCTCTTAAAGCTTTATTATCTTTAATCCATTTGTGAAGCCAATCTGTGTCAAGATTCTGTTCTTTCTTTAATCTGTCCACTACGCCACCAAGTGCCGGTCCAATAACTTGTTTATCCAGTGCGTGACAAGCCGTACAGTTTGTCTTGAACAAATCCTGTCCTTTTTTTGGATCGCCTTGTGCATAAACAGAAGCGCCGGTTGACAACAATAAACTAATTGCTATCAGACCCTTTTTGTAATGCTTTCTCCAACTAATCATTTATATAATCTTGGGTTAGTAAATTTGTATTGAGTTTACATTCAATTCCGCAAAAATAGCACTTTAACAAAAATTAAGAAGACCTATTGGTATGGATTTTCTCATTTCTTTTTAATTTGTAACTATTCTAAATAACAGGATTTGTGTTTCGTTCAATTTATTTTAAATTTGCTGAAAATTATTTTAAATGAACAATCTTCTTAAGCTATTCATACTGTCATCCTTATTGTGTTTTTACCAAATTGATGCTCAATACGTTGTAAAGAAAGATACGCTTTCCGGAACAGAACTTTCCATATCATTGGATGAAAGAATCAATACCGCACTCGAAAAGATTGAGGGCAACTGCAACAGGGTTTCTGATGCCCCGGCTAAGACCCCAACAAAGATTTTAGTGCCAAGCAGAGAGCTTACCAACGCTGAAGTGTGCAGAAAAAACCCTAAAATTATGGGATTCAAAATCCAGGTTGTAACTGTAAAAAGCAATGAAGAAGCGAGAAAGATTGCGACTGAATTCAGAAATAATTTCCGAAGCCTGAAAGTGGAAACTGACGCTTCTCTGAGGCCCAATTATAAAATCCTTGCCGGAAGCTACTTTTCAAAACAGAGTGCAGCGGATGATCTCAGAAATGTAAAGCGTGTCTATCCAAGTGCTGTGGTTGTTCCTTACGCCGTTTTTTGTGTAGAAGCTAAGTAGATGAAAGTAAATAGATAAATGAATTAAAATCTGTTCCTTCAGTCTAACTCAATATTACAAATAAAAAATTCCGCACTGTTGCGGAATTTTTTATTTGTAATAAGTTTCTAAAAACTGGTAAAACTCGCCAAGCCTGTAAAAATTATTGAATCCCAGATAAACCGTCATTATCAGAAGTAAGCCGTACAACACGTTCAGAGAAATGGTTTTTTCCCGGCAACTGAAAAACAACCAGCCAAGCAAAAGCGGATAAACAAACACGAAATGCCCGCCATAAATATAGGAAGTATGCAGCCCGAATTTCAGGAAGCAATGAATCAAAATATCGACTGAAAAAGAAATCACAAGAATCCAGATAAGTTTGTTCCTGTAATTTTTAAAAATGCTCCATATTATCAGTAATAAAAGCAGGGCAATAAAAACATAAGGAACAACAGATGTATAAACATCCATAAAAAGGGCCTTGTAATAAAATGTTTTATCCTTCGTATGATAATCCCGGATTTCGTAGTTAGAAAATAAAACATTACCACCAAAAAACCATGAACTGATCATATCCCAAAGCGGCGTGATTTTCGGCTTTGAAAATTTATCATATTGTTCTTCTGTTTTGTTTAGGAAATTCTGGAAATTAAAATCCAATCTCAGTAAAAACAGGAATGCAAAAACACCTACGGAGACAGCAATTTTTGAAACGGCCATTCCAATTTTCCTCCAATTCCAGAAGATCTTTTTCTCAAACAGAAACGGGATATAAACCTTAACGATATTGGTAATGGTTAAGCCTCCAATGAAAACAGAACCGAGAATAGTTGCAGCAAACGAAACCGGCTTTTCTTCCTGAATTTTTGCCGCCGAATAATAATTGAAAACTGAAAGGAACAACAACGTATAAGTGTAGGTTTCCGGCGTGAAACTTAGTAAAATATTGGTCACAAACAATCCGTAAAATGCTAAAATCAATAGACTGATTTTTATTGGAAGCCGGATGATATTATTCAGATATTTGAAGATCTGAACATTAGCCAATGCAATCACAACTGTAGAAAAAAGTGCTAATACTAATCTGAACACCGAATTGTAATGATCTCCTGAAATCCATAAAGCAAAATCCCGGATGCTGCTGAAAAAATAATTCGACAACGGGTGTCTCTCGAAACCGCCGCCAGTCTGAACAATTGCCCTGTTATCAAAACTGAAATAACCATCCCAAGGTATTCTGTCATCATAAACAATTCTGTAATTCTCTGCGATGAACCAGGCATTAGCACCATAAACAATAACAAAAAAGAAGAAGATCAAAAATTCTGTTTTGTTTGATGGGAAAACAGCTTTCAGAATGGAAACGAATTTATTAATGAGTTTTTTCAATCCGGATATTTTTGCAAAAATAAACAAAACCATTTCAGAGTTTGAGATTTTAAAATGCTTTTACAATATTTTATTTAGAAAAAGTATTGCAATTATTTCATTGTCTTAACCTTAATCATTTAAACAAATGGATAATTCTTCTTAAGAAATGACAGTTTTATTAAAATGAAAATTATTAACTTTAATTTGAATTAAATAAGACCTCACAGGTTTTAAAAACCTGTGAGGTCTGTTCTAATAAAAAACAACACAAATGGAAAATCAGGACTTTCTAGAAAAAGGATATTTTTACCATATCTATAACAGAGGAAATAATAGAGAAGATTTATTTTTAGAAAATGATAATTACTTCTATTTTCTAAATCTCGTTAATAAATATTTACTTCCTATAGCAGAAATCTACAGTTATTGCCTTTTGAAAAATCATTTTCATATTTTGTTGAAAGTAAGAGATGACTCGGATGTACCAGAGGAAAAATTGCATTTACCTTTTTCAAACTTATTCAATGCCTATGCAAAGTCAATAAATAAAAAGTATAACAGAGACGGAAGCCTTTTTAAAGAAAGGTACAAGAGAAAAAGAATTACTGATGAACAGTATCTTTTAAACACAATTGTCTATATTCATCTCAATCCAATAAAACACGGATTTTCCGAAATCTTTGATGACTATCCCTATTCTTCATTCAGTTCTGTTATTTCTGATAAACAAACCAAGCTTAAAAGGGAAGAAGTTTTAGAACTATTTAATGGAAAACAGAATTTCATAAAAACGCATTTTTTGAAAAAAAATCAGGACTTAAGTATTGATTTGGATTAATTTAAAATCAGACCTCACAGGTTTTAAAAACCTGTGAGGTCTTGATAACTGACTTTTTATTGCAACCTAATCACGAACTGCAAGACAACTGACTGCAACCAGTCTGATCATCATATTTGGAAGGTCTTTTTTTATTGAATTCCGGAAAGCGGTTTTCATAAGGATTCTGCAAAGCTTCTTTTAGCTTGAAAAATAGTTTATAATCGCCATTTTCAGCGTCCTGAATAGCTTCGAACAAAAGATAATTTCTAAGGGTGAATTTCGGATTGGTCTTTGACATTAATTCTAAAGATCCCTGTTCTGAGATTTTATTCTTCAATTTTCTTTCGTGATATTTTTCTATGAAATTTGAAAGTCTTTTCAGTTCACTTTCGGTCAGATCTCTATAAAAAGACCCGGAAAAATCTTCGATCTTAATCTCAGAAGAAGTCTTTTCAAGACTTTGAAAAAATAGAGTATAATCCAGATTCAGATCCTGCATAACCTGCTGCCAATCGGTGAAAAAGCGTTCATCTTCCGGCAAAACCTCATCAAATCCAAACTTATCGGCTAACATTTTATCATGATCAACCCAGAATTTTCCGCCGTAATTCTCAAGGATTTCTTCTAAAGCATCGGCATCATTAATCAGAGGAAAAATGGCGTTGGCTAAAGTCGCCAGATTCCAGTGAGAAATCTGACCCTGTTTCCCAAAAGCATAACGTTTTCCTGGCAGATCCGTTGTATTGGGTGTAAATTCCAGATCATAACCATCCATCATAGAATAGGGACCGTAATCAATAGTCAAGCCAAGAATTGACATATTATCCGTATTCATGACACCGTGAACAAAACCCACTCGATACCAGTCAATGATCATTTTTAACGTTCTGTCACAAACCGCCTGGAACCATTCGGTATATTTATTATCATTATTTTCAGCTTTGATTTCGGGATAAAAATTTTCTATTGTATAATCTGCTAATTGTTTCAGCAGATCAGTCTGATTTCTTGCCGACAATAATTCAAAATGCCCGAATCTCAGAAATGATTCAGCCGCCCTTACCACAACAGCACCTTGCTCCTTCTGCGGATTGCCAGAGTATTGAATGTCTCTGATGACATCTTCACCGGTTTTTGAAATGCTCAAAGCTCTTGTGGTAGGAATTCCGAGATGAAACATCGCTTCGCTCATCAGATACTCCCGGATTGAAGAACGGAGAACTGCCCTTCCATCGGCATGTCGGGAATATGGTGTTGCGCCAGCGCCCTTCCATTGTATTTCGGTTTGTTTTCCGGAACTGAGAATTTCCCCCGCATATATTGCTCTTCCATCACCTAACTGACCTGCCCAGTTCCCGAACTGATGCCCGGCATAAGCCGTTGCATAAGTTCTGATATTCTCCGGCAGATTCTGCGCCGCAAGAAAATCCTGATCATTATTTAATTTTCCGAGACCAATCTCTAAAGACAATGTTTCATTAAAATCTATCAGCTCCGTATTTTCAAATTCCGCAGGTTCTACAGAACAGAAAAGAACTTCCGGCGTTTGCCTCTGCATCATGTTTCCGGAAAAATCGCCGGGAAATTTCTGAGTAAAATTTTGGGTAATAGTCTTCAGATTCATAATCAAAAATCCCGTCTTTTAATGAGACGGGAATTATTTATTTATTAAAATCAATATCTTCAGAAGCATTAATAGCTTCATTAGAATTGTCTTCTTTTTTCACCGGTTTATCCGGAACAACTTTCGGTGCATTCTTAAGCTCATCTATGGTTTGCAGGCCACCGTCATCTCCGTAACCTCCTCTCAGATTGGTAAGATCCGAACAGCTTCCCGTCCAGTTGGCCGGCTTAATGAATTTTTCTTCAGGCTTTATGTTCAGTGCTTTATCTGCAAAAACCTTCTTCATGTAAATTGCCCAGATCGGAAGTCCCATTTTGGCACCCTGCCCTTCACCTGTGCTCCAGAAGTGGGTTGCCCTGTCTTCCCAGCCTACCCAGACTCCGGTTGCCAGTTTAGGAACAATTCCCATAAACCAGCCATCTGAGTTTTTCTGTGTAGTTCCTGTTTTACCTGCAATTTCCACACTTGCAGGAATTCCCTGTCTTCTCAGCTCTCCGGAAGCCGTTCCGAACTCTGCCACACCCTTCATCAAATCGATCATAGTGTATGCATACATTTCGTTCATGACTTCTTTCACCACAGGTTTTACCTCTTTTATCACACGGCCATTGGCGTCTTCAATCCTCCAAATCATTTCCGGTTTTGTATAATTTCCGAAGTTGGCAAATGTGCTGTATGCCCCGAGCATTTCGTAAATTGTGATGTCAGATGTACCCAACGCCATTGGTAAATAAGAATCTATCGGATCTGTAACACCAAGATCTCTTGCCAGCTGAATAACGTTCTGCGTTCCCGCTTTTTCTGCAAGACGCAATGCGACAGGGTTTTGAGATTGTGCTAATGCTTCTTTCAAGGTCAGCATCCCGCCTCTTCCCGGAACACGGTAATTTCCATTAACGAAAGTAGCGTTAGAAACTGTAGAGCACGGCGTCATCCCAAGATGCATAATCGCAGTTGCATATACAAATGGCTTAAAGGTAGATCCTACCTGGCGTTTTCCCTGCTTCACGTGATCGTACTGAAAGTGCTGCCAGTTAATGCCCCCAACCCAGGCTTTGATGTCGCCGGTTGCAGGTTCCATAGACATCAGTCCGGCCTGCGCTATTTGCTTATGATAACGGATAGAATCCCAAGGTGACATTTCTACCTCTTCCTCTCCCTGCCAAGTGAATCTCGTGGTTTTTACCGGTTCGTGGAATTCCATCAGAATAGAATCTTCCGGCATTCCTTCGGCTTTCAGCTGTTTGTAGCGCCCGGTTCTTTTAACGGCTGCCATCATCAGGTCATTGATCTGAGATTTCGTAAGATTATAATAAGGACGGTTCGGGTTACGTTTCATTTCACCGTCAAAACTTCTCTGAAGATTGGTTAAATGTTCTTTAATAGCTTCCTCTGCATATTTCTGCATTCTGGAATCTAAAGTTACATAGATTTTCAGACCATTTTTATACAGGTTAAGATCTTTGCCGGTTTCCTTTTCGTAAGCATCAAGGTATTGCTGAATTTCTTTTCTGAGATAGAATTTATAGTAAGCAGAATAACCCTCTTCTACCGTTTTCACTTCATGATAATCTACAGAAACAGGTGTTGCAACAGCCTTATCATAAGTTGAATTGTCAATATAACCGGTATCCAGCATTTGTTTCAGAACAACATCTCTTCTCAGCTTAGCCTTTTCCGGGTAGCGGTATGGGTTGTTTTTTCTCGGATTTTCCAGCATCGCTACAAAAGTTGCAGCCTCTGGCAATGTCAATTGATTTGTGGATTTATTAAAATAAACTCTCGAAGCCATCTCAACCCCTTTGGCGTTGAAAAGAAAATCGAACTTATTAAAATATAATGTGATGATCTCTTCTTTGGTATACCGCTTCTCGAGGCTTACCGCAACGCTCCATTCCTTAAGCTTCTGAAATGCTCTCTGAAATTTGTTCTGAGAAGCCTGACCTGTAAAAAGCAACTTTGCAAGCTGCTGAGTAATAGTGGAACCCCCGCCTCTTTCGCCACGGAAAAATATGGCTCTTGCAACGGATTTCAGATCAATTCCCGAATGTTCCTTGAAACGTTCATCTTCTTTTGCCTGTAATGCATAGACAAGATATGGCGGAAGCTGGCTGTATTTGACCGGTTTGGTTTTTTCCTTCTCGAATTTTCCGAGCAAAACATTATCCGAAGAATAAATCTCCGAAGCTACAAATATATCCGGATTTTCTAATTCCTTCACATCCGGCATATCCCCTACAAAACCCTGAGACACCGCAAAAAACAACGCAGAAATCCCTAATACTACCGCAAAAAATGCAACCCAGACAATCTTGATCCATTTTTTAATATTAGAGTTAGACTTTTTCTTCTGCGGGAGCGGAAAAGTTTTATTTTCAGATTTTTTATTTTCCATTGATGAATTAAGGCTTTACATTTTGAATTTTAATTCCAAGATCTTCTATTCCCGGTAAAACATTGCGTCTCATGGCCTGAATTACCTTTACCGAATACTTTCCATTCTGCGGAAACCTGTAATTAAGCTTATATTGAAATAAAGCTTCTTTTGTTTCTCCAAAACCTGTTCCCAGCCATTCTCCGTTTGGTTTGGCAAGGACATAATTAAGCGTGTCCTTAGAAATCACTTTTCTGTTATGTTCAATGCTCGCTATCACACGGATATTGCTGTACGGATAATCATTATTATTTCTCACAATAAAAATAAGATTTTTCTGATTCTGAAAATCATTGATATTAAAATCAAAATCCTGAATTTTCTTTTTATCCCACTTGCCGTCTACATCGTTCATCAACGTGGTCTCATTGGCATTTATACAGGAAACCAATGACAAGAGAAGTATGAAAACAGCAGTTATTCTAAGCATTACCTTCATTTTTAGGCGGCATTTTCTTTTTAGCTTTTTTGAACGGTTTTTTATGATTTTTATTTTCCGTTTTCTGATTTGGATTCTGATTCTGACCAGAATTTTGATTTTCTACAGGTTTCGCAGCAGCATTGCTGTTCAGAGCAGGTTTCTGTTCACTGGAACGGTTTCTGTCATTCTGTGGTTTCTGCGGACGGTTATTCTGCGGCTTTGAAGGATTACTTCTGTTTTCATTCTGTCCATTCTCGTCATTCTGCCTTGGTCCTCTTTCCCTGTTTCGGTCTTTATTAGACTTCGGTCTTCTGTTTTTCTTCTCAAACCGGTCAACGCTGTTTTCCTGAATCAAATCAGAAGTCACCATTTTATTTTCAATCACTTTCAGATCTTCAAGTGCCGGTGCTTTTTCTCCTTTTTTATTGATAGAAATAAGCTTCTTAACCTCGAAAATATCCAGATCATACCAGGCCATAGAATTCTCTACATAAGCAAACCACATTTTCTTCTTGAAAACATCAATTTTGATACAGAATGCTTTCCCTTTTTCGGTATGCAGAACCGTGCTGGATGATGGGAAATCTCTCAGCACATCCAGATAGCTATCCAGCTCATAATTAAGACAGCACTTTAGCTTTCCGCACTGTCCTGCTAATTTTTGAGGATTGATACTCAGCTGCTGATATCTTGCCGCATTCGTATTTACAGAACGGAAATCCGTAAGCCACGTGGAGCAGCAAAGCTCTCTTCCGCAAGAACCAATTCCGCCTACTTTTGCAGATTCCTGACGAAATCCGATCTGTTTCATATCGATTTTCGTGCGGAAAGTGCCGGCATAATCTTTAATAAGCTGACGGAAATCTACTCTGCTGTCTGCAGTGTAGTAAAAGGTGATCTTTGACCCATCGCCCTGGTATTCGACATCTGTGATCTTCATTTCCAGATTGAGTCCGTAAGCTATTTTACGGGCATCAATCTTGATATTATTTTCCTTTTTCCTCAGCTCCTGCCATGTCTCAATATCTTTCTGATTAGCAAGACGATACACTTTAAGGGTATTATCTTCGGGAAAATTCTTTTTTTTCATCTGGATTTTCACCAGTTCTCCGGCAAGGCTCACAACACCAATATCATGGCCCGGACTCGATTCTACAGCAACGATACTACCAATGTGTAATGGCAGATTATTTACATTTTTATAATATAATTTGCGGTCATTTTTAAAACGGACTTCAACATACTCCGAAATTTTCGATCCGGAAGGACTGATGTCTGAAAGCCAGTCAAAAACACTTAATTTATAACTATTACCACAAGTATCTACACTACTGCATCCATTGGCACTTTTGGTACCGCAGGAATGGGAAGAATCGCCGGATGTTTTACATCCACAACTCATATATTTTGATTTTTAATGATTGCAAAGTTAATATAATTTTTATTTAAGCTTAGTGATAATATTTTTTAAAAAAATTTTTTTGTTAATTTTAAGTTAATATTAGTTTAATATTAGCAATTAAGCAACGAAATACGCCTTTTACTAAACATTATCAAATCAATAACAGACGTGTTTATTATGGTTTATATCTTATCGTTTAAAATTAAACTAAAAATAATCACGCGTTTAAAAATATAATAAACAATTGATAATAAACGACTTTTGAATCAACAAAAACTAAACAATTATTCACAGAATAGCAATGTTTAACTTTTTTTAATAATTTTTATAGTTATTATTAAAATAATTATAAATTTGGAACATTAATAATAATTATATGAGAAAAATTTTAGTATCCATGGCATTAGCTGCCGGTATGATGGCTTACGCGGGAGGATTCCGAGTGTCTCTTCAGGGTGTTAAGCAGCTGGCAATGGCACATACCAGTGCACACGCAGAGGATGCAAGTGTTGCATTCTTCAATCCTGCCGGTATTTCTTTTATCCCGGCAAAGCTTAGTGTTGCTGCCGGAGGATTTGGTATATCCAATAAAATTACTTATCAGAATACCAGCACTTTGCAGCAGACTGAAACGGATAACCCGTTGGGAACACCGATTTATGCAGCAGTTGCTTATAAAATTATGGATAATGTTTCCGTTGGTTTCAGTTTTTCCACTCCTTTCGGAAGCACCATTGAATGGCCAAACGACTGGGAAGGGAAGGAAATCGTTCAGAAACTGGAACTGAAGAGCTATTTCTTCCAACCGATGATTTCAGTTAAACTGGCACCTTGGGCATCTTTTGGAGCAAGCTATATCTACGCCAAAGGAAAAGTGGACTGGACGAAAGCACTGACTCAGTATGGCGGACAGCTTAATCTTTTGGATGATAGCGCTACAGGACATGGTTTCGGGTTTGGTTTCTATTTCCAGCCGGATAACAAATGGGATGTCAGCTTAGCGTACAGATCGCCGGTCGATATGAAAGCTAAAGAAGGAAAGGCAACGTTTATGGTTCCGTCTTCTTTGTTATCTAATTTTAATGGTGGTTCAGACAATTTCAAGGCAACACTTCCTCTTGTGGACGAATATACTGTTGGTGTTACATACAAAGTTACACCTAAATGGTTAATTTCTGCTGACTATAATTACCACGGCTGGGAAAGATACAGCAAGCTGACACTTGACTTCAATACGGTTGCTGCAGGCAATCAGCCAAATGATCCAACCGTTTCCGTTTCACCTAAAAACTTTAAGAATACATCCAGCGTCCGTATAGGAACACAATATGCCTTTAACGATATGATCTTTGGTAGATTGGGTTGGTATTATGATCAGTCACCTTACGCAGACAAAGATTTTATCCCTGAAACACCTTCTTTTGACAACTACGTTATTACAGGTGGCGTTGGGCTGAAGTTCAACAAACTTGGAGTTGATCTTTCCGGAGCTTACGCCATGCCGAAAAGCAGAACGTTTAATAATACATACCTGAATTTTGCAGGACAAGCTAAAGCCAACGTATTCTATTTTGGTCTTGGATTATCTTATAACGCATTCTAATATTTGAATTAATTATGAAAAAATTATATATATCAACAGTAGCAGCGGCCTTGCTTTTCACGGTTAGCTGTCAGAATGATTTTGAAAACAGCACGGAAGATGTGGTGGTAACATCCGGAGAGGCTAATTTTTCAAAGTACGTTTCATTAGGAAATTCTCTTACATCAGGTTACAGAGATGGAGCGCTTTATTCAGGTGGGCAGGCAGAATCTTATCCTAGTATGCTTGCAATGCAAATGAAGCTAGCTGGTGGAGGAGAATTCACACAACCACTGATGCCAAATAATGTAGGAGGCTTTATAGGAATTCCAGGATTTGGAGGTAAATACAATCTAACACTTGTAGATGTAAAAGATTATACAGGTGCGGTTACCGGGAAAACATTATCACCTGTGCAAGCAAATGCTGCGGCCCAATTAGACATTATAGGTGGTGCTGGGAAATATTTTGGAAACATGGGTGTTCCAGGCGCAAAATCTTTTCATTTGGTAACACCAGGCTATGGAAGTGCTGCTAACTTAGCGATTGGCGCTGCAAACCCTTATTTTGTACGATTTGCTACATCTGCAACGACTACAGTTTTGGCAGATGCTATGGCTCAAAACCCTACCTTTTTCTCACTATGGATTGGTGCTAATGATGTACTATCATATTCTACATCTGGTGGTACCAATTCTACAACAGTAGGTGGGGTGACAACTTATACCACAGCAACCGACCAAACAGGGAATACAAATCCAGCAACATATAAATCAAATGACATCTCAGATCCAAATGTAGTTGCAGGATCAATTAAAGCAGTTTTAGATGGACTAAAAAGCAAAGGTGCTACAAAAGGAGTAATTTCTAATATTCCTTATGTAACTTCTATACCTTATTTTACAAGAGTTCCGTATAATCCAATTCCACTATCAGCTGCATCTGCCGCTGCTCTTAACGCAAATTTTGGACAACTTAATGCTGCATTAACTAGCCTTGGACAGGGAAAACGATTTATAACGTTATCTTCTACTTCCAGCAACCCTGTTTTAATAATTGATAAAAGTCTTTTCGATATCGCACCTTATTTGCCAGCAAATCTGAAAATGTATGGACAAGCTAGACATGCTACTGCAGAAGATTTAATTTTATTAACAGCATCTGGAGTTATAGGAATTGACCCAACAACAGGTCTACCTCCATCACCAACTTCTCAAACAATTGGTGGTGTTACAATTCCTTTAGCAGATCAATTGGTATTGACAAAAACAGAAGCCGCTAAAGTAAAAACTGCAACTGATGCCTATAATACAGCTATATCCAATTTAGCTGCTCAATATGGCCTAGCTTTGGTAGATTCTAAAGCGAAAATGACAGAATTAAACTCAGCTTCAGGAATTTTGTGGGATGGCGTGAAGTACACTTCTACTTTCGTAACAGGCGGTGCATTCTCCCTGGACGGTGTTCACCCGACCGGAAGAGGCTATGCTATCATTGCTAATGAATTCATCAAAGCAATCAATATGAAGTACAAATCCAATCTGCCATTAGTCAGTCCAAATTCTTATTCAGGTGTTACTTTTCCTTAATTAAGAGTTTAATTTATAATTCAACCGTCTCGTTAATTGTTACGAGGCGGTTTTTTATTGACATCAAATAATATTTCCGAAATCTATTTTTTTGATTATTTTTACAACCGCAACCTATAACAATGCTTTCAAAAAGAGTTAAATACGCCATTAAAACATTATTGTTTCTCAACAGAAATGATAATGCTTCCCTTTTTTCTGCCAAGAGAATCTCGGAGAACGAACGTATTCCCCTGAAGTTTTTGGAACAAATCCTGAGAGAGCTGAAGCAGAATAAAATCCTTAAAAGCGAACGTGGCGCCGAAGGTGGTTACACCTTCATGAAAAACCCTGCCGAGATCAAGGTTCTGGATGTTATCAGAATTGTGGACGGCCCTGTTGCTTTGTTACCCTGCGCATCCCTTAACTTCTACGCCAAATGTGATGACTGTACAGATGAAGCAACCTGCAGCATCAGAAAACTTCTCATCAACGTTAGGGATAATATGCTGCCTATTCTGGACACCAGCATTGCAGATATGACCAAATCTGAACAAATGCCTTTCTAAATGTTCACCGACGACTATTTTATGAAAATGGCTTTGCATGAAGCCGAAAAAGCGCTGGAAAAAGATGAAGTTCCCATTGGATGCGTGATTGTTTCAAATGACAGAATCATTGCCAAATCTCATAATCTTACAGAAACTCTTAATGATGTCACTGCCCATGCTGAGATGCAGGCCATAACATCTGCTGCTAATTTTCTCGGCGGAAAGTACCTTCAGAATTGTACTTTATATGTGACTTTGGAACCTTGTGTGATGTGTTCCGGAGCTTTGGCTTGGTCACAGATTTCAAAAGTCGTGATCGGCGCAAGAGACGAACAGAGGGGTTTCATAAACAAAAATCTTTCGCTGCACCCAAAAACTGAAGTCCTGACAGGTATTCTGGAAGACGAATGTTCTTCGATTGTGAAAGATTTTTTTAAGAATAAACGATAGCTTACAAATCTTTTCCAAGGAAATACAATCCTTTTAATGTGTGCAATCGGTCTGCAATATTGATCTTATCCGTCAGAGGTTTGTAAACGTGGCTCACGCCGCCGGTTGCAATAACGAAACATTGGTCATTCACCTCATCATTAATCCGGTCAATAAAACCTTCCACCATCCCGAGAAAGCCGTAAACCATTCCGCTTTGCATACAAGTAATCGTGTCCAATCCAAGAACCGACTTCGGTTTCACCAGTTCGATTTCCGGTAATTGCGCAGTTCCGTGGATCAAACTATTCAATGACGTTACAATTCCAGGAGCAATGATTACGCCTAACGTTTCACCATTTTCGGCCAGGCAACTTGCCGTGAGGGCTGTCCCGAAATCCAGGATGATTTTCTTTTGCTTTTGGTAAAGATTGTGTGCGGCCACAAGATTGGCATAGATATCCGTTCCCATTTGTTTGGATTTCGGAATGACGCCGGATGGTGTATTTCGGTCAACAATGACAGGGATTTTGTTATGAATTTTCTTAATAGCGCTTGCCACCACTTTTGTCAATTGTGGAACTACGGAACCAATAATGACCTTATCGATTTTATCAACTTCAATTTTATAGGTCTGATAAAGCATCAGAACCTGGACAAAAAGTTCATCAGTCGTTTTGTAAGGTTTGGTATTGATAACCCAAGAAATATCACAATTGTCATCATCAAACAATCCAAAACGGATATTGGTATTTCCTATATTGATTACGATACTGTTCATTATCTTTTCTGTATTTTCTTTCCATTGGTTTCACCAACGGCTACTAATATTGAATCCTTCGGATTCTCCCCGAATTGATTCTTTCTGTCTCTATTCTTGGTTTCCTGTCTCCTATTTCACTTCCAGATAATTATCCTCAGGATTCACATCTGCCAATCTTTGGCTAAAGTCGATTCCCATTGCAGACAATTGTGCTTTGGTGTAAGGAATCGTGAAGCTGTATTCCTGCTGCGTCCAGGCCCAGGAAGGCAAAGTCTGGATATTACCGTAAATATCTTTCGTTTTCCAAACTCTGGTAAGGTTCAATGGAATGTTATAATTGATGACTTTCTTTTCTTTTGTCAAAATACTGAAATCAATTGGCATCGGCACACCGCCTTTATTCACTAAAGTAATCGTGGTAGATTGCGGGTCATATTTTACATTTTTGATACCGTAATCGATGGTTTTCGTGGTATTAATCCAATAATGTTGAAACCATTTCAGATCCATCCCGGAAACCAATTGTGCGATGTGGATAAAATCTCTTTCCGTTGGATGTTTCATCGCCCATTCGTCATAATATTTCAGCATAATTTTGCTCAAATTTTCTTCTCCAACAATATAACCTAACTCTACCAAAAATGTTTCACCTTTGATGTAACTTGCATATGTGTAAGCCGTTCCATTATCGTGATGGTCGCCCAACCAAACCGCCGGTTCTTCTTTTCCCGATTTAGCGAAGTTAGCATAAGCTTTCAACGCGCCTACAAAAGGATTTGGCTGAGATTCCTTTGGCGGGAATAATCTGTAAGACACATAATCTTCCGCATACTGTGTGAAACCCTCATCCATCCAAGGTCTTACACTTTCGTTGGTTGCCAGCATCTGCTGAAACCAGGAGTGTGCGCCTTCGTGAAACATCAATCCGCTGAGACCTTCCACAGAAGTAGCTTCCCCCAGAATCATTGTACACATTCCGTACTCCATTCCGCCGTCGCCACCTTGGATGAACGAGTAACTTGGCCATTTGTAACGGCCAAAAGTGGCATTCATCAGTTGGTAATATTTGGTGATGTAAGGTTTCATTTCTGACCAATATTTTGTCTTTTCAGATTTTTGATATACCAAATACACTTTTGGCCCATCCAAAATCGGGAAACTTTCTACTGAATAATCTCTGTCTGCTGCCCACGCAAAATCCAGGATGTTTTTCGCTGTCCATTTCCAGGTTACTTTGTTGGAAATATCTGGTTTTATGCTAGCATTAGAGTCATAACCTTTCACTTCCGTTGGATTTTCAAGATTACCTCCAGCTCCGATGACATAGTCTTTATCGATTTTGATATTCACTTCATAATCCGAAAACGGGGCGTGAAATTCTCTTCCGACATAATCAAATGCTGCCCAGCCATCATAATCGTACTCAGCGATTTTCGGGTACCATTGCGTCATGGTCATATCAACCCCTTCGCGGTTATTTCTTCCGGCTCTTCGGATTTGCATTGGGATTACAGCGTCCCATTCCATAGTGAACGTGGTGGAAGAATTGGGTTTAATCGCTTCTGCTAAATAAACTTTCATTATTGTCCCTTGAATCTCGAATTTCAAATCTTTTCCGTTCTGCTTGATCCAACGAATATTCTGTGCACCTTCTTCATCCTTAGGAATTTCTGACAATCTGGAAACGACTGTATTTCCCACTCTTTTTGCCAATCTTCCGTCCGCATTCACGCCTTGCGACTGAACACGCTGGTCCATCATAGAACCTGGTTTGAACGCGTTCCAATACAAATGGAAATAGGCGACTTTCAGCTCGTCCGGCGAATTGTTTCTATAATCCAGAGTTTGTTTTCCTTGATAAGTGAAATTGGCAGCATCTACATCAATATCCATTTTATATTTGGCATATTGCTGATAATAAGAATTTTGCTGAGCCGACAAGATGAAAGAAAAAAGAATTGAGAATAGAGAGAATTTCAGTTTTTTCATAGATTCATTTTTATCAACCCTTTCAGAGCTTTGAACTCTGAAAGGGTTTCTTAATAATTTTACCAAAAATAGGAAGTTTTTGGTTAATGGCAAGTTTAGTTCAGAATCAAAATTTAATTTTTACGTATTAATTTTTTATATTTGTACGTAAAATTATTTTTTATGGACTCCAAGCTCACTTTAAAATTAAACGAAAACGTTATCGAACGTGCTAAAAATTATGCTTCCAGCAAGAAGGTTAGCCTATCGAGACTGATTGAGAATTACCTTGATTC
Organism: uncultured Chryseobacterium sp.; assembly: GCA_913776245.1. Lineage (GTDB taxonomy): Bacteria > Bacteroidota > Bacteroidia > Flavobacteriales > Weeksellaceae > Epilithonimonas. The sequence goes on from CAJYLO010000005.1 coordinate 71,073, forward strand.
TATAACCCGTGAACAAAATGATGATTTTGAGATTTCTCCTTTTGTGAAAAGCATTTCCAGTGGAAAAAGCGTACCTGTAGATTTGGATTGGAAAGCGCTGAGAGATGACTATATTGAAAATCTGGATAAAAAACATCAGTAGATGCAAAAGATATTTTTGGATACCAATATCATCCTGGATTTCCTTGGAGAACGAGAAGGTTTTTATGAAGCGTCCGCAAAAATTATGACTTTGGCGGACAAAAAAAAGATACAAGCTTATACTTCACCAAGTTCTGTTTCCAATGTTTTTTATGTCTTAGCAAAATATGAAAGCTCCAAAATTGCATTAGAAAAAATCAGAAAATTCAAATTACTTTGTTCAATGTCTGTGATGGATGACGAAGTGGTGGAAAAGGCCATCAATTCTGACTTCAAAGACTTCGAAGATGCAATGCAATATTTCAGTGCGCTGGCTTCCAACTGTGAGATCATCATCACCCGAAACGAAAAAGATTTTAAAAATGCGATGATACCTGTGATGAATGCTGAGAGTTATTTGTTGATTTTGAAGAAGTAATTAATTAACCCTAAAAACCGGATAAAGCCGATGCGTTTTCTCGTAATATTCCGAATGTTTATAAACCCAATCCAACTGCGCTTGTCCGTCCTCAGCCAATTTAGAATTATTGGCCTTCTCTAATTCGAAAGCGGTTTTCAAAGCTTTGTTATCTTTCAGAAGTTTGCTCGCTGTATCTTCAAAAACATAAGCCGAATAATATTCTTTCTGACCCAGAATCGCATCAAAGAAATTCCAGTTGAAATATGAATCGACCGCTTCCGGTTCCAAAGTTTCTAAAAGAAATTTCACGCCGTCTTGATTGAGTGGAACAATAAAATCACCTTTTCTGAATTTGATTTTCCCGGATTCTTTGGTCACAAATGTGTCGTAATGCAGATAATGACCTTCGTAAGGATTCGGAACTGTTTTGAAATCTTTGATTCTGTATTGCTCCACCAAAATTGTCGAATCCTGTTTGATTGGCGTCATTTGGATTTGGTTGAGTTTCAGCAAATCGATGATTTTCCATTCGGATTGTGGAATGACATAATATTTCGGAATCGTGATTTCTTTTGCCGGAACATAAGTATTGTAGAACTTGACAGGTTTTGAAAACTTGGAGTTTCTGTCATACCAAAGTCTGGTTTTTCCGGAAACATCACTCGGTTTGTATTTCGCTTCAAAACCTTTGAAATCAATGTTTTCAAACTTTGTGGAATCGAGTTTCCAAGATAAAGCGTATCGGTTTCCGGCTTTGTATTGTTTCAGATTTTCGGTTCTTTTTTGCTGAATAGTTTTATAATTTTCATCGATATAATTCAGATTATCCACCATATAATCGTAAGTCACTTTCACACGGTCTTTGTATGGTTTCAGCATATGCGTTTCCACAACTGTCCCGATGGCATTGAACAAAGTGGTGTAACCCGTCGCATATCTTGGCGAATCCACAAAAGCGGAAAAACCGCCGTCCGGAACATCGCCGTGGATGTTGACATAAGGAACGGAAATCACGCCTTTTTTCTCCATATTTTTCAGAAGTGTTTTCTGCATTTCGTCATTGAAATAATTGCCGAGAACATTGCCCAAACGTTCCTTGTTCGTAGAAATATAAGTGAAAGTGTATTGATAATCTGCGCCGTTGCTGACATGATTATCGATAAAAACATCCGGCTTCAGCCATTGAAAAATCTTCTGGAAACTTCTGGAATTTTTTGAATCCGACTTGATGAAATCCCGGTTCAAATCATAATTTCTTGCATTGCCACGGAAACCATATTCTTCCGGTCCATTTTGATTGGCTCTGGAAAAACTCCCTCTGTTCAACATTCCGCTGGCGTTGTAACTTGCAATGGCTGCGAAGATCACATTTTTAGGCGCTTTGACTTTTCCGGTAACCAAATCCCGCATCAGCATCATCGTTGCATCGATCCCGTCCGGTTCGCCTGGATGAATGCCGTTGTTCACGAACAAAACCGATTCCCCTTTTCTCGCTTCTTCAAAACTTTTTCCTGAAGGATTGAAAATCACAACATCGATGGGCGCGCCATTATCATCTTCGCCTTTGGTCTCATAACTGATTGATGGATACTGTTTTGATAATTCCTGATAGAATTGTCGCATCTCGTCAAAAGTCGTGGTTTGATTTCCGTTGCCTTTTTCGTAAGGTGTTTGGATTTGTGAATAGCCGAAAACAGAAATTAGGATGAATAAGAATGAGAGATTTTTCATATTGTAAATGTAAAAAAGTACAAATAAAAAATCGCCTCAACTGAAGCGATTTTTCTTATTCTATATAGATTTTTTCAAGATGCAGCTCTGCTTGTTTTCCGGCTGGGTTCTTTTTATCTTTTTTAAAATATTCAATCAAGCCGACATAACCATTTTTAGCAGCAAAGAACCAAGTGTTGGAGTCTTTCTTTTCCAGATCTATTTTTTCCAGCTTAAAAGATTTTGTCGCATCATTATAAACCAAAATATTCAGAACAAGCTTTTTTTCCTGATCCGGATCTATGAAAAAAGAAGCATATCCATTATTATTCTGAATACTCTGCCCATATCTGTATTTTGGATACAGACTTTTATTAACTTCATTAGAAGCCATTTTTACAACTTTGAAATTCTGATCCAAAATCAGGTAAAAAAGTTCTGTAAACTTGTATCCACCAGACATAAAATCTGACTTAAACGTTTCTCCAAAAACAAGGTGTGTTCCGTCTGGTCTGATCTCGAAATCTTTAAAATCCAGAAATCCCTCCTTTGCTATTTTCCCATTCGTGTCAATAGGAACATACGTCGCCAGATCTGTAAATGGAACATAGCTGTTGGTGACTACGTTACCTCCGTTCCTTTTATAGCTTTTTTTGAAAATCCCGAGTTTATTCATCGTAAAAGCTGCAGATGTCTGATCTCCGCTATAATACTCACCAATGCTCACCAGATCATCGCCTATGAACTTGACCGTGTTTATCACTAATTTCTTTCCGGTCTCATCCATTGATGAAAAGGCGGACTCTTTGCCAGTTTCTGTATCAAGAATAAGCAGCTTGCTGGAGAGATATTTTTTCTTTTTGAAATAATTAGCCTTCAGCGCGATACTTTTTTCGTCATTAGCAAGAAAGTCATATTCATAAAAATGTTCCGGCGTTTCTCCGACCTTGGTAGGCAAGATCCATTTCTGATTTCCATCCAGATCAATAAAAATTCCATTCTTTACAAAAGAATAGGAACCACTAATCGATCTGTTTGCTAAAAGAAACCCTTTGTCTTTTGCTTTATAAGCCAGACCACCTTCATTATAGAATTTATCAAAGCTATCTTTAAGAACAGTGTTTTCCGTGTTCATTAGCTGATAATTTTGCAAAGTAAACGGCTTTTTCACTTCGGAAGTTTTGATATCGATCAAAACATACTGCTGATTTTTATAAAATCCTCCTGAACCCAATTCTGTGAAGCCCAAAAGAACTTTCCCTTTGTTGAATAAGGCCTGACTAAGTCTTTGATTAGGAACCTGACGGGCAATTACAAATTCATTTGTAGATATTTTATTAAAATTTTTATCTAGGATAATATATTTGTATTTATTTTGCCTTGCATCAATTTTGTCCAGCTTATGAAGCTCCAGATATCCGAAAAGCTCTTCACCGTCATAAAGGGATTTGAACTCTTCCAGTTCGCCTCCCAGATTGCCTAGGATTTCATAAGTCTGAGAATAAGCACGGTTTCCCGCCATAAAGATGATCAGAAATAATGTCAATAGTTTTTTCATGGTTAATTTTTTTGTGTGGACAGAATAACGAGTTTATCAAGATAGGCGTTAGAAATATTATCAAAAAAAGTATAAAAAAGCTGTTCACTTTTGCTATGCTCTTTAGGATTTGGAAATATAATATATTTACCGTAGTTTTTAGATTCCCTTGCCGTCTTCAGCTGTTTTAAATTTTCTGACAGCATATTAGCTGCAAATCTGTCATTGGGATGTTTTTTAAGATATAGCATCGAAAAATAAAGAGACCTGCCATAATTTTTCAGCAGATATGCGTTCTGGATATTTTCGAGTTCTGCCGCTTGCTTTAACTCCTGAAACATCGAATGATTATTTTCAAAAACCGGATTTTGGTTGCCTTCCAGATTTTTAACGATATTGATACGTTCCTCACAAGAGGGATGCGTTTTTAGAGAATCGATATTCCATTTAAAAAAATTCTCGTCGATGCTGGTGTATTCGGACATCCCTTCTCCGGAAAACAGTTTGGCATCTGCAGATTCCAAAGAAAGAATTTTACGAAAATCGTCCGTGGTTAGGCTGTCTTTTTCTATATCGGAAGTTTCCAGTATTTTCAGAAGCTTTAAAATTTCACTTGTAGAATATTTAGTTCCTTTCAATATTTCCCAAGACTTTTTATCTGCATCAATTTCATCTTCTCTTCGTTTTTTCTGATTGTTATAAACCAGACTTTTAAGAAGAGATTCTGCTTCTTTATTTTTATTGAATTTTTGCTTTTTGATTTGTCTTGCTTCAGAAATCAGCTCATCATCTGTAGAAATCTGAACATACTTATCCACTTTATTTTTAGAATGAGCTAAAACATTATGACCAAGTTCATGAGCTAAAACGGCAGCTAGCTGATTCTCATTTTCCAGAATTGTAAGAAAATTCTGATTGAAGATCAAGGTGCCGTTAATTGTCATATAGGCATTCTTGACTTCATCTCGTGAAATCATTATCTTCAGACGTTTAGCATTTTCCTCATAAGACGTAAATTCAGAAACAATACTTCTGATATAGTCTTCCAGTTTTGGATAGCTATAGATTTCATTATTATTTACATCTCTTATCAGTCCGTCGAATATGCTATTATAAAGATTATTATAGACTTTTCTTTTTTCGGAAGCCTCGGTTCTTACGGACTGAATGAAAGCTTTTTTATCTTCATCCAGTCTGCTCAGTAATGTTTTTTTATAAACATAATTTGCGGTGTCCGTAGGTCTGTAGATATCCTGACATCTGAACAGACTGTAAAAGAAAATCAGAAAGCAAAAGAGTGGTTTCACAGAAATTAATCATTAAGCTTCAAAACTGCCATAAACGCAGACTGCGGAACCTCAACTCTACCAATCTGCTTCATTTTTTTCTTACCTTCTTTCTGTTTCTCGAGAAGTTTACGTTTTCTGGAAATATCACCACCGTAACATTTCGCCGTAACGTCTTTTCTTAATGCTTTGATGGTTTCCCTGGCGATAACTTTCGTTCCAAGTGCTGCCTGAACCGCGATATCAAATTGCTGTCTCGGAATCAGCTCACGTAATTTCTCACACATCTTTTTACCAATGTGATAAGCGTTGGAATCGTGAATCAATGAAGAAAGAGCATCTACCATATCGCCATTAATCAAAATATCCATTTTCACCAATTTAGAAGCTCTGAAGCCAATCGGATGATAATCGAATGAAGCATAACCTTTGGAAATAGACTTCAGCCTGTCATAAAAATCGAAAACTACTTCTGCTAAAGGCATATTGAAAATCAATTCCACTCTGTCCGATGTCAGGTAACTCTGGTTGACAATCTCACCACGCTTTTCGATACAAAGTGTCATTACGGAACCCACAAAGTCGGATTTTGTAATAATTGAAGCCTTAATAAACGGCTCTTCAACACGATCCATTGTGGTTGGATCCATCATTTCGGATGGATTATTGATTAATATTACCTCTTCAGGATCTTTTTTGGTAAATCCATGGTAAGATACGTTCGGAACCGTAGTGATCACGTTCATATTGAATTCTCTGTCCAAACGTTCCTGAACGATTTCCATATGCAACATTCCCAGGAAGCCGCAACGGAATCCAAAACCAAGCGCCGCCGAACTTTCCGGCTCGAAAACCAGAGAAGCATCATTCAGCCTTAATTTTTCAAGGGAAAATCTCAACTCTTCAAAATCTTCTGAATCAATCGGGTAAATTCCTGCAAAAACCATTGGTTTTACCTCTTCAAAACCTTCAATCGGTCCTGATGCAGGTTTTTCAAATGAAGTAATGGTGTCACCAACTTTAACTTCCCGGGCATCTTTGATTCCGGAAACCAGATAGCCTACATCACCGCATTCTACGGTTTTCTTAGGAACCTGCTTTAATTTCAGTGTTCCAACCTCATCGGCTCCATATTCTTTTCCGGTGGCGAAGAATTTAATTTTTTCGTTTTTAGAAATACTTCCGTTCACCACTTTGAAATATGCTTCAATTCCTCTGAACGGGTTGTAAACCGAATCAAAGATTAATGCCTGAAGCGGTGCGTCCGGATCTCCAACCGGAGCCGGAATTCTTTCAACAATTTGTTCCAACAGATGATGGACACCTTCACCTGTCTTTCCCGACACTCTCAGCACATCCTCATATTCGCAGCCGATGAGATTCATAATCTCGTCGGTTACTTCTTCCGGATTTGCGGAAGGAAGATCTATTTTATTCAGAATCGGGATGATTGTTAAATCATTCTCCAACGCAAGATATAAATTACTGATCGTCTGCGCCTGGATGCTTTGAGCTGCATCAACAATCAGAAGCGCTCCTTCGCAAGCTGCGATAGAACGGGAGACTTCGTAAGAAAAGTCCACGTGTCCCGGCGTATCAATTAGATTAAGAATAAATTTTTCTCCTTTATATTCATAATCCATCTGGATCGCGTGAGATTTGATCGTAATGCCGCGTTCCTTTTCCAGATCCATATCATCCAGCGTCTGAGACTGCAATTCTCTTTGCGTGACAGTGTTTGTATATTCTAAAAGACGATCTGCCAACGTGCTCTTACCGTGGTCGATATGTGCAATGATGCAGAAATTCCTGATATTCTTCATTGATAATTCTTGTAATCTGCAAAAATACATTTTTTTGTAAGAAGTTGGAAGCCGGATGTTAGATGATTGATGTTTACAAAAATTATTTTCCACTCATAACAGAAAACTTAGTTTTTTCCAAAGACAAACGTTAATCTTTCATAAAAAAAAGAGATTGATGAAAAAAGTTTTATTTTTGCAGATTATTAATAATATTCAACAGTTAAGAATATTCTGACGATCGTTATGAAGAAATATATTAGTTTGCTGATGCTGTCGGTGGTTTTGCTTTCCTGCAAAACAGAAATGGATAGAGCAATGAAAAGTGCCGATAAGGATTTTATCCTGAAGGTAGCCAATGAAAAATTTGCGAAAAAGAAATGGAGCGATGCACTTGCTTTATATGACAGATTGCCAAATTTAGTAGCCGGAACGGATGATGCGCCCAATGTTGTCTTTAATTCTGCTTATGCTAATTATTATGACAAAAATTACAGATTAGCTGCCAATCAGTTCAAGAATTTCACCATCAGTTTTCCTCAGGATCCGAGAAAAGAAGAAGCCGCTTATTTTTCTGCGCTTTGCTACTATGAAGGGTCTTTGGATTACAATCTGGATCAGAGCAATACGGAGTCTGCCATAACAGAACTTCAGAATTTCATCAATGAATATCCGGATTCCGAACGTTCAAAAAACATTAACCAGATGATTGATGAACTGAGTTACAAGCTGGAGTTCAAAGCATTTGAAAATGCAAGGCAGTATTATAAAATGGCAGAATATAAAGCTGCGACCGTTGCTTTTGAAAATGTTCTTGAGGATTTTCCGGCAACTAAACTAAGACCAAAAATCTATGATATCATTATGAAATCCAAATATGAGCTTGCTCTTAATTCGGTTTATGATCTTAAAAAAGAACGTCTGGATGCTGCCACTGCTTATGCAAAAAGAATTTCTAATGAGCTGCCGGACAGCGAGGCTGCAAAAACAGCAAATGATCTTTATACTAAACTGGAAAATGAGAAAGTAAAATTTGCAAAAGTTCAGGAAGAAGTAGAAAAAAGAAAGGCAGAATACGAAGCGAAAGTGAAAAATGCCCAGGCTAAGGAAAATGAGAAAAAGGAAATGGCTCAGGAAAAAAACCAGCTGGATATGGAAAAGGCCGCAGAACAGACCAGAAGAGACAGCGCGAAGATCAATTCACCTGAACCTCAGGCCACTTTTAAGTTTAAAAGATAATTACTATATTTGCATTCTCAAAAATAATTTCGCCCAATGAGTGTTAAAGATACAAAAGCTGAAGTAAGTACAATTACTTACGACAAAGATAAAATCGAAGAAAAAGTTGGCAGCATCTATGAAGCTATCGTGATCATGGGTAAAAGAGCCGAACAGATCAATGCAGAAATCCGCTCAGAACTGCACGGGAAACTGGATGAATTTGCTGTTCACAACTCTACTTTAGAAGAAGTTTTCGAAAACAGAGAGCAAATCGAGATCTCTAAACATTACGAAAAGCTTCCTAAGCCAACATCGATTGCGATCAAAGAATGGCTGGATGATGAAATCTATTTCAGAAAAACTGAAGAAAAGAAATAAGCTTTCAACTCATAATACAAACCGTTTCATTTTGAGACGGTTTTTTTGTTATTAAAATTATTAATACTTTCGTTAATAAAATCAGAAGCAAAATGAGCTTGCAGAACAAAAAGATCATTATCGGAATCACCGGCGGAATTGCGGCCTATAAAATCAATTACCTGGTAAGGGATTTTGTAAAGGCCGGAGCGGAAGCGAAGATTGTAATGACCAAATCCTCGGAAGATTTCGTTTCACCGCTTACGCTGTCCACACTTTCCGGAAATAAGGCTTATACTGATTTTTATGACGAAAACAAAACATGGAATAACCACGTAGAACTGGCACTTTGGGCAGATCTGATGCTGATAGCGCCCTGCACAGCCAATACGCTGGCAAAAATAGCCAACGGAATCTGTGACAATTTCCTGATGGCGGTTTATATGTCTGCAAAATGCCCTGTTATCATTGCTCCGGCGATGGATCTTGATATGTATGCCCATCCTGCGGTTGTCAGAAATCTGAATATTGCAGAAAGTTTTGGACACAAAATCATTCCGGCGGACTATGGGGAGCTCGCAAGCGGACTGGTTGGTCAAGGCAGACTGGCTGAGCCGGAAACGATCTTCAGAACTGTTGAAAATCAGCTCGTTAAAACAGATCCGGCATTTGCAGGAAAAAAAATCCTGATCACTGCAGGCCCGACTTATGAAAATATTGATCCTGTAAGATTCATCGGGAATCATTCCTCAGGAAAAATGGGCTTTGATCTGGCAAAAGAAGCTGCAAAAAGAGGAGCAGAAGTTGTTCTGGTTTCCGGTCCTTCTTCTCAAAAAACTGATGATAAAAACATCAAAATTTACAGAGTGACTTCTGCACAGGAAATGTTTGATGAAGTTTTCAAACATTATGAAAATGCGGATATTGCTATAATGAGCGCCGCCGTTGCAGATTATACGCCAAAAGTAAGAGCAACAGAGAAGATCAAAAAAAATGATAACGAACTCACAATAGAGCTTATCAAAAATAAAGATATCCTGAGAACGATGGGCGAAAAAAAGACCCATCAGTTCCTGGTAGGTTTTGCCTTGGAAACCCAAAATGAAGAAGAAAACGCCAAAGGAAAACTTATCAAGAAAAACCTGGATATGATTGTCCTGAACTCTCTTCGGGACGAAGGTGCAGGCTTTGCCAATGCTACCAATAAGATCAAAATATTTACACCGACAGAAGAACAGTCTTTTACATTAAAATCAAAAGAAGAAGTTGCCCGTGACATTCTGAACTTTATTGCGCAGAAATTGTAACAAATCAGAAGGTTTTACGTTATCATTTTATCCTCTTGGATCATTATCTTTAGGAAAGAATCCTTATTTTTACAAACACTTTTTTATACGAATGAAAAAATTACTTTACATATTCTTTGCAATGCTTTTCAGCCAGGCTGTTTATTCCCAGGAGCTTTTGGCAAATGTACAGATCAATAACCAACAGATTGCAGGAAGTAACACTCAGGTTTTCAGAACACTGGAAAAGTCCTTAAGAGACTTCATTAACAATACGAGCTGGACAGGAAAAAAACTTCAGAACTTCGAAAAGATCAAATGCAATTTTGCCGTGGTAATCTCCGAAAGGCCTTCTAACAACAGCTTCAAAGGATCAATTGTAGTTCAGGCAACACGTCCCGTTTTCAATTCCCAGTACGAAACACCACTGATGAACATTAACGATACCAATTTCACCTTCGAGTATAATGAAAATGAAAATCTGGTTTTCAATGAAAGACAGTTTTCCGGGAAAAACCTCATCGATGTTGTGAGTTTTTATGTTTATCTGATTCTTGGATACGATGCCGACAGTTTTCAGCTGAAAGGCGGCCAGCCTTGGTTTGACAAAGCTTTCAAAATAGCACAGAATTCCCAGAATCAGAATTATAGCGGGTGGAATGCTATTGAGAGCCAGAGAAACAGAGGCGCGCTGATCTCAGGTCTTCAGAATGAAAATACGTCTACACTCCGAACGGTGTATTACAGCTATCACAGAGCGGGACTTGATAATCTTGCAAAACAGGATCAGAACCCGGCAAAAAGAACCATTGCAGAATCTTTGATGCAGCTGAAATTCTATGAAAACAATTTCCAGATGAACTATCCTTTTTCTGTTTTCATGGAAACAAAAAGCACCGAAATCTTTAACATATTCAATTCAGGACCAAACACTTCGGTAAACATCAGCGAACTAAAATCCCTGATGAGCATATTCTCTCCAAAGGATATTGACACCAAATGGGATAAATGGAAATAATTATTAATTAATCATTGACAATTAATAATTAAAAAATGCTTTCAAGAATTTTCATTCAGAATTTTGCCCTGATCGACAGGCTGGAAATTGATCTCAAAAACGGCCTCCAGGTGATTACCGGTGAGACAGGCGCCGGAAAATCCATTATTCTCGGTGCACTCCGTCTCATTATGGGCGAAAGAGCAGATTCTAAGTCATTCGCCAAAGCCGATTCGAAAAGCATTGTAGAAACCGAATTCTGCATTGACGATAGTTTCAGATCTTTTTTTGATAACAATGATCTCGATTTTGAAGCACAAACCATCATCCGCAGAGAAATAGCTCCCGGAGGAAAATCCCGCGCTTTTATCAATGATGTTCCCGTAACTTTGGACATTCTGAAGGAATTGTCATCCAGGCTTATTGACATCCATTCCCAATTTGAAACCTCGGATCTTTTCACCGAATCTTTCCAGTTTGGAATCCTGGACGGAATGGCAAAAAACAGCAGTCTGCTCACCGATTATCAAAATGTATTTAATGACTACCTGAAAGCAAAAAAAGATATTGATCAGTTAAAGAAAACCCTGTCCGAAAGCAATAAAGAATCGGATTATAAAAATTTTCTTCTGGCAGAACTGGAAGAAGCCAATCTGGATCAGATTGATTTTTCTGACTTACAGAATCAGCTGAGCATCCAGGAAAATGCAGACCAGATTAGCGAGCAGCTTTCGCAATCGTTATCAAAACTTAATGCCGAAGAGTTTGGGATCTTGCCGGGACTCTTCGACATCCGAAATAAAATCTCAAAACTTTCCGAGCTTTCATCCGATTACGAAGAGCTGGGCCAGAGGCTGGAAGCATCTTATCTAGAGATTAAAGACATCAATGCCGAGCTGGAAAATAAAGCGGAAAATCTTGAGATCAATCCGGCATTACTTCAGCAGCTTCTGACTTCCATCAACAGGATCAACGCTTTGTTTCTGAAACATCAGACAGATGATATCCAAGGACTTATAGCTATCCGGGAAGAATTGGCTGCCAGCCAGAACTCTCTGGAAGGTATTGAAAATCTGATCCAGGAAAAAGAAAAACTGATCAGCAAAGCAGAAATTCAGTTGCAGAACCTGAGCAAAAAACTGACTGAAAGCCGACTGAAACATTCTTCCGATCTTGAAAATAAGGCTAAGGAAATTTTCCGCAAACTCGGTCTGGAGAAAGCCATTCTTAAAATCGACATCACGGATTCTTCCCAATTTAATATGTTTGGAAAGAATGCTATTCAGATGTTATTTCAGGCCAATTCCGGATTTCCGCTGAAGCCGATTCAGAATGCTGTTTCCGGTGGAGAAAGATCCAGGGTAATGCTTGCCATCAAAAAAATAATGGCGGAAAACAATGCTTTGCCAACCCTGATTCTTGATGAGATTGACACCGGTGTTTCCGGAAGAATTGCCGAAGAAATGGGGAAACTGATGCAGGAAATGGCCAATGATCTTCAACTCATCGTGATTACACATCTTGCACAGGTGGCTGCCAAAGGAAATGAGAATTATAAAGTTGTTAAATATGACGAAAACGGCATAACAAAAACAACTATTCTAAAACTTTCTGATGAGGAGAAACTCAATGAAATAGCCCAGCTTATTTCCGGCTCTAAAATCACCGAAGCCGCTATTTCACAGGCTAAAGAGCTGATAAGTCATTAGAAAACTATCATCCAAAAATATTTTTTTATGGATAACAGACGTGTTTTTTTAAAAAAAGCAGCTTTGGGAACGATGTTTCTCACGACACCTAAAACTGTTATCAATGTTTTTGATAGGGATTTCAAATCCAACAGACCGCCGAAAGATAAAAGGAAATTCGTTTCTGTAGCTGTAGAAAAGACCATTGAATCCGTAAAGAAAAGTATCAAAGACAAAGAAATTGCCTGGATGTTTGAAAACTGTTTCCCGAACACGCTGGATACAACCGTTCAATACTACGAAAAAAACGGAAAACCATACAGCTACGTTATTACCGGAGACATTGATGCGATGTGGCTTCGAGATTCATCTGCCCAGGTCTGGCCTTATCTGAGTCTTGCAAAAGAAGACCGTCAGCTGAAAGCGATGCTGAAGGGCGTTATCAATAAACAATGTGAATGTGTGCTGCTGGATCCATACGCCAATGCTTTTTACAATGATCCTTCTCAGAAAAGCGAATGGATGAATGACCAGACCGAGATGAAACCCGGTGTGCACGAGAGAAAATGGGAAATCGATTCTCTGTGTTATGTGGTGCGGCTTGCTTACGGCTATTGGAAAGACACGAATGACGGCAGCATCTTTGACAGCCAATGGAAACAGATGGCAGAAACAATTATCAGGACATTTACCGATCAGCAAAGAAAAGAATCCAAAGGATTATACCACTTCCAGAGGCAAAACGGTAATCCGCTAGACACCCAGTTTGCAGGCGGTTTTGGTAACCCGACCAAGAAAGTGGGTCTGATCCATTCGATGTTCCGCCCGTCTGACGATGCAACATTTTATCCATTCCTGATCTCTTCCAATATGTTTGCTGTAGTCTCTCTCAGACAACTTTCAGAGCTATTCCGCGATGTTTATAAAGATATTAGCCTTACAGAAAAAGCATCTGCATTGGCCGACGAAATTGATATTGCTATAAAAAATTACGCTATCCTGGATCATCCTGTAGCAGGGAAAATTTTCCCACTGGAGATTGACGGATTCGGGAATGCCCTTTTTATGGATGATGCCAATGTTCCTAATCTTTTATCAATTCCTTATCTGGGCTATACGGAGGTTAATCATGATGTCTATCAGAATACCCGGAAGTTTTCGCTCAGCCACAATAATCCCTGGTTCAATTCGGGTAAGTTTGCAAAAGGAATCGGCGGTCCTCACGTCGGTGAAAATAAGATATGGCCTTTAGGGCTCATCATGCAGGCTCTCACCAGTAATGATGATGATGAAATTCTTTACTGCCTGCGAACCCTCAAAACCACCCATGCAGGAACAGGTTTCATCCACGAATCTTTTGATGTCGATCATCCAGAAGATTTTTCCAGATCCTGGTTTGCCTGGGCCAATACGTTATTCGGGGAAGTGATCCTTCATCTTCATAAAGAAAGACCAGAGCTTCTTTCCAAAGACCTCTGATATCAATTACAGCTGATTAAGCTTCAGCAGCGGATCAATATATTCACGGTCATTGCTGAGTCTGGGAACCTTGTTCTGCCCACCCAATTTTCCGCGGCTTGCCATCCATTCATAGAAAAGATTCGGTTTTGCGACGTGGACTATAGGTTTTCGCAGGGTGATATCATTGTAACGCTTGGCTTCGTAATCAGAGTTGAGCGTTTTCAGTGTCCTGTCGAACATATCGGTAAAAGTATTAAGACAGGCCGGTTTCCGGGTAAATTCGAAGATCCACTCGTGGCAGCCTTTTGTACTGTTGGTCATAAAAACAGGAGCGCCGGTGTAGTCCGATATGCTGGCATCCAGGTTTTCGCAGGCTATTTTGAGTGCCGTTTCTACATTATCGATCATCAATTCTTCTCCAAATGCATTGATGTAATGTTTCGTTCTGCCGGAAATCTTAATCCGGTAAGGATGGAGTGACGTAAACCTGACCGTATCGCCAATAAGATAGCGCCACAGCCCGCCATTGGTACTGATAACCACTGCATAGTTTTTACCCAATTCAACCTCCGAAATCGGAATAGCGTCCCTGCTGCCGGCATAATAATGATCCATCGGGATGAATTCATAGAAAATACCATAATCCAGCATCAGCAGCATCTCATCGCTCCCCGACTGATCCTGAATGCCAAAAAAGCCTTCCGAAGCATTGTAGATCTCATAATACCGGATGTTCTTGCCGATGATTTCCCTGTACTGATTTTTATACGGTTTGAAGCTGATGCCCCCGTGAAAAAACACTTCCAGATTGGGCCAAAGCTCACCGATGTTTTGTTTACCGGTTTCCTGCAAAGTCCTTTGCAAAAGCACCATCATCCAGCTGGGAACGCCGGTGAGGCTGCCCACATCTTCATTTCTTACCTCATTAATGATCGCTTTCATCTTGCTTTCCCACTCGGACATCAATGAAATCTTTTTATTCGGTGTGTTGATGATCTCTACCCAAAACGGAAGATTCTCTATAAGAATCGCAGAAAGGTCTCCGAATTTTGTATTGAAATCCTGATAGGTTTCCGCGCTGCCTCCCAGCCTGAGATTCTTATGCTGGAACAGCTCACTTTCCGGGTGGTTATTGACATAGATGGAGACCATATCTTTCCCGGCTTTGTAATGGCAATCTTCCAGGCTTTCTGCAGTAATCGGGATGTATTTGCTTTTGGCATTGGTGGTTCCGGAAGATTTTGCAAACTGCTTTATCAGTCCGGGCCAGATGACGTCTTTCTGCCCTTGTCTCGCCTTTTCTATATACGGTTCAAAGTCTTCGTAACAAACTACGGGCACTTTTCTCTGGAAATCCCGGTAATTGGAGATGGTGCTGAAACCATACTTCTGCCCATACTCGGTTTCCTCGGCATGAAACAGCTGGGAAAACAAAAGTCCTTCCTGGGTTTCCACAGGATGCTTTATAAAACTTTCTATCTGATCTATCCTCTGACGGATAAACCAGTTGACCACCGTATTGAAAAGTGCCTTTGTTGCCATGCTTCACAAATATAATAAAATTTGAGAATGGAAAAAGGCATGATACGCCGAAAGAAGAAAACAGGTGCCTTTTTATTGCTCAGAAGCGGGATCGTCATACTGCCGGATAGACTGGTTTAGTGCTTCTTTCACTTTAGTGATAAGACTTTCCGGCTCTATGACCTTTACCTGATTCCCGAAGGATAATATCTCCTGAACAAAATCATAGGTGGGGAAAAGATCATAGGTGAAGTACACGTATTTTTCAGTTTCCTTCCGGATCTGCTGGGAGTGGTGCAGCGGCGCACTCTTCAGATATTCTCCCTGCTCGCGTGTGGACCTGATGACGATCTTTTCCGGCTCTTCTTCCAGATTCATGATGCCGAATGCATTTTTGAAGTGCTCTTTCAGATTAAACTTTTCTGTGAGCCTGAAGCCGGCTTTGCTGACAGAAAGGTCACTGATCCTGTCCAGGCCGAAGGCTTTGAGCTTATCATCTTTGGTATCTATGGCAATGAGATACCAGCGGTCCTTGGATTCTTTGAGTGCGAGCGGATGCACTTTCCTGGAGGTGATGCTCTGGTCTTTGTATTTGAAATGGCGGAATTCTAAAATCCTTTTGTTCCGGATGGCGAAAAGGAGATCATAGAAGTTATGAATGCCGCGCGGCATGCGGTTTTCCAGGTAGACAAACTCGGCGAAATCCGGCTGGGAATTGACGGCATTCATGATCTGGAAGGATTCCAGCAGGCGCTGGTTATACTCGTCTACTTCCATGACGGGGCGGCTTTCTATATAGTACCGGTTATCACCCTTTTTTTTGTTATGAATATCAAAATTGAAAAGATTCGCTATGTCTTTGATATCTCTCTGCAGGGTGCGGATGGAATAGCTGGTGATACCGGCATCCTGAAACTCGAAAGAGCTGAGGAGGTAGCTCTCCAGCTCCGGATAGGTGGCCGGCGAGCGCTCCAGTCTTTTGATGACGAGGGCATACCTGGTGAGATAGAAATCTTTTTTCATTGTGTGATCTTAGTTTTTATTTTGTTCGTGAGACAAATATAAATTCTAAATGCGACAAAAGGTGTCGTGTTTTAGATTTGTGGATAAGTTTTAGGTTATTTTTTCTCAAGCAACTGAGAGGTAAGCTCTTTGAGTTCTTTGTATGGAATATTGGCTAAAGACTCTTTTATACTTGATTGTGAAGGGCTTTCTTTTCTCAGATTATTGAGTGGATGTGTCTCTGAAAGAATGGTTTGAGAGTCTGGAATATAGGAGAGTAAATCATTGGGCTCACAGATGAGGACTCTGCAAAGCAACTCTATATGATCTAAGCGAAATACCCGGGTCTTGCTGCTGAGAATGTTATGGGCTGTTGCGCGGGAAATGCCGGCTTTTACAAGATAGGTGTATGGTCTTTCTATTCCGCGGGCTTCGAAGATGGGTTTTAGGTTGAGATTTAGCATTGTGTGTTTTTTGTTAAAGATAATAAGTTTGTTTTATACTTTGATGACTGTCTTGATTTTTGGTATCCAATTATCGCAAATGAAAAAAAAGTGATGAAAGTTAAAACTATACTGATGCAATAGAAAACAATATTTATATAATATAAAAATATATCGTTAGAATATAAAATTTAGTTAATATAAGTAAAAAACAAATTAATATTATGTAAAACCAATATAGAATAATCTAAAACAATATCGCAAAAAGTGAAAATCATCTCGTTAAAACATAAAATGAATCTGCAAAAAGTGAAAACGAAAGTATCAAAAAATAAAAAACAGTAACACATTACGGTACTGTATTATTTTGATTTTATAAAAGCACGGATTGCAAATCCGCGCTATCGGGTTTGCGACTACGCTTTGTTGGATTGAGATGTGCTTTATTGGATGGTGACTATGTCTTGTTGGATTGTGGCTATACTCTAAGACGCAAAAAAAGCAGTAACAAATTGTGTTGCTGCTTTGGTTTTAATTGTATAAAGCACGGATTGCAAATCCGCGCTATCCGGGTCTAATATGGTTTGCAATTCGACTTCTATTTTTAAATCATTTGCAGATTTTGCTTTCGGTGTCTAAAAATAAAAAAAGAGGCTGCTGAATGCAACCTCTAAAATTATTTCTGTTTTAAAGCGCCATCAATACACTCATCAATAAAATCACTAAAGGAATTATTTGTTCGTACATAATAAACATATTCTCCTTTCTCATTTTTATGAAATTTTTCTTCCGCATATATATAGGGGGATTATCGCCTTCATCCAAGAAAAAAAACAAGCATTGATCATTCCCATATTCTCCAAAAATAAAGTGTGGTTTCAAATGTAAATTGACATCATCCATACTTTCTTTTAGATTAGTTTGGATTAAATCCAAGTATTCAAAACCACTCTCCCAACTACCAAAAATACTATTTCTATTTCCAGCTAAAAATAAAAATTCTTTGTAGGCTGTTGGTAATTTTATATTTAACTCCTGTTCTAATTTATTTATTTCCTGTTCTGATACTCCTATTTTAGATATTTTAGGATTCTCATTATAAAAATTTTCTAATTTTTTCAAATATTCTAATTGCATAATAATTACTTTTTATAAGGATTTTCTACTTTGTATTTAGGATATAGCTCAATTAATCTCTCTGTATTATTTGCACCACTGCTATAAATATTAATTTCTGCATTGTATTTGGCCTGAAATTTAACCATTTGTTCCTGACATTTTATACAGGGATCTAATATAGTCTGCAATTCTGCTTCTATTCTTAAGTCGTTTGCCGATTTTGCGCCTACTTGTTTCATTGTTTCTTTTAAATGTATGTCTTCAAACTCACGGAAGATTTTACTCTCGGTGTCTTGAAATAAAAAAGAGGTTGCTATTAACAAACCCCTTTAAAATTAACTATTTTTTAATTCTGCCTCAATACATTTATCAATATACTCACTAAAAGAATCTTTAAATTTCATATAAGAAACAGGCTCACTTTTATCATTCAATAATCCTTTTTCTGCAATAAAGTTATAAACGGGGGGGTCATCTCCATCATTTAAAAAGAAAAACATAAACGAATCTGCATCAGCGTATTCTGCAAAACACCATATATTTTTTAAATTTAGTTTTTCTGCATTTATTCTCATTTCTGCTAACTCTTGCATATATGGTAAATTATCAAAATCTATTTCAAAATTATTTATAATATTATCATATTTTCCTCCTAAAAATAAAAACTCTTTATATGCCCTGGGTAAAGTTATACTAAGTTTATTTTCAAGTTGAAATATTTCTTGTTCTGAAGCTCCTTTGTTTTCATCTCCTTTTATTATAGGAGTGTTTTTCATTTTCGTTAAATATTCTATTTGCATTGTATTTTTATTTAGGTTTTTCTACTTTTAATTTTGGATATAACTTTTCTAACTTAGGTGTTTTTTTTGCACCACTGCTGTATATATTAATTTTTGCATTATACTTTGCTTGGAATACATTCATCTGTCCGCTACAAATTTTACAAGGATCAAGAATCGTTTGTAGTTCCACTTCTATCTGTAATTCGCTATCTGATTTTGCACTTAACTAGTTCATCATTTTTTTTAAATGAATATCTTCAAACTTTCTAAATATTTTGCTCTTGGTGTATAAAAATAAAAAGAGGCTGCTGAACGCAACCTCTAAAATTATTTCTGTTTTAAAGCGCCATCAATACACTCATCAATAAAATCACTAAAGGAATTATTAGTTTTTACATAATAAACATATTCTCCTTTCTCATTTTTATGAAATTTTTCTTCTGCATATATATATACAGGGGGATTATCACCTTCATCCAAGAAAAAAAACAAGCATTGATCTCGATTATAATCAGCGAAAATAAAATTTGGTGTTAATTTCAAATTAACATCATCCATACTTTCTTTTAGATTAGTTTGAGTCCAATCTAGATATTGATAATTAGTATTCCAATCAATACAATTTTGAAATTCTCCTCCTAAAAATAAAAACTCTTTATAGGCTTGCGGAAATTTTATTTTAAAATCCTGTTCTAATTTTTCTATTTTCTGTTCAGATATCCCTCTGTTTTCCCATCTCCCAATTTTGGGATTATTTTTCATTTTTGTTAAATATTGTATTTCCATAATTATTATTTTAAAGGTTTTTCCACTATGAATCTTGGGTATAATTCATTTAATTTTCTCGTTTCGTTTGCTCCACTACTAAAAATATTAATTTCAGCATTATATTTGGCTTGAAAAACTTTCATTTGACCTTGACAAACATTACAGGGATCAAGTATCGTTTGTAATTCTACATCTATTCTTAAATCGTTCGCTGATTTTGCGCCTAATTGGTTCAAAACTTTTTTTAAATGAATATCTTCAAATTCTCTGAAGATTTTACTTTCGGTGTCTTTAAATCTTCCTTGACCTTTGAGATTATCCACTGTAAAATCAATAAAATCCTCTATTCTTTCTCCGCTTCTAAGGTCTGGAGATTTACAAAAACCAAATTTATCTAATTTGCTAATATTTTTTCCGGAATACGCTTTTAATTCTAAAGATAGGGTTTTCCCACTATAATTTATTTTAAATTTTGCAAAGGCAATATTACCGTTATGAAGCCTACTCTGCACCAGCAGCTGATCTTCCTTAGAAAGCCCTTTCAGAAAATCACCCAATCCTTTCTTCACATCTACCAAAGTTTCCAGCCTGCCCAAAGAAAGGTTGCGCATCACAAATTTAGGATTTTCTTTAGCAACTTCTGCAATATGCTCTATCCTCTGCATTACTTTTTCTTTGGTTCCCTTAAAAATTTTTACTTCACCAAAAACAATAGCCCATTCATCCGCAGTTTTCTCTACCCGCAATCCCAGCTTGTATGCCAATAGCACTACATCTGCTTTTTCTGAGAACTTTGCAAGCCATTGTGAGAATGTTTCCAAAACTTCGGATGCTTTTCCTGTTTTTCCTGCTTTTGGAATCGGGAGAAAGAGTGTGATGATCATCATAAGCTCATAACACTGCTGATAATTAAACCTGTAGATAGAACCGCTGCTGTTTTCCAGATCGTATTGTGTCAACATATCTTTCAGCTTCGGGAAATTGTGTATCAGCTCCAGAATCAGATGAAAAAACTTCTTGAACATTGCTCTGTCTGTAAGAATTTCATACAAACTTGGCAGCAATAGCACCAGACCATCCGCAGTATCGATAAGAGCATTCCATACTCCACAGAAACTTGCGTTTTCTGCATATACCCAGTTTACTTCTTTTTCCTTTATCTTATAATATTCGATATCTTCTTTGGAAATAAAATAGTTTTCGATAGGTATTTCTGTATTAATTCCAAAAAATTTGAAAACAGAATCGTTTATCAGTGGAGCAAAATTAGGTGAATCAGGAAGGTAATTATATTCCTGCAATCTGCCTTTTTCTATATCTTTGGATGTTTCCCTGAACTGATCTATAAAGAATTTCAGTGCTGATGTTATTCCCAATTCATTAAAAATGGTATCTATGACATACTGATAATTTGCTTCCGCCTTAAATTCCAAATCCATTGCATTTATCAGTTTTCTTATGTCTATCCGGTAATGCTTAAATTCAGCTTTTTCCTGATACATCTGTATTATTCTATCAGCCGTATTTTTTTTGAAGGTATCCAAAGCTTGATTTACAATCTTCCGTTTGCTTTTGTCTTCAATTATGTATCCTCCCGTTGACAGCAAATGCAGATCGGGATCTAACTTCAGACAGTCGAATATATCACTTCCGAAATTACAAACTGCAGATTCTACTTCCTCATTATCCGAGTTAGAAAAGAAATGAAATAAGATAAGATTCGAATCTTCGCCTTCTAAATACCAAAACGCATTATTTAATGTATTCTTAAAGACTTCATAAGCAGATTGTAAAGAATAGTTTTGAGAACTAAATCCCAAATCCGAAGCAGGTGAAGTTTCGACCAATCTATACTTTTTTTCAGAACAAAAATCTTTCATCATTATGTGTTTTTATATCATTAATTGTCTTCGAATAATCCATTACAAAGATTTTTTCTAAATCAAGCGCTGGAAACATTTTCTTTACAATGCTATATTTCCTTTTTTCTTCTGAATAATCTTTGTAGTTATTTTCTTTTGAATCATGTAATCTCAACGCCTCTACTTTATCTACACCTAATCTTCTTATTTTTTCTACGCCCAATGCTTTTATTTTGGGAATTCCTAATGCCTTTATTCTAATCATATTGTAATTTTTAAAATAGAAATGGTGGTCTCACTACCACCATTTCGTTTAGTTAATATTTAGTCTAAAGTACTCCCTGTTCCAGGTGTAGACTGCATCACCGCATCCACAGGTTTACCAAAAGCACTTATTGTTTCCAAGTCTGCCGGATTCTCGCAATTCTCAGGATCTTTCTCCGGGAAGATTGGCAAGGCATTAGTTACTTCTAATCCTGCGGAGCCTGCCTGCAAAATAGTCAGCGTGGTTGGTACTCTCGTGATCCAGTAATTGCCTTGCGGTTTGCCTTGCGGCTCACGCAATTCATCTACAATACTTAGATACATTGGGTCGCCAATCACAGGGACTTCGCCGCCGTTCCAGATCTTTCCTGTGGTCATAAAGAATTGTACGGCATCTTCAAAGCCCGGTTTTACGGTAACAATGACTCTTGCCATACCGGCTTGCAGGAAGTTTCGGAACAATGGGTCTGTTTCCTCGGTGAGATACATCTCCTGCCAGTGACTTCTGTTGGCCCAATAGTATGGATAGAAGGTGTAGTCCATCACTGTCCATTCGAATGCCTGCTCCATAAATTTGGCAAGTGAGGTGTATTGGTCTAAGTCATCTCCTAAAAGAATTTGGAAATCCTCTATCTTGCCGCCTTCATTCGATTGAAACCGTGCCTTGTTGGGTTGTGGCTATGCTTTGTTGGATTGAGACCAGGTCTTGTTCGATCGTGACTACGCTTTGTTGGATTGAGACTGTGCTTTATTGGATGGTGACTATGTCTTGTTGGATTGTGGCTATACTCTAAGACGCAAAAAAAGCAGTAACAAATTGTGCTACTGCTTTGGTTTTAATTGTATAAAGCACGGATTGCAAATCTGTGATATCTGGTTTTTTTATAGCTAAAAGTCAGGAGACTTTGTGGAGCGGGGAATTTTATGTTATTTAGTTTTTTTAACAAAAATTAAATATTTGGATTTACATTCTTCAAAATTCATATAATCATTTAATGAATTTCCATAATTTTGAATGATAATGGTATCGTTTTTATATGTCCCTTGAAGTTTCCCTATATTAACATAATTAACGCCTTTGTCATTCACAATAATAAACTTTCCAGAACTCTTCCTATTGCCTCTGCGTATTTCATAGACCATTTTATTCTTTAAAACAGAAATTTTTATAACCGTTTTTTTTGAACAATCATTTGCTTTAACAGAATAATATGTGCCACCAATATTATTTTTCTTTTGGGAGAAAACAAAAAAGGATATCAGTAAAAATAAAAAAGGCAATAATTTATTCATAGTTTTAATCACATTTTTTTAAAAATATTGTAGCGCTATGATTGTTATCTTCTACGAAAATTGCTTCTTTAAAAAAATCTCTTTTTTTGTTCTATTATTATATAATCCCAACCATTTCATTACTACATTTCCCTTTATTTTTTTTATTATTGCAAAAGGTATCATTTTAGAAATATTGGTAGAATCAATCTTTTTTCCCCATTTAGGTACAGGCTCTGTATAGGAAAAAAATAATTCATAGATATTATTCTTTTTTTTAATCGTCCCATTTATGTAAATATTATTGTATACTGAAACGTACACTTTATTTTTGGAAATGTCCAATACTTGATAATGGGTTTTACAATTCAACCTATACAATCCATCAATAGAATTCTTTTGAGCTTTTCCTATAATTGAAAAAATTACAAGTAATAAAAATAGCTTTCTCATATTTCTATTTATCAATATATTTCTTACAAGTTTTGTCTTTATAATCCATTGAATGATAGTTTATATTTTTATCAAGTTTTTTATTTTCTTTATATGTACAAATATATTTTATAGCCTTGTTATTCTCCCATATTTTATATACATATATGACTTTTTTTAAATACCAAAAATTGTTTTTGTGTGAAATATAATAAGTTGCTTTTGGATTCTCTTTATCGGCATATATTGTAGATATTTCCATTATATATTTTTTATCTTTTGATCGTTTTATATCTAATAGTTTATACATTCCATCATCAGAAAAGTTGGCACAAGATAGTGCCAACTTATAATCATTTTTGTTCTGAATATAAAAATACATTAAGTTTCCCTTAAGAGATTTTTGATAGAAAACATAATCTTTTTTACCATCTCTGTTCAGATCAATCTTTTTGCTAATATAATTTACAGTGTCTGTTTTCATTTTTTGAAAACTCTGCGAAAAAAGAATTGAAGGTAAAATAATAAATAAGAAGTAATAAATCTTATTTTTTGTTTTTACATTTTTCATAATTAAAAATATTTTTTATTTCTTTTGTAAAATTTATACGCTCATCAATTGCATTTTGACCACCATTAACTAAAAAAGTTGCTTCTCTAACATTATCATCATCCGCTACAAGATTTAAATCAATAGAAGTATATCCATCAACTTTTTTCTTGGGAAAAATAGTATATGTGCCTTTTGGATTCGGGTATTTGCTTTTTAATGTATCTCCATCTGTCAATAATTTTCCTCTATACCAAAAATAACCACTAACATCAACAGCATAATGTAAACTTTTATTTAAGATTTCATAATCTGTTTTATATCCCTCTTTTCCTAAATATTTAAAATATTGTTTATATCCTGCTTCTCCTGGTTTATCACCGCTATGTGTAAGTTGCAAAATACCACGACCTATAAATGGATAATAAGGTTTAGACCTTAAATACGTTTCCGACCCAGCTTCCTGAGTTGTTGTAAAATACATAGATTCCACATAACACTGAGCCAAGAAATAAATTTTCCTAATGCAAGTGTTTATTTCATACCTCCTAAAACAAGCATTCAACTCTTCTGTAAACCTTTCATATGTTTTATCATTTTCAGGTATTTTGCAGTTTGATTTTGAGAATAAATTATACCCATATTTTTTTTTAACATAAGCATCTTTATCCCTTAATTCTCGCACCATATTTTTCACTTCATCTACAGATAAATTTCGATTGCATGTACAAGATGAGTTCTCCATCTCAAAATACTGTCCTTCAGAGTTAGAAAAATTTTGTATTCCTTCGGATTTATCGGTATTAAGAAACTTTGCATCTTGGTCTTGCTAGTTTATAAATTTCATCTTATAAAAAACACGGATTACAAATCCGTGTTTTTTGTCTATTCACATTTTTTTAAAAATATCGTAGCGCTATGATTTTTATTGTCCTCAATTAGGACAAAATCTTTTACAAACTCTCTTTTTTTAGTTTTACTATTATAAAGACCATACCATTTTAGTTCTAATCCATTTTTATGCTTTTTTAATATACCTATTGATATTTTTTTAGAAATAAATAAAGTATCAATTTTTTTATAATGTTTGTTTATAGGAGGTTCTTCAGAATAAAAATATATATTATAGATTTTTTTTTCTCTTGATATTTTACAATTGATATAGATATTATCTTTATATAAAGATAAATAAACATCATCCTTACTTATATCGAATACTTGATAAGGGTTTTTACAATTCAACCTGTATAATCCATCAATAGAATTCTTTTGAGCTTTTCCTATAAAGAATATAATAATAAAAAATAAAAATGTGATTTTTTTCATAAAATAATTATTTAACTTTAAAAACTTTCAGTCCTTTTTCAAAATAAACTTTACAACTTTCCCATCCTGCAAGTCCTGGATTAACTTTTTTTCTAATTTTTTTTATATTTTCATTGGTAGATACTTTTATAATATCTGCCGTTTTCCAAATGGTATGCTTTTCCCAAAAAGCTAAGGCACTAAGCACTGCATATTTTGGTTCTTTAACTTTTTCAGGAAATTTCACTAAATCTATATACTCTTGTGGAAAAAATTCTTGAATCATATCCCTTGCATCTTCATAGTTTCCCTTTCCTGTAGTCTGTTTCAAACCTCTTCCTCTATATTTGTATCCATCTCCACTAGCTTCATTCCCATTTCCATTTCCAAATCCATTCTCGGCAGCGTATAAATAATTAAAAAGTTTTATTTGAGCTGGTCTTTGATCGCAATAACTTTTTAATAATCCTTTTTTTTCCAAGTTCTTTGCTCTATCTCCAAAGAGAGCTTTACAGTTACTTACAGAATAATATCCAGCATCTCCTTCAACTATCCAATTTTTATCAATTCCTAAAGTTTCTGCTCCTACTTGAGCAAAAAAATGAGCTTTTCTTAGAGGTGTATTTAAGTGAATAGGTTCTCCTCCAAATTGATTTATATAATTAACAACTTCTTGTCTAAATTTCCGACTGCTTTCTTTTACCCCAAAAAGATTTTCTATATCTTTTAATGTAATAATCTCACTACCATTTCCTATCTCAAAATAATTTCCTTCCGAATTAGCAAAATTATGTTCTCCTTCAGATTTATCGGTATTAAGAAACTTTGCATCTGCATCTTGCTGGTCTACAACTTCGGCGTGAAAATACAAATATAATTTCTTTTCTTTAGAATTCTCTATGGTTCTTTTCCATTGCTCTAGTTCACTGTCATTTTCTGGTCTTAACAAAAGGCTTTTCCAAGCAAAATTTTCTAATTTATTGGCATTTGCATATTTAGAAAAATAGTCTTGCCCGTTTTCATCTTTGTCTTTTGTTCCTTTGCCTACAGTTATGGTAATACTTCCACTTTTATCCTGTTTTTTAAGAACAATGGGTTTGTCTTTATCTACAATCTGCCTCTCTTTTGCCTGTCTTATTTCTATTTTTAGTTTTTTACCTATCAAATTTTCTGTTCTAGCTACCAAGAAAACTTCATCGCCAAGGTTAGCTTTATGTATTTCGGGGAAGCGTTTTTTTTGTTTTGGCTGTCCTATTGGTACGTTTTCCAAATCATCAATCTCAGGTTTTGAAAAGTATATATCGACCACTATTTTTTCGTTTTCATTTTTACTCTCCTCTTCTCTATCCAAATCATCTAAAATGTTGACCACATTTGGGCTTAATAAATTATACATAATTTTATTATTCTTAGGGGTTATCCCTCTCCCTAAATCCCTCCCTAAACGAGAGGGACTTCAAGGAAAGAAGTTTGGTTTTATTTTCTAACAATTACATTCGTAATCTCTGTAGGAATGGTGCTTCCTGTTCCCGGTGTAGACTGCATCACAGCATCCACAGGTTTACCAAAAGCACTTACCGTTTCCAACTCTGCCGGATTCTCGCAATTCTCAGGATCTTTCTCCGGGAAGATTGGCAAGGCATTATCTACCTTTAATCCTGCGGAGCCTGCCTGCAAAATAGTCAGCGTGGTTGGTACTCTTGTGATCCAGTAATTCCCTTGTGGTTTGCCTTTTGGCTCACGCAATTCATCTACTATGGATAGGTACATTGGGTCGCCAATCACAGGAACTTCTCCTCCGTTCCAGATCTTTCCTGTGGTCATAAAGAATTGTACGGCATCTTCAAAGCCTGGCTTTACCGTTACAATGACTCTTGCCATACCGGCTTGCAGGAAGTTTCGGAACAATGGGTCTGTTTCCTCGGTGAGATACATCTCCTGCCAGTGGTTTCTGTTGGCCCAATAGTATGGATAGAAGGTGTAGTCCATCACCGTCCACTCAAAGGCCTGCTCCATAAATTTGGCTAGTGAGGTGTATTGGTCTAAGTCATCTCCTAAAAGAATTTGGAAATCCTCTATCTTGCCACCTTTGTCGAAGCCTGTACCCAAGATATTGAGATAATCCTGCAAAAGGTAGGCAATGCAGTTTTGCTTCAGCAGGTTGCTTTCTATCTCTCGGTAGAAATTGGTAAGCTTTTCTTTTTTTTCGGCTGCGGCAGCTGCTGCAGTTTCTGTAGCGGCTTTTACATCGGCATCAAATTTTTCTTTGGCGGCGGTATAGGCTGCGATGATGGCGTTGAAGTTTTCTTGTCTCCAAGTGGTAAGGTATGTATCGGAAGGTTCACACATTAGGTTAAACGAAACATTGAAATTATTAACCCATGTTCCTTGAAATTCATAAAGGTACTTTCCTTCAATATTCAATCCATCTACCTGGAAATCAAAACTTCTTGTATCCCATACAATATCAGGATAATAAAAAAAACCTCCTTTGAAATTACTCATCTTCATTTTACCCCATTCGTATTGAAAATATACTCTAGCAGATTTTACTGCATAATTTTGAGGAATATCCAAAGTTTGAAATTGAGTAGCATCACTACTATTTAAGTAATAAGGCCGATTATCAATATGATGGGTTATGGTTTTTGGTAAAGTATCTGTCAATGATACTCCATATTCTTTTGCCCAATGTTCCAAGAAACTTTCATCCACATTATAATCCTTCATCTGCCAATTTCCTGCTTCCTGGCTTCTCGGGTCTATCGGGGATTTTAAGTTTACACCGCCAGCTTGTGTAGCCAATCTGTGTAACCTTGCCGGCTCAGGGATCATAAACTCAAACATCAGGCGCTTGCCATAGTTGTAGATCTGGTTTTTCATCTTCTTATCTACCCAGCGGTATACACCCGTGATGTGCTGTGGCACTGCGGGAAGTGGTGAGCCAGTGGAAGCCGCTTTACCACGGTTGTCGAACTCGTGCACGTTTTGCAGGGTCACTTCTTTGAAGATTTTCTGGATTCTTTCTTCGGAGATTTTGGTGACCACCCTTTCCAATGCCCGTTCTGTAATCTCCTGAGATTTGGCCACCGCCTGGCGTGTGCTGTCGTGCTGCGCTGTGCTATTGGCATAGCTACCGCCAACCTCAAAGTGCCAAGTTCCAGATTTTCCAAAACTAGCGTGTGCTTCCCAGCTTTGCTGTCTGTCGATTTCTTTGGCCACTTCGGTCTGCATTTCGGAGCGGTCTGTCTTGGTGGTATCCGACAGTTTTTCCACTTCCTGGGACTTGATGGTATCTGTAATGGTTTCAGACCTCTGGGTTTCAGAAACAGACTTATGTCTGAGCTCACTCGCCATCACATTTTCTATGTTGGATACCTCTCCCGGAACATAGGCGTGAACGGACTGCTCTACTTTTAAGTAGTCTGCAATGCCCAGTCTTTTAACACCAAAATGCTTTGGCTGAAATGGCACATTATTATCTCCATTATTTTGCATTGGTTTATTTATAGATAATACACCAAAACTATTTTCTGATGGGTATTGTAATTCCAGTAAAGAAGTACATCCATTAGCAAACCATATCTCAATTTTTAAAGAATCAACCGTTCTAAAATGGTTTGCAAGCACAGCTGGAAATACAACTTTATTATCAATAACTTCAATATCAGTTAATGTTTCCGCTAATTCGCCCACATCAGTAACTGCCTGTAGGTTCGCAGACTCTACCGCCCAAGATTCATCTTCTACTTCAAACCCAAAATTGATATAGCTTCTTGTTGAAAAAAATGTTCTGGCATGCACCGTAAGGAAATAATTATTCTGCGTAACAGCAGTCCTGTTCTTTACTGGTATCAAAACGCCTCCGATATTGGTGTACTCTTTAGGAGAAGGTTTTCTGCAAGAAAGAACCTTTTTTTGCTGTGCATTAATTTCTTCTTCCAATTTTGGTAACAAAGATGCAAAAGTGTTGTATTCCTCTTTCAGAACCAAAAGCCCCTCTTCCGTATCCAGCTCTTCTGCAGAAATAATTTTGAATGGTTTTTCTGAATCTACCACCGTATTATCTGTAGCTTGCTGCTGATTTAATCTTGCTTGTCTGAGTAATTTTCTTTTGGATGAGTCCTGAAATTCTGTGGCCAGTTCTAAAAGTATAGCGAAAGAAGTTTCTGAAAGGTTTGTACTCAAGCGTGTAAAGTCTATTTCTTTTTCGAAAGTGAATTCGAATGTTGGAATATCTTCAAGCTCAAGATTATTATAGGCCGCTTTTTTGTCATTTTCCGATAATTCCGTAGACATTGTTGATTCTAAAGCTTTAACCAAACGTTCATTCTCATCAACAATAGGCTGAACATGTTGCACATAGGCGTCATATTCGGCAGTATAAGATTTCCCATATCGTTTAGAATAATCTTTTTGTTCAGCAAGTAACTCTTCCTTAAGATTTTGCAAATCATTTTTAGTTATTAATGCTTCAGCAATTTCGGATTCCTGATTGGCAATTTTTTCCAGTCTATTTAATATTTTTCTGGAAATTTTGCTTTCGTCGGCATAGCGAATCCTTCCCTTTCCTATTTTAGTTTCATCTACAGTAAAAACCTTATTATACTCTTCTTGAGAAGCATCATCCAAAAATAGTGATTCCGGTAAAGCCACAACTGCCAGCCTGGCTTTTGCCAGGAGATCTTCTCCATTGACTTTTTTGAGTTCATCCGTTTCCGTTTCTGTAAGTAAAATCGTTTCAAGATAATGGATGGCTTTCAGAATTTCTACAATAGCCTCTTTTACATAGAAATCTTTCTGAGTCACTACCTGATAGATAAAATTATCCCAAAGTGTTTTTTTGACATCTGTTAACATTCCCAAACCTGCAGTTAAAACATCTAATTCCAATGTGGCTTTTGCTATATCTTCTGATGAAATTTCCAGATTTCCCAACATAGATTTCCCTAGCTGGATCAATCGAAAGTAAGGACTGTTTTCCAAACTTTTTCTGGACGTAAATGCTTCTTCTACAGGAAAATTCTGAGCGGCATTTTCCAATACTTTAATTTTAGTAAGACCATCATTAGCAGGATCTTCTAATGCATTATCAAAAAATCCCTTCACGCCAGAATCTTCAGGACGTTGTATAAAACCTAGGTTTTTATGGCTTGTTTCTGTAAGCTGTGGATTTCTGAGGCTTACAAATCTGAATAATGTTTGTGTTGCAGGATTTACATCTGTTCTTAAGTTTTGTTCTACCGGATTTACAGCTTCCGGATTATTGTTTTCTTGTGTTGTCATTTGTTTGATTTTTAAATATTTTTATTTTACGAGTAGTGTGACTTT
Organism: uncultured Chryseobacterium sp.; assembly: GCA_913776245.1. Lineage (GTDB taxonomy): Bacteria > Bacteroidota > Bacteroidia > Flavobacteriales > Weeksellaceae > Epilithonimonas. The sequence goes on from CAJYLO010000005.1 coordinate 101,610, forward strand.
TTTTATATCTCTCAGGCTGTAAAAAGCATTGTCAGAAATAGCTGTTCGCGGACTGATATTGGTCCCGTCTATATAAATTCTTTTAGGACTAACCCAATTTACCGATGAGTTGTCTATATCCATCAGGAAGTTATTGACCTCATTTTGAGATAACTGATGTCCTGGTGACCTCAGAGAGATCGTTGAAATATTCTTGTTATTCCATGACGTACTGGAGTAGCCAATGATTGCGGAGTTTCCGCCCAAAATAAGTGTTGATACATTTTTTGTAACTAAATCCGACAGCTTACCCTTGATAGTATTGTTGCCTGTAATGTTTATAAACTCAACAAAAGCAGGAACTTGCGAAAGTTGTCCATACACCTCGTTAAAACCACCAATCTGGATTGTTTTTCCGACGGTTAGATTCTTCAAATCACCAGATATTTTATTCTTTCCGTCAATATAAAGACTCGTAACTTTAGTATCTGGTCCCAACTCACCATTAATATAATTTTCACCAAAAACGAAGCATGAGTCTCTAAATCCAATTTTTCCGATATCTCCAAAAATTCTATTTTTTCCAGAAATAGATATGGTTTTTACCTTAGCTGGTAAAGTTGTAACATCTCCGGAGATTATATTTTCTCCACTAATCGTGAGGCTCGTAACCAAAATTGAGGATGAGAGATTCCCTGAAATATAATTTTTACCTGTTATATGGATGCTGTCTCTAAAACCAATAGAAGAAATATCTCCATACACAGTATTATTGCAGTCCAAAACGAAAGTCATAATCTGTTTTGATAATAAAGCAATATCTCCAGTTATATTTATTGATTTACTAATGCTGTCAATAGCAAATACTGTTATAGCGTTTGATATATCTTTAATATTGCCAGTTATAGCTATTGCGTCACTATTACCATTGATACTGAAAGTGGTCAAGCCTGGCTTCAGAGAATTAATATTACCGTATAAAGAAACATTTCCCGAGCAAGCGAAATAAGTAACTGACTCAGAAATATTTGCAATATTTCCGGAAAGCTCATTAAGCCCCGAAGTCAGTTTTATAACTTCTGTGCAGGCTGGGATATCTGTTACATTCCCTAATATTTTTAGCCGCGATTGCCCTCTTGTATTATACGTAGAAATCTCTTTCAATCTGCTTGTTTTACTTAGTAAAGCAAAATTGAATGTAGCATTAGATTCAGTATTGGCAGTATTAGCTATTGTCAAACTTTCCACACTATCGGGAAGAGTTCCGGCAAACTCACCTATAATTGTTCCCATGGAATCTAAACCTGAAATTGAAACTGTTTGAACTTTTGGAAACTGAGAAATCGTCTCTGGTCTTACTACAAAATTATCTGTTTGGTTATAGATTTTAAAGTCCTTTACCATAGATAGCCTACCTCCTTTAACACGTAGTTTGATCTTTCCAGAAAATGGTGTAATATATTGATGTTTACGAAATAATGTTCTATGGCTTGGAAATGTTTCAATTAATCCATCTCCCCAATTTACTTCAATTTCTGCAGGCGCATAGGTATTAATTAAGATATTTGCAGTTTTTGAGTCCTTGCATTCCAGCACAGCCCAATCTCTATCAAATTCGTAATATTGGTGTGGATTATACATTTTGAATATAAATTAAAAATTCACTATTAACCCTGCATACCATTGCTCTGCTACCTTTTGAACCATTCATTTTCAACACGCCGTCTGTAGAAGTAACAAGAGTACCTGTGCTGGATTTAAAAGTTATTTCTCCGGATCCAACTTTTACATATGTAGCTACAAAATCAGACTCAGAATTAGTATCACAAGCTATTGAGATATTATTTGCTCCATTATTTACAATAATGTTTTTACCATTCTGAGTATATCCATTTAACAGTGTGGATGTTGAAAATCCAACTCCGCCATCTACTTTCAACTGAATGGGTATTTCTGTAATGCCTAACTGTTGTTTCCAATTGATTGCATTTTCGGCAGTAATGTTTCCTGCATTTTTATCGGCTTTTGAGGATACATCTACATTAATGTTATCTGTAGGGATATCATCTTCCTTATGCCAATAAGAATCCATCCACTCCCAAAAATCTTCTTGATCCGGGATGATTCTGTTTTTAAATAAAAGTTTTAGCTCTTCTTTTGTTTTCATAAAATTTTAATTTTAAAAGGTTAATAAATAATAGCATTGTCCAAGTCTTCTCTGAAAAAGGTTTCGAGCTCTTCCATAGAGAAGTTGTAGTCTAAATTTTCGTTCTCTATATCTTCCCAGCTGATGCTAAAGAGTTTCTCCTGGGAAGGTATTTCTTCGGATATTTTTTGTTCCGTGTTTTCCATATTAATATTTTGCGTTTAGGTAATGGTTTTCCTTACCAGCTTTCTGTGCTGATATCATATTGTTTTCGTAAAAAGTGAGTTGATTAAATTGAGGCCTTAATTATAATCCAAAAGTAGTTTCAGCTGACGCCAAAACACGTCGTATAAAAAATTTTTTCATCATTTATTTTTGTTTTTTCTTATTCAAAAGTAGTGGTGATAAGCGCCAAAACGCGTCGCATTAAATTTTATTTTTAATTAATTTATCCGCAATCTGGTTGAGTAAAACGCTGTTTTCTTCTACGTAAGATAATCCTGCCTGTATAAGCGCTTCCAGGTTTTTCTTGGAAACATTATCCATTTCCGGTGATGCCGATTTGAGAGAAGGATTTATCCTGTAATAATTCTGGCGGTTACGCTTGCCAAGGGTCATAAACATCTGATTCAGCTGGTAATCTACAGTTTCTGCATTGGCAGAAAGTAAAATGTCGATAATGGGACTGACCCAGGCCAGTTTCCCTGCATTCTGAAATTTTCTGAAAGGATAAGACTTCATTTCCGTGCCGGTTCCGATGGATAATATCAACAGATCATTTACCGAAGGATAGTTGGGTTTAAAAGGGTTGTCAAATATGGTCGCAAAAGGAATTTTCCTTGCCTCTGCATAAGCACACAACGCAGGATTATTTGCATATACGCCGCCATCTATCAGGCTGAAAATCTGGCCATACGAAGATCTGATCTGCGCCGGCGAAAAATAAGTTGGCGCAGCAGAAGTGGCCCGGCAGATGTCTTTTACCAAAAAGTTCTGCTGGCTCTGTTTTGCATTAATTGTATTAAATAGCTTTGCCCGTCTGTTTTCAATATCATAGCTTGTAATCAGCGATGGTTTGATAAAATCCTTCAGTTCAATATCTCCGAAAAATTCTCTGAGCTGACGTTCAAGATTTTCCTGGGAGATCTTTTTACTAAATAAACCGAATGGGTTGATAAGCGATTCCCAAAGTGAAACATTAAAAATATCTTCGCCTTTCTCGGTATACAATTCAAAGGCTTTTTTAATAGAATATTTGGCTTTCCCATTACTATCCGGGCATAGCAGAACTGAGGCCAGAATGCCGCCTGTGCTGCTGCCCGCTATCATATCAAAATAATCACCCAGCCTGGCATCGGGATGGTCTTTCTGCTGAAGCAGCTCTTCCAGATAGCGGAGGATAATGCAGGAAATGATCCCGCGGATACCGCCGCCGTCTAAAGAAAGTATTGATATCTTTTTCATTGGTTAATATTGATGGTTTAAATATCGGGATGGAAACGCTATCGTTTCATTCTGTGATATTTTAGTGATTTGATAAAGCAAATGTAGATGCGGAAAGCGACAGAACTTGTCGTAAGAAAAATAGTTTTTAAAAAATAATATAGCCGTTTTTATCTTTCGGAAGCCTGATGAGATTCTTCCACGAAACTTTTAGTACAAGACTTTTATGGCTGATCATTTTCTTTTCGAAGTGAGGGAGATCTTTAAAGGTTTTCCAATTTCCGCCCCATTCCCAGCCGTATTTTGCAAAGATTTTCACGCACTCATACCAATCTGCAATCTGATCATTATCCCAATCTTTTGCAGTATCCCAACTTGCGGTTTTCCCGTCTATAATGAGACAGATATCTACAGCAAGCCCATAATTATGAATGCTCTGGCCGCCTTTTGCATTGGTGATCTTCTTTCCGGGTTTTGTTCTCCCGATTTGATAAAGCTGATTTTGTTCGTCGAAGGTTCTGAGACCTTGTGTAATTCTGATTTTGGCCTTTCCTGTCAGGGCATCATCGCAATCTTTAATAATCTGAATGACTTCGTCTCTTACTTTTGGATGCAATGCCTGGATGCGCTGAAGTGTAATTTTGTCCATTGATTAATTATTTAATGACCAAAAATATGACCAGGCAACGCCAGAACCTGACGTAATATATAGAAATAAAAAAAGCCACAAGAAAATCTTGTGGCCTGTATATCAATAATAATTTGATTATTATTCTGCTGAAGTTTCTTCAGTTGTAGCTTCTGCTGCACCTTCTGTTACTTCTTCTTCATCTTCATCATCCATTGCAGCGGCACCGCCTTTCATTGCATTTCTAGACATCTTAACAGCAGCAACTACTGCATTGTCCGGGTGCATAAAAGTGTAAGCATCGTTTTTAAGAGCCGCAACATAAAGTTTGTTACCGATTCTCAAAGGCGTTACATCTACCACGATCTCATCCGGCAGGTTTGCAGGAAGCGCTTTTACCTTTAGTTTTCTGAATGACTGTCTAAGAACACCACCAGCAACAACACCTTTTGCACGACCAGTGATTCTTACAGGAACTTCCATAATTACAGGCTTATCGTCTGATAATTGATAGAAATCCACGTGCAGGATTCTGTCTGTGATCGGGTGGAATTGGATATCCTGAAGAACAGCAGGAATTGTTTGACCGTCAACCTCAATAGATACCGTGTGTGCTTCAGGCGTGTAAACAAGATTTTTGAAAGATTTCTCTTCTGTAGAGAAGTTCAAAGGCTCATTACCACCATAGACAACACAAGGAACTAATTCAGCATCACGTAAAGCTTTTGTAGACTTTTTGCCCACGTTTTCTCTTTTTGTACCTTGAATTGTAATTGATTTCATTATATAATGATTAAAATTTGAGGTTGCAAATATAGTAATTTTTTTTAGATAATGAATTTATCGCTTATCGATTTATGCTCGTGTACACTTTTCATCACGTCGGCAAACAGTGAAGCGCAGGAAAGGACTCTTATTTTGGAAGAAAGACCTTCTTTTAAAGGAATAGAATCTGTCACGATAACTTCCAGCAATTTAGAATTTTCTATATTTTCGTAAGCTTTCCCGGAGAGTACGCCGTGGGTCGCCATAGCTCTTACGGATCTTGCACCTTTATCCATCAGAATATCAGCGGCTTTACAAAGTGTTCCGGCAGTATCAATCATATCGTCAATCAGGATCACATTCTTATCCGTAACATCACCTATCAGGAACATCTCTTCCACCACATTCGCCTTTTTTCTTTCTTTATAGGCAATTACTACATCCGCACCAAGGTGTCCGGCATAATTTTTCGCTCTCTTTGCACCACCCATATCAGGCGAAGCAATGGTCAGATTATCAAGTTTAAGAGACTGGATGTAATCTACAAAAATAGTGGATGCATAAAGATGGTCCACCGGAATCTCGAAAAAGCCCTGAATCTGATCTGCATGAAGGTCCATCGTCATAATTCTCGTTGCTCCGGCTGCCGTCAGTAGATTGGCTACCAGTTTTGCACCGATTGGTGCTCTTGGTTTGTCTTTCCGGTCTTGTCTTGCCAAACCGTAGTAAGGGATTACCACCGTAATATTTTTGGCAGACGCTCTTTTGGCGGCATCAATCATCAGCAATAATTCCAATAGATTATCTGCTGGGGGAAATGTGGATGCAATTAGGAAAACCCTTGCACCTCTCACCGATTGTTCCAAAACCGGTTCGAATTCTCCATCGCTGAAATGCTGAATGTTGATCTTCCCCAAAGGCTGCCCGTAGGAATGGGCGATTTTTTCTGCCAGCTCTTGGCTGGTTCTTGTAGAAAACAAATAACTTGCTTGGTCTGACATTTTTACTTTTTTGCAAATTTAAAAAATAATGAAAAACCTGAAAATTGAATTTCGGATTTAACAATAAAAAAACCAAAATATCTCTATTTTGGTTTTTCTTTATCTTAACAATACTCTTCAAAAGCAGCCTGAAGATTCGCAGCAATTGCGCCTGCCGGGTTACCCTCGATGTGGTGTCTTTCCAGCATATGCACCAATTCCCCGTCCTTGAAAAGTGCCACACACGGCGAGCTTGGCGGGAATGGAGCCAAAAGCTTTCTTGCTTCTGCAACGGCTTCCGTATCAAAGCCCGCAAAAGCCGTCACCAAATGATCCGGCTTTTTCTCGCCTGTCAAAGAATAAACAACCCCTGGTCTTGCAGCACCTGCCGCACAACCGCATACAGAGTTGATTACTAATAATGTCGTTCCGCTCTGTTTAAGCGCCTCATCCACCTGTGCAGGTGTTGTAAGGTCTTCAAAGCCTTTATCTGTAAGTTCTGCCTTCATTGGCAATACTAAATCTGCTGGATACATATTAAATTTATTTTTAGGTTAATTCGAATTGCAAATTTAATCAAATAATATTTTGATTATCTGATCAATCATTCTATCAATATCATTCCGAAAATCTATTGAGACATTTTGGCTGATTTTCAGAACAAAAACCTTGAATCCGAAAACTCAAGGCTTTAATCAAATCGATATGCAAATTAAGTATATCCTTTTAGTTAGAAGTTTGATGATAGATGTGAGAAGTTTAAAATATTATCTTATAATTTAACTTCTTCCCTCTAACTTTTCACTTCTGACAATTTTAAGAAAGTAACTTCTTCACCATTTCGGAAATGCTTTTTCCGTCAGATTTTCCGGCTAATGCTTTAGAGGCAACGCCCATTACTTTTCCTAAATCTTTAATAGTTTCTGCTCCGGTTTCAGAAATGATTTTTTTGATTTCTGATTCCAGTTCTTCCGCAGACAATTGTTTTGGAAGAAATTGCTCGATCACTTTCATCTGCGCTTCTTCCACTTCAGCAAGGTCAGTTCTTCCCTGAGCAGTAAATTGCTCATAGGAATCCTTTCTCTGCTTTATCATTCTTTGCAAAATAGCAATTTCTTGTTCTTCCGTCACTTCAGCGCCTCTTGCTTCGGTTTGTAACAACAGAATCTGAGATTTTACTGCACGAAGAGAATCCAGAGCTACTCTGTCTTTCTCACGCATTGCGGTTTTTATCGCATCGTTTATTGTTTGTTCTAAACTCATATTTTTTGATTTTGGCAATTGGCAATTGGCGGTTAGCTTTTAATATAATGCTCCAATTGGAAGCTAAAAGCGAATTGCCAAAAGCTAATCGCAAATTAATCTACATCTTTGTTAAGGAAACGGTTTTCTCTTAGTTGCATACTTCCGTTATTATCAGACAAATAAGTGTTGATATTCTGGTCAGATGCATTAGAACCGTCGATATTGATGTTCTTTCTTTTGAACGCCGGAACGGTTTCGAAAACGTTCTCATTATCCAATTGCTGGTATCGGGAATTGAATTCTCTCAACTTGTTTCTTCGTTCCATGGCTTTTGAGGAATCCGGTGTTTTGTTGAAGAACGTGAATCCACTTTCAGTTTCCTGAACCGGATCCTGTTTTTTCTCTTCTACAATTTCTTCCTTAGTTTCAACAGCGAAAGAAAATCTGGTTGGTTCTTCAATTTTTTCTTCGATAATTTCGTTAACTTTCTCTTCTCTAACCGGAGTTTCCTCGATTGTAAAATCCTTAACTTCAGAAATAACCTGCTTTTCGATTACAGGAAATTCTTCTTCAACAGCAGGTTCGTTGATTGTGAAAGTTACTTCAACCGGTTTTTCTGTTTCTTCATTTTTTAAAGACGCTTTTGGCTTGTCCTCCACTTCGAAAGAAAAAGACTGCGCTTCCAAATCTACTTCTTCGTATGCTTCCTCTTCGAATGTAAAGAGGTTGTATTCCTGCTTTTCGCTGTTATTATAATCGTTTGAGAAATTCTGGATTTCCTCGTTTTCGATGATGTCGATTTTTGCTTTTGGCTCTTCTACAACACTTTCTGCAACCGAATTGGTTGGGAAGCCGGAAGTTCCGAAATCGTCATCATCTTCTAACCGAAAAAAATTTTTCCCGGACTGTACTTCAGGTTTTGATTCTTCCTGGAATCTGCTTTTGAACGGCGATTCTCTGTGAGACGAAGGACTTGGCCTGTCTTCCAAAGAATATTTAATCGTTTCAGTAACGCCGGAATGTTTTTTATTATCGTTGGAAAAACCGGTTGCTATCACCAAAACGCTCACTGCATCGCCCAATTCCTCGTCTGTTCCAACACCGAAAATAATATCTGCAGTGTTTCCAGCTTCTTTCTGGATGTGGTCCATAATCACTCCGATTTCGTCCATCGTTACCTCAGTCGCACCGCTTCTGATTAACAATAGAACATTTTTCGCACCGGTGATTTTGTTATCATTCAATAACGGGGAATCTAATGCTTTTTTAACCGCTTCTTCCGCTTTGTTTTCACCGCTTGCAATTCCAGTTGACATCAACGCAGTTCCAGAGTTAGCCAAAACAGATTTAGCATCACGGAAGTCAATATTCACATCGAAATAACCCGTAATAACCTCTGCCATTCCTTTTGCAGCGTTGGTCAACACTTCATCTGCCTTTGAGAATCCTTGTTTGAAACCAAGATTACCGAATTGTTGTCTCAGTTTATCATTATTGATGACAATCAGAGAATCCACATTATTTCTTAATTTTTCCAAACCTAATTCAGCCTGGTCCAATCTTCTTTTTCCTTCAAAACTAAAAGGTACGGTTACGATCCCCACAGTCAGAATTCCCATTTCTTTAGCCACTTTTGCAATTACAGGTGCAGCTCCGGTTCCGGTTCCGCCGCCCATTCCGGCAGTGATGAAAACCATTTTGGTGTTCTGTCCCATTGATGCTTTGATATCATCGATGCTTTCGATGGCTGCTTTTTCGCCAACTTCCGGGTCAGCGCCTGCGCCAAGACCTTCGGTCATTGTTACACCTAACTGAACTTTGTTAGCAACAGGATTGTTGTCAAGCGTCTGTGCATCGGTATTGCAAATCACGAAATCCACGCCATAAATCCCTTTCTCGTACATATGCTTCAAAGCGTTGTTTCCGCCGCCTCCGACGCCGATTACTTTAATAATTGAAGAATTGCCCTTTGGTAAATCAAATGAGAATCCCTGTGTATTATTTATATTGTCCATAGTAGTTTTATTTTTTCAATTTGTTAAACCGTTTAATCGCTGATTTGCAAGATTGTCTCATTGCTGGCCTTACGATTTCACGATTGGCGATTTTACGATTATTAATTACTCTTCTACTTCTTCAAAGAATTTTTTCACTTTATCTAGAATTGACTGACCGAATGTCGGTTTGTTTCTTTTAGCTTCGCTTTTTGGCTGAGAAATTTCTTCTATCTGCTGAACCTGTTGAGGTTTCTCAACTTCTGCATTTGGCTGAGCAACAATTTCTGACTTAGCAACAGCTTCTTCGATGATTTCTTCCTCAGAAATATTGGTTTTCTTATCTCTGATTTTAAGACTTTCCATTAGCAAACCGATGGACGTTGCAAATTCCGGTCCTTTCAGATATTGGTTTTTATCATTGGCCACATATTCGTTAGCGAAACCAATCCTGCTGTCGAAACCTGTTGTGTAATTCGCTAACTGACGAAGGTTTCTCAGATTGGAACCACCGCCGGTCAAAACGATTCCTGCGATCAGTTTTTTCTTCTGTTCGAAAGCGCCGTAGCCTTTCAGTTCGGTGTTGACCATTTCAAGAATTTCTTCAACTCTTGCATTGATGATCTGAGCCAGAACCTTCAGCGAAATCTCTTTGTCCGGACGACCGTGCAATCCCGGGATTGTCACGTAAGTGCTGTCTTTTTCCAATTCCGGAACAGACGAACCGAATTTCACTTTCAGTTGTTCTGCGTGTTTCTCGATTATGGAGCAACCTTCCTTAATATCATCGGTGATAATGCCGCCGCCATAAGGAATCACGCAAGTATGACGAATGATGTTGTCTTTGAAAATTGCGATATCCGTGGTTCCACCACCGATATCAACAATCGCAACACCAGCTTCCTTTTCTTCTTTTGTAAGAACCGCTTCGGACGACGCCAAAGGTTCCAATGTCAAAGCTTCCATCTCCAGACCGGCTTCGCGAACGCATCTTGCAATGTTTCTGATGGAACCCATCTGTCCTACAACCACGTGGAAATTAGCTTCCAATCTTTTGCCGTGCATCCCGATTGGTTCCTGGATCTCGCCTTCAGAATCTACTTTGTATTCCTGAGGCAAAACGTGGATGATTTCCTCACCAGGCAACATGACCAGTTTTTTCACCTGGTCTTTCAGTTTCTCAATATCATCTTCGGTGATGTACTGATCCGGATGCTCTCTCATAATGTAATCCGAATGCTGGAGAGACCGGATGTGTTTTCCTGCAATACCTACCGTCACTTTGTGAATAGGAACGCCGGCGCTGGATTGCGCTTCTGCCACTGCAGTTTTGATGGAATTGATGGTTTGGGAAATGTTGTTCACGATTCCTTTGTGAACGCCAAGACTTTTAGCCTTCCCAACGCCCAGGATCTCGATTTTCCCGTGAGCGTTTCGCCTGCCGACAATGGCGACAATCTTGGTTGTCCCAATGTCCAGACCTACTGAATACTCTTGATTTTCCATTATATGCTCGATTTGATTTTTTTTAATTTTTTATTTTTCAGGATTTTACCTTTCGCTATTAACAGATAATCCCTCCGGGATTCTATTCTACAATTACTTTTGCTTTTTTCTTTTTGTCAGAAGTTGGTTTGGATGTTGTTTCCTTTTTCTTTATTGAAGTTTTTTTCGGTTCCGATTTCTTCTCTACTTTTTTCGGTTTCGAAGATTCTTTTTTAACTTCTGATTTCTTAGGTTCCGCTTTTTTAATTTCTTTTTTCGGTTCCGGTTTGGGTTCCGCTTTTTTAGTTTCTGTTTTTGCCGGAACCGATGCTAGTAATTGCGTAGGCTTTCCTTCCGGTTTGGTGATTTCAATTTTTGGCGCATTTTTCAGGAGACTGTCATTCTCTTTGAAATACGGATTCAGCGTAGTTACGATCTGATTATTGTATTTGACTGAAATCTTTTTGTATTTCTCAGGATTATGATATACCAGATACTTTTCTACAAATGTTTTAAAACCTTTAACCTTAAAATCAATATTATCCAAATCACCAATTTCCACTTTATAATAGCCGTCACTGGTCAGAAGATTATAATTGCCATTTTGTTTTGTAATCCCTATAAAATATTTTTTACTGAAATCATCTTTATCAATTTTTTCGACCAGCTCACCCAGCTTATGATATTCTGCCGGTTCTACATCACCCGTCACCAGCATACACGGATAAGAAAAGTTTCTCGAAATCGGGAATTCTACCCCTTTTTCATCAACATAAAAATCCTTTCCGTTTTTGTTCAATCTGAAGATCGGAATGCGTTGTTTGATATCAACATTCAGGTTTCCGTTCAGATTCATATAAACATTGGCACTGTCCACAAACGGAATCTCATTAATCTTCTTTTCCAATTCCGGAATCTTAATATCGCCGATTTTCTTAGTCGGATTGAATTGCTTTACCAAATCCTTGATATCCTTCTCATCCACAAAATAAATCGGCGTTTTGGTCTGGTTCATATTAATCGATACGTTCTCCATTTTGGCGTTGTTGAAACGCTTCAATGAGAAACTGAGCAGAAATCCAAAAAGGACTACTGTTACGAGTATCTTCAATATTCTCCACTTGTTTTTCATATTATTTTGTTGGATGATGGAAGTTGAAAGCTGGATGCTTCAAACTTTTCATCAAACTTAATTTTCATTATTAATTTTTAATTCTAATGTTGGAAGCCATTCCATAATCGGGTCGTAAAGTGTATCAATATTTCCCGCTCCGACTGTCAATAAAATATCAAAATCTCTTTCTTTTATTTTGTCGAAAGCCTCCTGTAATGTGCAGACTTCCTTATTTTCTGTTTCGATTTTTTCAGCTAACCAAGCGGATGTAACGCCTTCAAAATTTTCCTGAAGTTCTCTCGCAGGATAAATATCAAGCAGCAACAAATCATCTCCATTTTCCAGACTTCTCGCAAAATCTTCTGCGAAATCTCTCGTTCTGCTGAACAAATGCGGTTGGAAAACCACCAGCAATTTCTTAGTTGGATAAAAAGTTTTTATCGAACCAATGACAGCGTTCAGTTCTGTGGGATGATGGGCATAATCATCAATATAAATCTTTCCGTTATCGAAAATATGTTTCGTATATCTTCTTTTGATACCTTTGAAGCTTGCGATTGCCTTTTTCAAAGTTTCGAAATCCACACCCAAATTGCTCAGAATCGCCAAAGCAACCGTCGCATTTTCAACATTGTGAATTCCCGGAATTTCCCAGACAAAATCGTCAACTTCCTGTGTTGGCGTATGAAAATCGAAATAGATTTTATCGTGGTCCATTCTCAGATTATCAGAATAATAATCTGCTTCCTCATTGACTGCGTAAGTCTTGTGTGCTCTTCCGATTGCAATTCCTTTTCTGACGAACAACTGATTATCATTCGGAACTAAAGCTGCAAATTGTCTGAAACCATCTTCAATCTGAACTCTGTCACCATAAATATCCAAATGATCCGCATCAATCGATGTTACAACCGCCCAATCCGGAGAAAGGTTCAGGAAACTTCTGTCATATTCATCAGCTTCAACCACAGAGAATTGATTCCCGTTATAATCAAAATTCGATTTGAAATTTTCCGAAATTCCGCCTAAAAATGCGGACGAAGGAAGATTAGCTTCTTTGCAAAGATGCGCAATCAAAGTAGAAGTTGTCGTTTTCCCGTGCGTTCCAGCAACGGCAATGCAATCTGTATTTTCGGTAATCAATCCCAAAACTTTTGCACGTTTCAGGATGACGAAACCTTCGCTGGTAAGGTAATCCAGAATTGATAATTTCTTGATGGCTGGCGTGTAAATCACCAAGGTTGACTCTTTATCGAGCGCTACAATTTTCTCATCAATCACATCATCAAATGTAATATCAATACCTTCAAAACCGATTTGAGCCGTCAGTTTTGTTGGTGTTTTGTCATAGCCCAAAACATTTTTGCCGTTAGCGTGAAAATATCTCGCCAGCGCGCTCATCCCGATCCCACCGATTCCGATGAAATAGAAGTTTTGATATTGATTTAAGATGCTCATTTAATTCTTATCTTTTTGACTTTACCGCTCTGTATCTTGGAATGCTAATCCTTTCCAACATATTGTTATCTCTGTAAATATTAACTCTCACAGCTTGTACACTGTCGCTTTTGGAAGCCCTGGCTTTGAAAATAAAATAATCCAGAAAATCCTTTGGGGAATAGTTGGATTTAGCCTCGCTCAGTTCCCCGATTGTGATAGTTCCATACCGACTGTTATAGTATTCGCAGCTTTTTTTAAAACTTTCCGGATCCAATTTTTTCTTAAGATTGACATCCATTTTATAACCTTGAAACTCCGAATAATCCTGCTTTTCACATTTGGCAAAATATTCTGTCGCAAAGTTTTTGACCAATTTGATTCTTTCCGCACTTTTAGCTTTACCTTTCAAGTCAGGTCGATATTTTGATGCGCAGGAAACTGTCATCAAAATTGAAAAAACCATAGTTAAAATATAAAAATGCTTCATTATTTAATCACTTTAAAAATCTCATCTACAATCTCTTGCGCTGCCTTTGGCTTTGCAAAGAATTCCAGATTGGATGACATTTCTTTTCTCAGATTTTCTTTCTCGCAGATTTCTGAAAGTGTGTTCCAGAATTTATTTTTCATTTCAGAATCTTTTACCATTCTTGCCGCGTTTTTTTCCACCAACGTCAAAGCATTTTTGGTTTGATGGTCTTCTGCTGCAAATGGAAATGGTACCAGTAAAACCGGTTTTTTCGCCATCGCCAATTCTGAAATTGCAATTGCGCCGGCTCTGGAAACAATTACATCTGCCGCGGAATAAGCCAAAGCCATATCGGAAATGAATTCTTTAATCTGGATGGAAGCTGGAGGTTGGATGCTGGAAGTTATTTCAGCAAAATCCGTCTTTCCTGTTTGCCAGATTAACTGATAATTCTTGTCTTTCAGTCTATCAAAATTCTCTTTCCAGCCGTTGTTTAAAGTTCTGGAACCGAGTGAACCGCCGACAGACAAAATCGTTAATTTATTTTTATCTAAGCCTAATTTTTCTTTCGCTACATCCTTATCAATCAAATCGGTTATAATATTCTGACGAATTGGATTTCCTAAGAAATAAGTCTTCGTTCCGTGGAAAAATTGCTCCATATCCGGATAGGCTGTGAAAACTGCTTTTGCTTTTTTCGCATTGAAAACATTAGTCTTTCCTGGTAAAGAATTCTGTTCCTGAATAAAGGTCGCAATTCCCATTTTTGCTGCAATATACAAAGCCGGACCGCTGGCAAAACCACCTGTTCCAACTGCAAAATCCGGTTTGAAATCTTGGATGATTTTTTTGGCTTTCATCAAACTGGAAATGATTTTAAACGGCAATGCGACATTCTTCAAAAGATTACCTCTGTCGAATCCGGTGATATTCAATCCCTCGATTTTGAATCCTGCCTGAGGCACCTTTTCCATTTCCATTTTGCCATTGGCGCCAATGAACAAAAACTCTGCATCGGGAAATCTCTTCTGGATTTCCTGAGCAATCGCAACCGCCGGAAAGATGTGTCCACCTGTTCCGCCGCCGCTCATTAATATTTTCAGTTTTTTGTTCATATCTTTTTATAATTGATAAGAGATAAATGATGATTTATCAATTATCATTCATCATTATTTAAGCGATATCATTTATTTCTTCAATACTCTGTTTTTTGCCCAAACCTTCTTCATCAAAAACCTGAATTCTGGAACTTACATTCAAGATAATTCCCAACTGAATATAGGTTACCAACATCGATGTTCCTCCGTAACTTATCAATGGCAAAGGCTGACCTGTTACGGGAATGAGATTGACCGCAACGGCGATGTTTACCGATAATTGGACAAAAATCATCAGTCCAATTGCTAACACCAGCAACGATCCAAAAAACGCGGGCATCTTACTGGCGATCATCACAATCCTGATAATCATTATCATATAAAGGCTAATCAAAACGAAAGCACCGATCCAGCCATATTCTTCCACAATTATGGCGAAAATAAAATCTGAAACCGATTGTGGCAAAGTCTGTTTCAAAGCACTTTTCCCGGGTCCGATGCCGTTGAATCCACCGTGAACAATTGCGGCTTTCGCCTGCATCACCTGATAATTTTTGGCTTTGATACTCTCGTCCTCAACATCCGCTGTTTTTTTGGAACTTGTAAACGTTTCGATACGGCTCATCCAGGTATGAACACGATTTCCTCCGATTAAATTCGTATTCAGTGCAATAACTAAAAACATTATAACGAAAACAACAGCCACCGAGATAAATCCTGCAACGTATTGCCAAGCTAATTGGCCGATAATCAATATAATAATCGAAACCATCATAATCATCAACGCTGTAGAACCGTTATCTTTTGCAACCAATCCGAATACAATCAGAATTGGTCCGAATATGTAAATGATATTTTCAAGCGGAACTCTTTCTCTTTTTATTTTCTTGGTGAGATATCTGCACAGATAGATGATTAGCATCAAATATGCGAATGACGACGGCTGAAATGAGATCGGAGTTCCCGGGATTTTCAACCAGCGCGAAGCACTTGCACCTTCGATCTTTTGTCCTGTGAACATCGTGATCAACAACAATCCAATGGTAAACAAAAGCAAGATGGAGCTCAGTTTTCCAATGTATTCGTACTTGACCGTTCCCACAAAACGCATAATTCCCAAACCAATGAAAACGAAAACGATATGCTTGAAAACGTGACCAGTTGTAGTCCCATTGTTTACAATATATTCCAGATTCGAACTTGCGGAATAAACCGGAAACACGGAAAGGAAGGATATCAAAATGATAACCGACCAAAGAACTTTGTCGCCTTTCAGCAGCTCGAATTTGTTTTCTGTAGTTTCTTCGTTCATTATTTTATGTTTTGGCTAAAGCCAATCTTTTTTGTTTTTATTTAGAATGGGCTAAAGCCCAATCCTATTTATATTTGCAATTCAATGTTTTTTCACATTTTCAATTGAACAAGTATTTTTACGCACTCTTTTTTTTAATTGCGTCCGGCTTTAGCCGGATGTTTCTTATCATTATCGAATTGGCTTTAACCAAAACTTATTTTTCATTTGAGTTGAAATTATATTTTGAAATAAACTCTTCATATTACTCTGAAAAACTTTTTGTCAAATGATGTTTTTCTTGATTGATAATATAATTTCTGACCTTCTCTATCATCGATTCTGAAACAGAAACTGCAAAATATTCATCTTGCCAAGCAAATTTTTCTTCAGTTAAATTATTTTTATTAATCCAAAATGAAGATTCTCCTTTTATCAATTGTACTACTTTTTCTATTGTCTGGTTTATTGACAAAGAAATTAAACAATGACAATGGTCTGAATATCCATTTACAACATCTATAAAAATTCCTTTTTCGTTTGCATTTTGTTTTATATGTTTCCATACTTTGATTCTCAAGTCTTTGGAATTGAGAAAAGGAACTCTTTTTTTTGTACTCCAAACAATGTGTATGTAAACTTTTACAAATGGCATTTTCTTTTGGCTAAAGCCAATTCGTTTCTTTATTTTGAGAATGGGCTAAAGCCCAATCCTATTGATAATTTTAATTCTTAATTGTCAATTCTTCTAATACTTCTTTTTTAAATTGATTACCACGGTCTTCATAACCATTGAACAAATCAAAACTGGCGCAACAAGGTGATAACAAAACCACATCTCCTTTTTCTGCAATCGATTTAGAAACTTCTACTGCTTTCTGCATACTGGAAGTGTCATAAATCTCGGTTTTTTTGTCTTTGAAAAAGTCAATAATCTTATGATTATCAACACCTAAACAGACAATCGCTTTAACTTTTTTCTTGACAAGTTCTTCGATTTCTGTATAATCGTTTCCCTTGTCTTTTCCGCCAACAATCCAAACCACCGGCTGCTTCATACTTTCCAAAGCGAAATAAGTGGCATTGACGTTGGTTGCCTTGCTATCATTGATGAACTTCACACCTCTGATTTCAGCGACAGGTTCCAATCTATGCTCCACCGCCTGGAATGTCATTAAGGAATGCCTGATGCTTTCATTGCTGATTTCCAATAACTTTCCGGCAATACTCGCCGCTAAGCTGTTTGCTACATTATGTTTTCCGACCAATGATAATTCATCGATATTCATCGTGAATCCTTCATTGATATTGACCACAAAATTTTCATCAATCGAGAAAGCACCTTTTTCCAGTTTTTCATTCAAAGAAAAAGGAACTTTGGTCACTTTCAAATCCAGTTTTTCCAGAATCGATTTGCTCATTTCATCATCCTTATTGTAGATGAAAAAATTGTTAGCGTCCTGATTTTCAGCAATTCTGAACTTAGCCAACGCATACTCTTCATAATTGTAATTGTACTGGTCCAAATGATCCTTAGACAAATTCAACAACAATGAAATGTATGGTCTGAAATTCTGAATATCATCCAACTGAAAGCTGCTCACTTCCAAGACATAATAATCAAAATTCTCTTCCGCCACCTGTTTCGCAAAGCTTTTCCCGATGTTTCCACCCAATCCGACATTGAATCCATCTTCTTTCAGGATGTAATAAATCAAAGACGTTGTTGTCGTTTTTCCGTTACTTCCTGTAATGGCAATAATTTTTGCATTGGTAAATTCCGACGCAAATTCAATCTCAGAAGATAACCGGATCCCTTTCTCCTGAATCTTCTGAACCATTTCAGCTTTCTTCGGAATCCCAGGGCTTTTGATCACCCAATCGGCATTCAGAATTTTTTCATCGGTGTGTGTTCCGTCTTCATAGTCGATCCCAAGTTCATCCAATTCTTTTTTGTAATTCTCACGAATCGATCCCATATCCGATAGAAAGACTTCAAAGCCTTTGGCTTTTGCCAAGTACGCAGCACCAACACCGCTTTCTCCACCTCCAAGTATTACTACTCTCATTTATGATTATTAGTTTTTATCTGGTTTTTAAAGTAATTAAACAAATAATTGCCAGCATTACACCGATGATTATCATCCGGTTCACGATTTTGCTCTCATGAAATCCTTCTTTCTGATAATGGTGATGCAATGGAGACATCTTGAATAATCTATTGTTCTGAGCATATTCCAGCCCGTATTTTTTCTTTCTGTATTTGAAAACCATCACCTGCAAAATCACCGACAGGTTTTCAATAAGGAACACACCGCAAAGCACAGGAATCAATAATTCTTTTCTAAGGATAATGGCCAAAACGGCGATCACGCCACCTAACATCAGACTTCCCGTGTCACCCATAAAAATCTGCGCAGGATATGTATTGTACCAGAAAAATCCGATAACGGCTCCCACTAAGGCGAGCGCAAAAATCGTAGTTTCACCCATATGCGGGAGGAACATAATGTTCAGATAATCCGCAAAAATGATGTTTCCGGAAACATAAGCGAAAAATGCCAATGTCAGTAAAATCACTGCGCTGGTTCCTGCGGCTAATCCGTCGATTCCGTCTGTGATATTGGCGCCATTGGAAACTGCGGTTACTATGAAAATCACAATCGGGATGAACACGATCCAAGCCCACTCATGTGCTTCGGCATCATCCATCCAGAATAAGATACCGCTATAATCGAACTCATTATTTTTGGTGAAAGGAACTGTGGAAACCGGAATTCTCTCATCTTCCATAAAATTCTTCTCAACGTTATTTCTGTTAATGACTGTCGCATCAGCATATTTTCTCTTAACCTCAATATCGGGATGGAAATACATTGTAACACCGACAATTAAGCCCAAGCCAACCTGCCCGATGACTTTGAATTTTCCGCTTAAGCCGTCCTTATTTTTCTTAACTTTTTTCAGATAATCATCCAGAAAACCAATCGCGCCCATCCACAATACCGAAATGATTAATAGAACAATATAAACATTAGTTATTCTCGTAAACAACAAAACCGGAATAATGGTCGCCAAAATGATAATTAAACCACCCATCGTCGGTGTTCCTTCTTTCTGCTTTTGTCCTTCCAGACCAAGGTCGCGAACCAATTCCCCCATCTGTTTCCTTCTCAGGAAATTGATGATTCTTTTTCCGTAAGCCAACGCAATAATCAGCGAAAACAAAACTGCCATCGCCGCGCGGAACGAAATGTATTTGAACAAGTTCATTCCCGGAACGTGGATTCCGTGAGCGGTTAAATATTCGTAGAGGTAGTATAGCATTCGTTGTCAGTTTATAGTTGTCAGTTGATGGTTCATTTCTAAATTTTGTTTGTCATTCCGTAGAAATCTAAATCTTTATTTTCTAATCTTTTTATCGAGATTCCTACGGAATGACAAAGTGTGCGTATTTTCATTGTCAAATTATCTCATTTTCAAATTACTTCCCCATCAGATTCAAAAGTTCCCTAATCGTTTCTTTATCATCAAAATGATGTTTCACACCATTAATTTCCTGATATGTTTCGTGGCCTTTTCCGGCTACCAGCACGATATCTTTTGGTTCCGCAAATTTGATGGCCATTTTTATCGCTTCTCTTCTGTCAGGAATCGAAGTGTATTTGCTGAAATTCTGGGGTTGAACGCCAGCTTCTATTTCTTTGATAATCTGCGTTGGTTCTTCAGTCCTTGGATTGTCAGACGTGATAATCGCCAAAGTTGATTTCTTGGTAGCGATGTCGCCCATTTCCGGGCGTTTGGTTTTATCCCTGTCGCCGCCACAACCGAAAACACAAATCAGTCTTTCGTTTTTGGTTCTGATTTCGTTGATGCTGTCCAACACATTTTCCAACGCATCCGGCGTGTGAGAATAATCGACCACGAAGAAAATGCCGCTGTCGGATTTTATTGTTTCGAATCTTCCGTTAACCCTTTGAAGTTTTGAAATTGCCTGAAGAACTTCTGTTTCGTCCATTCCTAATTCCAGAGCAATTCCGTAGGCTAATAACAAATTATAAGCATTGAATTTTCCCGTCAATGTTGTCCAGAATTCTTTATTATTGAAATTCAACAACATCCCGTTGAAATCAACTTCCAAGACTTTTCCGTGAAAATCGGCCATTGTTTTCAGAGCAAAAGTTTTTTTGGTCGCTTTTGTATTTTGAAGCATTACCAAACCGTTTTTGTCATCGGCATTTGTAATTGCAACCGCAGAATCTTCCAATTCATCAAAGAATCTCTTCTTGGCGTAGATATAATTCTGGAAAGTCTTGTGATAATCCAAATGATCGTGCGTGATGTTCGTAAAACCTGCTATTTTGAAATGCAATCCTTCGATTCTGTCCTGAGAAATGCCATGAGAACTGACTTCCATAAAAGCATATTCACATCCGATTTCAATCGCTTTCGCCAACATTTGATTTAATCGAATCACATCCGGTGTCGTGTGTGTTGAAGGAATAATCTCATCTCCGATTCTATACTCAACCGTAGAAATTAAAGCAGACTGATAACCCAGATTTTTGAAAATATCAAATAATAAAGTCGTTACCGATGTTTTCCCATTGGTTCCGGTAACACCAATTAATTTTAATTTCTCAGATGGATTTCCATAAAAATTAGACGCCAAACGCCCTAAAGTTTTGGAGGAATTCTCAACTTTCAAATAAGTTACTTCATCATCAATTTCGGAGGGTAATTCTTCACAAACAATCGTTTTCGCACCTTTTTCAATGCTTTGACTGATGTAAGAATGCCCGTCTGAAACAGTTCCTTTCAATGCTACATACAAAGAATTTTCAACCACTTTCCGGCTGTCGAAAACCAATTCCGAAACTTCTCTTTCAAGAGTTCCGATGGGTTCCAAAATCTGGATTCTTTGTAATAATTTTTCTAAATTCATATTCTGTTTTAGCTTCTGGCAGATTGCTTAAAGCTTATTTTAATTCTGAAGATTCAGATATATTTTTTGATTTTTCCCAATTGCAGCACCTTCAGCAGGAAATTGCCCGGTGATTTTTCCAACACCTTTATAATCTACTCTGTAGCCCAAGTTTTCAAGTTGAGGAATTACATTTTTTCCAATCATTCCAACTAAATTCGGCATCGAATCTCTTCTTACGCTGACTTTAACGTTAGGTGCAGTCATTTTATTCAGGTCCACTTTACGCTCAACCAAAAGTTCTTTTTCCACATTCAAAGGTGTCTTCAGGAAAGTTTTTCCCGCTATTTCCTTGAAAACCGGAGCGGAAACCGTTCCTCCGTAAAATCCTTTTGACACATCCGGCTGATTAACAACTACAATACACGTATATTTCGGATTGTCTGCAGGATAAAAACCCGCAAATGACGCCTGATATTTCATCGGACCAGCTTTCCAGTATTCGAATCTTGCGGTTCCTGTTTTCCCGGCAATTTTAAGATTCGGCGTATAAATACTTTTGGCAGTTCCTTTTTCCACAGCTTTTGTCAATGCGTGCGTCATCATCTCAATCGCTTTATCGGAAGCCATTTTCTTCACCATTACTTCAGGCCTTGCTTCGTATAAAATTTTACCGTCTTTTGTAATTTTATCGATAAAAAGAGGCTTTACCATTTTTCCTTTGTTGGCGATACCATTATAAAAAGTAACCAGCTGCAACAGCGGAAATCTTGACGAATAACCGTAAGCTAAAGATGCCAATGTCGCTTTGTTCCAGCGTTTGCTTTCAGGTGTCTGAATAGACGGCTTTGCGATTCCCGGCAATTCAATTTGCATTTTATCAAACATTTTCCAACGTTTCAGGTGATCTATAAAAACCTGAGGCTTGTCTGCATAATGGGTTGTTATCAGTTTTGCTGCACCCACATTGCTGGATTTCGCTAAAACATCGCTCACATCATAAGTTCCGCCGCCGTGACCATCGGTAATTCTCTGTCCAGCGTAGTTCCAGACACCGTTACCGATGTTGACCTTGGTGTTTTCATCGATGAAGCCATCATCCATTGCTGCCAGAAGTGAAACCGTCTTGAATGTCGAACCTGGTTCCTGAGCATCTTTTACGGTATAATTGTAAGCATCAACATAAATTCCCGGTTCTGTTCTTCTCAGATTTACCATAGCGCGGATCTTTCCCGTTTCGGTTTCCATTACGACCACCGAACCGTGATCTGCATCAAATTTGATTAACTGGTTTTCCAGTGCCGAATGGGCAATATCCTGAATCCTCAAATCCAATGTGGTATAAACATCCTGACCGTCCACAGGCTCCTGAACTTTCCAGTAATCAATTGGTTTCCACTGAGATGAATTGATTCTTTGCTCAAGTCTTTTCCCATCAATTCCGGTTAAAAATTTACTGAATGCACCTTCTAATCCGGATTTGGATTCGCCATTATCTGCCCCGATTGTTCCCGCACCGATCTGGGTTGTTGCCAATTCTCTGCGGAAATTCCTCTCTACAATAAAGCCACCTTTATTTTTTCCTTTTTTGAAAATCGGGAAATTCCTGATTCTGTCGTATTGGTCAAAATCTAAACCTTTTGTCAGCAAATAATATTGGTTATTCTTCTGATTCTGAGCATCTAATTTCGCTCTGAAGTAGCTACGCGGTTTATCAAACATCTTGCTGAGAGAATCCGTGAGCGCACCAATATTATTGGAATAGATTGTATCTCTCATTGATTTGAAATCCAGATAAATATCATAACGCATCACGGTTGTAGCTAATATAGATCCGTCGGAAGCAAAAAGATTGCCTCGTGCCGCTTTCAAAGTTGCTTCGCGGTAATTTTTACTGATATAATTGTCCTCAAACTCCTGAACATTGGTGTTCTGAAGAATCAGAATCCTGGTTAAAAAAATAACAAACAGAATGAAAGCTCCCAACACAAAAAGGTAGCCCCACTTCAACGCATTGGAACGCTTTTTTTCGTAATTGTTATTGGGCTGCTTTATCATCTGTACTGTCAACTTTTATCAATAATTTCATCGGGTGGCTTTCCAAACTCACCAAAGAATCCTGAACCATTTCTTTTCCCAGTTCGGATTCCATTCTTATTTTTATCAGTCTGCTTTGCGCGTAGGCATTTCGCGACTTGTACTCTTCCGTTTCTTCTTTCAGCTTATTAACGTGCTCTATTTTTTTATTAACCAAATGGTTACTGTAAATCATCACCATCAGCAAACCAAAAATGAACAGAAAATATTTGTAATGGGCTTTTACCTCATCACGGTTAAGGAAATTCCCTTTTATGATGTCCATAAAAGTGAGTTTCTTTTTCTGCTTGTTATAAGTTGTCTGCTTTGCCACGTTTTTTATAATTGATAAGTGATGAATGATAATTGATAATCATTTATCGCCTGTCATCTATCATTTATAATTTGATTCCAATTCTCATTTTTGCGCTTCGCGCTCTTGAGTTTTCTTCAATTTCTTTATCATCCGGAATGATCGCTTTGGTCTGCAATAACTCGAACGCTTTAGCATAATTTCCGTAGATATCACGCTGAGGTTCACCTTCGAACATCCCGTTTTTCAGGAAACGTTTTACCAATCTGTCTTCCAGAGAATGGTAAGAAATCACCACCAATCTTCCATCAACTTTCAAAATTTTGTAAGACTGAACCAGCATTTCTTTCAAAACTTCCAATTCCTGATTGACTTCAATCCTGATGGCCTGAAAAACCTGAGCAAAAAATTTGTTCTGCTTGAATGCCGGAATATAACTGAACAGATTTTTCAGATCTTCAGTCGTTTCAATTTTTTTAGATTTTCTGTGATGAACGATTTCCCGCGCCAATTTTCTGGCTTCTCTCAGCTCTCCGTAATGGTAAAAAATGTCTGCCAAATCTTCTTCTTCATAATCGTTGATGATTTTCTTCGCATCCAAGCCTTGCATCACATTCATTCTCATATCAAGCGGCGCATTGCTTCTTGTAGAAAACCCTCTTTCCGCTTCATCAAACTGATGAGAAGAAACGCCCAGGTCTGCCAAAATTCCATCAACCTGAGTAATTCCATAAGCCAGCATCGAATTTTCCAAAAACCTGAAATTCTGATTCACCAGAGTAAATCTCGGGTCGTCTATTGCATTTTTCAGCGCATCCAAATCCTGATCGAAAGAGAATAATTTTCCTTTATCAGAAAGCCTGCTGAGAATCTCTCTGGAGTGCCCGCCTCCACCAAAAGTGCAGTCCACATAAATCCCGTCCGGATTGGTCACCAGAGCGTCTACACTTTGTTTTAACAAGACAGGATTGTGATACATTGATTTTATAATTGATGAATGATGATTGATAAATGATTTAATAATTCGGTTTAAAAACCTATTAATTACTCTTCTTAATTATTATTTGATTCTTCGGAATCAAGATTTCCCATTACATCTTCTGCAAGATTGGCGAAATCTAATTCGCTGACAGAAATGACCTGTTCATAAGCTTCCTTGTCCCAAATCTCGAACAATTCGCCCGCGCTTGTAATGACAATTTCTTTGGTCAGACTGGCATATTGCGTCAGATCTTTGCTGATTTGCAGACGACCGACGTTATCCAGCTCAGCAGTTTTGACGCCTGCCGTAAACATTCTGATGAAATCTGCATTTTTTTTCACAAACCGGTTCAGACCGTTTATTTTTGCCATCAGTTTTTCCCAGGGCTTCATTGGATAAACTTCAAGACACTTTTGAAAAACCGAACGCTTGATTACAAATGGCTCATCTGCAAAATGTTCCATCTGCTTCGTAAGCGAAGCAGGCAGTTTGATGCGCCCTTTGTCATCTAATTTACACTCGTATGTACCAATGAAGTTTTTCATTTGAAGCAAATTTATATAAATTTCTACCACATTTTACCACTTTTACCCACTTTTATACTTAATGTTTATAACTTTTTTCTTTAACTGCTTTGCTGGCTAATGATTTGATTACAAAACGTTTAAAATAAGATATTGCGAAACGCCTTACCATAAAGCGTTTGCAATGAATGATTTAAAAAATCCGGTTAAAAGGTTCATTCTTTGAATGAATCTCAGCAAAATCATAAATGAGTATATTTGTTATATGAAGTATTTGGAAGCACTTAACTGGCGATATTCTGTAAAAAAATTCGATGGTAAGAAAATTCCCTCGGAAAAGCTTAATAATATTCTTGAAGCCGGAAGATTGTCTGTCAGTTCATTAGGACTTCAGCCATATCATCTTTTGGTTGTGGAAAATGATGAGACGATTCAGAAATTGATTCCGGCGTTTTATAATCCATCGCAGATTTCTACTTGTTCACATTTGATCGCTTTGGTTTCTAAGACTAATATTAATAAGGAATATGTCGATAATTATTTCGGTCATATTATTAATGAGCGTGGTGTGACATTGGAACAATTGTCTGCTTTCAGAAATAACATCAATCTTTTCTTAGAAAATTACACCCAGAAAGAATTGGAAAGCTGGTCCGAAAAACAGAGCTATATTGTTTTAGGTTCATTGATAATGGCATCTGCCGAAGAAGAAATTGATACTTGTCCGATGGAAGGTTTCAAAACAGAAATCCTGGAAGATATCCTGAAAATCGATAAAGCGAATGAAAAAGTGGCCGTAGTTTTAGCTGTAGGTTATCGCTCGGAAGATGATATTTTTCAGAATTTCAAAAAAGTAAGAAAACCTGCTGATAAGTTTATTAAATTCCTTTAACTTTATTCTTTCGAATTTTCTCAGATATTGAGAATTATTATTTTTTATTTATGATAAAAACAGACGTTCTTGTAATCGGTTCCGGAATCTCGGGCTTATCTTATGCCATTAAAATCTCCGAACAATTACCTGACACTAAAATAACAATAGTTACAAAATCCAATGAAGACGAGAGCAATACTAAATATGCGCAAGGCGGACTGGCAGTCGTAACGGATTTTTCCAAAGATAATTTCCAAAAACACATCGACGATACTTTACGAGCAGGTGATTACATCAATGACCCTGAAATTGTCAAAATTGTTGTGGAAGAAGCACCATTACGTTTTAATGAGATTGTAGATTGGGGTGCGAAATTTGACCAGGAAAAGGGACAATATTCTCTTGGAAGAGAAGGTGGACATACAGAAAACAGGATTGTCCATCATAAGGATATCACTGGTTTCGAAATAGAAAGAGCCCTATTGGAGACGGTTAGAAATTCTCCAAATATTGAGATTCTTCCACATCATTACGTAATTGATTTAATTACCCAGCACCACGTTCCGGGAAAAGAATTGGACAAAGGTAACATCCATGCGTATGGTGCTTATATTCTTGATGAGCAGAATAAGAAAATCAAAAAAATCACTTCGAAAATTACTTTGGTTGCCACTGGTGGCGCCGGTCACGTTTATAAAAATACAACTAATCCAATTATTGCAACAGGCGACGGAATTGCCTTTGTTCACAGAGCACAAGGCAAGGTTTCGAATATGCAATATTATCAGTTTCATCCCACTGCAATGTATTCCAAAAGAGACGGAATGCTGTTTCTGATTTCCGAAGCTGTCCGTGGCGACGGCGCAAAACTCCGTACAAAAAACGGAAAACCGTTTATGCAAAAATATGATGAGCGTGAAGAATTGGCTTCCCGGGATATTGTTGCAAGAGCTATTGATAATGAATTGAAAATCAGCGGAGACGAATATGTCGGTCTGGATTGCCGGGAAATGGACCGGGAAAAATTCATCAAACATTTTCCCAATATCTATCAAAAGTGTCTGGATGAAGGCATTGACCCTTTCAAAGAACTGATTCCTGTTGTTCCGGCCTGTCATTACTTAATGGGTGGCATTGATACGGACAAAAACGGACAATCTTCTATCAAAAATCTTTTTGCTGTCGGAGAATGTACCAATTCCGGACTTCACGGCGCCAACAGATTAGCTTCGAATTCACTTTTGGAAGGCTTGGTTTTTGGCCACAATGCAGCGATGAAAACGGTTGAACTTTTGAAAGAAAATGATTTCAATTTCGATGATCTGAAAGCGGTTCCGGAGTGGAATGAAGAAGGAATGAAAATGATGGATGAAATGGTTCTTGTCACTTACCTCAGAAAGCAGCTTCAGGAGATGATGAGCGATTTGGTTGCCATCGTGAGAAGCAATGCGAGATTGGAACTAGCCAAGAAAAAACAGCGTGAAATTTATGAAGCCGTGACAGAACTTTATAATTATTCCATACTTTCGCCTCAGCTTTCGGAATTGAGAAACCTTGTGAATGTTTCTTATCTGATTATCAAACATTCTCTGGAGATGAAAGAAAATAAAGGCGCATTCTATAATAAGGACTTAGCGACAAAACCGTTGTTGATTAATGAGTAAATAAATTATGCTTAAAAACAATGATCAACAATACATCAGCTGGATTTCAGATTTGAAACAGAGAATCCAGCAGAGTCAAATCAAAGCGGCGATTCAGGTGAATTCTGTTTTGATTGAAATGTATTGGGATTTGGGAAAAGAAATATCGGAAAGAAGTTTTGAAAATACTTATGGATCTGGATTCTTTAAGAAGTTGAGTCAGGATTTGAGAAATGAATTTCCTGAGATTAAGGGATTCTCTGAAAGTAACTTGAAATTCTTTAGAAGATTCTATTTATTTTATAATCAGGAAATTACAAATCGTCAGCAACTTGCTAACGAATTCAAAAATGATAATAACTCAAATCTTCAACAAGTTGCTAAAGATTTAAAAAATGGTGAAAATCAAAATAGCCAGCAACTTGCTAACGATTTTTCTCAGAAACTTTTTTTAATTCCTTGGTTTCATCACGTTACTATTATTACAAAATGCAAAAATATAAAGGAAGCCCTATTTTACATTAATAAAACCATAGAAAATGGCTGGAGCAGAGCTGTTTTGCTGAATATGATTTCCGGAAACTTATATCAATCTCAAGGAAAAGCCATTACGAATTTTTCTAAAACGCTACCGGATTACGATAGCGAATTGGTAAAACAAACGTTGAAAGATCCTTATATTTTCGATTTCATCAGTATTTCCGACAGCTACAAAGAAAGAGAATTGGAAAACGCTCTGATTGATAATATCCAAAAGTTTCTTATTGAATTGGGCAATGGATTTGCTTTTGTCGGGAAACAGGTGGAAATGAAAGTTGGTAATCAAAGTTTTTTCATAGATTTACTTTTTTATCATATCAAATTAAAAAGATACGTCGTCATCGAACTGAAAACAGGCGAGTTTGAACCGGAACACGCAGGAAAGCTCAATTTTTATGTAACTTCTGTAGACAAACAATTGCGTGACGAAAACGACAACGCCACGGTTGGATTGATTATTTGTAAAACCAAAGACGACATTATCGCAGAATATTCTTTGACGGATTTGCACAAACCATTGGGAATCTCTTCCTACGAACTCAAAAAAATATTACCCGACAACTTTAAATCTTCCTTACCCAGCATCGAAGAAATTGAAAATGAACTTAATAAAAATCTCAAATGAAAAGACCAGCATATGCTTCCGATAAAGTTTTAAAAGAATTCATCCGGACGGCTTTGGAAGAAGACATCCAAAGTGGGGATCATTCTACATTATCAACGATTCCAAAAGATCTGGAACAGAAAGCCCAGCTATTGGTGAAAGAAAACTGCATTTTGGCAGGTGTTGAATTGGCTGAAATTATCTTCAGAACATACGATAAAACTCTAAGTGTTGAAGTTTTTATTAAAGATGGTCAGCCGGCAAAAAAAGGTGATGTGGCTTTTATTGTTTCCGGAAAAGCAAGGTCGATCCTTTCAACAGAGCGTTTGGTTCTGAATTGTATGCAGAGAATGAGCGGCATCGCAACAATGACTCATGATTGGGATTCCAGATTAGTAGGTACTAAAGCCAAATTGTTGGATACCAGAAAAACGACACCAAATTTCCGTGTCTGTGAAAAATGGGCAGTTGCTATTGGAGGCGGAACCAATCACAGATACGGGCTTTATGACATGATAATGCTGAAAGATAATCACATTGATTATAATGGAAGCATTACCAATGCTGTCAAAATGGCGAAAGATTATGTCAAGAAAAATAAACTCAAATTAAAAATCGAGGTTGAAACGCGTAATCTTGATGAGGTAGAAGAAGCTGTAAAATCCGGTGCCGACAGAATCATGTTTGATAATATGGATGTGGAAATGATGACTAAAGCCGTAAAAATCGTTAACGGAAAAGCTGAGACTGAAGCCAGCGGCGGAATTACACGTGAGGTGCTAAATTCGGTGGCAAAAACCGGAGTCAATTTCATTTCAGCTGGGGCTTTAACCCACTCTTCAAGCAATATTGATCTGAGTCTCAAGGCTTTAAAAAATTAACAGTTTATTAACAGTAGTTATCATTTTTTTTAGGACTTTTGCGGCATAAATCTTAAAAAAAATGAAAATGTTATCAAAGAAGCCGGCATTTGCGCTGATGCTGACCATGACAACGGCAAGCTTTTATTTTGCCCAATCTACTCAAGACACATTATCGAAAGACAACGAAATAGAACAAGTTGTATTGACAGGAGTCGCTGATATCGCCAAAGATAGAAAGACTCCTGTTGCTGTTTCTACAATTAAGGAAGCGCAGATTGTACAAAGATTAGGAAACCAGGAATTTCCAGAAATTTTAACTTCTACACCGTCAATCTATGCCACAAAAGGTGGCGGTGGTTTTGGTGATGGACGTGTTAACATAAGAGGTTTTGATACTAGTAATACTGCTGTAATGGTCAATGGTGTTCCGGTAAACGACATGGAAGGAGGTACTGTTTACTGGTCTAACTGGCTAGGATTGTCTGATGTTACGTCTGCAATGCAAATTCAACGTGGTTTAGGTTCATCTAAACTGGCTATTGCTTCAGTTGGAGGAACAATTAATATTATTACAAGAGCGGCAGATAAAAAAAGAGAAGGTAACGTCACTGTTGGTGTAGGTAATGATGGTTACTTAAAAACACTATTTTCTTATAATACAGGCAAATCTGCAACTGGATGGTCCACTTCTTTTTTGATGTCAAGAACTGCAGGGAATACTTATATCGATGGTTCTCAGTTTGAAGCTTACAATTATTACTTTGCATTAGGCTACCAAAGAGGAAAACATGATTTCCAGTTTACATTCACAGGAGCACCTCAATGGCACAATCAAACTTTTAATAACACAATCGCTACCGATTTGGATATGGGTGATGGAAAGTTAGATGGCGTTTTGTCTGACAAACCAAACAGAAGATACAACTCTAATTGGGGATATTTGAACGGACAAGAATATTCTCAATCCGTAAACTATTACAGTAAGCCTATTGCTTCCATAAACTGGGATTGGAAAATTTCAGAAAAATCAAAATTATCAACTGTAGGATATGCATCTTGGGGAAGAGGTGGTGGAACCGGAATTTTGGGTTCAATCAATGGAAAAGGAATTAATGCATTACCAAAAACAGCAGACGGCTTAATTCGTTTTGATGACATATATGCTTGGAATACTGGCAAAAATATTGCTGATTTCGGAGCAATTAATAAAACGCCTTTTATAGGTACGAGCTCTAATGGTATAACAAGAAGAGCGAGCGTAAACTCTCATGACTGGTATGGAATTCTTTCCAATTTCCAACATCAGATTAACGATAACTGGAACTTTTCTGTAGGTTTGGATGCAAGGTATTACTATGGTTACCACCCTGGTCTTGTTACTGATTTTTTAGGAAACAAGGAATATCGTGAAGCAGGAAATTTCAATCAATATCCATACTATACTGTTACACAATCATATAATGCTGCACCGTCAGCAAATCCTTTTGCAGCAGCTGTAAAAGACAAATCACAAATTGTTTACAGAAATTATGATGGTAGAGTACTTTGGGGTGGCGTTTTCGGCCAATTGGAATATACTAAAAACAAAATCTCAGCATTTGTTCAGGGATCTGCTTCTGAACAAAGCAACCAAAGAATTGACAATTGGGTTGGAACACAAGATCTATATACAATCGTAAACGGTGTACAAACATTAGTGGCAAGCCATTTACAGCAAGGTCAGGAAGTAGAGAGAACCACCAAGCAAAAATTTAGATTTGGATATAATGCAAAAGCTGGGATTAATTATAATATTGATGAACATCATAATGTTTTTGCTAATGTGGGTATTTATTCTAAACAACCAAACCAAAATGCTATTTTTCCATATAATTTGCCCACGAAAACCTTCGGATCTCTATATCAGCAAATCGAGAATAAAGATATAAAAAACGAAAAAGTATCCTCTATTGAATTAGGTTATGGTTTTAAAAGCGAGAAGTTCCGCGCTAATCTTAACGGATACTATACAGATTGGAATGACAGATTTGTCAGAATATTGGGTATCACATATCTTAATCCAGACAATACTACCGGCACAAACGGTACAGCAAGTTTGACCGGTGTAAGAGAAGTACATATGGGAATAGAATTAGAAACATTCTACAAAGCTTTAAATTGGCTTGAGTTCAATGGTATGCTTTCTTTAGGAAACTGGAAATATAAAAACAATCCAACAGGAAGAATTGCTGATGTAAATGGTGATCCAATTACTACCAATGGTAATGCTGACGTTGTTCTTGCATTAGATGGATTAAAAGTTGGGGATGCAGCTCAAACAACACTTGCACTGGGCGCAACAGTAAAACCTATCAAAAACCTTGATATTTTCGGAACTTGGAGATATTATGACAACTTATATGGAACATTCAGTATAAACAATAGTTTTATTATCAAAGATGGAAACATTCCTGCTGCAAGATCTGAAAAAGGTTCTCTGAAAGCTCCTTCTTACAATCTTGCTGATATTGGAGCATCTTATACTTTTAGTATGAAAAATGGGCAAAGATTAATATTAACTGCAAATGTTTACAACTTACTGGATACAACTTACATCTCAGATCTAAGATCATCTGTTAAGAAAACATTCTCTGATTTTAAAACTTCTTCAAATACTAATGAACAGGCACAAGCATTATTAGACACTTACAATGCTAATCCTAAAAATTTCTATAAAGGTTTAGATGTCAGCAACAATGTATATTTCGGTTTCGGAAGAACTTGGTCTGCATCTATCTCATATAGATTTTAATAACTGCTACAACACTTTAATTAATATCAAAATCCCGGCAATCTGTCGGGATTTTTCTATCTTTGCTAATCAAAAAATCAGACTATGGAATTTTATAACATTCTTCTTCACGCTCACAAAGGTTTTGCTTATCTTGAGTTATTGCTTGTAGCCGCATTTTTTATCCTTTTATTGGTTACAATGTTTGGTTACAGCGGGAACATTTCCAAAGGATTCAGAAAAGTAACTTTGTTTACAATGATCTTTTTCCACGTTCAGTTTTTGGTTGGAATTGTAATGTTGATAACCAATTTTACAAAAGGACTGGATATGAGCATGGTGATGAAAAATGCTGACCTAAGATTCCAGTATGTTGAACACCCTTTTTCTATGCTTATCGCAGCTGTCATCATGACTATTGTTAATAAGAAGCTGAAGACCAACGACAAGCTGACCATACCGATTATGTCATTAGGTTTAGTCGCAATTGCTTTATTTGTATTCGCCTTTCCTTGGGCCAGAGTGTTCGGATAAAAATTAAATTTCACTAATCAATTATCAATTATAAAAAATGAAAGTAGCTGTAGTAGGCGCAACCGGAATGGTTGGACAAGTTATGCTGAAGGTTTTGGAAGAGAGAAATCTTCCTATCACCGAATTAATTCCTGTAGCATCCGAGAGATCCGTCGGAAACAAGGTCAAGTATAAGGACAAGGAATTTACCATCGTTAGCATGAACGACGCTATTGCAGCCAAACCGGAAATCGCTATTTTTTCTGCCGGCGGCGGAACTTCACTGGAATTTGCACCAAAATTTGCTGAGGTTGGAACTGTGGTAATAGACAATTCTTCCGCCTGGAGAATGGATCCGACTAAAAAGCTCGTAGTTCCGGAAATCAATGCCAATGTTCTGACTAAAGAAGATAAAATCATTGCAAATCCCAATTGCTCAACCATACAATTGGTAATGGTTCTTCATCCGTTGAATCAGAAATACGATATAAAAAGAGTAATCGTTTCGACTTACCAGTCTGTTACCGGAACAGGAAAAGCAGCTGTTGATCAACTGAATGCTGAAATCAAAGGAGAAAATCCGGAGAAAGTATATCCGTATCAGATTTTCAAAAATGCATTACCACATTGCGATGTTTTTGCTGATGATGATTACACCAAGGAAGAAATCAAACTCATGAAAGAGCCAAAAAAAATTATGGGTGATGACACTTTCAACCTGACTGCGACAGCCGTGAGAGTTCCGGTGCAAGGCGGTCATTCTGAAAGTGTGAACATTGAATTTGAAAATGAGTTCGAGCTGGAAGAAGTGAGAAAAATCTTATCTGAAACACCAGGCGTAGTTCTTCAGGATGATGTAAAAAATAATGAATATCCAATGCCGCTTTACTCGGAAGGACGCGATGAAGTTTTCGTGGGAAGAATCAGAAGAGATCTCTCACAGCCAAAAACACTTAATCTCTGGATTGTGGCGGACAATCTCCGGAAAGGAGCTGCTACCAATGCCGTTCAGATTGCGGAATATCTGGTTGAAAACAACTTAGTATAAACTAACAAAATCTAAAGAATCTTCGAAAACCCGAAGATTCTTTTTTTATAGAAAATGAAGACAGAAAAATCAAGTTCTAATATTGCCTTCCAGAAGTGGATCGCCATTGTCGGAGTCCTTCTTTTCGCTGGAAAAATAATTGCCTGGAAACTTACCAATTCCGATGCGGTATTTTCTGACGCTATGGAAAGCATCGTGAATGTCATCAGTGCATTTATGGGGCTTTATTCCCTTTATCTCGCCGCAAAACCAAGAGATGAGAACCATCCTTACGGTCACGGAAAAGTAGAATTCGTAACCTCAGCAATTGAAGGATCACTTATCAGTATTGCCGGTGTGATGATCATTTATGAAGGAACTAATAGCTTGATTTCCGGAAAAGTTCTCAGCAAACTGGATTTAGGAATATGGATTATTGCAGCAACTGCTGTTATTAATTATGTCGTGGGTTACATTTCCATTCAGAAGGGAAAAAAAGAAAACTCGATAGTTTTGGTATCTTCAGGCAAACATTTGCAGTCTGATACCATTACAACTCTAGGCGTTGTTGTGAGTTTGATTCTCGTTTATTTCACCGGATTAGTATGGATAGACTCCGTTGTAGCTTTGATTCTGGGGGTTTATATTATCACCATCGGTTATAAGATCATCAGAAAATCACTCAGCGGAATTATGGATGAAGCGGACCCGGAAATGCTGACCAGACTCGCAGAATTTCTCAATGAAAACCGGAAGAAAGAATGGATCGATATTCATAATATGAAAATCCAGCAATTCGGGAGCAGGCTTCACATTGATGCGCATATCACTTTGCCCTGGTATTTTGAGTTAAGAACAGCTCACGATGAGATGGAAGACGTCATAAAATTAATTGCAAGGAATACGGACCGCTCTGTAGAATTCAATTTTCATATGGATGATTGTAAACCGACTTCCTGCGCTATTTGTCAAATCTTCGAATGCCCGGTTCGCCAGCACGCATTTACAAAAAAGATCGAATGGAACGGTGATAATATTTCGCAGCCTGATAAACACACGCTGGAAAATTAATCCTGAATCATCTTTTTTCTGTAATAAAAAATCGGGATAATGAGAATCAATGTTAATGGTTGAATGACGAACCTTCTTACATAAAACGAAAACAGATATCCAAACCGGAACTCATCATTGATACAATACAGATAGATCGGAAAAACAATTGCAAAAACCAGCAGGATCAGCACGAAAGCCTGCTTTGTCCAATGTTTATTTTGAAAAATAAAATGAATGATTATCAAAGAAAAAAATGTGTTCAGCCCGAACCTGAAAAGATAGCTTAAAATCAGTTTTCCCCAAACAAACTGAGGAAATGCAGCAGACTGATCCGCCGACTTAAAGTAAGTTAGAAATGGATCGTAGAAAATTTTGTCTTCTAATCCGCGGACTGCAATCAGCCCTGAAAAACCTGCTAAAACCAAAATCCACTTAAGCATTTTTTTCTCTTTTCAATGCAAAAAACTGAATCCATACCAGCCAGAGAACAATAACGCCACCATAGATGATGGCCGGAAAAATATAATCGTGGCCGATTTTTTCATACTGCGGATATTTCAGGAAAATAATATTAAGCAGCACAATTCTTAGGACATTGAGAATATGTAGCAGAAAGATGCCTCCCAGCACATAAAGAAAAGTCTTGGAGCCTTTATAAAATGCAAATATGAAAGCGGCATAAAGAATCACGACAGATATCACATTACAGCCTTCCACCATTCTTGTGGTATATTTCCCGGAAGTCTGAAAAAGAACGCTGTGCAGCTTCATACTGTCTATCAAAGTCGTCGGAAAACCTAAAAAATACTGGAAAGATGCCACCTGTTCCGCCACACTCCTCGTGAACGGATCCACTACTTCTGCGGAATAAGAATTGAGATAAAACTGATAAAGCAATACCAGAACGATGTAAATAATCACAAATCTCAGCAGTATCTTCAGAACCGGTAGAAAATCTTTCATAAAGTAAAATTACAATTTTTCGTGGTTCAAATTCTATTATTAATTAACTTTGTTTTATGCAGAATCATCAGGAATTTTTTGAAGAATTTATAAAGGCAAAGGCAGATTCTTTCACAGCATTGCCACAAAGCGGATCTTCAAGAATCAATTATATCGGAGAATCGGGAACACAGAAGTATGTTGTAACCTACAATGAAAATCACCGCGAGAACAATGCCTTTTTTTATTTCTCAGATTTATTTGAAAGTCTGAATCTTAATACGCCCAAAATCCTCAGAATTAATACAGATAATACTCTTTACATTCAGGAATTTCTTGGTGATAAAACTCTGTCCGAAATAATTTCCAATGAAGGGCAAAGTGAACGTGTAAAAAAACTGGTGAAGAAAAGTCTTGAAAAATTATTTCAGTTGCAGATGAAAACTTTGGGGAAAACAGACTTCAGCAACAGCTTCGAATATGAAAAGTATGATGATCTGCCCATCACACACGATCTCTATTATTTTAAAAACTTCCTGGTGGATGTGCTGGAAATCGGGTATCACAAATCAACTTTGCTAAAGGAGTTCCAACTGATTTCAGAAAAAATCCGGAACCTGAAGCCGAAAACATTGATGATCCGGGATTTCCAGTCCAGGAATATCCTGGTCAATGACAATGATGAGGTTTTCTTTATTGATTACCAATCTGCGATGGAAGGCCCGGCAACGTATGATGTGATTTCTTTTCTTTTTCAGGCAAAAGCCAACTTTACAAAAGAATTCAGAGCGGAAATGCTGGATTATTATCTCTCCTTCTGGAATGATGATGATAAAAAAATACTGGCGGAATCTTTCGAATGGATGAAACTGATGCGTTTTCTTCAGGTTTTGGGCGCTTACGGCTTCCGAGGTCTGATCCAGCGTAAAAAACATTTTATGGCCAGTTTACTGCAAGGTATTGACAATGCTTATGAACTGACGCAAAGCTGGAACGAGATTTCTCTTCAATTCCCGGAATTATATTTTCTGATTCTGAAACTGAAAAGTCAAGATATTCGTTTGAAAATCGAATCAATGATTATTGATTAGCATTTTCCATTCGTGAAGTTCCGTAGGAGCGACACTTTCTACTCCCAGTTTGGCAATAGCCCCGATTGCAGCGGTTACCCCGCAACTGGCATTGGGAAAGCATTGGCGTGAGGAGTATGAGCGGAAAGCGGGATTAAGCTCCTGATTAAAAAAATAAAAAACCTCAGAATTGCTTCTGAGGTTTCTTCTGAATATTTTCAGTCTCTCTAATTATTTAAAACACTTAATGTATTTTCTTTGATGATTCGTTTCGCGAACTTGAATTTCGGTCCCCAATAATTATCGTCCAGTGAGGACACCATCACACCTTTGGATGTTGCAGCGTGTATGAACTTGACCTGTCCGTCTGCGGTCACTTCTTCCACAATTCCTACGTGCGATATTCTACTGCCTCTGTGTGAGAAAAACACCAGATCACCTTTCTGAAGTTCTGTTTTGTCTACAGAATCGCCTTCCTGGGATTGCTCTGCTGCCACTCTGGGAAGATTCATCCCTGCAGCCGCACCAAAAACTGATAATACAAATGCTGAACAATCTATTCCGCTTCTGGAAGTTCCTCCGTATCTGTATGGTGTACCAAGATAACTTTCAGCTTCGGATAAGATATTGTCTATTGTATTACTATGCTTGATGGCATTTTCTATGGCGGATCTTTTGATGTCTGCACTGGTGTTGGAAATAGCGGCCAAAACCTTTTGAGTTTTACTTGGCGTATTATTGTTAACAACCGGCTGAATATTTAACGATGCAAATTTGGCATCAGTTTTGTATGTTTGATTGTTAGAAACCACATAGTTAGAAACGCAAGATTGCAGCGAGAAAAACGTGGTCACAAATAAGATATAAACTAGAACTCTTTTCTTCATATATATTTAATTATTTGTGTTAAACTTGAGTTGGTTTTTTGTGATTGCATAGCAAAAATAGCCAATACTCATCAAAGGGCATTTGAAATCAATTTCAGTGAACTTTAGTTTAACATAATTTAACAGTCTTTTTAAGAATGTTAAAGAAAAACAAACCGCAAAGCCTTTATTTAGACTTTGCGGTTTTATTTTTAGTTAAGATTTTTTAACGTTTTTGTAGATATTTATCTACTACCTCGTAAATAGTAGTTCTCTGTACTTGGTCATCGGCCATAGTTCATCATCCACCATCATTTCCAATGCATCGGAAGCTTCCCTCACAACTTGGAAAAACGGAATCACTTTATTACAGTACTCTTCGGCCTGTTTTTGGCTTCCGGATGTGTTTTTTGCTTTTTCTTTTGCAGCAAGAAGATCATCAACGCCTAATTTGATTTTAGATACATTTTCAGAGATCTGAGAAATAAGGCTCAGCTGTTCTTTTGCAAGAGTTTTAAACTCTTTATCCCCGAAGATTTCTTTTAGACCTTTTACGTTTTCAATCAGTCTGTTCTGATAATTCAATGCCGCAGGAATAATGTGGTTTCTTGCAATATCCGCTAAAACTCTGGCTTCAATATCAATAACTGTAGAATATTTTTCCAGCTTGATTTCATTTCTTGCCTCAAATTCCCGGTGAGAATAGATTCCAAGTTCTTCATAAAGATCAACGAATTTCTTGTTCAATTCCTGCTTGAGCGCTTCCGGTGTTGTTTTCAGATTGTTAAGTCCTCTTTTCTTCGCTTCTTTTGCCCAGTCATCAGAATAACCGTCGCCTTCGAACATAATATTCTTAGATTGTTTGATGTATTCTCTCAAAACATTAAAAATAGCTTCATCTTTTTTAAGCCCTTTTTCAATTAAAGCTTCTACTTCCGCTTTGAATGTTTTAAGCTGTTTAGCTACGATAACATTCATTACCGTCATTGGCTCCGCACAGTTTGCAGAAGAACCAACGGCTCTGATCTCAAATTTATTTCCTGTGAAGGCAAAGGGAGATGTTCTGTTTCTATCCGTATTATCCAAAAGGATTTCAGGTATCTTTCCTACAACATTAAGCTTAAGCTCTGTTTTTTCTTCAGGAGACAATTTTCCGTCGGTTACTTTTTCCAGCTCTTCCAAAACGCCGAACAACTGACTTCCTATGAATGCTGAAATAATAGCCGGCGGCGCTTCATTAGCACCCAGCCTGTGATCATTACTTGCTGAAGCGATAGACGCTCTCAAGAGATCTGCATAATCATGAACCGCTTTCAAAGTATTAACAAAGAAAGTCAGGAACTGAAGGTTTTTCTTAGGATTTTTTCCTGGACTCAAAAGGTTTTCGCCTGTATCGGTTCCAAGCGACCAGTTGTTATGTTTTCCACTTCCGTTTACTCCGGCAAATGGTTTTTCGTGAAATAAGATATGGAAATGATGCTTATGTGCCACTCTCGCCATTACATCCATCAATAATGAGTTGTGATCTACAGCAACATTCGCTTCCTCAAACATCGGCGCCAGCTCAAACTGATTTGGGGCAACCTCATTATGACGTGTTGTAACAGGGATTCCCAGCTTCATACATTCAATTTCCAATTCCTTCATAAAATTCATTACTCTTGTAGGAATCGAGCCAAAATAATGGTCATCCAACTGCTGCCCTTTAGCCGGCGAATGGCCTAGCAATGTTTTCCCCGTCAGCACCAGATCCGGTCTTGACTGATAAAGTGCTGTATCTACAAGAAAATACTCCTGCTCCCAACCCAAAGTCGGAGAAACTTTTGATACATTTTTATCGAAATAAGATTTCATAACGTCTGTCGCTGCTTCATCCACAGCATTCAACGCTCTTAATAATGGTGTCTTGTAGTCTAAAGTCTCACCAGTGTAAGAAATAAAGATTGAAGGAATACAAAGTGTGGTTCCCATAATAAACGCAGGTGATGTAGGATCCCAAGCGGTATAGCCTCTCGCTTCGAAAGTATTTCTGATACCACCATTCGGGAAAGAAGAAGCGTCCGGTTCCTGCTGGATCAACATTCCGCCGCTGAATCTTTCAATGGCTCTTCCACCTTCTATAGGTGTGAAGAAAGAATCGTGCTTCTCGGCAGTTGCACCTGTAAGAGGCTGGAACCAATGCGTGTAGTGTGTAACACCCTTTGACATTGCCCAGTCTTTCATCGCTACCGCTACCTGATCTGCAATGTGTCTCTGGATTTTGCTGCCTTTTTTAATGGCATCGATAATAGAATTGAATGCTTCCTTGGTAAGGTATTCTCTCATGGTTTCTTCTGAGAATACATTCTGGCAGAACAATTCGGACAGTTTTGCAGGAACATCCACGAAATTATCTTGTCTGTAATTTCTGAAAGGAAGTTCAGCGAGTGCTTTAAATCTTAATGTTGACATAATGTTCAATATTTTAAACGGGGCAAATTTACAAAAAATACCATTCAAAAATAAAATACCCCTTATTTTTTGATATAATTTAATTAAATTTTATGTTTTATTCTAAAACACCCTATTATTTAACTATACTGTCCTATTTTAAGCAGGAAAACACATTACGTAATCATAAATAAAATGTAAATAGGAATTAATTCAAAGAATGTGCAGGGAAAGTTTAACTTTAAATTTTATTTAATAAATCTATAAAAAAAGAATAATCAATACAAATAATTGAAAAACAGCACGTTGAGAATATAATTTGCATTTAAAATAAATTTCATACCTTTGCAGACTTTTACAAAAATTTTAATATATGGCAAATTCAAGAGCAAGAGAAACCACAGAAGCTATCGAAAGATTATATGTCTCTATGAGACACCTATTCTATAGAGGATTTTTCAAACCGTCTGGAGTGTCCGGCGAATCATTAAGAAAACTCTTAATGGTCATCAACCCGGAAATCTATGGCAGTATGAGCATCCCGAATAAAATAGAGCTGGACGGTTTACTTTATGTTCTTGACCGTCTTCCCGAAGGGATTGAAGAGTGTTCTTTCATCCACCTGACTTCTGACGAAGGTTTTGATAAAGGGAGCTTTGAACCGATTGTTCCTAAGAAAAGACGTAGAAACTGCTACAGAATTGATGAACATCAGATGAACATCGAAGTTCTCCTTGGTCGTTCAGAAATCTATGATATCCTGACTCACCTGACATTTCTTTACCTGGAAGCAGACAAAATCAGAAATATCGGTTTCGATTTGGACAATGAAGGCCGCGCCAAGAGAACCTGGAAAATCATTGAAGAAGTTGCCAAAGGTGAAAAAAAATACAGCCGGAAAGAAAAAGAAGTAGCATTGATTCATCTTTCATCTTTTCTCGGAAGAACTTTTGATGAAACGCTAAATGCTTACAACAATTTCGGGGACGATAAAAACCCGGACAGGCTTTTCAAAATCATTTACTGGCTTGGACAAGTGAGCCTGGATGACTGGAAAGAGAACAGAGAAAGAGAAATCTATTTCTCGGCAATTCTGCAGGAAAGAGTTGGCCATCACCTTTTCGGGGAAAGATGGGCGAACAAAATCAAGAAAGTTCTTGTAGAAAATGACCTTCATATGCGTCCGCTTCACATCATCAGCGCCAATATGCACTCGGTGAAAAATATGATTTTTGCCAATGATGCATTAAACAAAAAAGGGACAAAAGAAGTTGACTATAAATTATTCGCAGACATCAGCAATAAAAAGGATCTTCAGACCAAGGTTCTTGAATATGCTGAGAAACAGGGAATGATTTATATCGATGACAACAGCGGCAGTAATATTGATGTTCAGATCATTGACCTTGCCAAAACTGAACTTAAAAACACGGCTTTCGCCAATCAGAAATTCAAAGGAGATGATGTTATTCTCGTTTTCGACTATGCTTTCGGCGAACAGGCTTTTGAGGTTATGGACGAATTACTAAGGCCATACGAAGTGAATGGCGAAGTCTATATGATGAAAGTAAAATCGGTTTCCATTATGGGTAAGGCGGGAATCCTGACCGGAGGAAAAGGCGACATTATGATCCCAACATCCCACATTTTTGAAGGAACTGCCGATAATTACGTTTTCGAAAACGCTCTGAAAGCCACTGACTTTGTGGATGACGAAGTTAAATCTTTTGAAGGTCCGATGATTACCGTT
Source organism: uncultured Chryseobacterium sp. (assembly GCA_913776245.1). Classification (GTDB taxonomy): domain Bacteria; phylum Bacteroidota; class Bacteroidia; order Flavobacteriales; family Weeksellaceae; genus Epilithonimonas. The sequence continues at coordinate 143,450 of CAJYLO010000005.1, forward strand.
TTAGGAACATCGCTTCAGAATAAAGATATCCTTTCCTATTTTATGACCACTTCCTGGAAAGCGATTGGGCTGGAAATGGAAGGCGCGCATTATCAAAAAGCGATTCAGGTGGCTAGCAAAATCCGTCATCATATCTCTCCGGATTTATTCGTAATGTATGCCTATTACGCTTCGGATAATCCATTGGAAACGGGAAGCACACTGTCTTCCGGCGGACTTGGATTGACCGGTGTGAAGCCTACTTATATGATTACCCATAAAATCATCGAGAAAATTCTTGAGAAGAAATAATTCAATACTTAAAACCAGCCCGGAAAATTCAGGCTGGTTTTTTTGGGTTAAAAAAAGTTAATTTATTTTGCAGCGGAAAAAACATTAACCTGTAAAAGATTATCTTTGCGAATTATTTTACTGGATGAAGAAGCTTGTCATTATTCCCACATACAATGAGAAAGAAAACATCGAAAAGATCATTTCGGCGGTTTTTGCTCTGGAGCAGGATTTCCACGTGTTGGTTGTAGACGATTCTTCACCGGACGGAACAGCGGAAATTGTTAAAAAACTCAGGGAAAAATATCCGTTACAACTTCATCTTACCGTTAGAAAAATAAAAGACGGTCTGGGCAAAGCTTACATCCATGGATTCCAGTGGGCTATTCATAACGATTATGATTTTATTTTTGAGATGGATGCCGATTTTTCTCATAATCCAAAAGACCTGGTCAAACTTTTCGAAGCCTGTAAAAATGCTGATATGTCGGTCGGTTCCAGATACTCTCAGGGCGTGAATGTTGTAAATTGGCCGATGGGGAGAGTGCTGCTTTCTTACTTTGCTTCAAAATATGTAAGATTCGTGCTCGGTTTGCCAATCCACGATACTACGGCTGGATTTGTCTGCTTCCGGAAAGAAACGCTCATAGCTATCGGGCTGGATAAGATTAAGCTGAAAGGCTATGGTTTCCAGGTAGAAATGAAATACCGGGTGTTCAAGAAAAATCTTAAAATTGTTGAGGTTCCTATTATTTTTACGGACAGAACTGAAGGCGAAAGTAAAATGAATGGCGGAATTATCCAGGAAGCTGTTTTTGGTGTATTGAATCTCAAATGGAAAAGTTTAATCGGGAAATTATAGAATGAGACATTTTATAGCATATCTATTTCTTGCGATCTGTACATTATCCTGCACGGAAGCAATAGAAAAGCCGAAAGATATTTTATCCCGGGAAAAAATGTCTGAGATCATTGCTGATTTTGCCATTAATGAGCAGAGCTATACCATCGGCAGCAATATCAACACAGAAAATGCCACAAGATTTATCCTGAAAAAATATAATATCAAAGGTCAGCTGTTTACGGATAGCTATAAATATTATATGACAGATCCCGAGACGATGAAAGAAATACTGGACAAGGCCCAGGAAATCATAGTTTCAAAAGATCCTAAAGCCGAGGCTTTCATCAATAAAAAACTAAAGGAAAACAACGGAATTCCGGCACAGGCAAGATAGAATTATTAACATACGAATTGAGGCCGGCGCAAAATGCCGGAGATGAAATCTACTATACAATGAATTTTTTTGAAATCGAAAAAAACTCGGAATCAAAAGCGAGAGCAGGCGTTATCACTACAGATCACGGAACCATTCAAACTCCAATCTTTATGCCGGTTGGAACAGTTGCATCTGTAAAAACCGTTCACCAAAGAGAGCTTAAAGAAGATATAAAAGCTCAGATCATTCTCGGCAACACCTATCACCTGATGCTTCGTCCAAAGATGGATATTATGGAACAGGCCGGCGGCCTTCATCAATTCATGAACTGGGACAGACCGATACTGACAGATTCTGGCGGATACCAGGTTTTTTCTTTGGCAAAAAGCAGAAAAATTACGGAAGAAGGTGTGAAGTTCAAATCTCATATCGATGGTAGTCTGCATTTTATGTCGCCGGAGGTTTCTATGCAGATCCAAAGACAGATAGGCGCAGATATTTTTATGGCTTTTGACGAGTGTATTGCTTACCCAAGCGATTATAGTGCCGTGAAAACCTCAATGGAACTCACGCACCGCTGGTTAAAAAGATGCATTGCCTGGACCGAAGAAAACAAAGAATTGTACGGACATAAACAGAGATTGTTCCCTATTGTTCAAGGTTCTTGTTTTTCTGATCTGAGAAAGATTTCGGCTGAGGTTATCTCAGAAGCCGGAGCCGATGGAAATGCCATCGGTGGACTTTCCGTGGGCGAACCGGAAGAGGAAATGTACAGAATAACAAATGAAGTCACAGACATCCTCCCTAAAGACAAACCAAGATATCTGATGGGCGTTGGAACCCCTTGGAACATCCTGGAAAGCATTGGTTTTGGAGTGGATATGATGGATTGCGTGATGCCGACCAGAAACGCCAGAAACGCAATGCTATTCACCTGGCAGGGCGTGATGAATATGAAAAATGAAAAATGGAAAACCGATTTTTCACCGTTGGATGAGTTTGGGACAAGTTTTGTGGATCAGGAATATAGCAAAGCCTATGTAAGACATCTTTTCGTGGCAAAAGAATATCTTGCAAAACAAATTGCTTCCATTCATAATCTGGCTTTTTACCTGGATCTGGTAAAAGTGGCGCGTGAGCATATTGTAGCTGGTGATTTTTATCAATGGAAAGATTCAGTCATTCCCCAGCTGAAAACAAGATTGTAAAAAGCAGTAGATTAAGGTATTAGTCAAAATCTGAATCCTAAAACCATTAATTAAAATCTATAGTAATGAAAATAATAGACTTATATGTCATCAAAAAATACCTGGGAACACTCATTTTTATGCTGGTGTTGCTTTCTGTTATTATTTTGGTGGTAGATGTACAGTCTAAGACACCGAGGATTGAGAGCAACGGGTTCACGGTAGGTTATTTTCTGCTGAATTTTTATCCTTTCTGGATTCTGAATCTGATTCTGACGTTTATGTCGATTCTGGTCTTCATTACAGTGATTTTCTTCACCTCCAGAATGGCCAACAATACCGAGATTGTCGCCATCATCAGTAGTGGTGCCAGTTTTCACAGGTTTGCAAAGCCTTATCTCATTACATCACTTCTCATCGCATGCATTACACTCGCGCTTAACCATTTTATTCTGCCCTGGTCCAACATCAAAAAAAATGTTTTGGAGCCTTACACCTACAATTCGATGAACAGGGAAAAGCTACTGGGTAATGTAACTATTGCCTCCAACCTCAATCCCAGCGAATATATTTTCGTAAACAGTTACAACAAAAAAGAGAATCGTGGCTCAGGCTATATGTATCAGAGATTTGATAAAAATAAAAAACTGATATATCAGATCACGGCTATGGATATCCAGTGGGAACCTAAAAAAAAGCATTTCATAGTGAATAATTTCTCCGAGAGAACTGTGAGGAAAGATGATACAGAAATTTTGGCAAATGGCACTACTAAAATCCAGGATTTTAAAATGCCGCCGTCGGAACTGTTTCCGGATGTTCTGGTAGCACAGAATAAGACCACGCCGGAACTGATCGAGATGATAAAGCGGGAAAAAATGAAGGGCAACAGCAATGTCATCTCTTTTTACAATGAGTTATATCAACGGACATCTATGCCTGTTTCTATCATTATTCTCACTTTTTTAGGATTATCTCTTTCTTCACAGAAAAAACGTGGCGGGCTTGGGCTAAACCTCGCTTTGGGAATTGCATTAGCATTTCTGTTCGTATTTTCGTTTCAGGTTCTTAATGTTGTTTCTGAAAATAAAACATTACCGCCGTTATTGGCAATGTGGCTTCCGAACATCGTTTTTGCTCCGGTGGCAGCTTATCTCTATATCAAGCGGGCAAATCAATAATATCAGTATAGCATTTCAATTTCTTTGTGAAAGAATTTCTGTACGCCTTCGTTTTCCAGATCTATGAGTAGAAATCCGTTGATGTCAGCATATTTAATGATGCCATTTTGGCGTATTCCGTTTTTCTGAAAAACCGAGACCTCATTTTTTCTGAAAAGGTGCGAATTATATTCTTCCAGAATTTTTTCTTCATCCGGGATATTCGTAATTCTGGAAATAAAGTAAGTATGGAAATCCCGAACAAACTCCATCAGATCAACATTAACGCCTGTAATAGAAAGGATTGAGCCGGCTTTTGGCAGATTGCTGAAATCTTTTTGAAGGATATTGATACCAATACCGATAATATAATAATCAACATTATTCTTTTTTCTTTTTTCGGTTAACATTCCGCAAACCTTTTTTCCGTTCAGGATGATGTCATTTGGCCATTTTATGCAAGCGGTTGCCTTTGTCAGATTGTCAAGAAAATCTCTGACGATGATGGCGGTATAATAATTGAGGCATACACCGGAAATGCTGACCTCATCCGTTTTTACAGCCACAGAATAAGCGAGGTTCTGATCCGGGATTACTTCCCAGCTATTACCATACTGGCCGCGTCCTTTGGTTTGATTAAAAGTAAAAACAGCTGTTGTTTCGTCTTCATTTATGAGGTTGATAATTTCGTCTTGCGTAGAAAAACAATTTCCGAGATGGATTAAACGGTTCATTTATGAAAACTTTATGAGATTATGAGGCACTAAACAAAAGATAAATAGATAAAAATCAATAAATTTGCAATTACACAATTTTTTTGAATGAGTAAAAGTACAGAAAAACAATTATTAGTCGACAAGATCGTAGAAGCGATTCAGGATACAAAAGGAGAAGACATTCAGATCTTCGATCTATCAGGCATAGAAAATTCAGTAGCAGATACATTTGTCATCTGCAGCGGAAACTCTAATACACAGGTTTCTGCAATAGCAGGCAACATAGAAAAAAAAGTCAGAAACGATATCAAAGAAAGACCTTGGCACGTAGAAGGTACGGAAAATGCCATGTGGGTTCTGGTAGATTACGTTTCCGTGGTAGTGCATGTTTTCCAGAGGCAGATCCGTGAGTATTATGATATCGAGGAACTTTGGGGCGATGCCAGGATCACAAAAATCGAGAGCTAAAAGATGCAGCGTCGGCATCATCAAATTATTTTAAAAAGCAAAAATGAATAATAAGGGATTCAATTGGTTTATACCAGTTTTATTAGGAATTATTTTACTCATATTTCTTCCGGGACTACTGGGAGATTCTATGGTGAAAAATATAGATGAAAAAGAATTTTACGGATTGGTTCAGCAAGGCAAGGTCAATGAAGTGATGGTTTACAGAGACAGCTTCAAAGCAGATGTTTACCTTACCAAAGAAGCCAAATCCGAATTACAGAAAGGAGAGAAAAAAAGCGACCCGCTTTCTATGATCAATGTAAAGCCAAGTCCGGACTTTGTACTCACTTATGGTGACCTGAGATATTTCCAGGAAAAATTTGACAGCATCAATTCCAAGCTGCCGAAACAGGCAAGAATGGAATTCGGGAAAAGCCAGGGCTTTTTCTCAGATCTGTTGTTTACAGCATTGTTCTGGATCGGGATTATGGCGTTATTCTATTTCGTCCTTTTCAGAAAAATGGGCGGCGGCGCTGGAGGTCCTGGCGGTCAGATCTTCAGCATCGGAAAATCCAGAGCTAAGTTGTTCGATGAAAAGGATAAAATCCAGGTAACATTTAAGGATGTTGCTGGTTTGGAAGGTGCAAAAGAAGAAGTTCAGGAAGTTGTAGATTTCCTTAAGAACTCTGAAAAATATACAAAACTGGGAGGTAAAATTCCAAAAGGTGTTCTTTTGGTAGGTCCTCCGGGAACAGGTAAAACATTGCTTGCAAAAGCCGTGGCAGGTGAAGCAAAAGTTCCGTTCTTCTCTTTGTCAGGTTCAGATTTCGTAGAGATGTTTGTGGGTGTGGGAGCTTCCAGAGTAAGAGATCTTTTTGCTCAGGCTAAAGCGAAATCTCCGGCGATTATTTTCATCGATGAGATTGATGCCATTGGTAGAGCAAGAGGAAAAGGCAATTTCACCGGAGGTAATGATGAGCGTGAAAATACGCTGAATCAACTACTTACAGAGATGGACGGATTCGGAACGGACACTAATGTTATCGTGATGGCGGCCACCAACAGAGCAGATATTTTAGATAAAGCTCTGATGAGAGCCGGACGTTTTGACAGATCAATTTATGTTGATTTGCCGGAACTGCATGAAAGAAAACAGATTTTCGATGTTCATTTGGCAAAGATAAAACTGGATCCGAATATTGACAGAGAGTTCCTGGCTAAGCAAACGCCGGGATTTAGCGGAGCAGATATTGCTAACGTTTGTAACGAAGCGGCACTGATTGCTGCAAGAAACTCCCACGAATCTGTAACTAAGCAGGATTTCCTGGATGCTGTGGACAGAATTATCGGCGGTCTTGAGAAGAAAAATAAAGCAATTAAACCTTCTGAAAAGAAAAGAGTGGCCTTCCACGAAGCCGGGCACGCAACAATTTCCTGGCTTGTAGAGCACGCTGCACCATTGCTGAAGGTAACAATAGTTCCAAGAGGACGTTCTCTTGGTGCAGCCTGGTATCTTCCGGAAGAGAGGCAACTGACCACCACAGAACAGATGCTGGATGAGATCTGTGCAACACTGGGTGGTAGAGCTGCTGAACAGGCTGTTTTTGGAAATATATCGACTGGTGCATTGTCTGATCTGGAAAGAGTAACTAAACAAGCACAGGCAATGGTTACTATTTATGGTCTTAACGATAAAGTCGGAAATATTTCTTATTATGACAGCTCAGGTCAGTCCGAATACAGTTTCGGAAAACCTTATTCCGAGCAGACGGCTAAAGTAATTGACGAGGAGATTTCTAAGTTAATAGAAACGCAATATCAAAGAGCGGTTAATATCCTCACTGAAAACAGAGATAAATTAGATGCTCTGGCGCAGAAATTATTGGACAAAGAAGTGATTTTCCGTGAAGATCTTGAAGAAATCTTCGGAAAAAGAGCTTGGGACCCGGAACTGACTGAAAAACCGGTATCAAGTTTAGACAATCCTGCAGATGCCGGAAACATCTTAAACACAGAGAGTTAAGCAAAACTACCACTTATATTACTAAAAAAATCCTGGTTATGCCGGGATTTTTTTTATTAAAAAAATATTTTGGTTTTTAGATTATTATAATTATTCTTTACATTTGTAATAACTAAACAAAAAAAATCACAATAATTGAGCCTGTTCAAGAAATTCGTTAATAAAATAATGAATCAGTCTGAGGAAGAAGAGCCGGATGTTACCAAGCTGGCGGATCAACTTCGTGATGCAGATCTGGACTACAAGTTTGCCCAGCTGTTTACGCATTCCGGTGGATTTTTCAACTATTGTGCAGATGAGTCTGAAGCCTTGCAGACCCTTAACCAGATCATAAAAATAGAACAGATCAGCAATGTGTTCTGCTGGGATCAGGATCTGAGAAATTTTCTCGACGTAATCAAATGCAAATATTCTCCTGAACTTTCGGAAGACAATGATGCTGCTTTCATTACCTGCGAATATCTGATAGCGTTTGATGGCAGAATCATGCTTTCCCATAACAATATCCTGCATTACCATTCTTCCAGATTGCCAGGCAAAATCATTATTATGGCAAACGTTTCGCAGATCGCCAGCAATCTGAATGAAGCTATGATGAAGGTAAAACGGGCAGGAAATCTTAAGAATCTTACCTCGATAAGCGGAAGTCAGTCCAAATTGGATACACCGAATAAGGATAATACCAAACTTTTCTTACTTTTGCTGGAAGATTAATTTTCAGTTTTGGATAAAAATTTCATTCAGCGCTCACTGTCAGGACTTGTTTATGTTCTGGTAATAGCCATTTGTACCACGCCGCTCGGCGAATATCTTTTCAGCAGCTTCCTGCCGGAAGTCAAACAGCAACATCTTTTTTACGGCCTGATAACATTCCTGCTGATTGTAGGTCTTTTTGAATGCATCAGAATCATGAAATTTGATAACGGCATTTACAAATGGCTCGTATTCCCGATTGCGGCATTTATTTACTATAAGTTTACTAAAAGGTTTTTTTATCACGGTTTTTTCTTTGATGTCAACCTGAGCGAGATGCTATCACTGGCATTGATCCCAATTGCAGCCATCACATTATTTAAATTTCCCAAAGAGCTTTATTTTGAGAATGGAAAACTGATTTTTACCGTAGTCTATCTCGCTTTGCCATTCGGATTTGCACTTGGATTGCCGAAATTCAGCACGCTTGATCCGGAAAAATCTTTTACTTTAGAAGTATTCATGCTTTTTGTTTTGATCTGGAGCAGTGATACGTTTGCTTTTCTCACGGGAAAATTTTTTGGCAAACATAAGATGGCGCCTAAAATCTCTCCTAAAAAAACCTGGGAAGGATTTGCCGGTGGCGTAATCCTTACCCTGGTGCTGGGATTCTTTGTAGAGCGTTACTTTCCGGAACTAAGAGGAAACTGGATGATCGTCGGATTGCTGGTCTCTGTTTTTGCACCATTAGGAGATTTGGTAGAAAGTCAGCTAAAGCGTAGTTTTGCAGTCAAAGACAGCGGAAACATTATTCCGGGTCACGGTGGTGTTTTGGACAGGCTAGACAGCTTCATTATCTGTGCACCGGTTATTTATCTCTATTTTATTTTAGAAAAATTATTTTAGAAACGATATGAAATTACATAAAGAATCAAAAGGCACATTGATCGTTGCAATACTTTTTATTGCATTTGTCGGGGCAATTTCCATTTATTACCTGCACCTTTGGTCATTGGTGATTATGATCCCTCTTTTGATAATGTTAGGACTTATCTTCTGGTTTTTCCGGGTTCCGTACAGAGCAATTCTGGATCATACGGAAAACGTAGTAGCACCTGTTGATGGTAAAGTGGTGATGATAAAAGAAGTCTATGAAGATGAGGTGCTGAAAGCCAATTGCATTCAGGTTTCTATTTTCATGTCGCCGCTCAATGTTCATATCTGCCGGTATCCGGTGAGCGGAGATGTGATCTACAAAAAATACCATCCGGGGAAATATCTGGTAGCCTGGCATGAAAAATCTTCTACAGAAAATGAAAGAACGACAGTTGCAGTAAAAAGTATGACGAATCATCAGGTCGTTTTTCGCCAGATTGCCGGTTATGTCGCCAGAAGAATTGTTTTCTATTGTAACATCGAAGACAAGGCAAAGGCAGGACACGAGTTTGGTTTTATCAAATTCGGATCCAGGATGGATGTCTTTCTTCCGCTTGATACGGAGATCCTTTGTAAGATTGGTGACAAGACCAAAGGCGGAATAGATGTCATCGCCAGAATGAAGGATTAAAACTGATTGATTATGATATAAAGAGACTTATTTAGAAGTCTCTTTTTTTGTTTTATGATGATTTTTGCAATTCAGTTGGTGTTTTTTACCGTTCAGTCGGATTAATTTCTTTTAGTGATCCTGCCGCTCTATCTTTGAACCATCAAATAAATAATTTAACAGCTATGAAAACATCATTATTCTTCTCATTATTTTTAGTATTAGTTTCGTTCTTCTCTAAAGCTCAGATGGATGACAAATTCTATCAGCCTAAAAAGGAAATGAAAACATTAGAATTCAAAAACGTTGAAAACATAAGCCTTCCTGTTGATAATGACACGATAACAGCAGTTGTTCTAAAGCCGGAGTCAAAACAAATCAAAAAAACAATCCTTTTTTTCCACGGTGCAGGTGGCAATATATCAACCTATCAGTTTATGACAAAACCTTTGGTGGAAGCAGGATTTCAGGTTGTTATGATTGATATGAGAGGTTACGGAAAATCTACAGGAAAGCCAACACATCTTAATGTGGCTGCGGATGGCCAGAAAATGTTTGATTATCTTTTATTGAGAAAAGACATCAGCAATACCAAAATTTATCTTTATGGCGCTTCCTTAGGATCTCAGATAGCAACGCACCTGGCAAAAGATAACCAATCGAAAATATCAGGTCTGATTTTGGATGGCGGAATGTCATCATTCACAGATATCGCAATTTTTTTCAAGCCGGAGTACAAGGAAGTTATCGAGAAATTTGTTGTTTCTCCATATTCTGCCAAAGAAGATGTAAAATCTCTTGCCGGGCTTCCTAAACTCTTTATCTATAGCAAAAATGATAAGACAGTTCCTTTTGAGCAGGGTCAGCTTATTTACAACAATGCTCCGGAGCCAAAACAATTTTTGGAATTTAAAACCGATCATGTGGAAGCGATAGTTTCAGATAAGGATCAGGTTCTGAAAGCTATTGAGAAATTATAATACAAAAAGGGAAAATTGAATTTTCCCTTTTTTTAACTCATTAAAGTTTTATATTTTTCTCGATTATCAATCAGCATCCATAGATTGATGAGAAATAAAACGGCAGCAATCCCTATACCTGGAGCAGCAGGTGCCACTGTACAATTGTGCAACAAAATTCCCACCATTATCGGAAGAATAACAATAGCGCCAAGCGCTCTCGTTTTTGGGAAGATGAAAAGCAAACCGCCAACTATTTCTACAATGCCTACCAATGGTAATAGCCACGGAAGTTTCATCAAAGCTCCAAATGCATCTTTTGCTTCTTCCGGCATATCTTCCGGCATTGGCATATAATGTAGAAACTTGTCTAATCCGGCATTGATAAACATCAATCCGAAAAGTAAACATAGAATAAATTTAACGTATTTCATAAAATTTATGGTTTTTAAATTTAATTCTAAATTAAATCTTTTTTCCTATTCAAAACTTGTCTTGAGAAAAGTTTTTATGTAAAATTTAGTATTAAATAAAAAATCCGCTCAGAATTCTGAACGGATGATATTTTAAAATTTAAGTCTAAACTTATCTCAAAGCGATCTTAATAACCTCGCTCATATTATTAACATAGTTGACTTTCAGGTTTTTCAGATAATCTTTTTTGATTTCTTCCACATCTTTTCTGTTCGCTTCACAAAGAATCACTTCTTTGATTCCGGCTCTGGTTGCTGCCAATAATTTTTCCTTGATTCCACCAACAGGAAGAACTTTTCCTCTTAAAGTAATTTCTCCCGTCATAGCGAGATGAGGTTTTACCTTTTTATTTTTATAACTTGAAACCATTGAGGTCAGCATCGCGATTCCGGCAGAAGGACCATCTTTCGGTGTTGCACCTTCCGGAACGTGAACGTGAATATTCTTCTTCTCGATATCTTCTTCCGAAATCCCTAATTCCTCGTAATGCGCTTTGATAAATTCTAGAGCAATCGTTGCGGATTCTTTCATCACGTTTCCAAGGTTTCCGGTCATTGTCAAACCGCCTTTTCCTTTGGAAAGGATACTTTCGATGAATAAAATGTCACCGCCAACACTTGTCCAGGCTAAGCCCGTTACCACACCCGGAACATCCGTGATTTCTGCCAATGTTTTCGGTCTTGGAACACCAAGAATTTCGTCCACTTTATCCACAGAGATCTTCGGGTCATATTGCTTTTCCATAGCCAGCTGCAAGGCAACCCAGCGCGCAATTCCTGCAATTCTTTTTTCCAGAGTTCTCACGCCGCTTTCCGAGGTATGAGCATCAATGATATGTTTTAGCTCAGCATTGCCGAGTTTCAGTGATTTGGCATCCAAACCATTTTCCTGAAGCTGTTTTTTAACTAAATGCCGCTTGGCAATTTCAATCTTTTCTTCCAAAGTATAACCCGCAATGCTGATGATCTCCATCCGGTCCAGCAACGGGCGCTGAATTGAAGATAATGAATTCGCCGTTGCAATGAACATTACTTTTGAAAGGTCGTAGCCTAATTCAAGGAAATTATCATAGAAGTTATTATTCTGTTCAGGATCAAGAACTTCTAACAGAGCTGAACTTGGATCACCGTGAATCCCTTGTCCGATCTTATCGATCTCATCCAGAACAATCACAGGATTGGAAGTCCCGGATTTTTTAATAGACTGGAGGATTCTTCCCGCCATCGCACCAATATAGGTTTTTCTGTGACCGCGGATTTCACTTTCATCGTGCAAACCGCCCAGAGAGACTCTGACATATTTTCTGCCCAAAGCATCTGCAATTGATTTTCCAAGAGAAGTTTTACCAACTCCCGGAGGACCAACCAGACAAAGGATTGGCGATTTCATATCGTTCTTCAGTTTCAGAACAGCAATATGTTCCAGAATTCTTTTCTTGATGTCTTCCAGTCCAAAATGTTCTTTATCCAAAAGTTTTTCGGCTTTGTTCAGGTCAAAATGATCCTTCGAATAATATTCCCAAGGCAGGTCTGTGAAAAAATCCAGGTAATTTCTCTGGACATTATAATCCGGAGAATTCGGGTGCTGGCGCTGAAGTCTTTGCAATTCCTTCTGGAAATGATTCTCCACGTCCGGGCTCCATTTCAGCTTTTCAGCTTTCTTTCTGAATTCGTCTGCATCGGATTCTGCACCGCCGCCCAATTCTTCCTGGATGGTTTTGATCTGCTGGTTAAGGAAATACTCCCGTTGCTGTTTATCAAGATCTTTACTGGTTTTCTGATGGATCTGGTTTTTGAGTTCCAGATGACGGTAATCGTCATGCATCAGCTGATATAAAGCTTTTGCACGACCTGTCAAGGTTTTTTCTTCCAGCAATTGCTGTTTCTTGTCTGAAACAAAATTGCCGTTAGCTGAAACGAAATTCAGCAAATCTTCTTCGCCTTCGATGTTTTTAAGCGCAAACTGCGCCGCATTAGGAATATTAGGATCGATATTGATGATCTTTTCTGCCAGGTCTTTGATATTATCCATCAACGCAGAAAATTCTTCCTTATCTTTCGGCTGTGTATCTTTCTGTTTGGTGATTTCTGCAAGAAAATAAGGTTCCTGAGAAACCATTTTTTTGACTTTGAATCGCTGAACGCCTCTTGTAATTGCCGTAATATTGCCTTCAGGAAGTTTAATGATCTTGATGATCTTTGCCAGAGTTCCGATGGTGTAAAGGTCTTTCTCAGTCGGATTTTCCTCATTCGGATTTTTCTGGCTGATGATTCCGATGAATTTATTTTCTTTCTGAGCTTCCTCCAGCAATTTTTTGGATTTTTCTCTTCCTGCTGTAATCGGGATCACCACTTTGGGGAACATTACCATATTTCTTACGGGAAGAATCGGGAAAAGATTTTGAGATTCATCACTGTCCTTAGTATCGAAGTCAGAAAAATTAATTTCTTCTGCGATGATTCCCAATCCTTCATCTATCATATCTCCAAAGTTGATTTCTTCAAATTCTGTCATAATATTGTTGATGACATATTGTCATTAATCTTAATTAATATAATGATTGATTTTCTACATTTCTTAGAAAATCAATCTGGTTCTGTGTTGACTTATAATTTCGCAAGAGCTGTGCCATAGGAAAAAACAATACAATTTGGCAGTTTAATAAAAAACTCTTTCAGAAATTATCCAAAAGAGCTTTGTTTTTTTACGTCTCGCTAATTTTGCAGATTAAACAGATTTTTGCTTAAAGTACACATCTGCTGAATTAGCTTAATCTGCGAGAAATATAATTTTAGTATTATACCAGCATTCTCTGAGCTTTTTTCACGCCTTCAACCAAAACATCAATCTCTTCCAAAGTGTTGTAAACCGCAAAACTTGCACGAACTGTTCCTGCGATGCTGAAAAAATCCATTATAGGTTGTGTGCAATGGTGGCCGGTTCTCACGGCAATTCCCATTTTGTCAAGGATCATTCCTGTGTCGGAAGCAATTCCTGCGCCTTCCAGGTTGAATGAAACCACACCGGTTCTGTTGGCCTTTTCACCATAGATTTTGATTCCGTCCAGTTCCAGAAGTTTTTTCTGAGCATAAGTCAGAAGTTCGTTTTCGTGAATCTGCAAATTATCGTGACCGATTTGGTTAATGAAATCAACCGCTGCTCCCAAAGCGATATTTCCGCCGACGTTGGGCGTTCCTGCTTCGAATTTGAAAGGCAAACCTGCGTAAGTTGTTCCATCAAAGCTGCAAACTGCAATCATTTCGCCACCGCCGTGGAAAGGATGAAGATTTTCCAAAACAGATTCCTTCCCATAAAGAATTCCGGTTCCCATTGGTGCGTACATCTTGTGTCCCGAGAAAACAAAGAAATCACAATCCAGTTTCTGCACATCGATTTTGAAATGCGGTGCGGACTGAGCACCATCTATCAAGATATAAGCATTAGAAAGCTTTCTTGTTTTTTCAATGATTTGCCCGATTGGGTTGATGATTCCCAAAGCATTAGAAACCTGATTGACAGAAACAATTTTCGTTTTTTCACTCAGCCAGGAATCCAAAACATCAATTTGGAGAATTCCGTTTTCGTCCATTGGAATGACTTTCAGTTTTGCGCCCGTTCTTTCGCAAAGCATCTGCCACGGAACGATGTTGGAATGATGTTCTAAATAAGAAATGATAATCTCGTCATCTTTTTTGATTTGATTCGTCAGAGCATACGCCACGAGGTTAATTCCTTCGGTTGTGCCTTTGGTGAAAATCACTTCGTAGTCGTGTTTAGCATTGATGAACCGTTGGATTTTCTGTCTGGAGAGTTCCATTTCTTCCGTTGCCAACTGGCTCAAGGTGTGAATGCCACGGTGAACATTGGCATTGATGCCTCCATAATATTTTTCCCAGGTTTCCAGAACTGAAACCGGTTTTTGCGAGGTTGCAGCATTGTCCAGATAAACTAATGGTTTTCCGTTAACCTGCTGATTCAGAATTGGGAATTGTGCTCTTATGTTGTTGATGTCAAACATTTTAGACAAGGTAATTTTTTAATTGTTTGCTAAACCTCACAGGTTTTGAAAACCTGTGAGGTTTGTAAATACTGAATGAAAGCAGCCCGGCCTGAGTGGAAATCCTTTTTTGCGGCTGGAAAAGCCTGGCAAAAAGATTGGGAACGGAGGACGGAAATAGCTGCCCAAATAATAATTAATTATTTAGAATGGTTCAAAGTTACGACAAAATTTATTAAAAATTTCGATGTTAAATATTTATAAAATGAGTCTGATTCTTGTTTCTTGGAATAATAATTGACTAATTTTGGGCAATTCATTTATTAATAACAAAATAAATACGAAACTATGGCATTCGAATTACCAAAACTAGGTTATGCTTACGATGCGTTGGAACCAACCATCGATGCAAGAACAATGGAAATCCACCACACCAAGCATCATCAGGCTTATGTGGATAATCTTAATAATGCAATTGCAGGAACAGAGCTTGAAGGACAATCTCTTGAAGATATCCAAAAGAACGGCACAGATAAACCGGCTGTAAGAAATAATGGCGGCGGACATTTTAACCACACCCTTTTCTGGGAAATCCTGACGCCGGGAGGAAGTAAGGAACCGGTTGGAAACGTAAAAGCTGAGATCGAAAAAATTGGTGGATTTGAAAAATTCAAAGAAGATTTTTCTAATGCTGCAAAGACGAGATTCGGTTCCGGATGGGCCTGGTTAGTAAAAAATTCTGACGGTTCCGTGGTTGTTTCTTCAACGCCGAATCAGGATAATCCATTAATGCCGGTTGCTGATGTAAAAGGAACTCCTATTCTTGGATTGGATGTTTGGGAGCACGCTTATTACCTGAATTATCAGAACAGAAGACCGGATTATGTGTCTGCGTTTTTTGATGTAATCAACTGGGATAAAGTTGAAGAGCTTTATAATAAATAAGAGATTATAAATAAATTGATTATAAAACCATCAGAAATTCTGGTGGTTTTTTTTATGGATTATCAATAGCTATGTTTCTGATTTTTCTCCAGATTTTCCTTCCGAAAACGATTACCAAAATTAAAAGTGCCAATGCAACTATGAAAGCAATGACCGGCAAAAATATCGACAGAACAGACATTAATCCGGCTCCGGCTGTTTCTGTTGTGGCAATTACATTGTTTCCTATTCCTGCTGTTGTTGCGGTAGATGCGGCCCGTGTTCCGGCAAATCCCGTTGCTATGGTTGCAGCTGTTCCACCTCCGGCAATAACAGCCAAAGCCCATTGTGGAAATGTACCTAACTCTATAAACTGACTTGCAAAAAGAACAGAGCCAGCTATTGTTGCGAGCGGAACGGTTATCGTGTCCAGAAAATTATCAACTACGGGAATATAGTAAGCCAGAATTTCCACTAATGTCGCAACGCCTGTTACAATGAGTGTAGGCAAACCGGACAGCCACTCAAAGTTATCATTCATAGGAATCCAGCCAAGGTATGAGGCAAGACTTACGGCAAACAATGGTAAAAAAACACGAAAGCCTGATGCTGCAGCAAGACCGATTCCGATAAAGGAGCTCAGGATATATGGTAAAATATCACTCATCTGTAATTTTTTGAGATTAAAATTACAAATTAAAGAAGAATGTTATCTCATTTTCTTTTTACAAAGTTCAAGGAAGTTCTTTTCGAGGTGTGTATAATGTTCCGGCATTTCTTTGGAAACCCAGAATAACATAGCAAGCGACCGCTCTCCGAACGCTTTCAGGTAAAGCGGTTTATTAAGCCTGTAAGCTTCTCTTAGTAAGCGTTTTAAACGATTCCTGTCAACAGCTTTTTTAAAAAACTTTTTGGATACGGAAACTCCGGCTTTATGACTGTTTAAAGGAGATGCCTCGTCCGGCGCCAGATAAATAATCCTGAGATTATCCACAGACAGCCACTTGCCTTTTTTAAATAAAAGATCAATCTCTGATTTTTTTTTCAGTTTTTCGCGCTTCGGGAATCCGTGCTGTTTCAAATTATTTTTTTCTTCCTGTTAAGTAATTGATGACTTCGGCAGCGGCATACAAACCGAAGATGGCTGGAATAAAGCTGATGGTGCCGTAAAAAGATTTCTTAAAGTTGCTTCCATCTGTCAGTTTCAGGCTATTCTCATCCTGCAGTTCGGTAGAGAACACACATCTGAACCCTTTAGTGATGCCTTCTTTTTTCAGTCGTTTTCTTACCTGTTTTGCCAGCAGACAATTATTTGTTTTTTGAAGGTCTCTCACCATCACTTTGCTCGGATCCGTTTTTCCGCCGGCGCCCATAGAAGAAACCACTTTGATCTTGTGCCGTCTGCAGGTTTTTATCAGCGTTAGTTTCGGTGTCAGTGAATCGATGCAGTCCAGTACATAATCGAATTGTTCGGATCTGATGAGCTCTTCCATCCTTTCCGGTTCCAGAAATTCGTTGATTTTTGTCAGTCTGAGTTCCGGATTAATATCCATCAGCCTGTCTCCAACCAATTCCACTTTATGCTGTCCTATTGTAGAATGCAATGCCGGAAGCTGCCTGTTGATGTTGGTAATATCCACAACATCACCGTCCGCAATTACCATCGTTCCGATTCCCGCCCTTGCCAGAAATTCTGCAGCAAATGATCCAACGCCTCCTAATCCTACCACGAGAACTTTTGCATTTTGCAATCTTTCTATGCCTTCATTTTTTATGAGAAGCTCGGTACGCTCCAGCCAGAATTTATCCATAATGTTGAATGTTGTTCAGGTTTTCCCACATTTGATTCTTAAGATTTTCTGCAGAAACAGATCTTATTTCGGCAACCTTTTCATATAAATCTTCTATGCTGAAGTCCGAATTATCTGTTTCCAGAAACAATCTCCGGATGGGAATTGTCCTGATAATTTTCTGCAAAGATATGTTTTCCAAAGCTGCTCTTCCAAAACTGAGGTAAAAGCCGGCATCCAGAAGTTCTTCTGCAATAGTTTCTTTTTTATGGAATCCGTGGATGATTAATGGAACTTTGGCTTTTTTAAAATGAAGAATCTGTGAATAACGTCTTACACAATGGATGATGACCGGTTTCCTGATTTCTTCTGCCCAGGACAAATGAGCCTGGAATATCCCGGCCTGAAGTTTTTCGTTGGCTGTAATTAGTCCGTCCAGCCCACACTCGCCAACAGCAATACAGTTTTTATCTGATGTCTTTTCTTTGATTCTTTCAAAATCAGACTTCCAGTTCTCTGAAATATTTGCAGGATGTAATCCCGCAGAAAACATTGAATTCGGTACAGATTCGTGAAGATCAAGATTATAAATCCCGGTTTGGTTTGGCTTATGATGATGAAAATCCAGAAAATCCATTGTCAAAGATAAAAAAGTTTAAATTATGCTCAATCCGGAATACGGGTTGAATCGTTGGAAATTTAATAAAAAACATTCCGAAATTTTATATTATCGATTTGATTATTAAAATGTTTTATAATTGATGAAATAATATTAATTTTACATTCTGTTCATGATACATATGAGAAAAAAATTTACAGATAAGCAGATAAAAATTCTTGACGTTGCCGAAGAACTTATTGCGAAAAAAGGTTATGAAGGAACCTCGGTAAGGGATATCTGCTCAAGGGCAAATATCAATGTGGCAATGATCTCCTATTATTTCGGATCCAAGGAAAAGATGATGTCCTATCTTTACCAGTATCGTGTCCAGCGCACCAAGGAAAGTTTTTCCGAGTTTGCACAGACCATAAAAGAGGGAAAACCGGAGATGCAGATCAAGGAAATTGTAAATTATGTGGTCTCAATGTTATTTCGGTTCAGCTATTTTCATGGGTTTGTGACACAGGAGATGCGCTCTCTTGATAATGTCAAAGATGATCTTCTGGAATTTTACCAGACCTGCGTTTCCAGGATAGATGAGATCGTAAAAAGAGGTATTGTTTCCGGTGTGTTTCATAATGCCCCAAAATCCGAAGATATCCTTACGATGATTATCGGTTCTGCATTATTTGTGATCAGGAATAAAAATTTCTATGAGCTGTATGTTCCTGCAAACAATGATGCACAGTATATGAAGGAAGCTGAACAAAAGTTGAAAAACAGTACATTACTGAGTGTTTTTGCAATCCTGGACTATAACCCGGATTAGTGTTCAGTAATCATTTTTAATACCTCATCAATATAAAGCTCTACTTCTTTCGGCCTGTTTTTGCCGTCTTTTTGATTGCCTTCTTTTTTTCCTAAACGGACGATGATCATATCATATTGCGGGATAATAATGACATATTGCCCGTAAAGTCCCCGCATATAAAAATGAGGGATCTTGTAATCATCATTGATCCAAAGTCCCATTCCATAGACACCATTTGAATTATCAGCAGGAGTCGTCATTTCGTTTATGAAGTTTTCACTGATAATTGGGATCCCGTCCAATTTTCCTTTGTTCAGAAGCAGATAGCCGATTTTAGCAAAATCTCTTGCATTGGACTGGATGCAGCAAAATGATTTTTCTACTCCGAGATCATCGGTAGACCATTCTGCATTTCTTTCCATTCCGAGTGGTTTCCAGAATTTTGAAGACGCATACATAGATAAAGGCATGCCTGCGGCTCTGCCAACCGCAAACCCCAGAAGCTGCGTCGCGCCACTCTGATATTCAAATTGATGACCTGGATTTTGTATTATTTTTTTTGTGAAAACCACATCTGCTAAGGAAAAACCATAATACAAAGCGGCGTTTGGACCAAACGGGTTTTTGTAATCTTCCTTCCAGTCCAGGCCGGCTTCCATGGATGCCAGATCCCTCAGCGTCAATTTTTTGCCGAATTCATTCGGATTAAAATCGGGATAAAAATCTGAGAAATTCTGATCCGGACTTGCAATTCTCCCGTCATCTATGGCTTTCCCCAAAAGAAGAACTGTTATTGTTTTAGCCATAGAAAAGGAATTGCTTGCTGTGTATCTTGTGTAGCCTGACCAATAATGCTCCTGAAAGATCTTTCCGTTTTTCACCACCAGAAAAGATGTGGTTTCCGTTTCTTTCAGATGCTTTTCCAGGGTATTCGTAAGTTTTATTTTATTGTACGCTGCATCTGTGGGCCACGGTTTTGACTGTCCTTTGGAAATCACCTTGGAAGGAAAATATTTTCCGTCATCTATTGTAGAGCTGGTTTCTCCTTTCAGATAAGTAAGCCTGACCCCCCGAAAAAGATAGCTGTAACCTGAGACGTAGATAAGAAAGATAATTGCGGCAACTGTTATCAGGACTATCTTAAAGATCTTTTTTAACATTCTGAAGAGATTTACTGTAAAAATATTTAATTTAATCAAATATTGATAATTTTGTTTGGAATGATTTTCGATTTTTTGTGCATATGAATGATGAACAGAAAAAACAGCAACTCAGGCGTTACAAGACATTAGCAACAGGATTATTCATCCTGATGGCTGTGACATTCTTATTGATGACTGTTTTGCAAAAAACCAATTCTTCTCATTGGATTGGCTATATCCGGGCATTTTCTGAAGCGGCAATGGTTGGCGCACTGGCGGATTGGTTTGCTGTAACCGCTCTGTTCAACTATCCGCTCGGCCTCAAAATCCCACATACCAATCTGATTGAAAACTCCAAGGAAAGAATCGGGGATAATCTGGGAAATTTTGTGGTCGACAATTTTCTTTCACCGGAAAATATAAGACCTTATATTCAGAAACTAAAGATTTCGGTTTATATTGGAGAATGGCTTTCAAAGGAAAAAAATCAGGCTGTTTTAATAACAGAATTATCATCTGTTATTCGGGATATCATCAATAAGCTGGATGATGATGCTGTGGTTAGTTTTATTTCGGCAAAAGCTCAGGAAATGGCGGATAGTATTAAACTCAATGCCGTAATCGGAAACGGGATAGAATATCTGCTGAATAAAAATGACCATCAGAAAATCATTACCAGCCTGAGTGCTCAGATCAAGCAATACATTCTGCATAATCAGAAAATGATTTCCGAAAGAGTAGGAAAAGAAAGTTTTTTCTTCATTCCGAAATCAGTAGACAATAAAATTGCAGAAAAGATCACACAGGGTCTCAGCGATTACTTTCTGGAAGTGGAAGAGCATCCCGATCATCCTTTGCGAAATGAGATTACCGATAGAATCCTGGAGTTTTCTGATGAACTGAAGACTGAACCGAAATGGGAAACCGAATTTGAGTCCATTAAGTCAGATTTTCTTCGGGAGGACAAACTGAAACAATATTCCTCCGATATCTGGCAATCTCTGAAAGCCTCTTTGCTAAAAGAATTGTCCGACGAAGAATCCAGGCTTAAATCTTATGCCCGGAAAAATATTAACGAATTTGTTGATAATCTTAGAAATGATGAAAAATTTCAGAACAGGATCGATCATTGGGTGAGATTCACCGCTTACAAATACATTCTGAAAAACACGAAAAATTTTGGTGAGCTGATCAGCACCACTGTTGGCAACTGGGAAGGAAAGGAACTGAGCCGTAAGCTGGAACTGGAGGTCGGAAAAGATCTGCAATTTATCAGGATAAACGGTACAATCGTGGGTGGTTTGGTTGGATTGCTGATCTATACTGTTGCGAATTTTATCTGATGATTTTCATTATGCTATACAGACTACAAACAAAACTTTGAGCATAACACGCCAAACTTTGTCGCATTAGGAATCGCAATTATTTGAACTGCAATCTCTTGAATGTTTGTAATATTAAGTTTCTATATCCGTTGTATATCCTTTCTTCGATAGTTGTATATCCATTCTATA
>CAJYLO010000006.1 GCA_913776245.1 uncultured Chryseobacterium sp.
TTTCTTTCTTTGTCAAGATGTGGCTTTTGAAAGCATTCTTTCTTTTGATCTTCCCGGTTCCGGTAAGAGCAAAACGCTTTTTAGCACCTGATTTCGTTTTTAATTTTGGCATTGTTCTGCTTTTTATAGTTTGTTATCAATATTCTTTCTAGTATAACAATTTATCATTTACCAGTGTATCAATTGTTACATTGATATATTGCTGAATTGTTACATTGTTTTGGGCGTGTCCTTCACTCACTCATTCCGCTACGCTTCATTCGCTCATTCAGGTCGGGCTATCCATTACAAGTCCTCGCACAGCCGCATTTTTCGCCGCTTGCTGTGGGCTTTTCATTACTATCCCTCACGCAATTAAGTCTGCAAAATTACAAAAAAATGTTGAAAGTAGAAAAACAAAAACCCCAAACTGATTTGAGGTTTTACATATACAGATATTTTGTATTTTATTTTGCAGGCTTCTTAGGACTCATCATCATAATCATCCTTTTACCTTCAAGCTTAGGAAGCTGGTCAACTTTCCCAACGTGTTCTAAATCTTGAGCAAGTTTCAAAAGAAGAATTTCTCCCTGATCTTTGAAAATGATAGAACGACCTTTGAAGAAAACATAAGTTTTCAGTTTAGAACCTTCCTCCAGGAATTTTTCTGCGTGCTTCTTCTTGAATTCGTAATCGTGGTCATCGGTCTGTGGACCGAATCTGATTTCTTTTACAACTACTTTTACCTGCTTCGCTTTAAGCTCCTTGGTCTTTTTCTTCTGCTCGTAAAGGAATTTTTTGTAATCCAGAATACGAGAGATGTAAGGTTCTGCCTTATCAGAAATCACAACAAGATCCAACTCCTGTTCTCTTGCTATTTCTAAAGCTTTGGCTAATGGATAAACTCCTGGTTCAACATTATCTCCCACCAGGCGTACTTCCTTGGCACGGATCTTTTCGTTGATTTGATGAAGGTCTTCCTGGACTGGACGTCTCATCGGACCTCTGCTGTTGTTTCTTTTTAGTGCTATGGTTTTAAAATTTTAAAATTAATAATCAATGATTGAGGCTTATTTGCTTTCGCCAAGCTCAAATGTTGGTTTTGCCTGCTCTTTAAAATAAGCGATAAAAGCATCTACCGTCATTTCTCCAAGGTCGCCTTCGCCTCTTCTTCTAACAGAAATTGTACCGTTTTTTTCTTCATTTTCGCCCACGATGAGCATAAAAGGAAGTTTCTTCAATTCGGCATCGCGAATTTTCTTGCCGGTTTTTTCGTTTCTGTCGTCTATCAGACCACAAATATCGTGATTTTCCAATAATTGTGAAACTTTTTTTGCATAATCGCCAAACTTTTCACTGATCGGCAAAATCGTAAATTGCTCAGGGCTCAACCAAAGCGGGAAATCGCCAGCTGTATTCTCTATAAGAATTGCAATGAAACGCTCCATAGATCCAAATGGCGCTCTGTGGATCATCACCGGTCTGTGCTTGTCATTATCGCTGCCATTATACCAAAGGTCAAATCTTTCCGGCAAATTATAATCCACCTGGATCGTTCCCAGCTGCCAGCTTCTTCCCAAAGCATCCTTTACCATAAAGTCTAGTTTTGGGCCGTAAAAAGCGGCTTCGCCATATTCAGTTACGGTTTTCAATCCTTTTGATTTGGCTGCAGTAACGATGGCATTTTCTGCTTTCTCCCAATTCTCGTCAGAACCAATGTATTTTTCTCTGTTTTCCGGGTCTCTCAATGAGATTTGGGCTGTAAAGTCAGCAAATCCAAGCGATCCGAAAACGTATAAAACAAGATCAATTACTTTTTCAAATTCCTGCAACAGTTGGTCTGGCGTACAGAAAAGGTGAGCATCATCCTGAGTAAATCCACGAACTCTGGTTAAGCCGTGCAATTCTCCCGATTGTTCGTATCTATAAACGGTTCCGAATTCTGCATAACGTTTTGGAAGATCTTTGTAAGACCATTGTTGGGCTTTATAAATCTCGCAATGGTGCGGACAGTTCATTGGTTTTAGCAAGAATTCTTCACCTTCATTTGGTGTTTTGATGGGTTGAAAACTGTCTTCGCCATATTTCTCCCAGTGTCCGGAAGTGATGTATAATTCCTTAGCTCCGATGTGCGGAGAAATCACAAATTCGTAGCCTTGTTTTTTCTGAGCTTCTGATAAGAAGTTTTCTAATTTTTTTCTCAAGGCTGCTCCTTTTGGCAACCAAAGTGGAAGACCTGCACCTACTTTTTCAGAAAATGCAAAAATGCCTAATTCTTTACCCAGTTTTCTGTGATCTCTTCTTTTAGCTTCTTCCAGTCTTTCAAGATATTCAGCTAATTCTTTCTGTTTAGGGAAAGAGATTCCGTAAACTCTTGTCAGCTGAGGGTTTTTCTCGTCGCCTCTCCAATAAGCGCCGGCTGCGTTCAGGATTTTCACTGCTTTCACGATTCCTGTTGAAGGGATGTGGCCGCCTCTACAAAGATCTGTGAAGTTATCGTGTGTTACAAAAGTAATCTCGCCGTCAGGTAGATTTTCAATCAGTTCAGTTTTGAAAGGATTGTCTGCATATTCTTTCAGGGCATCAGCTTTGGAAACTTCACGAAGATTGAACGTTGAATTTTTCTTAGCGTTTTCTAAGATTTTCTTTTCTAATTTCTCAAAGTCTTTTTCAGACAAAGGCTCTCCTCCGAAATCTACATCATAATAGAATCCGTTGGCGATGGCTGGTCCGATTGTCAGCTTGGCGTTGGGATAAAATTCCATAATAGCCTGAGCTAATAAGTGAGCGGATGAGTGCCAGAATGCTTTTTTTCCCATATCGTCATTCCACGTCAAAAGCTGCACTGTAGAATCCTCGGTTATCGTGGTGTCTACTTCTGTCTGTTTCCCGTTTACGACGGCAGAAATGGTGTTTCTTGCCAAACCGTCACTGATACTCTGCGCAACTTGTAGTGGAGTAACTGCTCCTTCATATTCTCTGATGCTGCCATCAGGAAGTGTAATTTTTAGCATAATGGTTTAAAAATAATGTCTGCAAATTTACGAAATAATAAGAAATCAGCAACGTGATTATTTTGCATTTCAATTAATTAAATATAAAAAAACAGGGCTGAAAAGTTTCAGCCCTAATTACTATGTAAAGTTATATATCAGGATGTGATTGGTTTTTAATCTTTTTTACCCATAGAATCCATCTCGTCAGACATTCCTTTCTCTGGTCTGTAAGCTTCACTTCGCTCTTCTGTAAAATACAGATCGTTTTTCGCTTTCGCAATTATTCTTGCTCTTTTGCTTTCGGAAATGGGATATTCGTGGTGTGTATCCGCGTACTTTCCAGAAATGTAGTCTCTTGTTTTTTCCTCAATATCGATGGCGCCGTTTTCATCAAGGATGCTTTTTACGGCATTTGCATCATCTTCATTGTCAATATAAACAGTAACCGTGTCACTATCTATACTCGCATATTCATAGCGATCCTGCTCAAGTGTACTGTTATCAAAAAGCCAGTGCCAGAAACCTTTCTTTTCATTGTTATCTACAGTTTCCAAAGCTTTTTTTTCTGAATGCGAGATTGTATAATCATAAAATCCGGCATTTTCCAATTTGGTGATGACCTCATTACATTCCTTTTGATTAGGAAAGATTCCAAAAACAGTGTAAGACATAATAATATTTTTTGTGTGTTAATATTTGGTACTTCTCACAAAACAAAAATTATGGCATTATAACCTGAATGGATAATTTTAACTTTATTTTAATATTTATTCTATCGCCAAAATAATAAACCCATTCAAGGGAATGGGTTTATTTATATTAGTTATCCGTATTATCTGTTTTTCCGTCTTTATTGACTTTCGAGCTTTTATCGATGTCCTGTTTGTCAATATCCGGTGGATTCTTTTTATCTGATGCAGCAGGAATATTTTTAAAATCCTCATTTTGCTTTTTATTCTCTGCAGAATTGCTGTTTTCGTTTTTTTTATCCTGGTTCATAACGGTAATTTTTATAATTCGGTGGAAGGAAACGTATTTGTCTTGTCTTCTATGGAATAATGCAAGGCTTTTGCCAAAACAAAAATTTCGTTTAGATTTTCCTTAAGCTGTTTTTTACTTTCCTCCTTAAGCTGATCCTGATTGACACTTTTTGCCATGTTTTTCTTAGCCGATTCCATAATACCGTTGATGTCGCTTTGCTTGAATCTGTTAATGGCATAATCATCCATGAAATGGATTTTCACATCCGGGAAAATCTTGATTTCGGGCTGAGGTAATTCTTCAATGATTACTTTTTTATTAATGGTGTCTACATCAATCTTCATTTTTTTCAGGTCGTAAGAAACCTGGGCTTTTGCAGTCGTATAAAGAACCATTTCTCTTGGAAGAATGTCGAAGCCTGCAATGTTGGCCGCGGAACTTTTATGGGTTTGAAAACTGGAAAAATCCTGTTCCAGAACTACCATTTTATTCATTTTCTGGATTTGGTTCGTAATCAGATAATAATCCTGATTAATCATTGCGGCGTCATCTTTTTTGCTGCAGCTTCTCCAAGATAAGAAAACAAAAACTGTGAGAATGATCCCGAAAACAAAGGAAAGTAGGCCAGTATATTTATTCATTGGTTTAGAATTTGTCAGCGATGTTTAAACTTGCTAAAGACGCTTCGACAAGCTCAGTATGACATTTCTATTACTAAAAGTATTGTCAGTTTGAGGCTTTCGAAATTTTTAAACTATTTAAACAAACCCGAATTGTCTTTTTTCAGTATGTTTAGCAAATCTCTTTCCAAATAGCCCGTTTCCGGCATCTCTGTGATTCTCCCGATTTCTTTGCCATATTTTTTCACAATGATGGTTGGAACGCGTGAAATATTGTACAGACCTTCTTCGCCGGCCGGTGATTCCTTTTTCCGATTAACAGCGATGATCTGCATTTTATCCGTGTTGTATTTCAACGCATCCAGAATCTTTATTAATCTCGGGAATTCCCTGTGGCTATCCTCGCACCAGCTTCCGGCAAAAACGACCAGGTTGTAGGAATTCAATTTTTCCTTTTTCAGTTCAGGGAAAGTTTGCTGATCAATCTGATAGCGGTTATATTCTTCATCGAACCAGACTTTGTAAGGCTCTTTTCGGAACTGATCGAGTGTTTGTGTTCCCAGCAGCATTTTACCATCATTTTTGGATTCTACCTCCCGGTTTACAATGACTCTTTCTGCGCAGGAATTAATAGTTGTCAATGCAATGATGCCTATCAATATTGAGATTTTTTTCATTATGTTTTTATTTCTTTTACCACAAGGTTCGCGAAGTTTTTGCACAAAGGATACAATTTTAAAACTTAATACTTTTATTTGTGAGCCTGGTGAATCTTTGGGTCTATTGTGGTTACTTATTAATAATGTCTTTTAAATCCGCGGCAGAATAATATTTGTTTTTCAGAACCTTGTTGTCCGCCACTCTGTGAACATTATATTTGTCGCCAGACTTTTCATAATAAGCATCAGTTCCTTTGGCTTTGTAGAATTCTACCGTTTCCTGCGCCTGAATTTCATTATCACAAGCTTTGGACATATTAGAACGCTGAACTTCATTGAACAGTTTCACGAATTTTTCTCCCAAACCAAACTCCAGAACAGCGCCGCTCAAAACATACTGCAAATCACAAAGCGCATCCGCAACTTCCACAAGATCATTGTCTTCAATTGCTTTTTTCAGCTCATCCAATTCTTCCTGCAAAAGACTGACTCTGAGAGCTGCACGTTCTTTTGAAGGAATCTGAGGAGTGTCAAGAATGGGAGCATTGAAGGTTTTATGAAATTCGGCTACCTGATTCAGGCTGTCTAATTTTTCCATTATTTTTCTAAAATTTTTAACAAATATAAAAAATGCCGTCCAAGGAGACAGCATTTAATAAAATTAAAAATTTTTATCTAAGTCTTTTTGCTAAAATTTATCATCAGCAGTAGGTCCGTATAATCCGGGAACATTGTTTCCTGTCGCTCTCAGATAGACAATAAGCTCACCCCTGTGATGATAAAGATGGTTGTAAAGAAAACCTCTTATAACCTGTATCTTTGGCATTGGCGGGAAAATTTCGTTTCCTCCGGCTTGCATTTTCCAGAGATTCATGTAGGTGGTTTCGTCTGAGTTTTCTATTGCTTTCTGAGCATTCAGTAGATTTTCTTCAAATTTTGCCACAATATTTTCTGCTTTGGCAATGTCTCCCTTGTCATACTGATAGGAACCCATATCAAAAACATCCTGATTAAAGGTGACTTCGTACCAATTATAAACTTCGGCAATATGCGATGCCAGTTGTGCCGTTGTCCAGTTTTTTTCGGATGGTTTCCAATCCAAGGCGCTGTCCGGGATTGCTTGTAAAAGTTTTCTTGTGCTTTCTGCTTCGTGCAGAAATTCACCTAAAAGTGCTTGTTTCATCATTTGTATTTATTTTAAAAATTATTTACAAATGTATGAAAATGTTGTTTTTGTAAAAATATTTTCAATAAAAATTAATAATTATTGAATAATATCCCTTCCAATCACTAATCTCTGGATTTCAGAAGTACCTTCACCAATAGTACACAATTTAGAATCTCTGTAGAATTTTTCGACCGGGAAATCTTTGGTATAGCCATAACCACCGAAGATTTGAACGGCGTTATTAGAAATTCTGACACAAGCTTCTGAAGCATAAAGTTTGGCCATTGCGCCTTCGCGCGTCATTTTCTGTTTCGCATTTTTCAGGTCAGATGCTCTTCTGATTAATAATTCGGATGCGTCAATTTCTGTGGCCATATCCGCCAGCATAAAATTCACTGCTTGAAAACTTGAAATTGCTTTTCCGAACTGATGTCTTTCCTGGGCATATTTCAAAGCTGCTTTGTAGGCACCTCTTGCAATTCCCAAACTCAATGCTGCGATAGAAATACGACCGCCGTCCAGGATTTTCATCGCCTGTTTGAAACCGCTTCCCACTTCTCCTAATCTGTGAGAATCCGGAACACGAACGTTATCGAAAATCAATTCAGCGGTTTCGGAAGCACGCATTCCCAATTTATTTTCCTTTTTACCGGAAGTAAAACCGGTCATTCCTTTTTCCAAAACAAAAGCGGTTGAATTATTCTTCGCACCTTTTTCTCCGGTTCTTGTCATAACAACAGCGATGTCTCCGGAAATGGCGTGCGTGATGAAGTTTTTAGCCCCGTTAATAATCCAATCATCGCCATCTTTTACAGCCGTTGTGGACATTCCGCCGGAGTCTGAACCTGTGTTGTGCTCCGTTAGTCCCCAAGCGCCGATAACTTTTCCGGATGCCAATTGTGGCAGCCATTTTCTTCTTTGCTCTTCATTCCCAAACTCGTAAATATGATTGGTGCAAAGTGAATTATGTGCCGCAACGGATAATCCAATGGAAGGGTCAACCTGGGAAATCTCATCCAAAATGGTCACATATTCCTGATAACCAAGCCCGGAGCCGCCATATTCTTCAGGAATTACAATTCCCATAAAGCCTAATTCTCCCAATTGATGAAACAATTCTACAGGAAAAGTCTGGCTTTCATCCCAATCCATAATGTTCGGGCGGATATTTTTTTCAGCGAAGTCTTTGGCCGTTTCGGCAATCATTTTTAAGTTATCCATTGTATCGGAGTTCATATTTTATCTTTGCTTCCAAATATAGAAAAATTAGGCTAAGGACAAATTATTTTTAAAATTTGTTTTTTCTTCCGCAAGAATCAAGGTTTTCATTATTTTAGCATAGAAATTTTCATCAATGAATCCAAAACTAAAAACCCTGTTTTTCTTTCTGATCGGCGCATTTGCCGGAATACTGACAATGTATCTGATTTCGAATTACCGAATCGAAAGGAAGTCGGATGCCGGAAGCCGGAAGACCGAAGTTCTCGAATCTAAAAACGATTCTGAGCGTCAATTTGACACGAAAAGAAGTTCTGAAGGAATTTCGATAGAAGAATTAACGGATGATGATAAGGTAATTGCTTATGTAAAATCCAATCATAAACTGCCGGCGTTTTACATTACAAAATCTGAAGCTAAAAGCCAAGGCTGGAATCCTTCCAAAGGCAATCTTTGCGACGTTTTGCCGGGAAAAGCTATTGGTGGCGACCGATTCAGTAATCGTGAAAAACAATTGCCAAAAGGCGAACAATATTACGAAGCAGATGTGAATTATGATTGCGGAAACCGGGGCGCAGACCGAATTGTCTTTACTAAAAGCGGCGATGTTTGGCTCACAAAAAACCATTATAAATCGTTTGAGAAGAAGTAAAATAAGATAAAAGAATCAAGGCAAAAGTAAAAAGTAGGGGAGGCTTTGAGAGCCTCAGCATAACAACCGTCAACTATTAAACAACAACTATCAACTTAGAATGAAAGAAATATACATCGATTTCGCCGATATCGGCGATTATGAAGATTTTTACGAACAGTTGAAATCAAAATTAGAACTGCCGGAACACTTTGGCGACAATCTGGACGCCTTATTTGATGTGATTTCGGGAGAACTGGAAATGCCGTTTCATCTGGAATTCGTTAATATGAGCGTTGACCAATTGGAATTGTTTGAAGATCTTCTGACAACTTTGGAAGATGCAGAAGATGAGGTTGAAGGCTTTACATTCACCTATTATCTGGAACAGTACGAAGATGAAGAGTAGTATCAGAAAAGCGACTCAGGAAGATTTGATTCAGCTTTCCAAATTGTTTGATGAATACAGGATGTTTTATCACAAAACATCTGATTTAGCAGGAGCTCAACAGTTTTTATCCGATAGGTTGAAAAAAAATGATTCTGAAATATTTGTCGCTGAGGACAATGAAAAACTGGTTGGGTTTGTTCAATTGTATCCATTGTTTTCATCTACCAGGATGAAGCTTTATTGGCTGCTGAATGATCTTTATGTTAATGCAGGTTTTCGTGGAAAAGGGTTTTCCAAAGCTTTGATAGAAGAAGCAAAAGAACTTTGCAGAACATCCAACTCTTGTGGAATGTATCTGGAAACCGGAAAAGAAAATATAATCGGAAATCAGTTATACCCAAGCGCAGGTTTCAAAAAATATGATGAGGTGAATTTTTATGAATGGACAATAGATGTATAAATTAAATATTTTGTTTTTTTTAACCAAAATGATTAAGAATTTTGTTTAATATTTATTTCTTGGATTTTTTATATCTTTAAAAAAAAATCTATGAAAAAACTAATTAACCTCTTGTTTCTGGCATTTGTTCAAGTGACATTTTCGCAAAATATCAATTTTCCTGATGCCGAATTTAAAAATTTTTTATTACAATCATCCTCAAGTAATGGATTTGTTCGTGATCTCAATAATAATTCCATAAAACTAGATCAAAACAATGATGGAGAAATTCAGGTTTCTGAAGCCGAGAATGTTTCGCTCATTAGTTTCAATGGGAGATTTAGTGATTCTAGCTATACTGTGTTTTATTTTTGGAACCACTATGATAATCCTTTAACAATAAAAAACATTTCTTCTCTTGAAGGACTTAGCTATTTCAAAAATTTGAAAACTTTAGATTGTGCCTATGCCAAAATAACGACAATAGATTTTACAAATCTTAGCAAATTAGAACAGTTGATCTGTAAAAAAAATCAGATTACATCTTTTACGAATTTCCAATTTGTAAAATCACTGATTGCTTTGGACTGCTCGTATAATTTATTGGAAACATTAGACCTGTCTCAATCTTATTTGAGTTTGCCTGACAGAGCGTACGTCTTGTTCAGATTTAATGATAATAATTTTAAAAGTCTAAATCTTCAGAATGGTAAAAATACTGCTTGGTGCATGCTGTCTGATTGGAGTGATTGCCCATTTCCTAATCCATTGTTTAGCACTTGTTGTTATCTACCAAAAATTGAAAATAATCCCAATCTTACGGATCTAAAAATTAATTGTTTTGATAAAGAATATTATCCGCCTTTTGCAACTGACAACTGTGATGTTCAAAGCACAGCAGAAATAGCAAATCTGAATAATAAAATTAAAATATCTCAAAATCAATCTAATGGGATTTTAACTATTATTGGTCCAATAAAAATTGAAAAATATACAATTTTCGATATGTCCGGAAGAAATATAAAAACAGAGCAGACAGGAAAAACTAATATTGATATTTCTTCGTTAAATAAAGGTGTCTACATCATTAAAGTCGAAACAAAAGAAGGTGTAGCGAACTTAAAATTTATCAAAAATTAAACTTTGGAAGTTGTAAGTTATGACAGAATTTGAAAAATATATACAGCGCTATCTGGATTTGGTTCCTTCAGAAAATTGGATCGAAGAAATGAAAATGGCTTCCGATGAAACCTTACAGATCTATGAATCGCTTTCCGAAGAACAAGGGAATTTTGCTTATGCAGAAGGAAAATGGACTTTGAAAGTGCTTTTGCAACATCTTATCGATACGGAAAAAGTCTTTGCTTACCGGGCACTCAGATTTTCCAGAAAAGACCAGTCTTTGGTTTCCGGATTTGATGAAGAAGCCTGGGCAGATAATTCTTATGCAGAGACCCGGACTTTAAAAAGTCTGATTAAAGAATTCAAACTAACAAGAAAATTAGCCATTAAATTCTTTAAAAATCTTCCGGAAGAAGCACTTCAATTGATTGGAATCGTCAATGGAAATAACATCGAAGTGGAAACCATCGGGAAATTAAATGTTGGTCACAATATTCATCATTTGAATATTATCAAGGAAAGGTATTTGCCGAATCTTTGAGTTTGTGAGTCGGAGAGTTTTAGCGTGTTAGAGTGTAAGAATTACTCTCAAATTCACAAATACTAAAACTCTCCAACTTATTATTTCTTCCTCGTCAAATACTTTCTCCCCGGAATAAAAAGTAACAATGCACCAATCACAAAAAGACAAATTCTGGAAAGGAAATCGCCGCTTTTGGTGTAGAATGTTTCTTTGTCAATCAAGTTAACTTTTGCAGTCAATGCACCTTTTGCACCGTAAGGTAATTCATCTACAATATCGCCCCGGGAATTGATGTGCGCACTGGTTCCGCTGTTCGCGGCTCTTGCAATTTCGCGTCGGGTTTCTATCGCACGGAGTTTCGCATAAACCAACAGTTGCTTATGTCCCT
This sequence comes from uncultured Chryseobacterium sp., assembly GCA_913776245.1. GTDB lineage: Bacteria > Bacteroidota > Bacteroidia > Flavobacteriales > Weeksellaceae > Epilithonimonas. Next base: position 11,116 of record CAJYLO010000006.1, read on the forward strand.
GTGAATAGCCCCACCAGGAATCATTGGTCACAATGGTAAGGAGATTGGCGCCTTTTTTCACGTAACCCGTCACGAATTCGCCATAGATGCTTTCGTAGCAAATGATCGGTGCAATTACCGATTTATTGTAAGGATTAGCGAACACTTTTCTTTCGTTGGAAATTCCCAGAGAACGTGTAGTTCCGCCTAAATCCAGCATCGCATCGCCTAAAATCGGTTTTAAAATTTTGATATAAGGAAAAATCTCAACGCCGGGAACGAGCATTGCTTTGTGATAAACTTCCGGCTGTTGATTCGGAATGATTTGGATGGCCGAGTTATACTCATCCAGCCAAATACCTTGTCCGTTGAGATAGCTCGCTGTTGACGGTTTTTCTTCGTCTTCTTTATAAACGTAATAACTGGAAATTCCGCCCGAGAAAACAGATTTTGGATGCTGGGAAAGAAAAGCTTTGATGTTATTAATTAATAGGCTATTATTAAAACCTCTCTCGCTGAAACCGCCAATTCCGGGCAAAGATGTTTCCGGAGCAAGGTATAAATCGATTTTTGATTTTTTATCACTCTGCAAAACTGAGTTTTCAGCAGCTATTTTTAGCAAATCATTTTCAATGGTCAGGCTGTCTTTCTGATATTTTTCAGTGTAAGGGTCCAATGCCGGCTGAAGCATTGTGACATTGATTGTCCCGATTGGTTTTACAGAATAATTATAATATTTGACAAGAGAAATTATCATTGGAAGAATGATAAAACCGGCCGTCATCAAAACATTTTGAATCAATGATTTTCTTTTTCTTCCGGCTTCCCAGATTCTTATCGTATAAAACACTAAAACATTACAAATCAAGATCCAGAAGCTTCCGCCCGTTGCACCCAAAGTATCATACCACTGAACCAACTGATGATAATCTGCGAAAACGTTTCCGAGATTCAGCCAAGGCCAGGTGAATTCCCAGACCAAATGCAGCTTCTCAAAACCCATCCAGATTGCTACCAAAAACACCAATCCGAAATACGTTCCCTGACTTTTTTTATAGATATGATAAAACACAAAAACCAAAGCCATAAATAAAGAATTGGTGAGAACAGGAAACAGAACTGCCAAAAGTGATTTGCTTCCGTCAGGCAATTGCGAATTGTAAAGCCAGCCTGTGGTTACAAAGTTCCAAATCAGAAATGTGAGGTATGAAAAACAGAAAACAGCTAATCTTTTCTTTTTGATATCGCTGAATTTGGCAATGTTGTGTTCCATCATCAGAAGCGGAACCCATGCAAAAAATATAAAAAACGGAATCCCGTAAGTAGGCCAGGAAATGGCTAACAAAACACCGGAGATCAAAGCTAGTAAAAGGTTTTTCATTGTATTGATATTGATTTAAAGGCAAAGTTCGCAAGTTTTTTTACGATAAGCTGCGCATATTTTCGTTCGCAAGGACACTTCGTTCAGCGAAGAAAATACAAAATAAATCGTTGCTGAGTTTACGCCTTTGCGAACTTAAAAACAGTTATATTTTTTAAAAATTCTTTGCGGACTTTGCGTTTAAAGCCAGCATCGAGTTTACGAAAACATTTTCTTTCTAAGGAAATAAAATCCTGCTCCCAAAACTCCTAAAATTCCCAAAGGTAGAAGCAGATTGAGCCATTGCCAGTCGGATTTTTCTTCATCGATTCTTTGCCTGTCCAGCAATCGGATTTCGATGGTTCTGTCACGCAGTTCCATCATATTACTGTCATCCAGAAGATAGTCCAGAGCATTTCTCAGAAATTGCGCATTGCCATAATGTTGTTTGGTTAGCAGATCTTCGCCCAAAGGTAGCGGCTGCCCTTTCCACATCTGGTTCCTTGCAATATCACCGTCCGCAATTACGAGCATTTTATTTTCAGGACTTTGCGCTTTGAATCCCGGGTAAGAATTCTTTTCACTTCTTGTGGCATAAGCAGATTTGAATTTTCCTTCCAGAGCCACTGCAAAAATCTTCGGTGGCGTAGGGCGTTCCATTTCGCCGATGCTGTCCGTTCTCACGATTTCAGAAAGTGCGACATAGTTCGGAACCGTTTTGCTCATTGTTCTTTCGCTGGATTCAAAAAGAACTTTGGTTTTGATATTTGGCCTTCCCAATGTATCAATCGAAGTTGGAAATTCGAATTTTACGGGGTTGATGTTCTTCGTAATCGGGTTTTTGGATTCAGCAATCCCCAGAGGAAAATAAGGCCAGAGAAAACTGCTGTACTGCGGATTGCCGGCTACTTCACCGGAAACAATTCTTACCAGCGCCGATTTTTTCATATCCTTCACCAGCGCCGGATTGATTCTCAGTCCGTAATTGAACATAAAATCCGTCAGGTTAAGATCGATTGGGTATGCCATAATTTTCTTCGCCTGGAAAAGCGTGTCCATTTCAGCATTCACGGCGTCCAACATCCACAATGTTTTTCCGCCGTTCATAATATATTGGTCGAGAATCACCTTTTCGTTATCGGTAAATGCTTTTCTTGGTTTGGCGATCACCAAAGCATCCATTTGTTTTAGCTTCGGGACATCAGCCAGAGATAATTCGGTTTTATTTTCCGGAATGATGGGGCCGATGTTGTAATTTTCCATCGCCAAATCCAAAAATCCGCGGAATTCATCCGGGCTTAATTCCTGCTGATTCACTAAAAAACCAATATTTTTAGCCGTTTCTTCCGTCATTCCTTTGATCGTGGAAGCGAAGTTATATTCGAGGTTTTCAATCGATTTGCTGAGTTGTGTTGCCGCATCAATTCCGGATTGCTGGACAATCAATGGTACCGAAGTTCCGTAACCGTTATATTTGATGGCGGCGTAAGGAAACATTACGATTTCGGAAATTTTCCCGTCTTTCATATCCGGAAGAATGGAAGGCTGCATTCCCATCGCTTTCAGCGTGTCCTGCGGAATTTTCTCAGCAATCGGATCGCGGAATTTATAATCGATTTTCGGATTGATTTTCCGGAACTCATCCAGCATAAATTTAGTTTCGTTCGAAAGCTGCCTGAACGAAGCCGGAAAGTCGCCTTCCAGATAAACCTCGATTGTCATTGGCTTTTTTACTTTTTCCAGGACTTTAATCGTAGAATCCGAAAGGGTGTAACGTTTTTCCGCCGTCAGATCAAAGCGTTTATAAACGATGCCGCTCATCCCGACAATCAGGAGGACGGTTATGATAATCAAAGTGATTTTATTTTTTTTATTCATCTTTATTTAGTTGACAGTTTTTAGTTGTCATTCGAGTCTTTTATACTCAGTTTTGAATCTTTTATACACTCCGTCGAGTGTTTTCACTCATCGATGAGTCTTTTTTACTCAACGGAGAGTGATTTTAGTCTTCGATGAGTCTTTTTTACTCAACCGAGAGTGATTTTAGTCTTCGAAGAGTCTTTTTTACTCAACCGAGAGTGATTTTAGTCTTCGATGAGTCTTTTTTACTCAACGGAGAATGATTTTAGTCTTCGATGAGCCTTTTTTACTCAAAATTGTATCTTTTTTACTCATCGTTGAGTTATTAACACTTGCTGTTGAATGTTTTTATTTTTTATTTCTTTTTCCATACAAACCAGCTGGCCAATCCCAATCCTGAGAATATGACGAAAAGGAAATAGCAGACGTCTCTTGTGTCGATTTGGCCTCTTGTAAATGCCAGGAAATGCTGGTAAAACCCGATATTCTGCAAAATATAATCCGCACCGCCTAAAAGCTTGTAGCTTGCCAGTTGTTCAATCCCAAAGTAAAGAATAAAACAAAGGAAAACACCCAATAGGTAAGCCATAATTTGGTTTGATGACAATGATGATGCTAAAATCCCGACCGCGGAAAAAGCAGCAATCAAAATCATCAATCCGATGTAACTTCCGAAAGTCATACTGCCATCGATATTGCCTTCCGGAACGCCCAAAACATAAACGGTATAATAATAAACCAGACTTGGTAGTAAACATAGTATTCCAACCAACCAGACGGACAGGAATTTTCCGCCAACGATTTCGGTGATTTTCACCGGTTGCGAAAACAGCCAGGATAATGTTCCGGATTGTTCTTCTTCTGCCAAAGTCCTCATACTGATGGCCGGAATGATGAACATAAAAAGCCAGGGCGAAAGCACAAAGAAACTTTGTAAAGTGGCGCTTCCGATCTCGAAAATGTTAAAATTGTTCTCGAAGAAGAACAGGAATAAGGTGGAAATAATACTGAACGCAGCGATGATGATCCACGCGCTCCAGTTTCCGAAAAAATTCCAAAGTTCTTTTTTGAATATAGCTATCATAAATGAGTTGTAGAGTTTGAGTGTATTAGAATTTTGTGGGTTTTCATCTTGTATTTTTGTCAGGTTGTGGCTCTAGAAGCCATTAATCCTGATTCTTTTGTCTTTTTTCTTTTGTCTTATTTCTGTTCACCAATTTTACAATCGAACTTATCAGAATGATAATTCCGAAAAATCCTAGTAATAACTGCCACCAATATTGTATAACGGAATATTTGAGAATTACGGTAAAAACAACGGCGAATAAAATAAAGGTTGCGATCTCATTGAACTGGCGAAGCTTGATATTCGGAATGGAAAGGGTTTGTCCGCTGAGGTTTTTGAGTTCTTTCACCCGTTTCCAGCACCAGAAATGGTAAATCCCAAGTCCGACGAGAAATGTCAGTTTCAGATGAAACCAAGGCGTTTTCATCAATCCGGAATTAAGGAAAATCATTGTCAGTCCGCTTGCTAACATCAGAATTCCTGCGGGAACGGTAATGATATTCCAGAGCCTGATGGCCATAAATGTATACTGATTTCTGAGAATCTGCTGCTTAACCTCATCGAACTCATCAGTATCCTTGTAATAGACAAATAATCTCACGAGATAGAAAATCCCGGCAAAATAACTGACCATAAAAATTATATGAATTGCCTTGATAATCGTATAAAGCATCTACGGATTTTTTGCAAAGATACTTTTTATTGAGAGAAGAGAAGAAATAATTAAGAGATGATATTTTAAGCCATTGATGTTAAAATTGAAATAAATTTGCTGATTTTAAATAAAAATTGTTTTTTTTTGTAGAGAAATTATAAAATATTTTATGAAAAGAAAAATACAATTATTATTTGCGGTTCTTCTTGGATTTTTTGGTTTTGCTCAATCGCTGAAGCCAGTTGCCAGAGAAATCGTGGATTCTCACGCTAGGAAAATGAGTTTTGAAAAAGTTAACTTATTTAGTCTAGAGACATCGGAAAAACAAGCAGTTTTCCAGCAAGCGGCAAGAGATGCCAAAACGTTGAAACTAAATCAATCTCAACTTTCAAAAATCATCAGTCAGAAACCACAGGCTTTAGAACTATCTTATCCTTTTGAAAACGGAGAGATGACCGTAGAATTGATGAAAGTCGATATTTTTTCGCTTGACTTTAATGTTTATACAGACAAAGGTAAAGTAACGGATTATTCTCCTGGTGTTTATTACAGAGGAATTGTAAAAGGAGATGTGAATTCCTTGGTTGCTTTTAGTTTTTTTGACAACGATGTAGTTGGTATCACATCTTTAGAAGACGGTGCAAATATCGTTTTGGGCAAAGGTATTGGTTCTGATGATTTTGTAGTTTATAATGATAGAAAACTAAAAGGAACTAACACTTTCGTCTGTGCTGCAGATGAATTATTACAAAATCAAAAGCAGAAAATTTCTTATAATCCTGATTTGAAATCACCTCAGGCCACTACCAATTGTGTAAGATTATATTATGAAGTAGGTTACAAGCCATATCAGCAGAACAGTTCCAACGTAACAACCACCACCAATTGGATCACTGCTGTACATAATAATATCAATACTTTGTATGTAAATGATGGTGTCAAAATGTCTTTGAAGACCGTCTTTGTCTGGACAACACCAGACCCTTATACCGGTGATTATAATGCTAATCTGGCTGCTTTTAGTGCAAACAGACCCACTTTTGATGGGGATTTGGCCCACTTAATCAATTTTCCATCCACAACCAGTGTCGCTTATCTTAATTCCTTGTGTACAACTTATAAACACGCTTATTCAGGGATTGATAAAAGCTATTCCAATGTTCCGACTTATTCCTGGACTGTGGGGGCAATGACTCATGAAATGGGACATTCTCTAGGATCACCCCATACGCATGCCTGTGCGTGGAATGGCAACAATACAGCCATTGATGGTTGCGGGCCACAAGCTGGTTATGATGAAGGTTGTTCCGGACCAATTCCATCAGGAGGAGGAACTATCATGAGTTATTGTCACTTGTTGTCTACAGGAATTAATTTTACAAAAGGATTCGGAGCTCAGCCAGCAGCATTGATCAGAGCTAATGTAGATACAAAGGCTTGTCTGGGAACAGATTGTCTAAATACTTGTGCAATTACTGTTTCTTCTGTGGCTATAAGCAATATTAGCAAGAATGGATTTTCCGCAACAATTACTGATAATACATCCACCAGCTGGAAATACAGAATTACGAAAATGGATGGTACGGTTGTAACATCTGGAATAACTTCTTCAAAAATATTTACTATCAATGGACTGACACCTAACACTTATTACAGATTGCTTGTGGGAACATCTTGTGCATTAGAAAATGCATTCCAAACAAGTGATATGTTTCTGACGAATGATGACTGGTGTGGGAAAACATTTACAGATTCCGGCGGAGCAACTGGCAATTATTCCGATTCGGAGACTTTTGTCAAAACCTTTTATCCTGATTCTCCTGGACAAAAACTGAAGTTGACATTCAGCAGTTTCAATATAGAACAGGATTATGATTTTATGACGATTAAGAATGGTCCAAGTACATCTTCCCCGAGTTTTTCCGGAGCAACTAATCTGACAGGGAATCTCAATCTTGGATCGTTTACTTCCACAGATCCGACAGGAGCAATTACTGTCATTTTTACCTCAGACTCTGGTTATACAGAAGCCGGTTGGGTGGCTAATTTCTCTTGTAATACATTAAGTGTTTCGGATATTGATAAAAGGAACATATCTCTTTCGCCAAACCCAGTTAAGAATGAATTTACGATAAAGGGAATCTCTAAAATTTTGAGCGTAGAACTTTATGATACATCAGGAAAAGTTATTAAGAGATTTGATGAGAAAAGTTTATTAAATAATAATTTTGATGTTTCAGAATTGGCAGCAGGCGCATATATCATTTCTGTAAAAACTGAAAAAGAGAAAATAATTAAGAAAATTATTAAACAATAGAAATTCATAATAAAAAAATCAGCTAAGAAATTTTCTTAGCTGATTTTTTTATTATACTATCATGTCAATACTGTTACAGATCATTCTTTAAAATTATTAAAATTTGACTTGCTACTTTTAGAATAAATGTTAAACTTCTTTTTTTTATATGAATTTAAAATAAAATTCTGTTTTTTTGTAAGATTAATACAATATA
>CAJYLO010000007.1 GCA_913776245.1 uncultured Chryseobacterium sp.
CGTCTTTCCTTGATTTTGCTCAGATAAAATCTTGATGATCTGAACTTCTGAAAATTTACTGTTTTTCATTGTCTCCCAAATTTAAAAACTATATTTTTAAATGCTCCAGTTTTTCGGGAAGATTACACATCGGTATCGCAGGAATTCCTTATTTTTTTTTATCCGCATTTGGAGATTATTACGGATGGAAATTCACATTTTATCATACATTCATACAATTTATTGAGTTTCCGAAGTCTGTAAATATTGACATCCGAATCCAAGATTACATCAATGTAATTTTCGGAAATAAACAAACCACCGATGATTCCGAGTCTTTTCTCTTTTTGATTCTTGGTTTGATATATGTGGGGTATTATTTTATCCAATTCAAAAGATTTAATCTTTTTCACGTTTTGCCGCTCGTTGTAATCGGGATAAAATGGTTGTTGTTTCCGGCATTATGGAATCGGTTTACAATGGTTTTTGTGCTTATTTTTATTGTCGGAATGATTGTAAAATCGAAGGAAATCTCGGTTAAAGAAATTTATTCAAAAAAAAGTTTTAAATAAGCGTTTCTTTGTTGTTCGGGTGAAAAATATTTTTTTACAGATATAAAAGCATTAAAACTAAGAGTGTTTAAAAGCTTTCTATCATTATTTAGTATCTGAATTTTATCAATAAATTCATTAATAAGGTTATTCAGATCATCAGGTATTTCTTTTAGTTGGCTTTTGGGATAGCATCTTTCATTTTTAATATATTCGTTTTTCATTTTACTATATCTTTCTGTGGTAGTATCAGAGATCAAAATTCCATTATTATTCTGCGTATTTACAAAAGACGAAATTTCTCCAACATTTGTAGAAATAGGAACTACACCATATGCCATTCCTTCTAATATAACCATTGGAAAACCTTCCCTAAAAGACGTTATAAGTAAAATGTCATTTTCAGAGTAATATTTATCAATTTTTTGTTTGTCTTTTATACTTCCAACAATATTTAAATTTGGAATATTATTATCAATATTCTCAAAATCACCAATAACAGTGAATTGGGCATTTATTTTCTTGATGTGACACTTTTTTGCAATTTCAAAAAATATTTCAGGTCTTTTTTCAAAACTATTACGAGAAACGAAAAGAATTTTCAAAAAATGATCGTTTTTTTTATTTATATAATTTTCAGGTACATTAACTGCATTATTAATGATTACAAATCTATCTAACAAACTTAAATTTATATTGTTTTTTTTGTATAGATTCGTATAATCTGTGTATGTCTTTTTACCAAGAATCACTCTCTTATGAATTTTATTAACCATTGGAAGACTAAATTTTTCTACAGCATATGGGTCTTCGTAAGAAAATGCATGAGTTAAGTCTAGTATTTTAACCTTTTTTTCGTCAAGATATTTGACTAATTTATAAAAAAAGTGATTATTGCATCCGAACACAATAGGATTTTCTTTTTCATTAATGACTTTTGCCAATCTTTTTATATATGATTCATATTTTGAACTTTTATAATTCCATAAGTCTATAACTCGACTAACTTTATTAAATTCATCTTTAAGAAATTCATTATCAGATTTATATACTATGAAACAAGATGTTTTATATTCTTTGAAGATTCTTAAAATATCAAGATGTACTGTTTCTCCCCCGCCAAAATGATAGAAAGGGAAAAAGAAAATAATGTCATTAAGTTTGTTTATTTCTCTTAAGAATTTAGGGAATTCATATAAATAAGCTATTTTGCTGCTTTTCATTTTAAAAGGTTTATTCTGATTAATTTAAATATTTTTCGAATACTATTAATTGGATTTCTAAAAAAATATTTTTCTATAGTTTGAAATGGAAATAATGATAATTTATTCAATGCTTTATAATACGCTTCATTTCTTTTGTTAAGTAAAGTGAAATTATCAGATTTGGTATGAGTCTTTTTCAGTGTCTCTTCTACTTTTAAAAGTGAAGCGTTACTTATCTTGTCCTTTTCTCGAATGGCAAAATCGATAATTAGCTTTTTAAGATACTGCAAATATCTTGCTGAAACAGCTTTTATATTATTGTCGGTATTATTGATGTAATATTTTTTAAAAATAATTTCTAAAATCTCTAAATAAGAATATAGATTTCCATCACCAACATTTTTCGTAATAGAATCAAGATTGTCCGTTCTATAAAAATATGTTTCTTGATCTATGTATTTTACATTTCTAGCAAAAAGCATCGTTTCAAAAAACCATAATTCGTCTTCATGGAGTATTTTTTCCTTGAATCGAATATTATTTTTGTTTAAGAAATCTTTTTTATATAATCGGTTTTGAGCAACAGGCGTTAATGCAGACTCCATTGCTGTTATTAAAACTTCGAAGTGATTATTCTCAAAAACAACATTACCTTCCTTTGGTGGATATAAATGTGAGAGTTTCTCTATGTATTTATTTTCAATTTTTGAGTTTACTGTAATTCCTGTGACAATGTCATTATTAGATGCAGCAGAAACAAGAGTTTGAATAGCATGACTATCCAAAACATCATCTGAGTCCAAAAAAAAGATAAAAACTCCGTTAGAATGCTCTATTCCTTTATTTCTTGTAGCAGAGAGACCTAAGTTTTCTTGTGAAAAGACACGAATACGATCATCTTTTTCTTTAATATTTTTAATTAAATCTAAAGTATTGTCAGTACTTCCATCATTGATTAAAATACCTTCCCAATTTTTGTAATCTTGCGAAATTATAGAATTGACGCATTCTTCAACATATTTTTCAACATTGTAACAGGGAACTATTATTGAAACAAGTGGCTGAGAAATCATTTTTTTGATATTAGTTTTGTGTACATATTAGGGAAATAATAATAGAGTCTCAGATAAAAATAGTATTCTAAGCCGATGGCTTTCGCAGGATATTTTAGAAATAAATTAAATGATTGTCGGATAGCTTCTTTCTCACTTTTCATTTCCTCTTTAGAGGTTTGCCGAAGAATTCTTTTGAGAACCATCAATAATTTCTTAACAAAATTTTTGGCGATTTTTTGTTGGTTTTCTACTTTTCTTGTGCCTTGCCAAAACCTGAAGACTTCCATTATTGCAATGTAAAAATAATAAGCTGTTTCCGGAGAAAGATCGTGGGAAAGACTGTTGTCTCGCTGGATGTAATGGTATAACTTATCATTGGATCTTACCACTTTTTCTGCTTTGTCAAAAATTTTAAAAAGTGTGGAATAATCTTCAAAACATTTTAAATTTTCGGGGAAACTGAGATCTTTTATCAGACCAGATTTATATAATTTTCCCCACGGATGACTCTGGATCACAGTGTCTTCTAACAATAGAGATAAGGCTTTTCTGCCATCAAAAGTTGTTTCCGTGGTGGTCGGTTTCTCGAAAACAATTTGCCCGTTTTCATCTTCATATTTAGCTTCTATAATAGCAATGTCTGCATTTTCATTTGTAAGTAATTGAAAGAGTTTTGCACAATAATTGGCATCAACCCAGTCATCAGAATCTACAAAACAGATGTATTCTCCGGTTGCGGATTTCAGTCCAATATTTCGGGCTTTGGAAACACCTGAGTTTTCTTGTTTGATTATTTTTATTCGTTCATCTCGGCTCTGATATTTCGTATATATTTGCATCGATCCATCAGTGGAACCATCATCCACAATAATGATTTCTAAATTTCCATACTTTTGCGCAATTACTGAAATCAGACATTTTTCCAGCGTTTTTTCAGCATTATAACAAGGGATAATCAGGCTTATTAATGGGTTATTCATTTAGTTTTAAAAATATTTGCTTAAAAAAATTGAAAAAACAAAGCTGTCTCCTGACCGTCTTTTTACAATATTTTATTATCTTGCAAGATAATAAAAAAACTTAATAAATACTGAACTAATCGATCAGTATTACTAATAGTTTGTCATTCCGATTCCCATCAAAATTAAGCAAATGAACATTTTATATTTAGTATTTGGTAATAAAATCGAAAATTATCAACAGGCTTATTTTTCCATATTTACTGCTCTGCTACATAAAAATGATGATGATAAAATTATTGTAATTACAGATGATTCTTCACTGTTCGGTTTTTTCGAAAATAAAGTAGAAACAATATTTATTAACCAAGATACTATAAAGTATTGGGAAGGTACTCATCAGTTTTTTTGGAGGGTAAAAATTAAAGCACTGCAATTGGTTGCTCAGAAATATCCACACGATTCTATCTTGTATTTGGATTCGGATACTTTTTTCTATAAAAATATGGATGTTTTGCGTTCTGCTCTTCAAAGCGGACAACATTTTATGCACCTTGACGAAGGTAAACTATCCCAGCTTTCATCAAAAACCGAAAAGCTGATGTGGAAACAAATGAAAGGCAAGTCCTATGAAAATATCATAATAAATGAAAATGTAGCAATGTGGAATGCCGGATTAATAGGCGTTTCTCAAAAACATTTCGAATGTCTGGATCTAACGCTTAGGATCAATGATGCAATGTGTGCAGATGGCGTAACAAGAAGATTAATAGAGCAATTTGCATTTTCTCTTGGACTCAATCAGTATTCAGAATTGAAACCAGCAGATCATATTGTTGGGCATTACTGGGGAAATAAAAAACAATGGAATGATACAATAAGTCTTTTTCTCAGAGAATGTTTTATGAAGAAATATGATTTTGATGCAGTCATAGAGCGTGTAAAAGAAGTGGAACTTACTAAAATTCCGATTCGGATCAAAGAATCTAGCACTCAGAGAAAATTTAAAGATCTGATTGATAAATTTTACACCAACAAAAGACCTGTTTATATTAAGAATTAGCTTTTCTTAGTGATTGATAGGTTTCATAAACATATAAACTTTGTAGATAACTGATCTTTAAACCGTTTATACCATCCAAAATGCCGAGTTTCAAAATATAAGTTTTTAGAAATTTGAAAATAGTCTTACTCCATTTTGTAAAGAAACTATATTTCTTCCCTTTTTGAGACAATTCTAAACCTTTCAGCTGTCCATAATAGATCATTTTATCTTTAAAACGATCATAATTTTCAAAAGAATAATGAAGCAATTTGTTTTTTAAAAAACCTGTTTTTCCGTTTACTAAAAGTGTCTCGTGCACTTTTTTCAAATCATCATAATGCGCTTTTGATTTTCTGAAAAGCCTGAAGTTTTTATCATTTTGTGTGCCTGAAAATCGTATTTTTTGCTGACCTAGAAAAAAAATCCGGTAGATATAATAGGCATCACAAGCATTAGGATTGTTCACGGTTTCGATAATTTCTTGTTTTCCTTTTTCCGAAATTCTTTCATCACCGTCCAGAAATAAGACCCAATCATTTTTTGCATAGTCAAGTGCAAGATTTCTTTGCTTGGTAAAATCCTCAAACTTATTTTGGATTATTTTTACTTTCGGAAAGGTTCCCGCAATTTCTACAGTCTTGTCTGTGCTTAAGGAATCTACAACAATAATTTCATCACAAAAGTCAAAACATTCAAGTACTTCCTGAATGTTTTTTTCTTCGTTGTAAGTGATGATCAGTCCACTGATTTTCTCTTCCAATTGCAGTGCTTTTAAAATTCCATAACCGTTTTCTCAATAATCTTTACACAATCCAATAACTGTTCTTCCGTAATTACCAAAGGAGGTGCCAGTCTGATGATATTGCCGTGTGTAGGTTTTGCAAGCAATCCGTTTTCTTTCAGCTGCAAGCAAAGATTCCAGGCTGTTTTGCTGTCCGGTGTATCGTTGATAAGGATAGCATTCAGCAAACCTTTTCCTCGGACTTTCGTAATTAAATCTGTTTTCTGAATTAATTTTTCAATCTCAGAACGGAAAAGTTGACCTAATTTTTCGGCTCTTTCGGATAATTTCTCTTCTTCTACGACATCTAAAGCTGCCACTGCAACTGCACAGGCAATCGGATTTCCTCCAAACGTAGAGCCGTGTTGCCCCGGTTTGATAACATTCATAATCTCGTCATTCGCCAAGACAGCCGACACAGGATACATTCCTCCGGAAAGCGCTTTTCCGAGAATCAAAATATCCGGCTGAACATCTTCGTGATGGCAGGCAATCAATTTACCTGTTCTTGCGATTCCGGTCTGAACTTCGTCTGCGATGAAAAGAACATTGTATTTTTTACATAATTCCGAAGCACCTTTCAAAAATCCTTCATCCGGAACATAAACGCCTGCTTCACCCTGAATTGGTTCCGCTAAAAATGCGGCAATATTTTGAGAATCATCTTTTAGAACTGCTTCTAAAGCATTCAGATCATTGTAAGGAATTTTTATAAATCCAGGCGTAAAAGGACCATAATTCTCATTCGCATCCGGGTCATTGGAAAAGGAAACTATCGTTGTTGTTCTTCCATGGAAATTGTTTTCACAAACGATTATTTTCGCAGCATTTTCGGAAATACCTTTAACTTCGTAACTCCATTTTCTGGCCAGTTTGACGGCTGTTTCTACCGCTTCAGCTCCCGAATTCATTGGAAGGACTTTGTCAAATCCGAAAAGCGTTGTGATTTTTTTCTCGTACTCTCCAAGATTTGAATTGTAAAAAGCTCTCGACGTCAAGGCTAATTTTTTAGCCTGATTCACCAGCGCGTCCACAATTTTAGGATGAGAATGCCCTTGATTCACAGCAGAGTAGGCGGATAGAAAGTCATAATATTTCCTGCCTTCCACATCCCAGACAAAAACGCCTTCGCCCCGTTCCAAAACCACAGGAAGCGGATGGTAATTATGAGCGCCGTGTTTTTCTTCTAGGTTGATGAAATATTGTGAACTTTTTTCTTGAACTGCTGTAGACATATTTTTATTTTTTTGTAAAAATAACAAATTTGATTTCAATTAATGATAATAAAAATGCCCAACTGTAAAAGTCAGGCATTTTATCTATCTGGATTTTATTTCTTAGATATTATTATCAAAATTTTTATCCATTACGAAAGTTTCCATAAACTTGGTGGTATAGTTTCCGGCAAGGAAATCTTCATTTTCAAGTAATTGTCTATGGAAAGGAATGGTCGTTTTCACACCTTCGATGTAGAATTCCTCCAGGGCACGTTTCATTTTTGCAATAGCTTCTTCTCTGGTCTGAGCCGTAACAATCAGCTTAGCAATCATAGAATCATAGTTTGGCGGAATGGCATAACCGGAATAAACGTGTGTATCTACTCTCACACCGTGACCGCCGGGAATATTAAGTCCTTTGATAACACCAGGTGATGGACGGAAATCGGCGTAAGGATCTTCCGCATTGATCCTGCACTCGATAGCGTGCATCTTCGGATAATAATTTTTCCCGCTGATTGGTGTTCCGGAAGCCAGTAAAATCTGCTCACGAATCAAATCATAATCTACAACCTGCTCTGTGATTGGATGTTCTACCTGGATTCTGGTGTTCATCTCCATAAAATAGAAATTCCTGTGTTTGTCCACCAAAAATTCGATGGTTCCTACACCTTCATATCCAATGAACTCCGCAGCTTTTACTGCCGCTTCGCCCATTTTCTCACGAAGTTCATCAGTCATAAAAGGAGAAGGCGTTTCTTCAATCAGTTTCTGATTTCTTCTCTGTACAGAGCAGTCTCTCTCGGAAAGGTGACAGGCTTTTCCATATTGGTCTCCGGCAACCTGAATCTCAATATGTCTAGGCTCCTCAATCAGTTTTTCCATATACATCCCTCCGTTTCCGAAAGCGGCAACGGCTTCCTGAATTGCAGAATCCCAATGGTCTTTCAGATCTTCCTCTTTCCAAACCGCTCTCATTCCTTTTCCACCACCACCGGCAGTGGCTTTGATCATCACAGGGTAACCGATTTCCTTAGCTGTTTTCTTAGCATCTTCATAAGAATCGATTAATCCGTCAGAGCCTGGAACACAAGGGATTCCGGCAGCTTTCATCGTTGCCTTAGCCGTCGCCTTATCTCCCATTTTCTCGATTTGCTCAGGAGTTGCTCCGATGAATTTGATGCCATTTTTAGCACATATTCTGGAGAAATTAGCATTTTCGGAAAGGAAACCGTAACCAGGATGGATGGCATCTGCATTCGTAATCTCAGCAGCTGCGATGATATTTGGGATTTTCAGGTAAGAGTCTTTGCTCATCGCAGGACCGATACAAACAGCTTCATCCGCAAAACGAACGTGAAGGCTGTCTTTGTCTGCTGTAGAATAAACCGCAACAGTTTTGATTCCCATTTCTTTCGCTGTACGCAGGATTCGCATTGCGATCTCACCACGGTTTGCGATTAATATTTTTTTGAACATCTTTTTCGAATTTTAAATTATAAATTTTGAATTTTAAATTATTTTAAATGAAAAATCTCCATTTAAAATTTATAATCTTTAATCTAAAATTGCTTAAGATGGGTCTACCAAAAATAAAGGTTGGTCGTATTCTACCGGAGAAGAATCTTCTACCAGGATTTTTACGATTTTTCCACTGATTTCGGACTCTATCTGGTTGAAAAGTTTCATCGCTTCAATCACACAAACTACTTTTCCTTCAGTTACAGAATCGCCCACGTTCACAAAAACATCTTTGTCCGGAGATGGCTTTCTGTAAAAAGTACCAATCATTGGAGACTTAATCGTGATGTATTTGCTGTCGTCAGCAGAAGTTGCTGCTTCAGAGGTTGCAGCAGGAGCGGAAACTGGATTTGCAGCTGGTGCAGAAACCGGTGCCTGATAGGCAACCTGAGGTGTAACGTAGCTTACAGGTTCACCACCAAGTGGAGTTTTGATATAGATTTCGAAGTCTTTGTTTTTATACTTTACTTCGGAAACACCTGCCTTTGCAACAAATCTTACAAGATTCTGAATGTCTTTTATATCCATAAAAATTTTAAATTGTTTTGAACGCCAAATATAATAAAAAACCACCCAAATTGATAAAATCCGAGTGGTTTTTTATGCTGTGTATAAGATTCTTAAAAAGAACTCTTAGTTTTCTTCTGTGGTTTCTACAGTTTTCTCTAATACAACTTTTCCTTTGTAATAAAGTTTTCCTTCGTGCCAGTGAGCTCTGTGATAAAGGTGCAATTCACCAGTTGTAGCATCTTTTGCCAATTGAGGCGCTACAGCTTTGTAGTGAGTTCTTCTTTTATCTCTTCTTGTAGACGACTGTCTTCTCTTAGGATGTGCCATTGTTAATTATTTTAAAAAATTCTAACGAATTATATGTTATACTTAATTATTGTCTCTCAATTTTTTCAAAGCTTCCCATCTTGGGTCTGTGCTCTCTTCCTCTTCTTCGATTGGTTTTGGACTGTATTTTTCCAGCAGCTTTTCATACTCATCATTATCTCTTACGGATGGTGCCACTTTTTTCATCGGGATGGATAAAACCACGGCTTCATAGATAAGATTGGCGATGTTGAATTCGCTGTCTTTCTGAGGAATGGTGATAATGTCTTCATTGCTGTCATCATATTCTTCCCCGAATTTTACAAGAATTTTCAAATCATTCTCAATGTTTTCAGAAAATTCATCTGTGCTAATGTCGCAAATCAGCTGAACGGTTCCTGAAACATTGATGAAGAATTCCAAAAAAGTGGTGTGTTTGTCCAGGTGAACATCTACACTGATTTTTGGATTAAAAAACTCCTGCTCAGTCTCAAATAAATCAAAGAACTCCTGATTGATTTCAAATTTGAAATCGTGCTTTCCGGTTTTGAGACCAGAAAAAGCAATATCGTAGTTTCTAAATCTGTCCATAAAAAATGGTGTGCAAAAATAATTTAATTTTTTGAAATAACAAAATGTTTTTGGAAATACTTGAATTGCAAAAATTTACTTCCGAAAATTGCTTTCTATTCCGCTTCGTCCGGCAGGTCTTCATCCACACCATTATTAATGTGCATAGCTTTCGGTCGAAGTTTATTGTCTGTCAAATCCTGATAGTCGCTTCTGTTTTTAAAGATCTTGATGGCTGTGAAAATCGCTTCGGAAAAAGAAGTCTCATCTGCCAGATTCTTTCCGGCGATATCATAAGCTACACCGTGGTCCGGCGAGGTTCTGATAAATGGCAGGCCTGCGGAATAATTAACGCCCT
The DNA here is from genome assembly GCA_913776245.1 of uncultured Chryseobacterium sp. Taxonomy (GTDB): domain Bacteria; phylum Bacteroidota; class Bacteroidia; order Flavobacteriales; family Weeksellaceae; genus Epilithonimonas. The sequence continues at coordinate 10,058 of CAJYLO010000007.1, forward strand.
CTTCGTAAGCAATGGTTTTGAAAGGCGTCAGGCCTTGGTCGTGATACATAGCCAGAACAGCATCGAAGGCTTTATATTTTTCTGGCTGGAAAAAACTGTCTGCCGGATAGGGTCCAAATGCCATAATGCCTTGGTCAAATAATTCTTTAATGGCAGGTTCGATGATTTCAATTTCTTCCTTGCCGATAACGCCGCCATCACCAGCGTGCGGATTGAGGCCAAGCACTGCAATCTTTGGTTTCTCTATACAAAAATCTTCTTTTAATGTTGATACCAATTGCTTAACCTGTTTCTTGATTTTTTCTTTAGTGATATGCTGCGCCACTTCCGATACTGGAATGTGATGGGTGGAAACTGCCACTTTCAGTTCGTCTGTCACCATAAACATCACAGCTTTTTTCTGAGCTTTTTCTTCGAAGTAGCCTGTGTGACCGGCGTGCGCAAAGCCGTACTTCATCATCTCATCTTTGTTAATTGGTGCTGTTACTAATACATCGATTTCCTGATTGAGTAATGCTTCAGTAGCAGCTTCAAGGGAAGTGATTGCCATTTTGGTAGATTCTTCCGTTGGAACGCCGAATTCTATATTGCTGTTCTCTTTGGTGAGATTGACCATATTGATTTTTCCGCTCTGAGCTTCCTTTGCCGAGTTGATGTAATTGAAATTGGTCTGCAATTTGAAAACGTTCTTCTGATAAGTAAAGAGTTTCCCCGACCCAAATATTACCGGTGTGAAGAAATCTGTAATGGTTTTGTCTTTCAGAGATTTCAGGATGATTTCCGGACCGATGCCGTTGAAATCGCCAATTGAAATTCCTACTCTGATTTTATGGTGTTTGGAGCTCATTTGTTTATCTTTGACGTTTAAAAAGAATTTTACAAATTTAGTTTTTTTTATAACTATTTCTTTACATATTTAGGTTGTTTTTATAACTATTGTTTATGTATTCTACTAAGTAGATAGTAAAATAAGCAAATATTTATAGCCCCGATTGAAGCGGCATCCTTTTTTCTTCCAGCCTTGGAAAAAGCTTGGGCGAAGAAAAAAGATACAGCGGAAAGCGGGATAAAGCTCCTAAAAATCATTAAAAAATAAGACGCAATAATGTTTACAGGAATCATTGAAGCAACAGGAAATGTTCTGAAAATCGAGAAAAACGAAACCAATATTGACTTCACACTAAGTTGTCCATTTACACAGGAACTTAAAATAGACCAGAGTCTCGCACACAACGGCTGCTGCCTGACGGTGGTGGAAATCAATGGGAACGAATATAAAGTGACTGCCATCAACGAAACGCTGGAAAAAACAAATCTTGGCCATTGGAATGTGGGAACGGAAGTGAATTTGGAACGCTGTTTGAAATTCGAAGGAAGACTGGACGGGCACGTGGTGCAAGGTCACGTGGACAAAACCGGAATTGTAGAGAATATTGAGAATCTGAACGGCAGTTACATCATCACGGTTTCTTATGAAGAATCGGATGAATATACGACGGTTCCTCAGGGTTCAATTACGGTCAACGGAACCAGTCTGACCGTTGCAGAAAGCGGAAAAAATCAGTTTTCTGTGGCAATAATTCCCTATACTTGGGAGTTTACGAATATGAAGCATCTGAAAAAAGGTGATGTAGTGAATCTGGAATTTGACATCATCGGCAAGTATGTTGCGAAACTTTTGAAAAAGCAAAATGTCATTTAGTGATTATAAAGGTTACCGGTTAAGAAACAGGGTTTTCGTTGGATTTCTGGCGATTTGTTTCCTGAGTATTATTACTTCGGCTGTTCTTTCTTTTGTGATATTGAGAAACAATGCGAAAGAGCAAAGCCGTACGGATATGCAGAATAAATCCGAAGCGCTGATGTCATCCCTGGATTATGCGCTAAGCCATTCGATGGTGAAAACAAAGGATATTCCTACTGTTCTTGAGAATAAAATCTATGAGATTGCCGATATTAATAAGCACGATATCATCATTTATGATCTGAATGGGAACTACCTTCTTTCCAACAAAGAGCCAAATCTGGTAGCACAGAAAAAAATGCCGGCGGATGTTATTGCGGCAATTCGGAAAAATGGTAAACGCTATGATGATAAATCCTATGATGAAAACCTGAAAGCCAGCATTATCTCGTCTTACATGGTGCTGAAAAATAATATGCTGGAGGATATTGCCTATGTTTATTTTCCGTATTATCACAACGAGAGTGCTTATATGGTGGTTTTTAAACACTATTTTGCATACATCATTGGTGTTAATTTATTGATTGTTCTTTTAAGCATCTGGCTCAGCTGGATTATATCAAATAATCTTACAAATGCGATTACCCGTTTTACATCCATGATCAGCCGCATTAATTTGTTTGATAAAAATCTGCAGCCAATCCGTTATTATAAAAATGATGAGCTGAATGCTTTGGTGAAAGCTTATAATAAGATGATTTCCGAAATTGCCGATCAGCGGGAAAGACTAAGCTACATTGAAAAACAGTCTGCCTGGCAGGAAATGGCGAAGCAGGTGGCGCACGAGGTAAAAAATCCGCTCACACCAATGAAGCTGATGATGCAGAATTTCGAGAGAAAATTTGATCCTAATGACTCTAATAATGAAACAAAGGTCAGGAACCTGAGCGAAGTGATTATTGGTCAGATAGAAGTCATCAGCAGGGTTGCAACGGCCTTTTCAGAATTTGCGCAGCTGCCAAAGAGAAACGATGAAGAGATCAATCTGAATAAAGAAATCCGAAATGTTCTCACGATTTTCAGTGATGAAAATATCTTCATCCACGCAAGTCATGATAATATTATGATGAAAATCGACAAGGACTATCTGGCGAGAATCATAATCAATCTTGTGACCAATGCCAGTCAGGCAAAAGCAGATAACAGAAAGTCAGTGATCAATGTGGATATAGAAAAGATTGAAAAACGTATTAAAATTACAGTCAATGACAATGGAGTAGGGATTTCGCATGATAAGCTGGAAAAAATATTTGATCCAAATTTTACTTCCAAAAACAGCGGAATGGGAATCGGTCTCACAATGGTGAAACGAATGGTGGAAGATTATAATGGTACGATAACCGTGGTTTCTGAAGTGGATAAAGGTGCTGTTTTTACCATTTCAATGCCATCTAATTTATAAATGAAACCATTCAGATTCAAGCAATTTGATGTTCAGCAGAGTTCTGAAGTGTTTCGAGTTGGTACTGATGCTGTTTTGCTGGGGATTTTGTCCAATGTTCATCAAGCAAAGGAGATTTTGGAAGTCGGAACAGGAACCGGAATTATTGCTTTGATGCTGGCTCAACGAAATCCTGAGGCTAAGATTTTAGCAATTGATATCAATCCGGAAGCGGTGAAAATATCGCAGAACAATTTTTCACAATCTGTTTTTTCACCACGACTCAAAAGCCGGCTTCAGGATTTTAAACAATCTGATACTAAAGAACAATTTGATTTAATCCTTTCAAATCCACCTTATTTTGAGGTCAGTAGTTCTGAAAAAGATATTCTGGCCAGACAAAGGCTGGAACTGGATTTTTCTGATCTGATCCAAAAAGCTTCAGAATTACTTTCGGCTAAAGGGTTGTTTTCTGTTATTATTCCCATTGAATCGGAAAAGCAATTCACTCAAATTTGTAATGAGAGCCTTTTGTTTCTGCAGAGAAAAGTAATTATTAAGGGCATCGAAACTGCTGAACCGAAAAGAGTCGTTCTGGAATATTGCTTCAGAAAATCAGAAGCAATCATAGAAAATTTTGTCATAGAAAAGTCACCAAGAGTTTATTCCGATGAATATCTTGAACTTACCAAAGACTTTCACGTATTCAACAAAAAAGCTCTTTGAGTTTTTCAAAGAGCTTATTATTTTATAACTGAATTTTTTCTTATTCAAAAAGTTCTGCGGTGTCAAGGACGGTAACTTGTCCGTTTTCGCATCGGATTGCTTCTCCTGGATAATTCTGAATCATATGGTAATCATGTGTTGCCATTACAACGGCACAATGGTTTTCTTCAGCCAGATTCTTCAGAAGCGTCATAATATCATTGGATGTTTCCGGATCCAGGTTTCCTGTCGGCTCATCCGCAAGGATTAGTTCCGGGTGATTGAGGAGCGCTCTGGCAATCGCAGCACGCTGCTGCTCACCTCCGGAAAGCTGATGAGGCATTTTATGCTTTTTAGTTTTCATTCCAACGCTTGAAAGTACTTCATCAATTCTCTCTTCCATTTTATGCTTGTCCTTCCAGCCGGTTGCCTGAAGGACGAAGAGAAGATTTTTCTCGATGTTCCTGTCCGGTAACAACTGGAAATCCTGGAAAACAATACCTAGTTTTCTTCTAAGATTGGGAATGTCAGATTGTTTCAGTTTCTGCAGATCAAAACCGGCAACCTGGCCGCTTCCGCCTTGTAGGGGAAGTTGCCCGTACAGAACTTTCAGGAGAGAGCTTTTCCCCGACCCTGTTTTTCCAATAAGATAACAGAATTTTCCTTTTTTGATATGAAGGTCCACATCATTCAGGACTGTGAAGTTTTTCTGTACAATCTTAGCACTGCTCAAATCTATAATATCGATACCCGGGTCATTTCTGTGCGGCATAATTCGGAAATTGTAAGTTTGTGAAATTCAAAAATAGCAAAAACTTATTTTTCTGCTTTTACTTTTGGGAAATTTTAACAACAAAAAATGCTTGAAAAACCTTTCAAGCATTTTTTGTATATGATAATTAAAGAAAATTATCTCTTAGCGCGCGCAGCACTAACAGTTAAGCTCTTTCTGCCTTTCGCTCTTCTGGCTGCCAACACTCTTCTTCCGTTTGGTGTAGACATTCTTTCACGGAAACCGTGTTTGTTTCTTCTTTTTCTTTCAGATGGTTGGAATGTTCTTTTACTCATCACTAATATATTTAGTTCGTAATTATCTTTTTATTTTCAGACTGCAAATATAGAGATTTTATTTTGAGTGGCAAATATTTGAAAACTTTTTTGTGTTAATTTTTCGCTTCCCGTTTATTTCAATATTTATGGCAGCTATTTCCGCCTTCCGCTCTCAAACCTAAAGAAGAGGTTCGACGATGTCAATCTTTTTGCTCCGCTGCATAAAAAAGGATTTCCGCTCAAGTTGGGCTGCGGATTCAACATAAAAACAACAGTTTGCAAAAATCCAATATTGTCATTCCGGAGGAATCTAGACTGTTGAGATTCTTTCAGAATGACAAAATTACGGTTTATAATTTCTAATCTTTAAATTTGTCTTAATCAAAAACAAGCGATGATAAAATCAAAACAAAATACGGAACATTATATTTGGGGTGGAAACTGCGATAGCTGGGTTTTGCTGGACTCGCAGGAGCTTTCTGTAAAACAGGAAATAATGCCGCCCAAATCGAAAGAGCAGTTGCATTTCCATAAAAATGCGCAACAGTTTTTCTTTATTCTAAAAGGAAAAGCAACGTTTATTGTGGAAGGAGAAACTTTTGAAGCAGCAGAAAATTCAGGATTTCATATCATTCCTGGTAAACAACACTGGATTGAAAATCTGTCCGACACGGATTTGGAATTTCTCGTCATATCCAATCCTTCAACAAATAATGATAGATTTGCAGTAGAAAAATAAAAGATGAAATCACTTTACAATCTTTTCGTTCATATGATGATTTTCGGGATGAAAGTTTTCTCACTTTTCAATTCGAAAACCAAAAAAGGGATTCGTGGCAGAAAGCAGACCGTTAGCATTGTCACAGAAAAACTCCAGGGAGAAAAAGTGATCTGGATGCATGCAGCCAGCCTGGGCGAGTACGAGCAGGGACTTCCCGTTCTTGAAAAATTGAAGGAACAATTCCCGGAACATAAAACGTTGGTGACTTTTTTTTCACCTTCCGGGTATGAAAATATCAGGAAAAGGAAACAGGTTGCAGATGCGGTTTGCTATTTGCCTTTTGATAGAAAAAAAGATGTTAAAGCGTTTGTTTCGGTTTTTGAAGCGGATATTTTCTTTACCGTGAAATATGATTATTGGTATAATCTTTTGGAAACGCTGAAAAATAGAGGAACGAGAATTTATGTGATTTCGGCACTGTTTTATGAGCATCAGATATTTTTCGAGAGTTATGGAAAGTGGTTTGCAAAACAGCTGAAACAAAATGTTGACTGGTTTTTTCACCAGACGGTGAAGTCTCAGGCTCTTGCAAAAAAAATAGGATTGCTCAATTCCACCGTTTCCGGTGATACGAGATTTGACAGAGTGAAGCAATTCCGTGACAGAGATAATCATTTGGAATTTATAGAAGAATTTAAAGGCGGTCAGAAACTGATTGTGTTTGGTAGCAGCTGGCAGGCAGAAGAAGATATTGCTCAGGTTGTTGCAAAAAAACTTCCTGAAATTAAGATCGTTATTGCACCACATGATTTGCAGCGTGTTCCGCATCTGCAAAAACTGTTTCCAAATGCTTGTCTCTACAGTTCTCTCTCGAATTCTCAAACGCTCGACTTCACAAACTCTCAGACTCTCATTATAGATTCAATTGGTAAACTTTCAAAACTGTATTCTTATGCAGATATGGCGGTTGTAGGCGGTGGATTCCATTCTGCGGGTTTGCATAATATTCTGGAGGCTGCTGTTTATGGCGTTCCTGTAATTTTCGGCAATCAGTACAGAAAAAATCCGGAAGCGGATGCGCTGATTGATGCCAATGGCGGAAAATGTTTTGACGATTTTGTGGCAGCTTCGGTTTTCATCACAGAAGTTATTAGAAAAGACATTCAGAATCAAGGTGAAGAAAAATCCTTCCTGAAGCAGATGTCGGAAAATGCTTACAATTTTGTGAATTCTCAGCCGGATGCGACAGCGATTATTTTGAAGAAAATTATGGAAACAAATAGTTAACCACAAAAGAAACAAAAGATAATTTCAGTATTTCTATTGTTGCATATTAATAGAAAGTGTTTTTTGATTCTGAAAATTACTTTAAAAATCCCTGACTTCTGATGTCTTTCACGATTAATTCAAAATGATCCGGAATATTTCCGGATTTCAGCCAGTTAAAATCTAAACCGTTATTGATGCAAAGCTTTTCCAGATAAAGGTTTTCGTGAATTTTGGAATCGATTTCAGATAAATTTTCATCAAATTCCAGCCAGTAATCTTCGTCTAGTTTTTTAATTTGAATTAAGGCTTTGAAGATTTTGTTAATGAGATAAATGTAAAGTTTATAAATCGCATCGAAGCGCTGTTTGCTTAGCTTGTCATTATATTCCAGAATTTCATTCACCAGAAATAAGTTCAAAAAAACGTCGCCAAATTTATCAGTCGTCACCTTCACGTGTTCTGTGATTTCTGCGCTCAGTTTCCTGTTGAGAACTAAGAAATATTTGGGATTTCCGATGTATTTTGATATTTCCGATAATCTTTCTTTGATGTAAGACTCCATCGCATTTCGCTTGTCATCCGTTGTTTCTTCATCGATGAGTTCGAAATACAATTTCTTGGACAACAATTTATCTTTTTTCAACAATCTGAAAATCAATTTGTCCTTTTCCGGATGCGAAAACTGGCTGAGCGCCGCTTTAAACTCCTTAGAATATTCCATTAATTAAACATTTTAGAATATTTTAAAAATCCATTGAAAGCCCAATTGGCCGTATAATAAAGAGATTTTAATGTAGAAAATTTCATATAATCTTTATAGACCAGATATTGGTCCTTCATTATATTAGATTTATTTCGTGAAACACTATCTGGTAACATTCTGTATCTGGATAAAGTTTTTTTGAGCGGCTTTCCTTCCGGGATTTTCTTCAACAGTTCCAGCCACATCACGTGATCTTCACGTTTTGTGCCTTCGGGAAAATAGAATTTCCCCACTCTTTTGGAATCATACATCGATGACAGCAGAGATAATCTGCATGTTTTTAAAAGATTGTTAAATGTCACAACCGTATCGGCTTCAAAATCTCCAATTTTTGTAGGATTCAGGTTTTCATCACAACGTGAATAGGTGGAATAAGCCAATTCAGCATTTTCAGATTTCATAAAATTGACCATTTCTTCAAGGAAATTCGGTTCCCAAAAATCATCAGCATCCAGAAAAGTAATGAACCTTCCTGTGGCGTTTTCCAGAGAAATATTTCTTGCGTGTCCGGCGCCACCATTTTTCTCAGCTTTGAAAACTTTAATTCTTGGATCGTTTTGTTTTTCCAGAATTTCTATAGAGTTATCTGTCGAACAATCATCAGTAATCAGCCATTCCCAATCAGAAAAAGTTTGATTTAAAACAGAATCGATCGTTTCCTGAAGATGCTTTGAAGAATTGTAATTCGGTGTGATGATAGAGATTTCCGGCACTTGTGAATTTTTTACAAAGATATATAAAGACAAGAAGATAAAAGAATAAAGAAAAAAGACTTCTTTATAGTATAAACACTTAGACTCCGCTCAGTGTGACAAATCTATATTAGTGAAATAATTTTTTTTAAATTGTCAGTCTGAGCGGAGTCGAAGACTTTGTCTTTTATATGCTTCGCTTCATTTTGAATGACAAATGTTGATTTGAAGCTGGAATCTGCGCCCCGGCCTGAATGGAGCTCTTTTTATTTTTTTGCTTGGGGAAAAGCTTTTGGAAAAATAAAAAAGCGGGAATGGAGGACGGATAAAGGCGCCCAAAAATTTAAAATTGTCATTTCCTGTCAAAATCTTAACTTTGTGAATCTTAAAAAATTTATTCATTATTAATTCCTTATTCAGAGAATGTTTTACGACCATCAGCAGATAGAAAAAAAGTGGCAGAAATACTGGGAAGACAACCAAACTTACAAGACTTCCGACTCAACCGATAAACCGAAATTCTACGTCCTCGATATGTTTCCTTATCCTTCCGGAGCAGGACTTCACGTTGGGCATCCGCTGGGTTATATTGCTTCTGATATCTATGCGCGCTACAAAAGACATCAGGGCTTCAATGTTTTGCATCCTGTTGGGTATGACAGTTTTGGACTTCCTGCAGAGCAATATGCTATCCAAACCGGAACACATCCGGCGATTACAACGGAACAAAATATCACGAGGTACGAGGAACAATTAAGAAAAATTGGTTTCTCTTTCGACTGGAGTAGGGAAGTGAGAACTTCGGACCCATCTTATTATAAATGGACACAATGGATTTTCATTCAGCTGTTTCATTCCTGGTATAATAAAGATAAAGACAAGGCAGAATCTATTGAAACCTTAATCCGACATTTTGAAGAGAAAGGAAGCGAAGGATTAAATGCGAATCAAAATGAAGAACTCAATTTCACTGCAGAAGAATGGAAAAATGCTTCTGAAATTGATAAAGGTGCGATTTTATTAAATTACCGTTTAGCTTACAGGGCGGAAACTACGGTGAACTGGTGTCCGGCTTTGGGTACAGTTCTGGCAAACGACGAAATAAAAGACGGAAAATCTGAAAGAGGTGGTTATCCTGTTTTCCAAAAGAAAATGATGCAGTGGAGTATGAGAATCTCTGCATATTCTGAAAGATTATTGCAAGGTTTGAAAACTTTGGACTGGCCACAACCTTTGAAAGATGCTCAGGAATATTGGATTGGAAAATCTCAAGGTGCGCAAGTTAGATTTTCAACTGAAAATGGAGAAACAATTGAATTTTTCACGACAAGGCCTGATACGATTTTCGGTGCGACTTTTATGGTTTTGGCGCCGGAAAATCCTTTGGTACAGAATTTAATAACCGAAGAGCAAGCAACGGAAATCACCAATTATATAGAAGAAACATCAAAAAAGACGGAACGCGATAGAATGGCTGACGTGAAAAATGTGAGTGGCGCTTTCACGGGAAGTTATGCGATTAATCCTTTCAATGGAAACAAAATTCCGGTTTATATCTCGGATTATGTGTTGATGGGTTACGGAACCGGCGCCGTGATGGCGGTTCCTGCACACGATGAGCGCGACCACAGATTTGCGAAGAAATTCGGGTTAGAAATCATCAAGGTTGTAGAATCTGATGTGGATGTTCAGGAAGAGTCTTACGATTCTAAAGATTCGGTTTGTGTGAATTCTGATTTCCTGAATGGTCTTAATTATAATGATGCGAAAGCAAAAATAATTGCCGAAATCGAAAAACGAGGAATTGGCCACGAAACTATGAATTACAGACAGCGTGACGCCATTTTCTCAAGACAAAGATATTGGGGTGAGCCGGTTCCTATCTATTATAAGGAAGGAATGCCTTACACTTTACCAACTTCCGCTTTGCCTTTGGAATTGCCTGATGTCGAAAAATATTTACCCACAGAAGACGGCGATCCGCCATTAGGCAATGCAAAAACATTTGCCTGGGACGAAGCGAACCAAAAAGTGGTTGATACCGATTTGATTGATGATAAAAAGGTTTTTCCATTAGAATTATCGACGATGCCAGGCTGGGCTGGAAGTTCCTGGTATTTCCTAAGATATATGGACCCGAATGATGATGAGGTTTTCTGCAAAAAAGAATTGTCAGATTATTGGGGACAAGTTGACTTATATATCGGTGGAAGCGAGCACGCTACAGGTCACTTGTTGTATTCTCGTTTTTGGAATATGTTCCTGAAAGACCGAGGTTACATCGAACAAAATGAGCCTTTCCAAAAGTTGATTAATCAGGGGATGATTTTGGGGATGAGTGCGTTTGTTTATAGAGTTGACGGAACTAATCAATATGTTTCTAAAAATTTAGTAAAAGATTACAAAACTCAAGCAATTTACGTTGATGTATCTTTATTAAAAGGGACAACAGATGAATTAGATATTGAAGCTTTCAAAGCTTGGAGACCAGATTATGCTGATGCAGAATTTATTCTGGAAGATGGAAAGTACATCACAGGTCGTGAAGTCGAAAAAATGTCCAAATCCAAATACAACGTCGTCAACCCTGATGACATCTGTAACGAATATGGAGCGGATGGTTTAAGATTGTACGAAATGTTCCTTGGACCATTAGAACAGTCAAAGCCTTGGAATACACAAGGTCTGAGCGGTGTTTACGGCTTCCTGAAAAAATTCTGGAATCTTTATTTTGACGGAGATAATTTCTCTGTTTCTGATGAAGAGCCAACGAAAGAAGAATATAAAGTGCTGCATACCTTAATCAAGAAAGTGGTTTACGATATTGAGAATTTTTCTTTCAATACTTCGGTGTCGTCATTTATGATTGCAGTCAATGAGTTACAGAAATTAAAATGCAGAAAACGCAATATTTTGCAGTCATTAGCTGTTATTATTTCACCATATGCGCCACATATTTGCGAAGAGGTATGGAATTTGCTGGGAAATCATGCTTCTATTGAATTTGAGCCATTTCCGAAACTGGACGAGAGTTACCTTGTAGAAGACGAGATAGATTACCCTGTAAGCTTTAACGGAAAGATGAAAATGAAGCTTAAATTAGGAGCAGATTTATCCAAAGAGGATGTTCAGCGTATCGTTATGGAAAACGATGATGTCAAGAGGATTTTAGGCGCAAATTCGGTTAAGAATTTCATTTTTGTTCCGAAGAAAATCATTAATATTGTTAGCTGATTTAAGGAATGATTTTGAAACATTAAGAAAAATTATTATTCTATACATTAAAAATTACTGAAATAAAAATCATAATTTTAGCATATCAATTTTGAGTATATAATATTAATAATTCAAAAAGAGATAATAAATTCATAAAAACAGGGTTTTAATTTATCTGATAATTGAATTTATTGATTTTTTCAGATAAAAAAATTAGAACTCAATGCAAAAATAATTTTGCATTTTTAAAATATTTAACTTTATTTTACACGATAAAATTTAACAATTATAATTTAGTTTTAATATGGAAATGAATGTTTCGAACACAGATGAGCAAGTAGTTGCTAAAAAGCAGGGAGGACTTAATCCGGCTGTAATTATTCCTATTATCTTTTTAATAGGTGTTGCTATTTATTTATTCGTTTTAGGTAATCCGGGCAACTTTAGAGATGCTGAAAAATTAGGGGGCAGTTCAGTTGCGTTCTCAGATGTCGATGGGAAAGATATTCATCCAGAGTCTTTCTTGGGAATTATTTACAAAGGAGGTGTAATCGTACCAATCCTGATCACGTTTATGCTTACCGTTATCGTTTTCTCTATTGAGAGAGCTTTGGTTCTAGGTAAAGCTGCTGGTAGCGGAAATCTGGATAACTTTGTTATCAAGATCAGAAGCTTGCTAAACCAAAACAGAATCGACGAAGCTCTTGAAGAGTGCGACAGACAAAAAGGTTCAGTTGGTAACGTTGTGAAGGAAGGTCTTACAACTTACAAAGCCCTTGCAAAAGACAATACACTAAATAAAGAGCAGAAAATGGTAGCTCTTAACAAAGCTATCGAAGAAGCTACAACTCTGGAAATGCCGATGCTGGAAAAGAATATGATGATTCTTTCCACACTGGGTACAGTTGCAACATTGGTAGCACTATTAGGAACCGTAATCGGGATGATCAAGGCGTTCTTCGCGTTAGGGTCAGGAGGTGGAACACCGGATGCTGCAGCACTTTCTACAGGTATCTCCGAGGCTTTGATCAATACAGCTTTAGGTATTGGTACATCAGCTATCGCGATTATCCTTTATAACTTCTTTACTTCTAAAATTGACGGACTGACTTATAAGATTGATGAAATCTCTATGAGCATCCAGCAATCATTTGCTGAGTACAACTAATATTCAGTAAGTCGGAAATGTGCCTATAAAATCACATTTCAAATTAATAAATTAGTTAACAAAGACATTTTTTAAATAATGGCGAGAATTAAACCAAAAAGACATGGAGTAGTTACGGATATGACGGCAATGTGTGACGTTGCGTTCCTGCTGCTTACATTCTTTATATTAACCACACAGTTCAAAAAGCCTGATGTGGAGCAGATTAAACCGCCTTCTTCTATATCAGAAAAGTTACTTCCAGATGCGAGTCTTATGACCATCAATGTTACGCCGAATGGTGTGTTCTATTTCCAGCCAGTGGAAAACGCTGCGGAACGTACACAGGTTTTGGATAATATGGGTAAAAAGTATGGTGTTACTTTCTCAACTCCTGAAAAAGTGGCATTCTCTAAGGTTCAGGCAATCGGAGTACCAATGAGTCAGCTTAAAAGTTATCTGAATCTTCCTGAAGAAAAACAGAAAGATTTTAAAGCGACTGAAGGCATCCCGATGGATAGTACAAATAAACAACTTATAGATTGGGTACAGCAGAGTCTTGCCGTAAATCCTAATTATAAATTAGCGATCAAAGGTGATGTAACAACTAAATATCCAAAAGTTAAAAGTTTGTTTGAAGGTTTAAGAGATATTGATTTTCTTAAATTCTGGTTGATAACATCTCAAGAAGGTAAAAACTAATTAGAAGAAATGGCAGAAGTACAGGTTAAAGAGGATAGCGGGAAAGGCGGCAAGGTCCGTTCGAAAAAGCAGAGTACCCGCGTAGATATGACGCCGATGGTAGACTTAGGTTTTCTTTTGATTACTTTCTTTATGTTTACCACCACATTTAGCAAACCAAACGTAATGGATCTTGGTCTTCCGGCGAAACCGAAAGACAAGAATCAGAAACCACCAGATACGGAGATTAAACTGAGTAATTCCATCTCTATCATTATTGGAAAAGATAATAAGATTTTTTATCATCAGCAGGATCAGCAGGGTCTTAATGATCAAACGCTTATGGAAACCAATTTTGACAGAGAAGGTATCAGAAAAGTAATTGAGCAGGCAAAAGCCAATGCAGCAGATAAGGACTTGTTTACAGTCATTATCAAGCCTACGGATGATGCAGTATATAAAAACTTTGTAGATATTCTTGATGAAATGGCGATTACCAAAAACGAAAGATATGGGGTTACCGATATCAAACCTTGGGAATTAGCTATTTATAAAAAGAAAGTAGGAGAACAATAATTTTCCTTTACTACAATAACATTTTTTAAATTTTAAAAATGGCAGACGAAAATTTGAAATACGATGCTAATCTTACTTTAGATGAGATTGTATTTGAACATAGAAATAAGGAATATGGTGCTTATGATTTAAGACACACCTATCCGAAAATGCTTACAAAGTCTTTCCTTATCGGAACTGCTGTTTTTCTTGTAGTTTCTTTGTCTCCCTTCATTTACATGAAGATCCAGCAAATGAACGAAAAAGATAAAACAGAAGTAGATGCGAAGTTGGTAGAGATTTTGGATGAGCAGCCGATTATCGAACAGCCTAAGGAAGAAGAACCACCACCGCCACCTCCTCCAAAAGAAGAGGAAAAGCAGGAGGTAATTCAGAATGTTGTTCCGGAGCCTAAGAGAGCTCCAAAGATTGAAACTCCACCGCCGCCAATTACTAAACAATTGGAGACAACCACAGGTCTACAGAATCAGGAAGGTGTTAGAACACCTGCTTACACGCCGCCGCCACCGCCACCTTCAACAGGTAAATCTACAACGGCTGAGGTGAAGCCTGTAACCAATGAGGTTTATGAATCCGTAGATCAATCAGCTGAGTTTCCTGGAGGTATCAACTCTTTTAGAAGTAAATTTACCAACAATTTCGATTCTGGAAGTCTGGAAGGTGAAGGAACTCTAAAAACTGAGGTAACTTTTGTTGTGGAAAAAGATGGTTCATTAACTCAGGTTAAAGCAAGTGGTCCAAACTCGGATTTCAATAGAGAAGCAGAAGCTACTGTTAAAGGAATCAAAACCAAATGGACGCCGGGTAAAGTTAACGGACAGCCCGTTAGATCCAGATTTAGATTCCCGATTACAATGAACTTCCAGTAAGGATTTAATTTGTAATATATTATAAAAGAGAAGTTTTTATAACTTCTCTTTTTTTATTAGATTTGTGATATGTTTAATTGGCTTTCTTTAATAACTGGGATCTTCTATATCGTTTTAGGGGTCTTCGTCATATTATACAAATTTTTCATCATTATTCTGGAACCAAATGTAGCTTATCCTTTGGGAGGTTTGTTGGTGTTGTATGGAATATTCAGAATAACACGCGCTATTATCCGAATCAAAAACAGGGATTAAATGAAAATTAATATTTTAGCGGTACTTTTTAGTATCATTATAGTTTCCTGCTCCAAAGATAAAAGGCCGGAAATTGACAACCCTAATAAAGGTGAAATAACAATTGAGGTGGATGAATCTTTTAAAAGTGTCACAGAAGCACTTACCGAAAGATATATGGCACTTAATCCACAAACAAAAATAAATCTCGTTGTTAAAAAAGAAGATCTGACACTTCTTGATTTTTTTGAAAGAAAAATTAGGGTTGTTGTTCTTTCCAGAGAATTATCAGCAAAAGAAAAAGAAACTTTTGACAAAAAAATTGATCTTCCCTGGCAACCGGCAAAATTCGCCGCGGATGCAGTTCTTTTTGTCGTATCTAAAAATTCTTCTTTAGAGTCTATTTCTATGGATGATATCTACAAAGAGCTTCAGTCCGACGATAAAAAGCTGATTTTTGACGGAACGAATTCCAGTAACCTTAATTTTGTTGCTCAGAAATTCAATCGTAAGCCATCTGATCTTAAGTTCTCAATTATTAACGGCAATGAAAATGTTGTAGAGCAGTTAAAAAAATATCCTGATAAAATTGGCGTTATAAGTTATAATACGATAAGCCGGCCTTTTGGAGAAGAGGCGCAAAAATTAAGAAACGAGGTCAAAATTTTGAAAATCGTACAAGGAAATAAGACCTATGAGCCATCTCTTTCTAATTTAAAAATTATGACTTACCCTTTTACAAGAATACTTTACTTTCTTACAAATGAAGGTTATTATGGTCTCGGAAACGGGTTTATAAGATTTTCCTGTACACAGCTGGGACAGATTGTGGTAGAGAAAGAAGGGTTACAACCTTATAATCTTTACAGGCGTGAAGTTCAGATGAGATAAAAAATATTTTAATAATTTTTTAACTTAAAAAACTTTTTTTTATAAAAAAATGGTCTGAATATTGCGTTTCATCCTACCGATTTAATTTTTTTTGAAATAATGAAAACAGAATATATAATGAATTTAACTAAAAGAATTGTACTAACTGCTGCAGTTGGCTTTTTCGCTAATTTAACTTTCGCTCAGAGTGTTCAGGACGGAATTAATTTCGTTGATAGTCAAAAGTATGCAAAAGCAAAACAAAATTTTACAGATTTAATTAATCAGAATCCTAAAGATGCAAGTAATTACTTTTATCTGGGAAATACATATTTAACACAATTTGACCCTAACTTCAATGAGGCTCAGGATAGCTTTAACAAAGGTTTAGCCGTAGATCCTAAAAGTTACCTTAACAAAATAGGATTGGCATCAGTAAAGCTTGGTAAAGGCGATAAATCTGCCATTACAGAGATTCAGCAGATCGTAAAAGACTCAAAGGAAAAAGATGCCGAGGTTCTTTTCAGAGCAGGTGAGGCATTAACTTTATTTGAAAAGAACAGTTCACCTGACTTGGCAATTACTTATCTGAATAAAGCTATCGAAAAAGCTCAGAAAAATGGGGTGCCTGCAAATTATTACTATTCTTTAGGTGATGCTTACCGACTTAAGAAAGATCCGGGAAATGCAATGTCTGCTTACGATAAAGCAGAAGTTGTAGCAAGAAATAAAGCATCAGTTTACACCAGAAAAGGTACGCTTTGGATCGCAGCGCAACAATGGCAGCAGGCTAAACAAAATATTGATAAAGCTATTGCCGTAGATCCAACTTATGCTCCGGCTTACAAAGCTTTGGCAGGGTTCAATATAAAATATCAGAAAAACGCAGAAGCAACACAGAATCTTATCAACTATACCAAATATGCTGATGAAGATCCGTATACACAGCTGGAAATTGCAAAGCTTTACTTTACCAATGAAGATTATGCCAATGCAAAAACCACTCTAAACGCAGTTTTTGATAAAGTTAATGATCCGATCAAGTATAAACTGAGAGCATACATTCTTTATGGAGATGGTGATTATGCAGGTGCAAAACAGAATATGGATACATTCCTGTCCCAGGCAGATAAAAGCAGGGTGCAGGCTTCGGACGAAGGCTTACAAGGGCTGATTGCTGCGGGAATGGCTTCTACAGAAAAAGATGCAGCTGTTAAGTCTCAGCTTGAAACTTTGGCGCAGCAAAAGGTAGCTATTGCAAAAGCTGCCAAAGATGAAACACTGAAATGGGACGAGGAGCTGGCCAAAGTTAAAGGAGGTATAACATCAGCATCTGTAGATCAAGGCGCAACTTCTCCTGAAATAGAAGCTTTAAAAGCTAAAATTGCAGCAAATCCTAAAGATACCGATGCTATCTATAAGCTGGCACAGGCTTATCAGGAAGTTAAAAACTGGAATGGAGCAATCCTAACCTGGAGTAAAATGTCATCGGCGCTTCCGGACTGGGCACCGGCTTATTACAGTCAAGGGTATGCATATCAACAGGCTGGTAATAATGAAATGGCAAAAACATCTTATGAGAAATTTATTTCTCTTGTAAAGCCTGCTGAGATAGAAGCAAGCAAGCAAAGCTTAGGATACGCCTACTTCTTTATAGCCTTTATGGAAAAAGATACTAATCCTGAAAAAGCAAAACAAGATATTGCCAAATCACTGGAATACGATCCGACCTATCCGGATGCTATTAATCTTCAGAAAACACTGAATAAATAAACATAATTAAAACTTCCCAATTCTGAAAATTGGGAAGTTTTGTTTTTTATTAAATTTGCATAAATATATTTTATATGAAATGTGATTTTTTAGCAATTGGAGCACATCCTGATGATGTAGAGCTTGGCTGTGGCGGAACAATTGTTAAGCTGATCTCTGAAGGTAAGAAAGTCGGAATTATCGATCTTACGGAAGGCGAACTTGGTACAAGAGGAACAAGGGAAACAAGAGCCGAAGAAGCTAAAAATGCAGGTGAGATCTTAGGGATAACAGCCCGTGAAAATTTGAAACTGAAAGATGGTTTCCTTACTAATTCCGAGGATTACCAACTTAAAATTGTTGAAAAAATCAGAAAGTACAGACCAGAAATTGTTTTGGCAAATGCTGTTGATGACCGGCATCCCGATCATGCAAAGGCCGCCAAACTGGTTTCGGATGCCTGTTTTCTTTCAGGTCTCAGGAAGATAGAAACATTTGATGATGGGATGCTTCAGGATGCCTGGCGGCCTAAGCAGATTTTTCATTACATTCAGTGGAAAAATGTGGTTCCTGATTTTGTAATAGATATTAGCGGGTTTTTAGATAAAAAAATAGAGGCGTGTCTTGCCTATAAAACACAATTTTATAATCCAGATTCTAATGAGCCGGTTACGCCAATAGCCACAAAAGATTTTCTGGAGAGTTTGACTTACAGGGCTCAGGATCTTGGCAGGTTGTCCGGTGTTGAGTATGCGGAAGGCTTCACAACCGAAAAGTTACTTGCATTCAAAAATTTTGAAGGAATTATTTGTGATTAATTAAGAAATTATTCTATATTTGCACACGCAAAAACGGTGATTGTAGCTCAGTTGGTTAGAGCGTCGGATTGTGGTTCCGAAGGTCGTGGGTTCGAGACCCATCATTCACCCAAAATTAAAACGCATTCAATTAGAATGCGTTTTTTTATTTAGTGATGTTTTTATACATTTAGGATTTAATAATATATGAAAAACAATAATAATTTTGATTTTTTAAGGTTTTTGTTTTCATTCTTAGTTGTAATAGGACATTCGATACTTTTAAATGGCAATTCTGATTTTTGGAACAGCTTTTTTGCTGCTATGCCTAATTATAGTGTTTATTCTTTTTTCGTTATTAGCGGTTTTCTCATCTATTCAAGTTTTGACAGATCAAAAAATCTAAAAATATATTTTAGGAATAGAATAAAGAGAATAGTTCCGGCTTATTTTTTTATCGTTATTGCGTTTGCTTTCCTACTTTATTATTTTTCCAATGCAACACTTCAAAATTACTTCTCATCCGATTGGTTGAGGTACTTAGGTGCCAATTTGATATTTGCAAATTTTCTGAAACCGTGTATACAATATGTTTTTAATAATAATTTAAACTGTGCGGTTAATGGATCATTATGGACAATAAAAGTGGAGATTATGTTTTATGTTTTTGTTCCGATATTGTATTATTTCATAAATAAAAAAAAACAAAAGTCTCAAAACATTATTCTTTTAAGTATATATATATTTTCTATTATATACACCTATTTTGTAAATAAATACTTCAGTTACGAATTATCAAAACAATTCCCCGGTAGCCTAAAATATTTCGTTACGGGGATATTGTTATATATCAATTTTGATTATTTCAATAAGAACAAAAATAAGATTTTGATTGTATTTTTATTCATTGGGATTTTAGAGTTTCTTTTTTCACCACTACGCATATTATTTTCATTATCCTTAGGTATTCTGATAATATGGTTAGCATTTTCAAAATTGCCGTTAAGATCTTTTGGAAAATATGGCGACTTTTCTTACGGAATGTATCTTGTGCATTTTCCTGTAATTCAAATTTTTGTACAAGAAAGAGTTTATGAAAAATATTCTTTTTTAGGATTATTCCTAAGTTATATAATAATTATAATTTTGTCTGTGATAATCTGGAAATTCATTGAAGAACCTTTTCTCAGAAAAAAGATAAAATAAAAAACGCATCCCTGAAAGATGCGTCATAAATATTTTTCGATTTAAACCTCGTCGTCAGAATCTATTGTGAAGGATCTGGACTTAAAGTCTTTATCGTGTCTTTCAGAGATGACATCTTCACCTTTTTGCTGGATGATGAAATCCGTAGACTCATTGAATAATTCCTGGAAGCTCTTAAAATCTTCTTTGTACAGGTAGATTTTATGTTTTTCAAAAGTTGCTTCCCCATTTTCTCCGAAATTCTTTTTACTTTCTGTAATGGTCAAATAATAATCACCCGCTTTGGTCTCCCGCACATCAAAGAAATAGGTTCTTCTGCCTGCTTTCAACACTTTAGTGAAAATCTCATTCTCATGTCGTTCCTTAAATTCACTCATTGTTAAATATTTTTTTAGAAATCTGTTCTAACAAATATAATAGAATTCTCGGAATTTCAAAATATTTTGTTAAAAAAATCTCTTAGATGTAGCTTTTTCTTAAAATTTTGATAAAAGCAATGACAAAGTAATATTTATTTAATTAAGATAAAGAATTTCGTCTGCCCGTTTTGCGCTTGATTCTCTGTGTGTTATTATGATTGACGTGGTTGTTTTAAGATCTTTATCAATATTCTGGAGAATATTTTCTTCTGTTTCCGTATCCAAAGCAGAAAGGCAGTCATCAAAAATAAGAATGTTGGGCTGCTTGATCATAGCTCTTGCAATGCAGATTCTTTGTTTTTGTCCGCCGGAAAGCATCACGCCACGCTCGCCAACCATAGTGTTGTACTGATCCTTGAATTCCTCTATGTTTTTATGAACGTCAGCTTTTTTAGCCATTTTGACTACCAGATCATGGCTTGGGTTGTCAATTGCAAAGCCAATGTTATTCTCAATAGTGTCTGAAAAAAGATAACTCTCTTGCGGCGTGTAACCTATCTGTTCACGGTACAAATTCAGGTTATGATCCTTCAGGTTTTTTCCGTCGATGAGGATTTCCCCTTCATCAGGATCAATTAACCGGCAAAGCAACTGCGCGATTGTAGATTTGCCGCTCCCTGTTTTTCCCATTATTGCGAGCGATTTTCCGGCATCAATTTTAAAATTCAGATTTTCAATAGCTTTAATTCCTGTGTTCGGATACGTATAGCTTACGTTTCTGAATTCAATCTCACCTTTAATCGGATAGATGTCGTGATTAGAATTAATAATCTCAGATTTCATATCCAGAAACTCATTCACTCTCTGCATACTGGCTTCAGCCCTTTGATTGACAGACGTGACCCAACCTAGCATAGAAAAAGGAAAAATCAGAATATTGATGTACATAAAAAAGTCCGCAATAGTTCCTACACTCATTTCGCCGGCAATATATTTTTGACCACCAATGACAAGTATTGCAACATTCAGAAGACCTATAACGAAAATGATAATCGTGAAAAAATAGGCTTCTGTTCTTGCAAGATCCAATGCTTTGTCCTGATAATCTTTGACTTTAATGCCGTAGTTCTTTTCAATATATCTCTCCTTGCTGAAAAATTTAACAACGCGGATCCCGGAAAAGCTGTCCTGCACAAACGTAGATATCGCAGACTGACTTTTCTGCATTACTTTTGATTTCTGATTGATAATATCACTCACTTTATAAATCCCGTAAGATAATATTGGCAGAGGAATCAGTGTCCAGAGTGTCATCTGCAAATCCGTCATAAACATATAAATGCTTGTGATAATGAGTAAAATGATCAGGTTTACCACATACATCACACCTGGGCCAAGATACATTCTGATAGCTACAACATCTTCGCTTAGCCGGTTCAGCAGATCGCCGATAGTTGTTTTCTTATAATCTGTAACAGATAATTCCTGGTAATGTCTGTAGATTTTATTTTTGAGTTCGTATTCAATTCTTCTGGATGCTACAATAATGGTCTGTCTCATCATAAAAGTAAAGAATCCGGAAAGCAGAGAGCAGCCTATAAGAATACCGGAGTTAATAAAAATTACCCGGAAGTAGGTCCAGTTGTTTCTTACGTTTTCAAAAATCCCGTTGTTTTTTGAGAGTTTAAGTGTAGAATAGTTTTGTTCAATGATATTAATGGTTTGCCCGATATACTGAATTTTATAAATCGTAAAAAAATTACTAAGTATAATGAACAAAAATCCCCAAAACAGTAAAATGCGGTGTTTCCAGAAGTAGGGATTGAGTGTTTTTAAAGCTTTCATTTCTTTTGCTTTGGTTTTCCTAAGGTATTGCAAAATTAATGAATTAAAATTTTCAGTCGGGATCTTGTTGTCAATTTTCAAAATAATTAACAAAAGATAATATTTTTGTAATACGAAGCATATAAGTTGACATTAATCTGTAATTTTGTAATTGAAAAGTTTAATGAATGACTCCAAAACCAAAATATGATGTTGCACTGATAGGTGGTGGAATTATGGGCGCTACGCTTGCAACTATGCTGCACGAATTCGATCCGGCACTTGAAATCGTTATTTTCGAAAGGCTTGGTGAAGTGGCAAAAGAGAGTTCATCTGCCTGGAACAATGCCGGGACAGGTCATTCTGCTTTCTGTGAACTTAACTATACACCTGAAAAGGAAGGTAAGATTGACATCAAGAAAGCCGAATATATTGCCGAGCAATTTGAAGTTTCTAAACAATTCTGGTCCTATCTTATCAGTAAAGGTATTATCGATAAGCCGAAAGAATTCATAAACTCTTGTCCGCATATGAGCTTTGTTTTTGGGGAAAAAGATGTGGATTATCTTAAAAGAAGGCATGACGCATTATTGAAATCGCCCTTATTTCAGGGAATGGAATATTCTGATGATCATAAAAAACTTGCAGAATGGATTCCGCTGATGATGCATAAAAGAATGTCCACGGATAAGCTTGCTGCCACTAAAATGGATTTAGGAACCGATATAGATTTTGGTAAACTAACGTCAAAATTAATTGAACACCTTAAAAAAACGGAATCAGTGGAAGTTTTTACTTACCACGAAGTCAAAGATATTGATGCGGATGGAAAAGGCGGATGGGAATTACAGGTTAATGACAGAAAAAATCTGCATAAACAAACTGTAGAAGCAGATTTTGTATTTATTGGTGCAGGTGGTTATGCATTGCCGCTTTTGGAAAGTTCAGGGATCGAGGAAAGTAAAGGCTACGGCGGATTTCCTGTGAGCGGGCAGTGGCTGGTAACTACTAATCCGGAACTCGTAGAAAAGCATCACGCAAAAGTGTACACTCAGGCAACAGTAGGTGCGCCGCCAATGTCTGTTCCACATTTGGACCTCCGGATCATAGATGGTAAAAAGGCTTTGCTTTTTGGGCCTTTTGCAGGTTTCTCTACTAAGTTTTTGAAAGAAGGAAGTTATCTTGATTTGCCGGAGAGTGTCAATTTTAAAAATATCCGTTCACTCTTTGGTGCATGGTGGCACAATATGCCTTTGACGAGATACTTAATTCAGCAGGTAACAATGAGCAAAGCTCAGAGAATGTCACACCTGAGAGATTTTGTAAAAGATGCCAGAGAGGACGACTGGGATCTAAAACAGGCCGGCCAGCGCGTCCAGATCATTAAAAGAGATCGATTTGAAGGCGGGCGGTTAGAATTCGGAACAGAAGTAGTTGTGAATAATGACAGAAATATTGCATCACTTCTGGGAGCTTCACCCGGAGCCAGTACTTCCGCATTTGCAATGATAATGGTGCTGGAAAAATGTTTTGAAACCAGATTATCAACAGAATGGAAACAAAAGCTGCTGGAAATGGTGCCAAGCTACGGCAAAAAACTGGCAGAGCTTCCTGATCTGATTAAGCAGATCAGAGATTATTCTAAAGAAAAACTAGAACTAGAATATTAATTTTTAACTCAAAAAAAATGAGTGAAACTAAACTAAAACCATATATTGCCGAGGAACTGCTTTCTCTGCTTCAGCCGGAAGTAGAAGAAGAAAGCCAGGTGATACTTCACTGTTGTGTAAAATCAGATGCTTTTTTCGAAGAAAAAATCCGAATCTGGTCATCAACGTACTTAATAGACAGAAAAATGGAACACGTTTCTAAGCTGTTGCATTTTGAAAATATAACGCTGTTTCCGGAATGGACAGACATACCGTATGGTAAAGAATATTGGTTTACACTGGTGTTTTCCGGACTTCCAAAAGATTGCAAAGTTTTTGATTTTATAGAACTGATACCACAAAACGGCGGATTTTACAGGGAAGGAATTACCAGAAATTCTTCTGATGTTTATAAAATCATTTTGGATATTTAAATAAAAAGGTTCAGATATTTCTGAACCTTTTTTATTGTTTTAGGAAAGTTTTCGCATTTCCTGCTTTATTTTATCCTGGAGCCCTTCTGATGCTGGAACCAGCGGAAGTCTGAGGTAATTTTTTATCAAGCCTTTTTCTGCAAGGATGGTTTTTACTCCGCAAGGATTACCCTCCGCAAAAATCAGCCGGGTAATTTCCACTAAAGAATTATGAATTTTATAAGCCTCATCTACTTCCCGTTTACGAGCCAATTTTACCATTGTTGAGAATTCCTTAGGGTAAGCCTGTCCGATAACGGAAATTACGCCATCTCCACCGGCCAGAGTTACGGGTAACGTATATTCATCATCACCGGACATTAAAGAAAAATGTTCGGGTTTTTGTCTCAGGATATCAAAATACTGCAGGATATTCGGTGCCGCTTCTTTTATCATAAAAAGATTTGGAAACTCTTTGGCGAGACGTAACGTTGTGGAAGCTTCCACGTTTTGTCCTGTTCTTCCCGGAACATTATAGATAATGATTTTTTCTCCTGTCTCAGCCAGCGCTTTATAATGCTGATAGAGACCTTCCTGGTTTGGCTTGTTGTAATACGGAGATACGGAAAGCACTGCTTCAAAGTCTGAAAGATCGGTTTCTTTGATCTGAGCCACAACTTCAGCGGTATTATTTCCCCCGATTCCTAATACCAAAGGCAGTCGGTTATTATTGATTTTAGTGATATGGGCAACTACCCTTTCCTTTTCTTCTTTAGAAAGTGTCGCAGCTTCTGCTGTAGTTCCCAGTACTACCAGAAAACTGGTTCCGTTGTCTATATTGTAATCGATAAGTCTCGTAAGAGATTCGAAATCTATGGAAAGATCTTCATTGAAGGGTGTAATCAGTGCTACACCTACGCCATTTAGCTGACCCATTTTTTGTATAAAATTAATTTTCTCAAAGTTAAATTTTATTTTGCTTATCAGCAAAGATATTCCCCAAGGATCACGTAAAATCTTTGTAAGAGTAATAAGATCAGGTTTCAGATTAAGATCTACAAGAATATGAAAAAATTAATATATGAATTGGCTTTCAAATGCATTGTGTTAGTTTTAAAACCCGAAAATCATTAGATTTGTATCCATATTATTTTCATATGAAAAATAAAATTGCCGGTTTTGTGATTATGAGTATGATCCTGACGGGCTGCAAAGCTCCTCTCGGAATAGCGAATATCCAGACCGAAAAAAATATCTATATTACCAGCGAGTTAAGTGATGATAAGGCAATGGATGCGCTTATCCAGCCATACAAAAATGAACTCGAAGGAAAGATGAATAAGAAGATTTCGCATACTAATGTCGAGCTCAATAAATCAGGAGATAATAGCAACTTAGGAAATCTGCTGGCAGATTACACTTTCGAGGGTGCTGAAGAATGGGCAAAAAAAAATAATATTCAGGCAATTGATGCTGCTGTGATCAATATCGGTGGCATAAGAAATATTATCCCGAAAGGTGATATTACAATAAAGAATATCTATGAAGTAATGCCTTTTGATAATGAGATTGTTATTATGAAAATGTCCGGGAAAGCTCTGCAAGGTCTATTTGATTATTATCTCAAGAGACAGGAGAATAACCCGGTCTCTCATTTATTGATAGAAACTGATGGAGGAGATACAATCTCCAAAAAGCTTATTAACGGAAAACCAATTGACGAAAGCAAAACTTATTACATTGCAACATCAGATTATCTTGCTATGGGTGGAGATAATATGTTTTTCTTCGGAAAAGGTGAGATGATCCGTACAGGGATTAAGATGCGCGATCTGTTCCTTGAAAAGTTCAGACAAAATCCGGAAATTTCTGCACCGGATGATGTGAGGTTGATATTCAAAAATAAAAAAACGCAGGAATAATGAATCGAAAAGAATTTTTAAAATATGCAGGCGGAGGCAGCCTTGCCCTGACACTGGCTCCTAATCTTTTGATGGCTGAACAATTTGGCATCCTGGAAAAAAAATCTGCTCAGAAGTTGACGATTTTGCATACCAATGACCAGCATAGCAGAATCGAACCATTCAGCGCCTCATTTAAAAGTAATCCTAATCAGGGTGGTTTTGCAAGAAGAGCCACTTTAATTAAGAAGATAAGGAGCGAGGAAAAAAACGTACTGCTTCTGGATTCAGGAGATATTTTCCAGGGAACACCTTATTTCAATTTTTTTGGCGGCGAGCTGGAGTTCAAGCTGATGAGTATGATGCAGTATGATGCGTCTACAATGGGAAACCACGATTTTGACAACGGATTGGAAGGTTTTCTGAAAGTTCTTCCCAATGCAAAATTTCCGTTTATCTGTTCCAATTACGATTTCAAAAATACGATTCTTGATGGAAAAACCGAAAAGTATAAAATATTCAATAAAGAGGGAATAAGGGTTGGCATTTTCGGGGTAGGGATTGAACTGAATGGGCTTGTGGGCAAAAAGAACTATGGGGAAACCATTTATCACAACCCTATAGATGTAGCTCAGCATTATTCGGATTTTCTCAGAAATGATAAAAAATGTGACCTTGTGATCTGTCTGTCTCATATCGGGTTTGATTATGCAGACCAGCCGGATAAAATATCGGATAAGCATCTTGCAGCAAAAACCTCGGGAATAGATCTGATTCTGGGAGGACATACACATACATTCCTGAAAGAGCCGTTAGTCTTTCAGAATAAAAATGGTAAAAATGTCATTGTCAATCAGGTAGGCTGGGCCGGAATTCTCTTGGGAAGACTGGATTTTTATTTTGATAAAAATAAGAATGTAAAAAATATTTCCTGGAATAATCAGTTAATAGATGAAAGCATAATTGTTTAGGATGAAAAAAATTTTATTATTTTTAATACTGTCAGCCACACTGATAAAAGCGCAGACAAGTAAATGGACCGACTTGTTTTCATATAATAATGTTCTTAAGATACGGGAAGATGGAGACCGCCTGATAGCAGCAACAGAAAACGGAGTTTTTTATTATTACCCTGGGACAGGGGAAATAAAAAAACTTTCCAAAGCTAATGGTCTGCACGAAGTTAAAATATCAGCATTTGATTATAATGCCGTTACAAGGACAGGAATTGTGGGCTACCAAAACGGATCTATGGATGTCATCACACCGGATGGGATTTTTTTAATTGTCGATATTCCTTTAGCCAACGGTTATAATGGGAGTAAAAAAATTAATGATATTTCTATCAATGGGGATAAGGCAATTATTTCCGTAGGCTACGGTGTTTCTATCTTTAATATTACCAGACGCGAATTCGGGGATACCGCTTTTTTCACTACAGGAGGCCCCTACGATGCAGTGAACTCTGCTGTTCTCAAGGATAATACAGTTTATGCTGTAACAGGAAAAGGACTGAAATATCACGAACTTAATGCTACTTTTCCGGTTTATAATAGTTGGGTGTCGCCCACTAACTTTCAAGGAAATTATAAGAAAATTGATGCTTCTGGAATTGTAGCTTTTGCTTCAAATAATGAATTAAAGTATGGTAATTTTCCCAACCTATCAACAAAGTCAGGATTTTCAAATATTCAGGATATTAAGGTTACCAGCACACAAATCATTGTAACAGATCAATCTCAAGTCTATGTTTACGGACTAAATGGTGCTCAGCAAAAGAACTTTAATGCCGGAGAATCAATAAATACAGCGATTGTTTATAATAATCAGGTTTTTACGGGGACACAGCTTTCCGGCATATATAATGAACAGAAAAGCAGTTTCAAACCAGATGGTCCTTATAATAATATATCATATAAAATTTCTTTGCTTAATAATCAAATCTGGGTTTCAACCGGCGGGAGATCATCTTATAATGAGGCTTTACCTCCATATATTGGCTATTATCATTATAATGGTACTAATTGGGTATATCCAGAATATTTTAAAACTAATAACCAATTTAATATTTTAGATGTTGTTCCCAATCCATCTAAGCCATCTGAAATCTTTTTTACCAATTATTTTTTTTCTGGAGGTAAAGGCATCTATAAAATGGACAATGATGAGTTTGTAAAATCTTATAGTGTAAATCCTGGAAATTTCTATAAAGATCTACCAGTAGGCTGCGTGTTTGATAGTAATAATGAATTATTCTGCTCAGCTGCCGGAGTTGATGGAACTTTAGGAACGGGTTTTTATTATTATGATAAATCCGGAGATAAATTTATTAGTAAGAATTTGAATGTGTCGGACAATGCTCAAAAACCTCTTATAAAAGATGACATACTCTATATTCCGGTTCCTAGAGTTGGAGGTCTTATTATGTATGATTACAATAAAACACCATCTTCTTTTTCCGATGATAAATTCAAACTAATAACCAAAGATAACAATCTGCAAGTAAGTCAAGTGTATTCTGTTAGTGTAGATAATAATGATGATGTTTGGATTGGAACAAAAGAAGGATTGCGTATTTTATCTAATCCTAAAGCCGCAATTCTTGAAAGTAATCCACAAACCGATCCAATTATTATAGAACAAAACGGGATAGGTGAAGAACTATTTAGAGATGCGGAAATTTTACAAATTGCAGTAGATTCTGGAAACCAAAAATGGGTATCCATCGGAGGCGGAGGTGTCTTTTATATAAGCCCGTCCGGAGATAAAACTATTTATCATTTCACTAAATCCAATTCTCCATTGCCAAATGATATTGTAACAGACATTAAGATTGATGAAAAAACCGGAAAAGTTTATTTTGCCACAATAGATGGTATTATGGTATACCAAGGTGATGTAACTGAGGTCACTTCCAATTTCGGAAATGTTCTGGTATATCCTAATCCTGTGGTCTATGCACAATATAAAGGCAATGTCAGAATCCGCGGCTTGGCGCAGAAAACCAATATCAGAATTACTGATGCAGCGGGTAATCTGGTACATTCTGCTGTTGCAAACGGAGGCTATTTTGAATGGAATCTGAATAATCAGCGTGGTGTGAGAGTAGCGTCCGGTATTTATTATGTTCTGATGACCAATGAAGACGGAACAGATACCGCTACTGCCAAAATTGCTGTGGTAAACTAATGTTATGACCCAGGATGTAATTTTGCTGTCTTATACAAAATATGGAGATCACGATGCTGTTCTCCATTGTTTTTGTAAACAAAACGGCTTTGAAAGCTTATTTGCAAAAGGCATATATGCGCCGAAAAATAAGAAGAAAGCTTTTCTGTTCCCGTTAAATGAACTTTCCATACAGACATCCGATAAGAAAAAAAACATCCGTAATGTGCTGAAGATTGAGCAAAATAAATCCGATCTTTTCAGCTCGGATATCAGGAAGAATTCTATTTTGTTTTTTGTTTCAGATCTTCTTAATCAGATTCTAAGGAATGAAAATCAGAATAGCCAAATATATTCTGAGATTTCTGTTTTTCTGGAAGAATTGAAAAAGGATAATTTTCAGTCACACCTTATCTTTATCGTAAGGCTTCTTAAATTGCAAGGCTTACAGCCATTGTATTCCGAACAGGATTTCCTGAATCCTGAATCCGGTCATTTTGAACACATACAATCTCATCATCTTTTTGATAAGGAGATGTCTGCGGTCTGGAAACTATTATTGATTGCGGATCATCCTTATTCCGTTAAGTTAAACAGGGCTGAAAAACAAAATTTTATGGATTCGGTTCTGGTGTATTTTCATTATCATATTTCTGATTTCCGAGAACCGAAATCACTGGAAGTAATTAAAGAAATTTTCTAAAAAATGATTGTTAAAGCAGAAGCAAAAGATATTCCGATGATTCAGGATCTGGCAAAAAGATCGTGGAGTATAGCTTACCAGGGAATAATATCACAGGATCAGATTGATTATATGCTGGATCTGATGTATTCTGAAAAGACATTAAAATCTCACTTCGATAATCCTGATTATCTATATTATTTAATCAAAAACGATGAAAATTATTTAGGTTTTATGG
Organism: uncultured Chryseobacterium sp.; assembly: GCA_913776245.1. Lineage (GTDB taxonomy): Bacteria > Bacteroidota > Bacteroidia > Flavobacteriales > Weeksellaceae > Epilithonimonas. Next base: position 39,965 of record CAJYLO010000007.1, read on the forward strand.
GTTTTGAATTCCATCAGGAACCAGAAACTACTAAACTCCACAGGATCTATTTTCTGAAAGAAGCCCAGGGAAAAGGTCTGGGTAAAAAAGCGTTGGAATTTTTGAAGCAACAGGCTGCTGAACAAAATGATAAAAGAATCATCCTGACGGTAAATAAGAAAAATCCTGCTCAGAAATTTTATGAATCTCAAGGTTTCAGAATCTATGAAGAAAAGGTATTGGACGTGGGAAATGGATTTGTTATGGACGATTTTCTGATGGAACTGCTTTTGAAGTAACCATTTTTAATAACCTCAAACCCTCAAACCCTCCAACCTTCTAACTTATCTGCGCCCACTTATTTTTCCCTTTATATTGACGGATATAATATTGTTTCATTACAAGATTGTCGGGATGATTAAGCAATGAGTCTTTCTCAAGGATCTGTTCCACAGCCTGTTTTGATGCTTTGATTATAGCCGAATCTTCTATCAGGTTCAATTTCTTGAAATCAATAACGCCGCTCTGCTGTGTTCCGAGAATGTCGCCGGGACCGCGTAGTTCCATATCTACTTCCGAGATCTTGAATCCATCATTGGTCTGTACCATCGTTTTGATTCTGGTTCGGCTTTCCTTGCTCAGTTTGTCGTCTGTCATCAGGATACAATAGCTTTGTTCTGCTCCTCTTCCGACACGTCCGCGCAACTGATGAAGCTGTGACAATCCAAATCTTTCCGCACTTTCAATCACCATTACAGAAGCATTAGGGACGTTTACGCCAACTTCTATTACTGTTGTTGCGACCATTATTTGTGCTAGTCCGGAAGCGAAAAATTGCATATTAATATCTTTCTCGGCAGGTTTCATTCTTCCGTGAACCATTGTTACATTATAACTTTTGAAGAAATTCATCACATTTTCCAAACCTTCCATCAGATTTTTATAATCCAAAGTTTCGGATTCTTCAATCAATGGATAAACAAAGTAAATTTGACGACCTTTTTCAATCTCTTCCCGACAGAAATTATAAACCGAAAGCCGGTCTTTTTCTCGTCGATGGGCAGTAATAATTGGTTTTCTATTAGCAGGTAATTCATCAATCACAGAAACATCCAAATCCGAATAGAAACTCATCGCCAAAGTTCTGGGAATTGGCGTGGCGGTCATTACCAATATGTGTGGCGGAATATTATTCTTTGCCCAGAGTTTTGCCCTCTGAGCAACTCCGAATCTGTGCTGCTCATCAATAATCGCCAGTCCTAGGTTTTTAAACTTCACCTTGTCTTCCAAAAGTGCGTGCGTTCCGATAAGGATGGAAAGCTGTCCGTTCTCCAATTCTTCGTGGATGATTTTCCGTTCGGAAGTTTTTGAAGAACCTGTTAAAAGTCTGACATTGATTTCCGTGTTTTGTAATAGTTCCTTTATCGAGTTGAAATGTTGCTGCGCAAGGATTTCTGTTGGAGCCATCAGGCAGGACTGAAAACCATTATCCATTGCGATGAGCATTGTTAATAATGCAACCATCGTTTTCCCCGAACCAACGTCGCCTTGTAAAAGCCTGTTCATTTGGGTCGAACGTTTCATATCGGTCCGGATCTCTTTCAGAACACGTTTCTGGGCACTGGTTAATTCGAATGGCAGGTGATTTTCATAAAAATGGTTGAAATAATCACCGACAATCGGAAACGGATTACCAAATGATTTGGTCTTCTGATGCAGTTTTTTCAGGCCATAACCCAACTGGAAAAAGAATGCTTCCTCAAACTTCAGCCGTCTGTCCGCCGCTTCAAAATGTTTAAAATCTTTCGGAAAATGAATGTTATAATAGGCATTCAGCCTGTCCGTCACTTTCAATGATTTTAAGAGATAGGCCGGTAGATTTTCCGAAACCAATTGAGGCAGATCTTTTAGCAGATTATAAATAACAGTCTGGAAGAATTTATTGTTGAGGCCTCGCTTGCTGAGTTTTTCGCTGCCCGGATAAATAGGAAGTAACGTCCCGGAAAGTGCCTTTTTTTCATCGCTTTCAATTTCAGGATGTGGCATTGAGAAGTTTCCGTTAAAGAAATTAACCTTACCGAAAATGAAAATCTCTTTGTTGAGTGGAATCGAGTCTTTCATCCATTTCGTATAGCGGAACCAAACCAGATCTATAGTTCCTGTCTCATCCCGGAATCTGGCGCTCAGTCTTTTGCCTTTTTCATTCGTGATTTCCTGCAGATCTGTGATTTTTCCTTTTAATTGGATGTCGGTTTCAGAATCTTTAGTAAGTGTTCCGATTTTATAGATTTTACTTTTATCAAGATACCTCAACGGATAAAAAGTGAGCAGATCTTCCACAGTGGATATGCCCAGAACAGTTTTAATTAGTTTTGCGCGTTCAGTTCCGATGGTTTTGAGAAATTCTATGGAAGTATCTAAATTCAAAAGGAAAATTTATTCCGACGAATTTCGGGAAAATAAAAGTAAACCACAAAAGTCACAAAAGAAAAAGCAATATCTTTATTCCAAAAGAAATCTAAATTTCATTAATCAAAATTTTATTCTTTAATCTTCGATTTGAATTTTCTCTGATAGCTTTCCCATTCTTTTCTGGTTTTGATGTTTTTGTAGTCATTGGAAGCAATCATAGTAAAGTAGGGTTCTACTTCTTTCGCTTTTAAGGCGCCGGAAAGACTGGTAATAGGATCAGCATTTTCATCCAGAAAAACCATTGTCGGAATCATATTGATGTTCATATATCTGGCAAACTGGTGAAGCGGATTTTTATTTTTCTTGCTTTTGTAATCCGGATTCGTAAAAGTATGGCCTGCAAAGTTTATGGTTTCGTTTCCGTCACTTTCAAATCTCACGGCATAAAAACCATCGTTAATGATACGCGCAATTTCGGGATGGTTAAATGTGTTTTTTTCCATTTCCTTGCAGGGCGCACACCATTCTGCATAAAAATCGATCATGATTTTTTTTGGTTCCTTTTTCTGAGCTTCCAAGGCCTGGGCCAACGATAGCCAGCGGACCTGCGCGTTTCCGATAAAGCCGGTTGTTATTAATAAGATTAGTATTAGTTTTTTCATTTGTGTGACTGGTGGTGAGTTAACTTTTCATGACAGACGTATATCTTATAATCTTTACTTTACACCTTGCATCAGTTTTTTTACCAGTGGGGAAATAATGAGGAGAATTACACCACAGACGATAGCATATAATCCTAATTGCTTATAACCTTCTGTGTATGTAATAAGTGCGTCCAGATTGGTTGATCCTTCTTTTGCTGTTGCCATATTCGCGCCGATAATTCCAGCAACATATTGTCCGTACGCAGACGCCAGAAACCACATTCCCATCATCATCCCCTGAAGTTTATTTGTAGAGAGTTTCGTCATTATCGATAAACCAATCGGGGAAAGGCACATTTCACCTAAGGTAATTACAAAAAGAGCAATCGTAAATATGCTGAGAGATGTTATACCAGCTGCATTAGCAAAGTATCTGGTCGCAAAAATGACATAATAACCAAGCCCAAGAAATAAAAATCCTAAACCAAATTTGATAATTGTGTTTGGCTCTATTTTTTTCTTATTTAGCCATATCCAGAATAACCCGATGGGAACAGCAAGCAGTAAAATAAAAAAAGCACCACCGGAATTATTGACACCATTAGGATTGAGTCCCAGTAAATCTCTGTTTAGATTTCGTTCCGCAAAAATGCTCAGTGAACCGCCGCTTTGTTCGTAGATTCCCCAAAAGAAGATTGAAAAAATAATAAAAATAAGAGCTGCCCAGAGTCTTTTGCGCTCAGGAGTAGATACTTTTGTCATTTCATAAAACAAGTAGAGTAATGTTAATGGACCAATGGTATACATAAAATAATCGGTGTATTCCGTTTTGGAAACCATTGTCATAATGAGAGGAATAATGACCAGCGTTCCTGCATAGACCAGCATCTCCTGCCATTTTTGGACTTTCTTGTTGGGTTCATCGGAAAGTGGATGTCCTGGCTGGAAACCGATTGGGCCTAAACTATTTTGTGTAAAATAAAAATTAATTAAACTGATAATCATAACGATAGCAGCTAATCCAAAAGCGACATTCCAGGTTTTTTCTGCCGGAATTATTGATGAAAACAAATCGCCCTGACCAATTGCCACACAAAAATACCCACCTAATAAAGCGCCTAGATTGATGCCGGCATAAAATAAGGTGAAACCTGCGTCTGTTCTCGGATCACCTGTTTTATAGAGTTTACCTACCATTGTAGAGATATTCGGTTTGAAAAATCCTGTTCCGATTATGGTGAATGATATTCCGAAGAAAAAATAGTCGTGAGGATTGAGCGAGAGAATGATGCTTCCGACAATCATCAATAATCCGCCCCAAAATAATGATTTCCTGAATCCCAGAATTTTATCTGCAAACAATCCGCCTACAAATGTAAAAGCATAAACAAAAGCCTGAGTTGCGCCGTATTGTAAATTAGCTTCTTTTTCGCCTAAACCCAATTGGGTAATCATAAATACGACAAGCATTCCCCGCATTCCGTAAAAACAGAAACGTTCCCACATTTCTGAAAAAAACAGACTAAGGATTTGTTTTGGATATTTACCTTTGAAATTTTGGATTTGTTCTAAAGTCAGGTTCATAATTTCTTTTGATTAATAACTTTGTAAATGTTGACAAAGTTCTACGAATTTAATGAAAAAAAACCACCGAATATCCGGTGGTCTGAATTTATAAATCAATGTAAAAGTTTTTATTTCACTCCGTGCATCATTTTCTTAAGAATTGGTGACAAGAAAGCGAGTAAAACAGCAGCTATACCGCAAAGAACCACGAATACCATAAAGAATTCGAAAAGATTATGAATCGTGAAGCCTGCGAATGTTGTATATTCTGTAGGTAATTGAGCTGTAGCAAAAGCTTTTGTCTGCTCAGGATTCAATGTTATTTTTTTGTCCAGAACATCCTGAAGATTAACGCCGATTTCCTGCGCTTTTGCAAATTTGTCCCCGGTTGCAGGGATGATTGCTCCCAAAGTTCCGGCTAATGCGTAACCTGCAGCATTCGCGATGAAAAATACACCGTATAGTAAAGATGAGAATCTTTTAGGTGCCAATTTGCCAACCAAAGACAATCCGATAGGTGATAGACAAAGTTCGCCCATCGTTTGGATCAGATAAAGTAAGATCAGCCATTTGATGGCCAATAATCCTGAGTTTCCAAGATCTTTTACATTATAAGCAATGATAAAATAAGATAGTGCGATCAAAGCCAAACCGATTGCCTGTTTCAATGGAGAAACCGGCTCTTTGCCTTTGGCTCTTAACTTATCCCAAAGTAAACTGAACGGTAAAGCCAAAAGAACCACGAAAAGTCCGTTGAAAATCTGAACCATTGAAGGCGGCATATCCCAGCCGAAAATGTTTCTGTCGGTTTGATTATCCGCAATGAATGTTAATGATGAACCGGCCTGCTCAAACGCTGCCCAAAAGAAAATAATGAAGAAAGAAACAATATAAATTACCCAGATTCTTTGTCTTTCGATTTTATTTTCAGCAGAACTCATAATCAGGAAAGCTAATGAAATCCCAGCTGCATAAATGAAAGGATAAATAATTCCTTTGATCAATTGTCCCATTTCCACAGAGTTGAATCCAAATTCGCCTACCAGAAAGTATCTGAATACGAAGAAAAGGATCGCAAATAAAACGGTAGTAATTCCGATAGCACTTCCGGAGAATTTTGCGGTCTGAGCTTCTCCTTCTTCAAAGTCTTCGCTGGTGTTATTTTTAGGTAATCCTCCTATTGGTCTGCCTTCCGGTGTTACAACATATTTATTTTTAAGGATGAAGAATGTTACAGTTCCGATGATCATTGCGATGGAAGCTGCAAGGAAACCCCATTTGAAGGCAAAGATATCTCTTACGCCGGATGCATCTTTCACGTCACCTACGTATGGGCAAATGAACTGACCCAAAAATGCGCCGATGTTGATTCCCATATAGAAAATCGTGAAGGCAGAATCCAATTTAGATTTTTCCTGTTTTGGATAAAGACTTCCCACCATTGACGAGATATTCGGCTTAAAAAATCCGTTTCCGAAAATGATAATGAAAAGCGCCAGCCACATCAGGCCTTTTGCGCCTCCGAGGTTGTCAGAAAAAGTAGATGCGCTCAGGAAAAGCAGAAACTGGCCAATAGCCATTAAACTTCCTCCAAGGATGATACAGTTTCTGTTTCCAAGATATTTATCAGAAATAAAACCTCCTAAAAGCGGTGTAAGATAACATAATGCTAAAAATCCACCGTAAATGATAGAAGCATCTGCTTCTCTTATCAACAGCGAGTTTACCATAAACAGTGTAAGCAAAGCCCGCATTCCGTAAAAGTTAAAACGCTCCCACATCTCTGTGCCAAAAAGCACCCACAATCCTTTAGGATGTTTTGAATTAGTCTGAACTGTATCCATATAAATTAATTGTTAAATTTTCTTAAAGGTAACAAATATAGTTTTTTTTCATAAACGGTAACGTTAAATTGCAGATTGTAACCAAACTTTTATCAATTACCATTTATCTGCAATAAACTATATGGAAATAAAATCATCAGCTCCCGAAGACATCCGGAAGATTATGGAGTGTATTGACACTGCAAGACAACTGATGCGTGACAGCGGGAATACAGTTCAGTGGACCAATGGCTATCCTTCTGAAGAATTAATGCTTGAGAATATTGAAAAAGGTTATAATTATTTGATAGTTGAAAATGATGAGCTGGTTGCCACCTTTGATTTTATTATTGGCAATGATCCTAATTATGCGTTAATAGAAAACGGACAATGGCTGAATGATGAACAATACGGCGTTATCCATCGTCTGGCGTCCAATGGCAAAGTGAAAGGTGTAGCCCAATTCTGTTTCGAATGGTGTTTTTCCCAAATCCCGAATATCAGAATCGATACGCACGAATCCAATATTGCTATGCAGAAAGTCCTGAAAAAACTCGGCTATAAACAATGCGGAATCATCTATGTTTCCGACGGAACGCCAAGATTAGCATTTCAAAAGATAAAATATTTGTAAACTCCTGTTAATGAATTAGAATCCTAACAGATTATGATTTGAACGGAATATGGCGGCAAATCCAGGTAAAGACATCCGCAAAATATTCCTTTTGCCAAGTGGCTGCTGTAAAGACTTTGCAGCGGTACTAAAATTGCAGGCCTGCAATTTGTAAAAAGCTGGGCAGCATTTGGTAAAAAGCACGCCTGCAATTCTGAGAAAGATGCCCAACATTTTTGTCAATGATCATTCATCAACATCAACTATCATTCATCAATCATCATTTATAATATCAATGTCCGCTTTCTCTCATTATTTTATTCAATCTTTTCAGCATCATCAATCCTAATAATGTTGCGAAAATCAGCAATCCGAAATTAACCAGGAAATAATTAGCCTTGTTGTCATAATTGTACCAAGTGCTGGCAAGGATGCCGGACAGTTTGTTCCCGACTGAGTTGGCAAGGAAAAATCCGCCCATCATCAACGCTGTTAATCTGGCCGGAGATAGTTTGGAAACAAATGACAATCCCATCGGCGACAAACAAAGTTCACCGATTGTTACGACACCATAACCTGCAACCAGCCAAAGCGCAGAGACTTTTTCCGCGCCATTGTTTCCGGCGTAAACCGCAGCAACCATTACCAGACAGGATAAGCTGGTGATGAATAGCCCCAAAACAATTTTAGTGGGAGTCAGAGGTTCTTTTCCCCGTTTTCTCAGCATTGCCCAAAAAGCGACAATCACGGGCGTTAAAGCAATGACCCAGAAGGGATTTATAGATTGGAAGAGTTCTGTGTTATACAGGAAAACCGGTTTGCCGGAATTGGATTCCAATTCTGCTCTTTTTGCCGGCGAAACGTTTCTAAAATAAATATCTTTTCCTGTTTCCTTCAAAGTTTTGCCATCATCATCTTTCTGCGAGCGGAACTGATCGTCAAAAACAGGAGTTTCTTTGTCAGCATAGTTTTTTTCTTCTACAAGAAAAAGTGAGGCCAGAGGTTTCTCTACCTTTTCCGAAACACTTCTGTCTGTATAATAATTTGCCCATCTTGTGAGCGCAGTTCCGTTTTGTTTGAAAACCGCCCAGAAAAACATACTGATCAGGAATATCGAAAGTAATGCGCCAATTGCAGGCTTTTCCACTGGATTTGATCTGAAATAAAGTGAGACATAAAAGTAAATCACGGGAACACAGGCAAAAATAAATGCATCAGTATTAGTGCTTCCGAATATATTGGTACCTGAAATCATCGTCGGGACAAACCAGCCGATAACGCCGGCAAGAATAGCAGGAACAAATACCTTCATCAGGATTTCTGATAATTTGGTATCGCCTTCCTGTTTTGGCTTCATCTGCGCTGCGTGGATGTAATGTTTTCTGCCAATGGTAAAAATTACCAAGCCAAGCAACATTCCCACGCCGGCTGTAATGAAGGCTTCGCCCCAGCCGAATTTATTGCGCATAAAAGCGGCGATAATATTACAAATAAACGCTCCGATATTGATTCCCATATAGAAAATATTGTAACCGGAATCTTTATTGGCTTTATATGGTTCTTCGGAATAAAGATTTCCCAAAAGTGTAGAAATGGTTGGCTTGAAAAAGCCATTGCCGATAATAATCAATGCTAGTGAGCCGTAAAACAAAGGCAGGTCTTTGAAAATCCCGACACCGATGTAACCGGCCGCCATCAAAACACCACCGAGATAAATGGATTTGATGTAGCCTAAGACCCTGTCGGCTAAAAATCCGCCAAGAAAAGGCGTGAGATAAGTCAATGCTATGAAAGTCCCGAAAATATCGTCGGCATCTTTGTCAGGAATTCCCAAGCCTCCGGCCACACCTTGCGGCTCTATTAAATAAAGCACAAAAATGCCGAGGATCAAATAGTAACCGAAACGTTCCCACATCTCGGTAAAAAACAAATAAGGTAACCCTTTAGGATGTTTAGCTTTCATAAGCAACTGTTTATTTTTGTCTTTAGTTCTTATGCGATCACAATTTATGATTGCATAACTTTAATTTTTCACAATGTCCCAAAAATAGGATTTTATATTTAATAATTAAAAAGCCTTTCAGATTTGAAAGGCTTTCCGTTGTTATTTCTTTGTTTCCATCGGCGGAGGCGGAGAAGTGTATTGAGTATTATCTTTAGTCGCTGCTCTCTGAGCTTTCACCAAGCCGTTGATAAGGTCAGACATTTCTGCTTTATACTTTTCAAATTCTTTCTCGTATGTAAAAGCGACAACATTGCAGTATCCGTCTTCTGTTAAGTAATAATTACCAATATAATGAAAGTCCATTCCTTTTGTATTAAGCGAATAATCTATATATAGTACGGGAATCCCATTCACTGTGCGATATTCAGATGCGTTAAGCTTAAAATAATCTGATTTGGCCTGTACTGAGGATAAAATTATATCTCTTAAGTTTTTTAATGTCTGAACCGGAGCATTTTCGGACATAAGACAGGCTAAAACCATCAGGTTTTGATTATTCAGATTCTGGAAAGTATATTCAGCAGTTGGCAAAACCGCCATTTTAATTGTCTTCCATTTTTTTGGATTAAAATAGATCCCGGCATCTACTTTTTTACTTTTTAAAAGAAAGGTTGCAAGGTCGGATTTGGTAATTGCCGTTTCGTTAGTTGATATGTTGTCAAGCGTTTTTTCATCACTTTCGTTCACAAAGCGCCAAGTCTTGTTGTCAAAGAGAACCACTTCTTTACCGTCTTCTGTTAAAGCTTTCGTTTGCGAAAACAAAGATGAGGAAACTATAGAACAAACAATTAATATTAATTTTTTCATTACAAATTCTCCAAAATAAAATTGGTCATCTTCTCATAAAGCTGAGGTCTGGTTTGTCCGCCATAAATACCGTGGTTTTTATCCGGATAAGCCATAAAATCAAACTGCTTTTTGTTCTGAATCAATGCCTCAGAAAATTCCATAGAATTCTGGAAATGAACATTGTCATCGGCAGTTCCGTGGATCAGCAAAAATTTCCCTTTCAATAAGTTGGCAAAAGTGGTTGGCGAATTCTGGTCATAACCGTCAGCATTTTCCTGCGGCGTCTGTAGGAATCTTTCGGTGTAGATGCTGTCATAATATCTCCAATTGGTAACCGGCGCCACAGCAATTCCCATTTTGAAAACATCGGCACCTTTCGTCATTGCCAAAGAACTCATATAGCCGCCAAAACTCCAACCGAAAATCCCGATTCTTGTCTTGTCAATATAAGACTGATTTCCAAACCATTTGGCGGCGGTAATCTGATCTTCTATTTCGTATTTGCCTAATTGCTTGTAAGTTACTTTTTTAAATTTTGCGCCTTTATAGCCTGTTCCACGCCCGTCTACACAAGCCACAATGTAACCCTTCTGAGCCAGCATTTCGAACCAGATGCCGTTTCCGCCGTCCCAGGAATTGGATACCTGCTGAGAACCAGGACCGGAATACTGAAACATAAATAACGGATATTTTTTATTCGGGTCAAAGTTTTTTGGTTTGATGATCCACGCGTTCAATTGGTCGCCAACTGTGTTTGGAATAGTAATAAATTCTTTTGTGACAAAATTATCTTTCTGAAGCCTGGAAAGCAGCTCATTATTATTCTGAAGCTCTTTGATTTCCTTTCCAGAAGCATCTTTTAGAACATATTTATAAGGTGTTCCAGCTGTGGAATTGGTATTGATGAAATAATTAAAAGACTTGCTGAAACTTGCCGAATTATTGCCTTCCGGATAAGAAACCAAGGTGGTTTTTCCTGAGTTGATGTTTAGCTTAGAAACGACTTTGTTGAGACTTCCCTTTTCAGTGGTCTGGATATAAGCTTCCTTAGTCTTTGGGTTGTAACCATAGTAATCTGTGATTTCCCAGTTGCCTTTGGAAACCTGGCTTTTCAGTTTGCCGGTTTTATCATACCAGTAAAGATGTCTGAAGCCATCTCTTTCCGATGCCCAAAGAAAAGAATTGTCATCCAGAAATTCCATTGTCAGGTTATCTGTATCAATCCAGGCGGGATCCGTTTCTGAGAATAACTTAGTAACGTTTCCGGATTTTGTGTCCACTTTCAGAAGATCCACTTTATTCTGATGCCTGTTAGACGTTGCGATCACGATTTCATTAGAATCATTGGTCTGGAAAATCTGTGGAATATAATAATTCTCGAAGTTTCCAAGATTGAGCTGCGATATTTTCCCTGAAGAAAGCTGATAAAGCTGCGCAGAAACTGTGGAATTGGTTTCTCCGGCTTTTGGGTACTTGTAACGCATCTCAGTCGGATAAAGCGATTTTCCATAAATAGGAATGTATATTTCCGGAACTGCAGATTCATCGAATCTCACAAAAACGATCGCATCGCCCGCCTTGTTCCACTGGTAATAATCTGCGTGAGAAAATTCTTCTTCATAAACCCAATCTCCCAAACCATTGAGGATGGCGTTTTTCTTCCCATCATTGGTGATTTGCGTGATTTTCCCAGATGACAAATCCTGATAAAACAAATTATTGTCTACTATGAATGCAACTTTGCTTCCGTCCGGGGAAAATTTTGGTTCCTGTATCCAGTTTCCGTTGTTTAAGGGCATTACTTTATTGGATTTTAAATCCCTGACATCAAATTTCCCTAAAAAAGAATGTCTGTAAATATCCTGACTCTCTTTTTGAAGCAAAAGCTTAGATTCGTCAGCAGAGAAAATATAAGATTCGAAACTGCCGTCTACGATGTTTCCGACCTTCTGAAATGTTTTGTAGCTGTATTTGGCAATGCCGTCTTTTTCTATAGTGGCGTAATTTTCACCATCGTTCAGGGATGCAATTCCTGCGATGCCTTTTCCACGGTAATATCCGGAGTAGATTTTATCTAATGTAATTTCCTGTGCGTTAGTGTTTTGTGAGAAAACTGCTGTTAGCAAGACAACAGAAACAAGGATTTTTTTGTTCATTACTTTACTTATATTGGATTAACAAATCTTTCAGGGTTTCCAAATTTTTACGAATTGTAAATATAATTATTTTTCTGTGTGATAAGTTTAATTCTTCCTCAAACCTCACAGGTTTTCAAAACCTGTGAGGTTTTTCTAGCGTGTGAAAAATTGAATCGCAACTGCGTGAGGGATAGTAGTGGAAATCCTTTTCTGTTTATAAAACAGAAAAGATTGTAACGGATAGCCCGGCCCGGGATGTGGCCTTAGTGTTGGAGAGGGTCACGCCCAAAAAATGATAACTATCAAACAAAAATATCGGCCGAATTTCTTATATTTGCGCCATTATTTTTCTCACTTAAACGTTTATAGCATGCAACTGTACAACACCTTAAGCGCAGAAGAAAGAGCTCGACTTATCGATGAGGCCGGACAAGAACGCCTTACACTGTCTTTCTATGCGTACGCCAAAATTGAAGATCCCAAAAAATTTCGTGACGACTTATTTATAGCCTGGAACGCGCTTGATGCACTCGGCCGTATATATGTGGCACACGAAGGAATCAATGCCCAGATGAGTGTCCCTGCGGAGAATTTTGACGCTTTCCGGGAAACGCTGGAAGTATATGATTTTATGAAAGGTATCCGCCTGAATGTAGCTGTGGAGCAGGATAATCATTCGTTTTTAAAACTGACAATTAAGGTTCGAAATAAAATTGTAGCCGATGGATTGAATGATAAAACTTTTGACGTAACGAACAAAGGCATCCATCTAAAGGCGAAGGAGTTCAATTCTTTGTTGGAAGATCCTAATACCATCGTGGTAGATTTCAGAAATCACTATGAAAGTGAAGTTGGCCATTTTGAGGGCGCTATTACACCTGATGTTGAAAATTTCAGAGAAAGCCTGCCGATTATTAATGAACAATTACAGGATTATAAGGAAGATAAAAACCTTTTGATGTATTGCACGGGCGGAATTCGCTGTGAAAAAGCGAGCGCTTACTTCAAACACCAGGGTTTTAAGAATGTCTATCAACTGGAAGGCGGAATTATAGAATATACCCGTCAGATCAAAGAAGAAGGTATTGAAAGCAAATTCATTGGGAAGAACTTTGTTTTTGACCACCGTTTAGGCGAGAGAATCACAGACGATATTATTTCGCAATGCCATCAATGCGGGAAACCTTGTGATAATCATACCAACTGTGCGAATGATGCCTGTCACTTGTTGTTCATCCAATGTGATGAGTGTAAGGCCGCAATGGAAAACTGCTGCTCCACAGAGTGCCAGGAAACCATTCATCTGCCTTGGGAAGAGCAGGTTGCTAAAAGAAAAGGCTTGCAAGTCGGGAACAAGATTTTCCGGAAAGGCAAGTCTGAAGCGCTGAAATTCAAAAAATCCGGTAATCTTCCGGATAAACCGCTTGCTAAGGCTGAAACCAAAGATATCCGTCATAAAATTAAGGTAAAGAAAACATTAGTAGGAAAGGCTGAACATTATTTTTCCAAATCCAAAATCGCTCAGTTCCTTATAGAAAATAATGGACTTTCTGTAGGCGACAAGGTTTTGATCTCTGGCCCTACAACCGGTGAGCAGGAGATTACTGTTGAAAAGATATTTGTTAACGGCGGCTTTAGTGACTCGGCAAAAGTTGGCGATCAGATTACTTTTGAGCTGCCATTCAGGGTCCGTTTATCTGATAAGTTATACAAAATCGACCAGAATTAGTCACATTTTGATATGGATTTCAAATTGACAAAAAAAGAGCTTAGAATCATTTATAAGCAAAAAAGAATGGCCTTATCACAAGATGAGGTCAATTTTTTGTCTCAAAAGATACTGGAACAGTTTATTTTACAATTTAATCTTATTGAAAATCAGAAAATTAATATTTTTTTGTCAATTGAAAAACTAAATGAAATTAATACCCGGATTTTCATCAATTATTTTTTTGATAAAAAAGTAAGGATTTTTGTTCCTAAAATTCAAAATGAAAAATTGCTGTCAATCGAAATTTTCCCCGATTCTCAGTTTGAGGTTAACCGGTGGGGAATCAGAGAACCAACCGGCGAAGCTGTACAAGATGTTGATTTTGATTATGTTTTAACACCATTATTATATTGCGATAGCAAGGGAAACAGGATTGGTTATGGCAAAGGGTTTTATGATTCTTTTTTTTCTGAGAATTTAAAAGTTCGTAATAAAATCGGTGTTAATTTCTTTAACCCTGAACAGGCAGTGGCGGATGTTTTTAGTTCGGATGTAAGCTTAGATGCTTTGGTTACACCATCTCAGGTATTCATTTTTTAAGTTAAATGGTTGATAATCATTGTTGTTTTTTTGTAAAATGCTTTACAAAGTCTTTACAAGTTATTTTTAAATGATTTTTATCACACCAGCCTACCTTTGTCTTGTAATTATAAGTGAATAATTAACGAATAACAATATATTAATAATTAATTTAAATTTTTAGAAAATGAAAAAGTCATTATTTGTAGCTGCTTTCGCTGCTATCGCTCTTGTAGCTTGTAAAAAAACTGATAACGTAGAAGCTGCTGCTGTTGATTCAGTAGACGCTAAAGCTGATTCTGCTGTTGCAGTTATCGATTCTACTAAAGATGCTACTGTTGATTCAGTAAAAGCTACTGCTGATTCTGCTAAAGCTGAAGTAAAAGCTGACGAGAAAGCTGCAAAAGAAGAAATCAAAAAATAATTAGATCATCTAATTAAACGAAAAAGCCGCTATTTAGCGGCTTTTTCTATTTTAATGCTGTCTGTATTCTTTGGATAAAAAGAGGTAAAGTAAAACTTGAATTCCTTCTGAAACTTAACCGGCGAAGCTTTGAGCATATATTGGGCTTTCCTGCTTACTGTCGTGATGTAGGTCTTTTTATTATCATAATATTCTACATCAAAGGTTGCAAAATCCAATGTGTCTTTTTCCTTTATGGCTTTGGATGTTGTGAGATTATTCACTTTTGCAAATCTGACCTTCAGGCTGTCCATCTCCTTAAGAAGCGGTTTCAGGTTATTGGAGTCTTTGGTAAAAAAGTGGGCCTGCATTTGTGTATAAATTACCGAATCGATTTCCGTATCCTTATTTCCCGATGTATAAAGCGTGGAAAGATCCAGCAGATCCTGTACTTTTTGTGATGTTATAAGATTTATAGCCTGTATACTGTCAAGTTTTGTCTTCGAATAAGTTTTTTGGTTATTCTTATACTTAATACTTTCAATTGAAGATCCGTCTCCGTCATATTTTTTGTTACAGGAAATAATCCCGAATATCGATATTGATATACAGAGAGCCAGAATTGTGTATTTATTTCTTCTTTCCATCATCTGTAATTCTAAATTTAATCATTACAATTTTTCCGTTTTTCATTTGGGAGTCAATCACTTCCAGGTTTTCCAGTGAAGTTGTAGGAAGCGTAACAAGCGAGATGTATTTTTGCTTATCCATTGTTTCAATGCCGTAGATATCACTGTCTACCACCTGATAGATCAGAGCATTGTCACTGATAAGCCGGTTCAGTTCATTGGTTTTTTTCTTAAAATCGATTATTGATTTGGAGTAATAATACAACTGAATTGCATAGTCATTTGGCTTCAGCTCTATATTCTCAGAAACAGGAGCGGTTGTCAGATCTCTTGTCACGGTGTCTGTTTTATAGAAAGGAGAAGAGATGATCATTTTAAGATTTTTACTTTTTGTTTCGTAAACAAAAGGCGAGTTCGGCTTTACCTTAAAAAGAATCGGAGATTCATTTTCCCGGATGATTTTTACATCAAGCTCCCCTTTTATAGAGGAGTTCCTGTCTGCATCAGTAAAGGCATAGGTGTATTTTTTATAGAATAAATTATCATAAAATACAAGGATGAGAACAATTGCAAAAAGAAATATGGATATTCCCAGCCAGAGGTAAGTTCTTAAGAAATTCTGTCTTTTATCGCTTGTAAGAATATTTCTGTTGATTTCGTCAATAGCTTGATTATCAATTGATGCAAATGCTTCTGCAGACTTCTTTATTTCAAAACTATCAGAATTTTGGACAATCTCTGTTTTTTCCTCGGAATTACTTTGTGTTTCTGGCTTTTCATTCTGACTGATTTTATTTTTCTTCTTAAAATCGAACCAGGAATTGTATCCTGCATACACAGAAAGGATATTAAGCATGTCAATTCTCGGAATTTTTTCCTGGGAATTATTTTTAAAATAGGTGTAAAAAGTCTTTTCACTGATATTGCCCTTTGCTTTTTGGCGAAGGTCTTCCTGGAAATAAATGATATCAATCCCTTTCCATTTGGAAATGTCATCAAAAGATGGGGAATGCGTCTCCAGATATTTCTCCTGGACAGAAGATTTTAGTGTCTGAAAATATAAAAATTCTATATCGCTCAAAGTGGTAAATAGTCTTAATTTGTTGATTTACAAGTATGATTATTTGTAAATCCTGTTTTACAAATATATTACAATTAATTTTCAAATACAAAATTTATTTATTGACATAATTTTGTCCCGTTCAAATAAGGACAGTCTATTAACTAACAATTTAAATTTAATTATTATGAAAAAGTCATTATTCGTAGCTGCTATCGCTGCTGTTGCTCTTGTAGCTTGTAAAAAAACTGAAAACGTAGAAACTGCATCTGCTGATTCTGCTGTAGTAGATTCTTCTGCTGCAACTCTTGATTCTGCTGCTGCTAAAGTTGATTCAGCTGCTGTAAAAGTTGACTCTGCTGCTGCTAAAGTAGAAGGTGCTGCTAAAAAAGTTGATTCAGCTGCTGCTAAAAAATAATCTTAACCACGTTAAGAATTTTAAACCACTTCTTCGGAAGTGGTTTTTTATTTTCCCATTTTCTGTCTCAGGATTTCGTAACAGGTAATTGCAGCTGCATTACTTAGATTTAAGGAATCTATAGTTCCGGACATCGGGATCAAAATATTCTCTCCTTTTCCTTTCCAGAAGTCACTAAGGCCGGAATGTTCGGTGCCAAATAATACGGCCGATCTTGCCTTAAGATTTTTATCGTGAATATATTTTGCATCATCACTCATAAAAGTGGTGAAGATATTATAATCATTGATTTTTAAAAATTCCAATGTTTCTTCATTAGATGCCTGGAAAATATTCATGCCGAACAAACACCCAACGCTAGAACGGATAACATTCGGGTTATAAAAATCGGTTTTTGGATCAGTGACAATCAAAGCGTTGATTCCGAATGCTTCGCAACTTCTCAGGATGGCTCCGAGATTTCCCGGTTTCTCAACACTTTCCAGAATAATAATTGCCGAATCCTGTTTCGGTTTGAACTCGTCAAGATTTCTTTGTTCCAGTTTATAGATTCCGATGATTCCCTCAGTAGTGCCACGATAGGCTATTTTTTCATACAATTTCTCAGAGACAAAGTGGATTTTGGAATCTGGCAAAGCTCCATCAAATAGGTTTTCGCAAATAAAATATTCTTCCGGCTGATTTCCAAAATGTACTGCCCGCTCGTTTTCCTGCTGACCTTCTACGATGAAAACTCCTGCTTTTTTCCTGTCCTGGTTTTTAGAAAGAAGTCTTGTCAGTCTTTTGATTTTTTCGTTTTGAAGGCTTTCTATGAGCATTTTGAGAATTTTTGCAAAGATAAGAAATTGTAAAAGTTAAACTTCTATCTTGCGACATCTGTCTTCCAACAAAAAAATATATCTTTGTTTTATGATTTTACGAGGAGAAAATTTGATCAAAGAATATGGTCCGAAAAAAGTTGTCAAAGGTGTATCACTTGAGGTTCAGCAAGGCGAAATTGTCGGGCTTTTGGGACCAAACGGTGCCGGAAAAACTACTTCCTTCTATATGATAGTAGGATTGGTAAAACCAACTTTGGGCAATGTTTTTCTGGATGATCAGAATATCACACAAGATGCCATGTACAGGCGCGCGCAAAAAGGTATTGGTTATCTGGCGCAGGAAGCATCGGTTTTCAGGAAGTTGTCTGTGGAAGACAATATCCTGGGCGTTTTACAATTGACTAAGCTTTCCAAAAAGGAACAGAAGAAAAAATGTGACGAACTGATTGAGGAATTTCACCTGGAACACGTTCGTAAAAACCGGGGCGATCTGCTTTCCGGAGGCGAAAGACGTAGAACGGAAATTGCACGTTGCCTCGCCACGAGTCCGAATTTTATTCTCCTAGATGAGCCTTTCGCCGGTGTAGACCCGATTGCTGTAGAAGATATCCAGAAAATCGTGAGATCTTTGGTCGAGAAAAATATCGGAATCCTGATTACCGATCACAATGTTCAGCAGACTCTGGCAATTACCAACAAAACTTACATTATGTTCGAAGGGAAAATCCTGAAAGAAGGTTTGCCGGAAGATCTGGCAAATGACCCAGAAGTGAGACAGGCCTATCTTGGAGAGAATTTTAGGTTTGAGAAGATTTAAATTTATTGCAAACCGGAAATTTCAAAAATTAAATATAAATAAGTCGCAGAGTCTTTTCTTTGCGACTTTTTTCGCTTATAATTAAAATCCTTTTGCGACTTTGCGATATAAATATATCACATTCTAAAATCCTATTGACAAACTATTGTCACAGCAGCATCATAAATTTGTATCAAATAAAACAAACTATTATGAACGCAAACGCAAAAGTCCTGGATTCCCAACAACTATTAATCCACTGGCAAGGCCACAGAAACCTAACCCGAAGAGTGATTGAAGCTTTTCCCGAAAAAGATTTATTCGGGTTTTCAATTGGCGGAATGAGACCATTCGCAAAATTGGCTTTGGAGCTGTTGGCAATTGGTGGACCTGCTTTGAAAGGAATTGTTGACAAAAATATGGAAGCTTATAACGAAGAAGCTTTCAATCCGACAACCAAGGCAGAAATTTTAGCAAAATGGGATGAAGAAACAGAAGTTATCAATGAATACTTCAGCCAGATTACCGAGGAAAGATTTCAGGAAACTTTCAATTTATTTGGACAATACGAGTTTCCGGTTTATCAGAACATTCTTTATTTCGTGGACAATGAGATCCATCACAGAGGTCAGGGTTATGTTTACCTACGAGCGTTGGGAATCGAACCGCCATTTTTCTGGGAAAGAGAAAGGTAGGGAAGATAAAGAATCAAGTACAAAGAGAAAAGACAAAAACCGTTTCGTTTGAAGCGGTTTTTATGATGTTATTTTATTTTAGATTCTTAGAAATATTAGAAATCAAATTATTCATAATCAATTTCAGATTTTCAGGTTCTATGATTTGAGCATAATCCAGAAACGTAATCAACCAACGCGGAAAACCTTCATCAATCCATTCTGTTTCGAAGGTCAGAAGCATTCCGTTTCCGGTTTCTTCTTCAGCAGTTAAACCATAATATATTTTGGAATTCACAAGATGTGGCATTATTTTTTTCTCGACTAAAAGTTTGACTTCCACTTTTTTGATATCCGATTTTTTTCTGTAATCTGCGATATTCCCATAATTCTGTAAAAATAGATTTTGAGTTTTCTCGATTTTCAGGATCCTGTCCACACGAAATTGCCGGAAATCTTTTCGCATCGTGCAAAACGCCATAACATACCAGTAATTGATTTCATAGAAAACTCCAACTGCTTCGATGATTCGTTCGCTGGTTTCGTTTTTTATATCTAGATAAGTGATTTTCAACTGGTTTTTTTCTGCAATGCTTTCCAGAATTGTTGGAATAATATTCTTGACAGTATCCTGTTTCTCTGGCCGGTGTGTGTAAACATCAATCTGATTTTCAATATTCTGAACCATATTTTTCTCCGAATTCCGGATGACCGCTTTCACTTTTTCCATCGCGGAATTGTAATGAGAATCGAGGCTTTGGTGAGAAAATTTCTGCATCAGTTTTTCCGCGGTGATGAAGCTCAAAACTTCTTCTTTCGTAAACATAACAGGCGGAAGTTTGTAACCATCCACCAAAGAATAACCGGATCCGGCTTCCCCAAAGATAGGAATTCCTGCATTCTCCAGAGTTTTGATATCCCGATAAATCGTCCTGATGCTGACGTCAAATTTCTCCGCCAAATCCTGTGCTCGGACAATGGATTTAGTTTGCAGTTGTGTCAGAATCGATGTGACCCGGTCTATTTTTTTGATGTAATGGTCTTCATTCATTTGTTTAGAATTCTTTGAAATTTTAGTCTATTCTAAAGACCTATTCTCTCGCTGATTTTTACAGATAACGCAAATCTAGCCATATGAATATCTGCAAAATTCGCTAAATCTGCGAGAATAAAAATTATCAGTAAAAATTGTCTAACACTCATCCTTATAAGTTTTCACCAATCTATCAAGATTCAAACTTCTGGCGGAAGCATCGAAAATTTCTCGATAGGTTCCGTCTTTTTCGTACAATTCTTCGTGCGTTCCGTTTTCCACGACTTCGCCTTTTTTCATCACATAAATCATATCCGAATCTAAGATCTGTGATAATGAGTGCGAAATAATAATTACTGTTCTGCCTTTTTTAATCGCGTCCAGAGAATTTTTGATCTGTTCCGTTGCAATCGCATCTAGGCTTGCCGTTGGTTCATCAAGGAAAATGATCGGTGGATTTTTCAGAAATAATCTTGCAATGGCGATTCTCTGTTGCTGGCCTCCGGAAAGTTGCGTTGCATCGTGATTGTAACCATCCGGCAAATCCAAAATCTGCTCGTGGAGATAAGCTTTTGTAGCTGCTTCTTTGATTTCGTCCAAAGTCGCTTCCAGATTTCCGTAACGGATGTTGTCTTCAATACTTCCTTTGAAAATGTGATTTTTCTGAAGTACCAAACCAAGGTCATCACGCAGATAATCGTTATCAAAATCATTCAGATTGTTGCCGTCCAAAAGAATTTCTCCGGAATCCGGCTCATAAAATTTACAAAGCAAATTGATAATCGTTGATTTTCCGGCGCCACTCAATCCAACCAAAGCTGTGGTTTTCCCATTTTCTACGCTTAATGATACGTTATGCAGCGCTTTCATCCCATTTGGATAAGTGAAATCAACGTTTCTGATTTCGAAATTACCTTGGATCGGAATGTTATTAATGATTCCATTTGGCTCAGTTTCATCGTCGTCATTCAGGATTTCAAAATAACCTTCGGCGTAAATAAACGCGTCATTCATATCATCATAAATCCTGTGAAGCTGACGGATGGGTGCAGAAACATTGTTGAACAACATTATGTGAAGCATAATCGCGCCAATGGTCATTTGCTGGTCAAGAACCAGATAGACCGTCAAAAGGATAATCAGAACGATACCAAATTGCTCAATAAAGGTTTTCAGGCCATCATAAATAAAACTTGTTCTCCTTGTGTAGAGTTGGCTTTCCATCAGTTTCATCTGAAGGTTATATTGTTTTCTGCCTTCAAATTTTTCCCTCACGAAACTCTTGATAACCATTATCGAATTGATCAGGTTCAGAAGCCCGGACGTCTTTTCCTCACGTTGGTTTCTGAGTGTCCGTCTCACGCCGGATAATTTTCTGGCTTGTCTGGAGGTTACATAAAAATAAATCGGGATCACAAAAGTGGAAACCAAACCAACGTAAAGATTCTGCATATACATTACAACTAACGCAATAATTGCCGTTGAAAACAAAGGTAAAATGTCAATGAAAAAATTCTGAACGAGTTTTGTTAAACTTTCTATTCCTCTGTCGATGCGGATCTGAAGTTTTCCGGATTCGTGGCGGTCGTCATTATAATAAGCGATTCGGTAAGTCAGGATCTTGTCAATCGCAGCCTGTGCTAGTTCGGAACTGACATTAATTCTGATTTTTTCGCCATAAAATTTCTGTCCGAATTGGATGAAGATATTCGCCAGTTCTTTGCCCAAAAGTATAGCCGAAATCAGAATTAAAACGTGAATGCCTTCCTGCATAGGATAAGGAAGCTGTGTCAATTTCGTGACTTCATCAACAGTATATTTCAGAACAATCGGATTGACCTGAGCAAATAAAGCGCCGATAAAAGTCAGTGCCAAAGTTCCGAAAACCATCCATCTGTAGGGCTTTATAAAATTTTTCAGTTGATTGAAAATGTGGATAAGATTGGTGGTTTTCTGAAAAGGTTTTTTCATCTAAGCAAGTTAAGGATAAATTTAAGATACATAGAAATTAATACTTAAGTTTTATTTTTAATTAACCACAACAGTCACAAAATAAACATTTTAGCTTGATTAACTAAAGTGAACTTTGTTTTCAATATTGATATATTTCTGAAGTGACTAAAGTGTTTAAATAAAAACCTTACTTTTAAACTTTCGAAAAAAGTAGCAATGAAAATATATACCAAAACCGGCGACAAAGGTGAAACCGGACTTTACGGCGGAACCAGGATTTCCAAAGCCAGCGCAAGAGTAGAATCTTATGGCAATATTGATGAACTCAATGCTTCGATTGGTGTTGCAAAATCTCATATTGATGATGAAACCGTAATCAATCAGCTCAAAAAGATCCAGTTTGATTTATTTACAGTTGGTTCAGAAGCCTCGACGCCAATTGATAAATTGTTTTTGGCTAATGGAAAAGCGAGATTGCCACTCGTTATTTCCGATAAAGAAATAGAAGAATTGGAAACCTGGATGGATGAAATGGAGGAGAAAGTAGAGCCTTTGCAATATTTCATTTTGCCGGGCGGTGGAAAAGCGGCGACGTTTCTTCACGTCGCCAGAACGGTTTGCAGACGTGCGGAACGTAGTCTGGTTTTCCTCAATCAATCGGAAGAAGTGCGTGCCGACCTCATCAAATATCTGAACCGCCTGTCGGATTATCTTTTTGTTTTGGCGAGATATGTCTCAAAACTTCACGGTGAGGCAGAGGAATATTGGAATCCTAATGAAAGAAGTTAGATTGAAATATATTCTATTGATGAATAAATTTTTTCTATTAATTATTTTATTTTGGTCAAATTTTATTTTTTCTCAGAAAATTGAAACAGAAAGTCTTGTGAATTGTTTCACAAAAGATTTCCTTCCAAAAGATTTTAAATATTATAATTTATTAGATAAAAGTTTTAGAGCAGATTTTGATGTCTATTATCTGAATGAATCAATTGAAAATTCAGGACTTAAAATTCCATTTTTCGGAAAAGATGATTTTATAAACTCAAAATCTGAAATTAACTGGAACGATTATAATTTGGAGAAGGCGCATATTTTTTCAGAGGATAAAATCCACAAATTTAAAAGTGCACTTTATGAATATATTTTAGTTGACAAGAAAATAGGTCAAAAGAAATTTGACAGCATTATCAGTAATAAAAAATATAATCAAATTGTAGTAAAGATAAATCCTTATTGGAATGAAGATGAGAAAGTAAAGGAACGCCATAAAGAATTAAAAAATCAAGAAGATAAGATTGAGAAAGAAAACCGTGATTTTTATTCCATTTCGAGTCCCATTTTTTCTGTAGATAAAAAGTTTGCAATAATTTATTACAGAGATTGTTGTCATACAAATGGGTATTTGTACATTTATTCAAATAACAATTGGGAAGAATATTTACATTTTTATAGATTAATAAGCAATTGAAAAAAGCACTTCTTTTCATCAATGGAGATTCTCCTAAAACAATTCCGAATTTGTCAGATTATAAGTTAATCGCTTGTACAGACGGCGCTTTTCACTATTTGAAGCAGCTTAAATTTCCTTTGGATCAACTGGATTTTATTTCCGGGGATTTTGATTCTCATCAAATTGAGGAAGAAATTATTTACCAAAGTCAGAATTATAATTTCGAAATCATAGAAACACCGGATCAAAATAAAACCGATTTTCATAAAGCTCTGGAATTGATCATCGAAAAAGGCTTTGAAAATATCGATGTTTTTGGTGGAAGCGGAGGAGAGCAGGACCATTTTCTTGGGAATCTGAGCGTGGCTTTCTTTTTTAAAGGAAAAATCAATCTTCGTTTTTTTGATGATTATTCTTCATATTATTTTATTCCAAAAGATTTTTCAATTTCCGGTGTAAGAGGTAAAATGATTTCGCTAATGCCTTTTCCTGTTGCAAGGAGTATTGAAACAAAAGGTCTGAAATGGCCGCTTTATCAGGAAGATTTGGTTCTCGGGGAAAGAATAGGGACCAGGAATATTGCTGAAAAGCAGGTGGTTTCAATTCAATATAAGGATGGAGACCTGTTAATTTTTATCGGAAAATGATTCATTAATTTTTATAGAATTATTAACGCAGAAATTCAGTTTTTTTAATCATTTTTGCATTGCAAATTTTTATTAATCTTTCATTACTTTTTATTTAGATGAAAATAAAATATTCGGAATTAATTGACCAGACCCTTTATTTCCCGACTGAAGAATTCAGTGTAGAAGAAAATAGCCTGAGGTTTCACGGGATTAATCTGATGGAGGTGGTCGAAAAATTCGGAACCCCTTTGAAATTCAACTACCTGCCGAAAATATCTCAGAATATTGAAAGGGCAAAATTCTGGTTCAAGGAAGCTTTTGAAAAAAACAATTATCAGAAAAGCTATAGATATTGTTATTGTACAAAATCCAGCCATTTCGCTTTTGTGGTGGAAGAAGCCCTGAAAAATGACATCAGCCTGGAAACTTCTTCGGCTTATGATATGGATATCGTGAAGGCGCTTTATGATAAAGGAAAATTTGATAAAAATATCGAGGTCATCTGTAATGGTTTCAAAACCGATGATTACCTGGCGAAAATTTCTGATTTGATCAATAGTGGTTTCGAAAATATTACGCCAATTCTGGATAATTACAGAGAACTGGATAAATTGACGGAAAGCATTGACAGAACTTTCGATATCGGAATCCGGATTGCATCCGAAGAGGAGCCTAAGTTCGAATTTTATACCTCCAGATTAGGAATTGGTTACAAAGATATTATTCCTTATTACAGCCAGAAAATCGCGGAACATCCTAATGCAAGGCTGAAAATGCTTCACTTTTTCATCAATACCGGAATCAAGGACACGGCTTACTATTGGAATGAATTGTACAAATGTCTCCGTGTTTACGCAAGATTGAAAAAAATTGCACCGGAAGTGGATTCGCTAAATATTGGTGGCGGTTTTCCTATCAAAACATCATTGAATTTTGATTACGATTATCAATATATGGTGAACGAAATCGTATCTCAAATCAAGAAATTCTGCGAGGAAGAAGGTGTTGAAGAACCAAA
This sequence comes from uncultured Chryseobacterium sp., assembly GCA_913776245.1. GTDB lineage: Bacteria > Bacteroidota > Bacteroidia > Flavobacteriales > Weeksellaceae > Epilithonimonas. The sequence continues at coordinate 65,111 of CAJYLO010000007.1, forward strand.
CATTTACACAGAATTCGGAAGTTTTACCGTTGGAGAAAGTGGAGGACATCTTTACAAGATTATCTCACAGAAACGTCAGAATGACAGGGAAAAATGGAATATGATCGATTCGTCTTTTATGACGACTTTACCTGATACCTGGGCGATTTCCCGTCACTTTATTATGCTGCCGCTTAACCGTTGGGAAGATTCTTATGAGCGGGTTTTTCTTGGTGGATTAACTTGTGATTCGGACGATTATTACAATTCCGAACAACACACCAATGCAATTTATCTTCCGGTTTACAATGATACAAAACCCTTGTATATCGGATTTTTTCATACAGGTGCTTACCAGGAAACCATTGGCGGTTATGGTGGTGTTCATCATTGCCTGATGCCGCAGCCGAAGCATATTCTGATTGATAAGGACGAGGACGGAAACTTTACTTATGAGCTTTTCCGTGAAGAACAAAGACCTGAGGATGTTCTGAAACTTTTAGGATATTAATACTCATAATAAATTAGAAATATAAAAGCGGAATTTTTTTCCGCTTTAATTTTGAAAATAAATTATACTAATTTAGTATGAATTATAATTTAATTACTAAATTTGTTTTCAATAAACCAAAAATATAAAATATTATGTCAATAAAACTTGGAGATACTGCGCCGGATTTTAATGCGGAAAGCAGTCTGGGAAATATCAATTTCTATGATTATCTGGGAGATTCCTGGGGAATTCTGTTTTCACATCCTGCAGATTATACACCGGTCTGTACGACCGAACTTGGGAGAACGGCGAAGCTGAAACCGGAATTCGACAAGAGGAATACTAAAGTGCTTGCACTGAGTGTTGACGGAATTGATAATCATAAAGGCTGGATCTCAGATATCAATGAAACGCAGGAAACGGAAGTAGAATTTCCTATTATAGCAGATCAGGACAGGAAAGTTTCGGAATTGTATGATTTCATTCATCCTAATGCGAATGCTACCTTAACGGTGAGATCTTTACTGATTATTGACCCGAACAAAAAAGTACGATTAATTATTACTTATCCGGCTTCTACCGGAAGAAACTTCGATGAGATCCTCCGGGTTCTGGATTCGCTTCAATTGGTAGATGGCTATGGAATAGCAACGCCTGTAGATTGGAAGGATGGGGATGATGTGATAATACCTCCGGCTGTTTCTCAGGAAGATGCCGAAAAGAAGTTTACAAAGGGTGTGAAGGTCGTTAAACCATATTTACGATACACGCCACAGCCTAATATTTAGTGTCAAATCAAGAAAGGCCGGAAATAATCTCCGGCCTTTTTATTTTTTTGATATATTTTATTTTGCGGTAAAAACTTCCTTTACAAAATCACCGTCCTTTGGCATTTCAATGATGATGTTTCCGTTTTCGTAGTAGCCAATTGTAGATTCGCCGGAACTTAATTTTACCCTGTAAACATCATTTTTTGCCGTAGCTTTGAACGTTGCGAAAGGTGTAGAGCTGTTGCCATCCGCCAGAATAAACTGTGTATTATCGATCTGAATTTTTTGCAATGTCAGATTACCTTTTGTAAATCTTTGAGCAGTCTGGGCGTTAGCAACGGGCGCTTCTGCAGGTTTTTGCTCTTCCTGTACAGGCAGCACTTCCGATTTTACAATATTTTGAATATTCGGGTTAGAAACCGGGATTTTTGCTGAAGCCATTTTAAGTGCATCCTGAAAACCCGGCTCAAATTCTTTGATGGTGCTGCTTGCTTTTTCAGTAACAATTACTTTATTATTACAATCCCTGAATTCCAGGATGACCTTGTTTCGGAACATACTCTTGTCATTCAGAACATCAGCGTTCAGTATACTGCAGGGATTGGTTTGAGCTTCGGCCGGCCAGCTGCTTTTGGCTTGAGGTAGCACAATGTATTTTTTTGATTTTAATGTTTTTGCCAGCAACGACGTTAAACCGTAGGATTTGTTGTCCTTAAAATCATTGAATTCTGAAGGAATGGCTATGTATTTATAATCAGATACAGATTGCGCTTTTGCAATGCTGATCAAAATGATTGTGAGAACAAGTGCTATTTTTTTCATAACGATATTTTTTATAAACTTAATTTCTGAAGCCTTGCATATCAAGCTTCAGGGAAAAGAAATTGGAATAAAAGTTAGAACCGCCAATGCCGGAGTTTGTTATTGCATAGTCAAGTGTCAGACCTTTATACCGTATCCCGATGCCTGCACTCGGCTGGAAAGAAATCTTTCTTTTCAGATCTTCAATATCAGAAATAGTTTGAAATCTGTTAAGTCCCAGACGTACAAAAATCATATCCTGAAAGATCAGTTCACCGCCAAGATAAGGGGTTATACTGGCAAAATCCGTCGAAATCAAAGCGGCTGTTTTTGCAAAATCGATATTAACACCAGCTTCCGGCAAAAGTTTCAGATCCCTGTTGAATTCATAAGTTTTGCTGACACCGAGATTCAGTTTCGGCATAGTGATTTCCATCTTGTCAGCAGGTGCAGGGTTGAATTCTTCACCATTAACAACCGTTGACAATTCTTTTTGATTGATGGTCCAGAAGTTAACCGTGGTTGTGGCATCTCTCAGCATAAACCCAAGATTCAGACCGGTTTCCGTGTGGTAAATTCCGCCCAGATCAAATCCAAATCCGTAGCCGCTGGCAAATTTTCCGACATTTCTGTAAACAACTTTTGCTGTTGCGCCCAGATCAAGTCTCTGGTTGCCGTTCGGATGAAAAGCGTAAGAAAAAAGCGCGGCATAATCCGATGTAGAGAATGAGCTTATTTTATCATAATCAATATTACCTTCGGAATCAATAAGTTGTGTAGTGTTAAGAATGTTATCTACTCCTAATCTTACTAATGATATTGCAAAAACACCATTTTTGTTGTCTAATGGTTTTGCATATGCTACATAATCGTATTTAGCGATCGATTCAAAATATTCCGCATGCATGGCAGCAGCCTGCCAGTCATATTCGATCTGGAGAAGTCCTGCGGGATTCCACATCGGTGAGTATACATCATCCTGATTGGAAACAACAGCGCCTCCCATTGCCAGACCTCTGGCTCCGGCTCCAATATTTAAGAACTCATTGGAGTATTTTCTGATGATTTGGGCATCAGCGCTTTGAGTCAAAATAATCAGTAAAAAAAATAAAATTCTTTTCATCAAAAACGGTTTACAGCGGATGGATTTTCTGCAGGTGATTCATCTTTTTTTCGTCTGGATTTTATAATGCCGTTAGCTACTATCGCAATGATCATCACCAATGATGCAATATAAAAGACAGGGCTCATATGCTCAGACGCTCCAAAGATAAAAAAAGCAAGGATAATCCCGTACACAGGTTCCAGATTTACAGTAAGTATCAATGTAAAAGGAGAGATGAATTTCATGAGTTTTACACTCTCAAACATCGGATATGCCGTAAAAACAGAAGCCAGTAATACTATTAACGCAATATCGGTATAACTTATTTCACTCACGGAAGAAATTTGTCCGGATAAAATGAAGTACAGACTGATAATAAGCCAGCCACCCGCAATTTCATAAAAGATAATATTGCCGGAACTGGTTTTACCGAAAATTTTCCCATTGAAAACCGAAAAGATGGTTCCGAAAAGTGCACAAAGGATGCCGTAAAAAATACCTTCTTTGTATTTGAATTCGGCATTGAATATTGTGGAAATACAGATTACTATGATTACGCCGATCAAAATTTCTATCCAGTCCGGTTTTCTTTTGAAGATCAATGGTTCTATCAGAGCAGCAAATAAAGTTGATAAAGACAAACAGGATAATGCAATCGACACATTGGAAACCTTAATTGACTGAAAGAAAAATAGCCAGTGAAATGCCATTACGCTCCCAATTCCTACCAGATTGATCAGCAGCTTTTTTGTCACTTTAATGCTCTGCTTTTTGATGAATCTGAGATACAGATACAAAAATACAGCAGCAAAAGACATCCTGTAGAATACAAGAACATTGGCGTCTGCTGAAATCAGCTTTCCTAAAATTGCTGTGAAACCCCATAAAAAAACAATAAAATGCAGCCTCAGCAGGTAAGAATTTTTCATATGTAGTTAGTTTATTGTTTTTTTATGGTCATATGGAATCGCCGTATCTTCATTTGTTTTTGCATTTACAAATCATGGCAATTTCATAGGAAGGAATGAGTTGATTTTCAGTGGTGCAAAATTAAAGATAAATTTCCTGGTTTGGGTGCTTTTAACAAATCAGATGAAAAAATCCGTATAAAATATACGGATCTTCAACAAGCAGAGCTTATTAAATAAACATAAACTAACTAAAAATTGCCTTGCTATTTTACTAAAACGCCAGATTGTCAGAATTATTACCGTAAAAATATTTTCTGTTTTCAGAATCAATGTTTCTTATTTTGAAGTCTATCAAAAAATTTTATCTTTAAGCCTCAAACAAAACCTCATGGATTTAGAATTTAATAAAAGAGAAGATATCAATAAGCTGAAACTGTCCGACATCAAAAAAACTTTGAGTAAAATCAAATTAGGTGGAGGCGAAAAAGCACTTCAGAAGCAGCGTGACCAGGGAAAACTGACAGCCAGGGAACGCCTTGAATATCTTTTTGACAAAAATTCTGAAACGATAGAGATAGGCGCATTTGCAGGTTACGAGATGTATGAAAACGAGGGCGGATGTCCTGCAGGCGGTGTCGTTGTAAAGATCGGCTACATTTCCGGAAAACAATGTATTGTTGTTGCAAATGATGCTACAGTAAAAGCTGGAGCCTGGTTTCCGATCACAGGAAAGAAAAATCTTAGGGCTCAGGAAATTGCAATGGAAAACCGATTGCCGATCATTTATCTTGTAGATTCGGCGGGCGTTTATCTTCCTATGCAGGATGAAATTTTCCCGGATAAGGAAATGTTTGGCAGGATTTTCAGGAATAACGCCAAGATGAGTTCCGCAGGAATCATTCAGATTTCTGCCATTATGGGAAGCTGTGTTGCTGGCGGCGCTTACCTGCCGATTATGAGTGATGAAGCTATGATTGTGGATAAAACCGGCAGTATTTTTCTCGCAGGAAGCTATCTTGTAAAAGCAGCCATTGGTGAAAATGTTGATAATGAAACACTTGGTGGTGCAACAACGCATTGTGAGATTTCCGGTGTTACGGATTTCAAAGCCAAAGATGACAAAGAAGCTTTGGACAGAATTAAAACTATCATGAAATCTATCGGCGATTTTGAAAAAGCAGGCTTTGACAGAACTGAAAGCTTCCCGCCAAAAGAAAATCCGGACCATATTTTCGGAATTATGCCAGCCGTTAGATCTGAACAGTATGATACTTTTGAGATCATTAAATGTCTTGTAGATAATTCCGAGTACGAAGAATATAAGCCGGACTATGGAAAAAGCATCATCTGCGCAACAGCAAGAATCGACGGCTGGAGTGTAGGAATTGTAGCCAACCAAAGAAAAATGGTGAAAAGCGGCAAGGGAGAAATGCAGTTTGGCGGAGTGATCTATTCCGACTCAGCAGATAAAGCAACCCGTTTTATCGCCAATTGCAATCAGAGAAAAATTCCTCTGGTTTTTCTTCAGGATGTTACCGGATTTATGGTGGGTTCCAAATCCGAGCACGGCGGCATCATTAAAGACGGTGCAAAAATGGTCAATGCTGTTTCCAACTCTGTAGTTCCGAAGTTTACCGTAATCATAGGAAATTCTTATGGTGCAGGAAATTATGCGATGTGTGGTAAAGCTTATGATCCAAGACTTATTGTTGCTTGGCCTTGGGCAGAACTCGCAGTGATGGGAGGTTCACAAGCTGGAAATGTACTATTGCAAATTCAGGAATCTGCACTCAGAAAACAAGGAAAAGAGATTTCCGAAGAAGAAAGAAAGCAAATTCTGGATAAAATCCTGAAAGATTATAACAAGCAGATACAGCCCACTTACGCCGCTGCAAGACTGTGGACCGATGCGATTATCAATCCTCTTGATACCAGAAAATGGATCAGTATGGGAATCGAAGCGGCTAATCATTCGCCGATAAAAGAACAATTTAATCTTGGTGTGATCCAGGTATAAAATAAGATTGCAACCTTTCGTTAAATACAACCTCTCTTTTTGAGAGGTTTTTATTTATATATTTAATTAAATTTTTAATAAAATTAAAATAATTTTTAGCTTTATTAAAAGGTTTGTTATATTTGTAAAAATAATTGACAAAATGAAGTTACCTATTCTATGTCCAAGTTGCGACCATACACTCAATGTCAGCCAGATGAAATGTCCGGATTGTGCAACAGAAGTCAATGGTAATTATGAATTGCCGGTATTGCTGAAGTTGTCCAGAGAAGAGCAGGATTTTATTCTGAATTTCTTCCTTTCAAGCGGGAGCATCAAAGAAATGGCAAAGCAGGCAGAATTATCTTATCCTACAATGCGAAACAAAATGGATGATCTTATAGAAAAAGTAAAGCAACACAAAAAATAATAATGATGAACTGGAAAACCATTTTTAACCCGTTTGGGAGATTTGACGAAAGATTACTGCTATGTGTTGGTATTTTATTTTTCATCGTGCTTATACCTTTATGTTTCTGGACCGGTACTTACTTTAGCAGTATATTCAGGTTAGCCCATCCGCAAAATATTGATGTTAAAAATATTATTCTTCATAATGTAATCAGCTTCGTAACTGCTATTTTGGTTTTGTATGTATCAGGCTTGCTATTTTATAGAAAAACCAGAATTATAGATATTGCAAATACCGTTTTACTGAGCCAGATTCCTTTGATTATTATACTTCCGCTGGAAAAGGTTTTCTATATAAAGAAAGTGGGCGAGAGAGTAGTAGCTTATCAGAATCATCCGACGGGAGCATTTCCGTTTTTCGATTTTATTGTAATGATCTTTATTATTCTGATAACACTGGGTGCTCTAATCTACAGTTTCATTCTTCTTTACAACGGTTTCAGAACAGCTGCTAATATCAAAAAATGGCAGCAGATTACTATATTTTGTCTGGTCTCATTTTTAACAATTCTAATCTGCCAGACTTTCAATAATTAAATACATATAACGCTATGAAAACCAAATTTTTATTGGTGCTGATTATATTGGCACAGACTTTTTACGCCCAGGAAATAGCAGGTTCCTGGAAGGGAGAATTAGATTTCGGTGGGATGACTCTTCCTTTGATATTAAATATTGAAAAAGAAAACAACGGTTGGTCTTCCACCGCAAAAAGTCCCAAACAAAGCGATCAGGATATTCCGGTTGATAGAACAGAGTTTGTAAATAATGAGCTGTTCTTTGAAATTAAAAATCTTGATGCTTCTTATAAAGCCCAGTTCAAAAAAGATCATTTTGAAGGATTATTTACGCAGAGAGGCAGAAGTTTTCCGCTTAATTTGTATAATAGCGATAAATATAATTCTCCAGAAAAGAAGACTATCAAAGATATTGGGAACAGGGCGATTGATACGAAAAAAATAGACGGATTCTTGGATTATGTTATTGCTAACAAACAAGGTGTTGGCAGTCTTTCAATTTTCAAAAACGGGAAGGAGATATACAGCAGAAGTTTCGGACAGGATCAGCTGCCAAATGTAGAATCAAATGCCGAAACAGGCTATCAGATTGGTTCCATTAGTAAACTTTTTACTTCTGTAATGCTGATGCAGCTTGCGGAAAAAGGGAAATTGTCAATTGACGATAAACTCTCAAAATATTATCCTGATATTCCAAATGCTGAAAAGATATCTTTAAAAACAATGCTGAATCACACCAGCGGATTAGGAGATTATGTCGGGGAAAATTACCATTGGCTATTCAAAAAATATGTTGGTGATAAAGCAATTCTTGATACGATCAAAACTCAGGGTGTTTCATTTCAGCCGGGAGAAAAGACGAGATACTCTAATTCAGCTTATTATTTGCTGAGCCGGATTTTGGAAAAAGTTGCTAAAAAACCATACAATGTAGTGCTGAGAGAGAATATCACATCCAAAATTGCTATGAAAAATACATTCTCGGTTTTAGATGATCCAAAGAATATCTTCAGATCATACAAGAATCAAAACGATAAATGGATAGAAACTGAAGATTTCGATTTTCATAATTGTGTTGGATTGGGCGATATTACTTCTACAGCAAAAGACCTGAATCTCTTTGTCAATGCATTATTTAATAATAAATTGGTGAGCCGGGAAACGCTGGAGAAAATGTTGCCACTCACAGATAAACCTTTTGGATTAGGGATAATGTCAGTACCGTTCTATAATCAGATTTCTTATGGGCACGGTGGCGATACTGCCGGAACACACAGCATCACATCTTATAATCCTAAAGATGATTATTCTGTTTCATTACTTATTAATGGAGAAGAATTTCCGCATAATGATCTGGGGTATGCTATTTCTGCAATAATTTATGATACAGACTATGAATTTCCGAAGTTTGAGAACAATAAGATTGGAAAAAATGTGCCGGAAGAATTCCGCAATTATGTAGGTAATTATAGCTCAACAGATATTCCGTTAGGTCTGAATGTTTTTTCTAAGGATGACAAACTCTTTGCTCAGGGAAAAGGGCAGCCGGAATTTCCTTTGGAAAAGATCGGAAATGATCAGTTCAGATTTGATCAGGCTGGAATAGAAATTATATTTTTCCCGGATAAAAAGCAGATGCAGCTCAAGCAAAACGGAAAAACGTTTAATTTTACAAAAGATTAAATCAGTCAAAGGCTTCACTTTCGAAGCCTTTTTTTATGCAAATTCAGGAATTTTACCTGTTATTTTTTTTCGATGTTCAATGCCCCATTCAGCCAGATGCTCGATGATTTTCTTTAGTGTTCTTCCATAATCTGTCAATTCATATTCTACACTTATTGGCTGTGTGCTAAGAACTTTTCTGGAAACCAGCTGGTTGATTTCCAGATCTTTTAATTCGCTGCTAAGCATTTTTGCAGAGATGCCGTTGATTTCTTTTTGCAGATCAGAAAACCGCATCTTATCATAGCAAAGTGCCGCAATGATCTGGACTTTCCATCGGCCTTTCAGTATATCCATCGTGTCCTGTACGGCCAGTAAATTGGTTTTACAGCATTTTATCTTCATAGATTTAATTCTAAATAATTGATTTTCAAATTTGTTACTTTTTTGTAACGGTAACTTTTTGTAATCAGGTTACAAATGTAAACTTTTCTTACGTAACTTTGCTGCTTCAAATCAAATTTAACAGAAATAATGAGCTTAATAGAAGATTTAAACTGGCGCTATGCCACCAAAAAAATGAACGGACAAGTAGTTCCGCAGGAAAAGGTAGATTATATCCTGGAAGCTGCAAGACTTGCACCTTCTTCATCAGGACTGCAGCCATACAGGATTTTTGTAATCACAAATAAAGAATTATTGGAAAAAATTAAGCCGATTGCCTGGGAACAAGGTCAGATTACAGATGGATCTCACCTTCTTGTCTGGGCAGCTTGGGACGGCTACACGCATAACAGCATTTCTGAGGTTTTTGACAAAACTACAAATGCAAGAGGCATTCCGAATAATGTGATGGATGATTATAAAGCCAGACTCTGGGGTATGTACGAGCCACTTGGTAAAGAATGGCATGCAACTCACGCTGCCAAGCAGGCTTATATTTCCTTTGGCCTTGCAATTGCAGCTGCTGCCGAACAAAGAGTGGATGCAACACCAATGGAAGGTTTTGACAATAATGCTTTAGATCAATTATTGGGATTGTCTGAGAAAGGCCTTAAAAGTGTAGTTATCCTGCCTTTAGGTTATCGCGAGGAAAGTGGTGACTGGCTTATAAATCTGAAAAAATACAGGACACCGAAAGAAGAGTTTATTACTGAAATAAAATAAAAAAAAGCGGAAAAATTAATTTTCCGCTTTTATATTTAACAATCAGTATATTTTTAAAGTTTTCCTACTTTACTGTCGTCAATATTGTATTTGCTGATGACTTCTTCATAAGATAGTTTGGAGAGATCAGTTGCATTTTTACCAAAAACTGCTGGTACCAAAACGAGTCTGAATGTTTGATTATTTATATAATCTCTATTAAAGTCAGAGTTCTGTACCGTAAGATCAAAATCGGCATCTAAATAAATTTGTATGTCCGAAACTGTGAAATCAAAAGTATAATCCATAGTTCCCTGTGTCGGGAAATATGTCTTTGGAAGTGGTACCCAGATCGGTGCATTTTCTGTTGGGTTGCTTTTTCTGTAAACCAAAACGATATCCTGATTCAGAAGATTATTATTAAAAGGAAAATTATAGCCTAATAAAAAATTATTATTAGTATTAATTTTTCCAAGATTTACGGTTTTGTCGTATACTGCCGGGTAATCTACTGTTGTAGAATCGGGATTGTCAACATATTCTGTACGCTCACAGCTTATTATTGCAAAGCCGAGAACCGTTACAATTAGAAAAGGAAATAATTTTTTCATAAGTTCAAATATTTACGTTATAATTTTGTTACCAAATAACAGACCATAAAAATAGCTTTTTCCCGTGGAATTAATATCTTTATGAAATCTTTCTAAAATTTAGATTTTCAAATTATGAAAAGGTTAAGCCTGTCGATAATTATTTTTATCTCTCATTTTTATCTTGCTCAATATCAACCAAAAAATATGTCTTCGGCCGATTTCAGAAAAGCCAATGAATGGGTAGATAAAACTTATCAGTCGCTTTCTCAGGATGAAAAGCTGGGACAGTTATTCATTGTTGCGCTTTATACCAATAAAGGTGAGGAATTTATCAGCCAGATAAGAAATATTGTTACCAATGATAAAATTGGCGGATTGATTCTGATGCAGGATGATGCAGGAAGAGAGATTAATCTGGTAAATGAGTTCCAGTCAAAATCAAAAGTGCCATTGATGATCGGAATGGACGCAGAGTGGGGATTGTATCAGCGAATTGCGAAAGCGCACAAATTTCCGTGGGCTATAACGCTGGGAGCGATTCAGGATAAGAATCTTATTACAGAGATGTCTGCAAAAATTGCTGAGGATTGCAAGAGAATGGGGATTAACTGGGATTTTGCGCCGGTTGTAGATGTGAATACTAATCCGGGAAATCCAATTATTGGTAACAGAAGTTTTGGTTCCGATGTTAATAATGTTATCAATTCCGCTTCTGCGTATGCTAATGGTTTGCAGAATAACGGAATTCTTGCGGCCATCAAGCATTTCCCAGGTCACGGTGATACTTCTACAGATTCTCATTTGGATCTTCCACTGGTTCCTCATGACATGAAACGATTGGAAAGTGTAGAGCTGGCACCATTTAAGGCATTAATGAACAAGGGAATAGGCGGTGTAATGGTGGCGCATCTTTACGTTCCTGCGATAGAGACCGAAAAAGGAATTCCGGCCTCGGTTTCTAAAAAAATAATTACAGGCGTTCTGAAAGAAAAATTCGGATATAAAGGTCTTATTATCACTGATGCACTTAATATGGGCGCAGTTGCCAATAAATTCAAAGCAGGAGAGCTGGATGCAATGGCTTTTAAGGCAGGGAATGATATTATGCTGTTTTCTCAGGATGTGGCTACAGGCAAAAAGCTGATTCAGCAGGCAATTGATAAAGGTCAGATTTCCCAAAGCAGGGTAGAAGAAAGCGTCAGAAAAATCTTGCTGACAAAATATTTTCTTGGATTAGATAAATATAATAACGTCAATCCTGATAACATAAATGGCGATCTGAATAATGCAACTCATTCCGCTATTGTTCAGAAAATGTATGCCAATGCATTGACTTTGATAAAAGATGATAAAAAGCTTTTGCCGCTGGATTCCAAAGCTACTTATTACTATGTGCCGCTGGAAGAAGCGTCTTATGATGCTTTTCTGACTCAGGTTAATACTGGTACTACAGTTATTGTCAAAAAATCTGATGAAATCAATACAATCCCGAGTAACTCTAAAGTGATAGTTGGTTTTCATAAAGATAATTCCACGGCTTATAAATCTTACAAAATTTCGGATGCGAGTAAAAAGATCTTAGCGGATCTCAGTAAAAATCAAAACGTGATTCTTGATGTTTTTGGTAGCCCGTATGCGTTGAGAGATATTGATATTTCTAATATTTCTACGGTTTTAGTTTCTTATGAAAACAATGAAGATTCTATGAAAGCAACAGCCAATGGACTTTTGGGTCAAACAAAAATCTGGGGAAGACTTCCTGTTTTGGTTAATGATAATCTGAAGTTCGGAATGGGAATCGATGTTGAGGTGAAGAAATCAGCCAATGAAACTGATAGAAAAAATAGTTCGGAAACTAAAACTTCTAAGACAGTAATAGAGTAAATTTGGAAAAGAAAAAATAGGGAATAATGAAAGAGATAAAGACAGAACTTTTTTTTGGAGACTGTACAAAAGAATTAAAAAAACTTCCTGACAATTCAATTGATTTAATTGTTACTTCACCGCCTTACGCAGATCAAAGAAAAAGTACTTACGGAGGAATACACCCCAATAAATATGTAAATTGGTTTATGCCAATTTCTAAAGAGCTTTTAAGGGTTTTAAAACCAACGGGAACTTTTATTTTGAATATTAAAGAAAAAGTTGTTGATGGTGAAAGAAGTACATATGTGATGGAGCTTGTTTTGGAAATGAGGAAACAAGGATGGTTTTGGACAGAAGAATTTATATGGCATAAAAAAAATTCTTTTCCAGGAAAATGGTCAAATAGATTCAGGGATAGTTGGGAAAGATTGCTTCAATTTAATAAAGCAAAACAATTCAATATGTATCAAGATGCTGTAAAAGTACCGATAGGCGATTGGGCGAAAAGCAGGCTTAAAAACTTAAGTACAACCGATAAAAAAAGAGATAATGCAAAGAATGGAAGCGGTTTTGGCAAGAATGTATCTAATTGGCTAGGCAAGGATACAGTTTATCCAACCAATGTTTTGCATCTGGCAACAGAATGCAATAATAAAAATCATAGCGCAGCTTTTCCAGAAGAACTTCCGGAGTGGTTTATCAATCTTTTTACGACAGAGTATGATACAGTTTTAGATCCTTTTGCGGGTTCGGGGACTACACTTTTTGTAGCAAAAAGAATGGCTAGAAACTCTGTTGGGATTGAGATAGTACCTGAATACTATGATATGATAAAAGAGAAGTTGGAAATAGAATCACAATATATTTTATTCGAAGAAAGAGCAGATTATGGAAAAAATAAACTTACAAAAAGTAACTCAATACGTTGAAGAAAATATAGGTGGCTTTCATCAAAAACGTATTCAAAGCTTAGACAAACTTGAACTAAAAAAAGTTTTAAAAAGAAAAAATCCCTACCTATTTAAGGCGAAGTATGTTTTGACAGCCGAACAAATAGTAAAATATTTGACAGATGCTCATATTTCTTCAAGTGAAGAAACTATTTTTGGAGATTGGTTAGAAGGGTTGGCTATTTTCATTAATGAACAAGTTTTTATGGGAAGAAAATCAGGAATTAATGGAATTGACCTTGAGTTTGACCATAATCAGAAAAGATATATTGTTAATATAAAATCTGGATCTAATTGGGGTAATTCTTCACAAATAAAAAAAATGATTTCTGATTTTAAGTCTGCTAAAATTGTGTTAAGAACTAGTAACTCTAATCTAAATATTATAGCAATTAATGGTTGTTGTTATGGTAGAGATAATAAACCAGATAAAGGCGATTATTTTAAATACTGTGGACAGAGATTTTGGGAATTTATTTCGGGAGATGAAAATTTATATTTAGATATTATAGAGCCTTTAGGGAAAAAAGCAAAGGAAAGAAACGAAGAATTTCTTACTTCATATTCTCAAATGATTAATAAATTTACTAAGGAATTTATTGATGATTTTTGTAAAGAAAATGGAGAGATAGACTGGGAAAAAATAGTTAAACTAAATTCAGGGAAATGAAAATAGGAATACTTTGCTATCCCACTTATGGCGGAAGCGGAATTGTGGCTACAGAACTGGGAATGAGCCTTGCCAATAAAGGCTATGAAGTGCATTTCATCAGTTCTGCATTACCGGCCCGGCTGGATGTAACCAATCCGAATATCTTTTTCCATAAAGTTAATGTCCAGACTTATCCGCTGTTTCAGTATCAGCCTTATGATATTGCATTGTCATCCATGATTTATCGGGTAGTGAATCTTTACAAATTGGATATTCTGCATGCGCATTATGCCATTCCTTATGCTTATGCAGCATTTACCGCCAAGCAGATGCTGAAAGCTGAAAATAAAGATATTCCTTTGGTAACCACACTTCACGGAACGGATATCACTTTGGTGGGCCAGCATCCGAGTTATAAACATGCCGTAGAATTTTCTATCAATCAAAGTGATACGATAACTTCCGTTTCCGAAAGTCTGAGAAAAGATACTTTGCAGTTTTTTAATATTCAGAAGGACATACAGGTGATAACCAATTTTATTGATAATTCTGTTTTTGATGAAGATTGTAAGACTTGCCACAGAGAGCAGTTTGCAGGTGATGACGAGAAAATCCTGATTCATGTTTCCAATCTTCGTCCTGTAAAAAGAATTCAGGATGTTTTGGAGATATTCAAGAATGTCAATAAAAAAGTGAAGTCAAAGCTCATCATCATTGGAGAAGGCCCGGAAATGGAGAAAATTTCTGAATTCATGGAAAACAATCCGGAACTAATCGGTAAGATCAAATTACTGGGAAAAGTAAATGATCTTTACAGAATCCTGCAACTGTCGGACGTGTTCCTTTTACCTTCGGAACAGGAAAGTTTCGGTCTGGCCGCTTTGGAAGCAATGGCTGCAAAAACGCCGGTAATCAGCAGTAACGCTGGTGGAATCCCGGAAGTCAATATTCAGGGAGAAACCGGTTTTTTAGCGGAAACCGGCAATGTAGAAGCAATGTCCAATTACTGTATCAAGCTGTTGAGTGACGAACAACTCCTTTCAGAAATGAAGAACAATGCTAAAGCCCAGGCATTACGGTTTGATTTAAAAAATATCCTTCCCATTTATATAGAAATGTATGAAAATACTATTACCAGGTTCGATGAGGCCAAACTCATCAGTGCGGGGAATTAATTTTAAACATCTGATGCATCAGATTCAGGAATTTTTTTATAACTTAAACCTTTCAGATTTAGACTGAAAGGTTTTTTTATTTGAAAAATTAAAACCAACACAAATGAATGAAGAAATATTACAGTATATCTGGAATTATAAAAAATTCCGGAACTTTGATTTTATCTCGACAGACGGAAAAACCATAGAGGTATTAGAATTCGGAGAATGGAATAAAAATTCCGGGCCGGATTTTCTCTTTGCAAAAATCCGGATTGATGATATGATTTTCGCCGGAAATATCGAGATACATACCAAAGCTTCCGATTGGGTTTTCCATAACCATTCCGGGAATTCCGAATTTGGAAATCTTATTCTGCACGCTGTTTATATCAATGATTGTAATATTCCTGAACTTGAACAGCAAAAAATTCCTACTCTCGAGCTCAAAAATTATATCGATGAAGAGCTGATCCGGAAACATAACAATCTGAAGTCCGAACACCATTTCATTCCTTGCGAAGCACTGTTTGACGAAACTAAAGTGCCGCTATTTTTCGAAGAGACTGTTTTGCTGAAAAAGATGCATTCTAAGTCATTGATTTTTTCGGAAGCGCTCACTAAGCATCAGAATAATTATGAAGCTATTCTCTTTCAGAATCTGGCTTATACGTTTGGTTTAAAGGTGAATGCCGAACTATTTTTACAGATGGCGGAAGTTTTGGATTTTAATATAATCCGTAAAGTCAGTCAAAATTCTGTTCAGCTGGAAGCAATTTTCTTTGGAATGTGTGATTTTTTAGAAGATCCTGACGATGAAATGATGATGGTTTGGAAAAGAGAATTCGATTTCCTGAAAGCGAAATTTAATTTGCCGGATATTAAAATCCATCCTAAATTCTCAAAACTTCGTCCACCTAATTTTCCCTCAATCAGATTGTCACAGTTAGCAAGTCTTTATAACTCGCAGCAAAATCTGTTCTCTAAATTTATAGAAGCAAAAACGATTGATGATCTGTACAGAATTTTTAAAGATGTAAGGGCATCTGAATACTGGGATAATCGATTTAATTTCGGTAAAATTTCAAGTATTGTAGGCAAGAAATACCTGACTCCTTATTTTATTGATTTAATTATTATCAATACGGTTTTGCCATTGAAATATTTCTATCATAAAAATCACAATCCCGATATTGTTGATGATCTTTTTGATTTTTACAAGCAGATGAAACCTGAGAAAAATTCGATTTTGGATGAGTGGAAAAATTTGGGGATTAAGTTTGAAAATGTGCTTCAGACCCAGGCATTTCTTTACCATTACAAAACATTTTGTACTCGGAAAAAATGCTTAAATTGCGCTATAGGTTTTCAACTTCTTAAAACAGACAATTAAATATGCAAGAACCTAAAGCAATCAGCGGAATGCGCCATAAAATGGAGCGAGAGTGGTTTGGTGTGCTCACGAGATACGGAACCAAATTAGGAATCCCCGTTTCCAAACTTCGTGTTTTTTTCATTTATTCCACCTTTGCAACCGCCGGGATTTTCTTTTTATTTTATCTTGGCCTGGCATTTATGCTTTGGATCAAAGACTGCATTATTACGAAGAGACCAAGTGTTTTTGATTTGTAAGAAAATTTAGAGATTAAACAAGTTACAGATATTATGAGTATTAATCCCTTCAGCGTTATATAACTCTCGCTGATTGTATTAATTTTGAAGATTCTGAATTTTAAATCAGCCAAATCTGATCAGCAAATAAAAATCCGATTGACAAATCAACCGGATTTATATTTTGATAGAAGTCTGATAATAGCTTCTAAATCTAATATCTAAATTAAGAATTAGCCGTGTCCAGATTAGCAACCGCAAACTCCCTGTTCATTCTTGCGATATTCTCCAGAGAGATTCCTTTCGGGCATTCAACTTCGCAAGCGCCGGTATTAGAGCAGTTTCCGAAGCCTTCCTCATCCATAGCTTTTACCATATTCAGAACTCTTCTTTTCGCTTCTATACGGCCTTGTGGCAATAATGCGAGCTGAGATACTTTGGCGCCCACAAATAGCATTGCAGAACCGTTTTTACAAGATGCCACACAGGCACCGCAACCGATACAAGCCGCTGCGTCCATCGCTTTATCAGCATCTTCTTTCGGGATTGGAATTGCATTAGCATCCAGCGTATTTCCGGAAGTGTTCACAGATACAAATCCACCGGCAGCCATTACTCTGTCAAATGCGCTTCTGTCCACCACCAAATCTTTGATAACAGGAAAAGCAGCACTTCTCCAAGGTTCGATGTGGATCGTTTCGCCATCTTTGAAATGACGCATATGCAGCTGGCAAGTGGTGATGCCAGTATCAGGTCCGTGGGCTCTACCGTTGATGTAAAGAGAACACATTCCGCAGATTCCTTCACGGCAGTCGTGGTCAAAAGCAACCGGATCTTTTCCTTCATTGATCAATTGCTCGTTCAGGATATCCAGCATTTCCAGGAATGAAGAATCCGTAGAAACGTCAGAAATTTTATAAGTTTCGAATTGTCCCTTCGATTTATTATTTTTTTGTCTCCAAATTTTCAGCGTAAGATGTAAGCTTTTTTTTGCACTCATTTTTATATATTTTTGAATGGAGATTATTTGTAACTTCTTGCTTTAACTTCGATATTCTCGTATACCAGCTCTTCCTTATGCATCACTTCCTGATTGATGTCTGCCCCTTTGTATTCCCAGGCAGCAACATACTTGTAATTCACATCATCACGTTCAGCTTCCCCATCCGGAGTAGAGTGGTCTTCTCGGAAGTGTCCTCCGCAAGATTCATTTCTGTTAAGTGCATCAATAGCCATCAGTTGGCCAAGCTCAAGGAAATCGGCAACTCTGAAAGCTTTTTCCAGTTCAGGGTTCAGATTGTCTGCATCACCGGGAACTTTCACGTTTTGCCAGAAGTCTTTTCTTACTTCTTCGATTTCTCGGATAGCTTCCCTCAAACCTTCAGGCGTTCTTCCCATACCTACTTTGTTCCACATAATGTGTCCCAATTGCTTATGGAAATGGTCAACAGAATGTGTACCTTTATTGGTAAGGAAGAAATTGATTTTATCCTTGATTTCTTTTTCAGCATCAGTAAACTCAGGCGTTTCAGTTGGGATCTTTCCTGTTCTGATGTCAGCAGAAAGATAATCCGCAATAGTATAAGGCAAAACGAAATAGCCGTCTGCCAGACCTTGCATCAAGGCAGATGCTCCTAATCTGTTTGCACCGTGATCCGAGAAGTTAGCTTCCCCAATTACGAAACACCCAGGAATTGTTGATTGTAAATTGTAATCCACCCAAACGCCACCCATTGTGTAGTGAACAGCCGGATAAATCTTCATCGGCGTTTTATAAGGATCGTCTGCAGTGATCTTCTCGTACATCTGGAAAAG
The DNA here is from genome assembly GCA_913776245.1 of uncultured Chryseobacterium sp. Classification (GTDB taxonomy): domain Bacteria; phylum Bacteroidota; class Bacteroidia; order Flavobacteriales; family Weeksellaceae; genus Epilithonimonas. The sequence continues at coordinate 83,604 of CAJYLO010000007.1, forward strand.
GTTTCCATACTTTTCCTCTACCCATTTCTTACCAAGATCATAGATCTGCTGATCGGTAGGGTTGTGGATATGTTTTTCTATAGCCGCTTCTTTCCCTTTTTTCATGATCTCCGTAGAGAAATCCAGGAAAACGCCTTCTTTGGTATCATTATTCTCAATCCCGAAACCGGCATCGCATCTTTCTTTTCCGGCTCTGGAAGCGACATCTCTAGGAACTAAGTTTCCAAAGGCAGGATATCTTCTTTCCAGATAGTAATCTCTGTCCTCTTCTTTGATGTTTTCTGCTCTCAGTTTTCCTTCACGAATAGCTACAGCATCTTCAATCTTTTTGGGAACCCAGATTCTTCCTGAATTTCTGAGAGATTCGGACATTAAGGTCAATTTCGACTGCTGTGTACCGTGAACCGGAATACAAGTCGGGTGAATCTGCACGAAACAAGGATTTGCGAAATATGCTCCTTTTTTGTGGATTTTCCACGCGGCAGAAACATTGGAGCCCATTGCGTTTGTGGAAAGGAAATAAACATTTCCATAACCTCCGGAAGCTATCACTACAGCGTGAGCAGAATGTCTTTCTATCTCACCTGTAACAAGGTTTCTTGCGATAATCCCTCTTGCTTTCCCGTCTACGATAACAAGGTCCATCATCTCGTGACGGTTATACATTTTGATTCTGCCTTTACCGATTTGTCGGCTCATTGCAGAATAAGCACCTAATAATAACTGCTGGCCAGTCTGCCCCTTTGCATAAAACGTTCTTTTTACCTGAACTCCGCCAAATGAACGGTTGTCAAGCTGGCCACCATATTCTCTGCCGAAAGGAACGCCTTGTGCCACACACTGGTCAATAATATTTGCAGAAACTTCCGCCAGTCTGTATACGTTAGCTTCTCTTGCACGGTAGTCTCCTCCTTTGATAGTATCGTAAAACAATCTGTAAGTAGAGTCACCGTCACCCTGATAATTTTTGGCCGCGTTTATACCACCCTGAGCTGCAATGGAGTGTGCTCTTCTTGGTGAATCCTGGTAACAAAAAGCTTTTACATTATAGCCCTGCTCAGCCAATGTCGCTGCAGCCGAGCCGCCTGCTAATCCTGTCCCTACAACGATAATATCTATTTTGTCCCTGTTGTTTGGTGCAACAAGGTTCATATGGTCTTTATGGTTTTTCCACTTGTCCTTAAGCGGACCTGCAGGAATTTTTGAATCTAAACTCATAATCTACTTTTTATTATTGAGTAACGAAGTGATAAATTGCAATAATGATGAATCCCAGAGGAATGATAACAGAGTACCAGTTTCCAAATGCCTTGATAAAAGGTGTATATTTGGGATGTCTTGCTCCGATAGACTGGAAGGATGACTGGAATCCGTGTCCCAGGTGAAGGCCTAAAAGAATGAATGCGATCACGTAAAGAGCTACTCTCCAAACATCGTGGAACTTGTGGTGCAATTCTTCCCAATATCTCAGTTCATCAGGATTATTCCCCTGGATATACTTATAGCTGATCTCAGGATACCAGAAATCATAAAAGTGAAGTGCTAAAAATGCTAATATCACTGCTCCGGAAATCAGCATATTTCTTGACATCCAGGTAGAGTTGGCAGCGCCATTATTCATTGCATATTTCACAGGTCTTGCACTGTTATTTCTTGCTTCCAGAATGAATCCCATGACGAAGTGGAACACTACTGCAAACATCAAAATTGGCTGCATCACAAACTGAACCGCCGGATTGTACCCCATAAAATGAGAAGCGGTGTTAAATCCTTCTTCGCTAAAGATTGAAATGAAATTGGTGAACAAGTGCATCACCAAAAAAATCAGCAAAAACATCGCTGAAAGCGCCATAGCATATTTTCTCCCGATAGAAGATGTAATACCTGCCATAATTCTATTGTTATTTGAATTTTCACAAATTTAGAAAATAGTTGATTTAAATGACATTGAGAAATGTCAGAAAAATATAGTTTGTAATCTTTCTAAATAACGTTAAAGTTTCGTTAATAATTAATGATCTTTTTATCTGAAAAATAAAAAATCCCGAATATTATCGGGAATGTTTTTTAAAGTTCTTTTCTTAATCTTGCTACAGGAATATTAAGCTGCTCACGATATTTTGCGATGGTTCTCCTTGCAATATTGTAGCCTTTTTCTTTCAGGATTCCCACAAGTGCGTCATCTGTATAAGGTTTTCTTTTATTCTCCTTACTGATTGCTTCCTGCAGATGTTGTTTTATTTCCTTAGTAGAAACTTCCTCGCCATCATCATTGGTCAATGAGTCAGAGAAAAGATTTTTCAGATAAACAATGCCGTTCGGTGTATCCGCATATTTGCTTTTAACCACTCTGGAAATCGTAGAGATGTCAAATCCTGTGATGTCTGCTACATCTTTGAGAATCATAGGTTTGATGTTTTTTTCATCACCCGTCAGGAAATAATCTTTCTGAAGCTTAACAATGGCTGTGATGGTTTGCAATAAAGTATTCTGTCTTTGGTTGATGGCGTCGATATACCATTTTGCTGCATCCAGTTTTTGTTTGATGAAAAGTGCGGCCTGCTTATGTTCAGCCGAATTTTTATCGTGAGAATAAGTGGTCAGAATTTCTTTATATTCTTCCGATACTCTCAAAGTCGGTGCATTCTTGTTATTGAGCGAAGGAATGACTTGGTTATCCTTGATCTGAATTACAAAATCCGGAATAATCTCCTGGTTGATAGTGATCGTCTGCGTGTCAAAGTTTCCGCCGACTTTTGGAGAGAGTCTTGAAATCTCATCCAAAGCATCCTTTAAATCTTCCTCTTCAATGTCATATTTCTGAAGGATCTTGTTGTAATGTTTGTTGGCCAAAGCGTCAAACTGATTTCTCAAAATATTTCCTGCAAGAATGATTGATGGATTAGAGCTCACTTTTTTCTCAATCTGCAAAAGAAGACATTCTCTCAGGTCTCTGGCGCCTACGCCGGCTGGGTCCAGTTTCTGGACATAATTTTCAAGAATATCGGTTACTTTTTCGACAGTGGTGTAAACGCCCTGGGAAAAAGCAAGATCATCTACGATGGATTTCAGTTCTCTTCTGAGATAGCCGTCTGTGTCGAGATTTCCAATGATATATTCAGCGATTTTTAAGTCTTCAGCATCAATATTGGAAAGACGGATCTGTTCCAGTAGATAATCGTAGAGCGTCTGTCCCTCCGTAAGCAAAGACTGGTTGTCGAACTCTTCATCGTCCGGGGAGTAATTGCTGCTTGCGGTTTTATAGCTTGGCTCATCATCATAAAGGTATTCATCCACATCGAAATCGGTTTCAATGCTTTCATTGCCTTCGTTTTCATATTCTTCATCTGCTTTGGAATAATCTTCTTCCGCATTTTCATCTGCCACTTTTTCTAAAGCAGGATTTTCTTCAAGTTCTCTTTCCAGTTCCTCTTCAAATTCCAGTGTATGCAGCTGTATCAGCTTCATAAGCTGAATCTGTTGTGGCGCAAGTTTCTGACCGAGTTTAAGCTGTAGATTTTGCTTTAGCATAGTTTAGTTAATTAATGGTTGGATTAATTTTTACGAAGTTAAAAATATTTTTTGTAAAAACAACAGGTTTAGCACGATTTTTGATGTAAGCATAATAAGTTAAATAGTTAGTTAAATAAAAACCCTTCAGATTACGGTCTGAAGGGTTTTTAATTTATGAATGGATTCTTTTTTAAAACTCTGCATTTTTAGGTGTTCTTGGGAAAGGAATCACGTCTCTGATATTGGTCATTCCTGTTACAAAAAGAACCAGTCTTTCTAAACCTAAACCAAATCCGGCGTGAGGAACGGAACCGAATCTTCTGGTATCCATATACCACCAAAGTTCTTCTTCGTCCACGTGCATTTCTGCCATTTTCGTTTTCAGAACATCCAGTCTCGCTTCTCTTTCAGAGCCGCCGATGATTTCGCCAATACCAGGGAAAAGGACGTCCATCGCTGCAACGGTTTTGTTGTCATCATTAAGCTTCATATAGAATGCTTTGATTTCTTTCGGATAATCGAACAAAACAACCGGGCTTTCAAAATGTTTCTCTACCAAGAATCTTTCGTGCTCAGACTGCAGATCGGTTCCCCATTTTTCAACAGGATACTGGAATTTTCCTTTTTTATTTTCTTTGGAATTCAATAAAATCTCAATCGCTTCCGTGTATGACACTCTCTTGAATCTTTTAGCGATCACATTTTCCAGTTTTTCGATCAAGCCTTCTTTTGCTCTTTCTTTTTCAGGTTTTGATTTCTGTTCTTCAGCAAATCGCTTGTCAAGGAAATCCAAATCGTCTTTGCAGTTTTCAAGAACATATTTGATAACATATTTCAGGAAATCTTCCGCCAGATCAATGTTATCTTCCAGATTGTTGAAAGCAACTTCCGGCTCAATCATCCAGAACTCGGCCAAGTGACGTGTTGTGTTTGAGTTTTCTGCACGGAAAGTTGGTCCAAAAGTATAAATTCTCCCCAATCCCATAGCTGCGGTTTCACCTTCTAATTGTCCGGAAACCGTCAGGTTGGTTTTCTTGCCAAAGAAATCCTGTGAAAAGTCGATTTCGCCTTCTTCTGTTTTTGGGATATTATCCAGGTCAAAGTTGGTCACACCAAACATTTCGCCGGCACCTTCTGCATCAGCTCCGGTAATTACGGGCGTATTGATGTAAAAAAACTGATTTTGATTAAAGAAAGAGTGAATCGCAAAACTTACTGCATGACGCACTCTGAAAACCGCACCGAACAAATTGGTTCTGAATCTTAAATGGGCCTGCTCACGCAATTTCTCCAGACTGTGTTTCTTCGGCTGAAGAATAGTTGATTGTAATTCGTCAAAGAAATTATCACCCAAAACTGTGATTTTCTTGGCGATAATTTCAACAGTTTGACCTGTGCCCTGGCTTTCTACCACTTCACCAACAACTTTCAAAGACGAAGCCGTATTGATTTTTTTAATAGTTTCCTCATCGAAGTTCTCAAAATCAACAACTACTTGCAAATTATTAATTGTAGAACCGTCATTCAATGCAATAAAGCGATTGGAACGGAACGCACGAACCCAGCCCTGAACGGTGATGTCGTGATGCAAAACTTTTTTGTAATCTGCTAATAAGTCTTTAATCGTCTGTCTTTTCATCTTAGAAACTTTATAAAGTTTTTCCTTTAAAATTAAGTGAGTGCAAATTTAGGAAAAATCACTGTAAGTCCTTAATTACATTTAGAGTTTCTATCTTTTATATTAATTCAATTTAATAAAACAGATTTCTTAATGCTTTTTCCCTGACGGATTTTCCAAGCGTAAAAAGAACTAGGAACATCGAATTGCCATTTCGGTAAAATCAAAATGATTAAAATAACATCGATATGAGAAATTAATCCAAGAATCAGACAAATATAAAATGCCCAGTTTGCAGTACCGAAACCTATCAAAAAAGTAAAAGTAATTAGCAGACTCAATCCTCAGAGTTTGGAAAGCCAGGCGTGCGTACAGGTTTCTTTCCCGAATTTCCAAAAACTAATGATATAGCACAATGCTTCCATTCCGAAAATTAGAGAAATGCTTTTCCAATGGTCTTTGATGATTTCTGGATTCAGCCAATATGTTGCAAATCCGATTGATAACCAAAAAACCAAATCGGTTTGGCTGTCCAGTCTTCTCAGTTTTTCGGATGAAACGCCAACTTTTCGCGCAATGATTCCATCAAAAATATCAGTTAGTAATCCGAAATACATTAGAATTAGAATCAATGTTCTTGATTTTTCTCCAACAAAAAATCCTAAATATAGAATGGCAATTGCTGAAAGGAATCTTAATAAGATTAATAGGTAGGGGATTGTTTTCATAGTTTATTGTTTTTCAAAAGTAAAATGAGAATTAGTTGTTTTAGCATCACCTATTACAACTAAAATTGCCATATAGAAGAAATAGTTGAGCTGAACTTGTAAATTTTGATTTTTGTCTATTGCAAAACAAGACTTTTGAATATTCCAACCTCCAGCAACAAATGGAATTCCTTCAATCATAAATTGTTTTTCCCTTAAATACAAGAAACCATCTTTTTTTAATTTTACTTTCAGATTTTTGTCAAACAATAGATTTTCAGAATCAATAATTTTGACATTCAACCTTTTATCGTTAATTATTTTCAATATCAATTTCACATCTTTTTTCTTTTCATATTTATTATCTCCACCTTTGAGAAAAGCAAACATATTGGTATTTCTATCAAAAACTTCGGTGAGAGTTTTTGTTTCAGAGGAAGAAATATTTTTGTAAGTTCCGTCAATTTCGCTCAAATTATTTTTATTAAAACTTCCACTTCCAGTAGGATTTTTAAAACCTGCGCAATTCGCATTCAATAATCCGACAAGGAACAATAAAACCAATTTTTTCATTTTCTTGATTTTTAAATTATACTTCAAAATTATTTCTGAACCCGAACTTTATAAATGCGGAAATGAATTAATATTTTTTTCTAAATTTGTGAAAATCGCAAAAAAGTGTATCAGGAACTTTTACTCAAAGAAATCAGAAACAAAATCGGAAACCAATCTCTGAATGATGAGTTGGCAAATGTTCTCAACATCAGCTACGATGCGGCGCACAGAAGGACATCGATGAAGTCCAAATTTTCTTTGGAAGAAAGTCTGCAATTGGCAAAGTATTATAATATTTCTTTAGATAGATTTCTTGAAAATAGCGATAATCTTTTGGTCAGGAAAACCAAAGCTGTCAGTAAAACAGAAGATTTACATTCGTTTTTTGAGAATACTTTAGATATTCTGAGTTCCATTAATTTTTCGGAAAATTCTGTGATTTATTATTCGGCGAAAGATATTCCGTTTTTCTATACATTGTCGGATACGCCTTTGTCAAGATTCAAAATCTATGTCTGGATGAATCTTCTGAATTCTAAACAGGTTTTTATTCCGTTTCAGGATTTTCAGCCTGAGCCATTTAATACGAAAACCAAAATTCTAAAGGAGATTTATGAAAAACAAAATGTGATAGAATTGTGGAATGATATGACGATTTCCAGTGTTTTGTTGCAGATTTCATTCTATTTTGAGATTGGACTTCTTAAAAAAGAAGATGTTGTAAACATACTTTCAGAACTGGATGATTTAATTCATTACATAGAAAACAAAACAGAGATTAATCCTCGTTTTCAGATTTATCAGAACGAATTGGTTCATCTTTCCAATGATATTTTTATCTCGAATGGCTCGCAGTCTACAATGGCAATTCCGTGTAATATGTTTGGATATCTCTTGACAAATGATACAAAAACTTGTAAGGAAACTCTGAATTATTTTGAACATCAAATCAAGAATTGCAAATCTCTGAACACGGCTGGAAACCGAGATAGGAAGTTGTTTTTCAATAAAATGTATCGGCAGATTGAACAATTGAAAGAGAAAATATAACTTATTCATCTCTTTTGGAAGGAATCAGGAAAACATCCATCAAACCTTCCGGCAGAAACATCTGGATAAATTTTTCTTCACGATTCACTTCCAGGATCCAGTCTCTGATAATCGGGATGATAATTTCCTTTCCGGCAAGATCCAGAATGAAATAATTCTGGGCTGTCTGATCATTGATGGAAACAATATGGCCGCAAGTTTTTCCGTCAGCTTCTCGGATTTCGAAACCGATTACTTCGTGATAATAGAATTTTTTTCCGGTCAATGGCGGAAGTGTGGAAAGCGGCAGATAGACACCTTTCCCAATGGATTGATTAACCAGAGCTTCGGAAGAGTTTTTAAATGAAATAATTTTAGTATCTGCTTTGGACCAGGATTGTTTTTCCACAAAAAAAGGAACCAATAAACCATTGACTTCGACAAAAATCGAATCCAGTTTGTTGTACATTTCCGGTTGATCTGTGTCCAGTTTCAGAACAACGTTGCCTTGTAATCCGTGTGTTCTGGTGATCGTTCCCAAAAAATAGCAGTCTTCTTTTCTCATTATTTCAAAAATTAATTTTCTTCTTCTCCGCAACCCTAAAGTGAGGAAGAATCAATTTGCTCCATTTAGGGCCGGGGAAACAAATTGATTTTTTTATTAAAACAACAAAGACACGAAAACTTCGTGTCTTTGTTTTGTATCTTTTGTAAAGAATTAAGCCTGAGTTTCTTCAGTACCTTCTGCCTCAGCAGTTGGTTCTTCAGTAGCAGTTTCTTCTGTTGCAACTTCCTCAGCAGGCGCGTTAGCAGCTTCTTCAGCAGCTTTTGCATCTGCTTCAGCTTTCGCAGCAGCATCAATTCTTGCCTGATTTACTTTAGCTTCAGCTTCCAGAGCTGCTTTTTTAGCATCAGCTTTAGCAGTAGATAAACCTTCAACTTTTCCTTGTACTTTAGCATCTTTAGCCTCAACCCAAGCAGCGAATCTCTTCTCAGCTTCAGCCTCATCAAAAGCACCTTTAGCAACACCACCCTGAAGGTGTTTTTTGTACAAAGCACCTTTGTAAGAAAGGATTGCTCTTGCAGTATCAGTTGGCTGAGCACCGTTGTTTAACCACTTTACAGCAGAATCAACGTTCAGGTCAATTGTTGCAGGATTAGTAATTGGGTTGTAAGTTCCTAACTTTTCGATGAATCTACCATCTCTTCTGGATCTGGAATCTGCAACCACGATGTGGAAAAAAGGCTTCCCTTTAGACCCGTGTCTTTGTAATCTGATTTTTACTGACATATGTTTAAAAATTTTGGGAACACGTCCCGGTTAAATATTAAGTGTGCAAAGATAGAAAATTATTTTAATGTAACAATTTGAAAATCTAATAATTTGCCAATTTGAAAAATATATTATTACATTAGATTTTTTTAGGAGCCGGGAACCTGCTTTCCGTTGCAATCTTTTTTGCTGCACGTTCTGTCAGGCTAAGGCTCTCGAAGCCCAAGCAAAAAAGGATTTCCACTGCAATCAGGGCTATGGGTTTTGTCTTTCAATCGAGGTTTGTCAATAAACAACATTTTTGTCATTCCGTACGAATCTAGGTTGTTGAGATTCCTAAGGAATGACAAAACTGACGATTTGTAAAAAAAACTTTTGTGGCTTTGTGGTTCAGAACACTAGCCTAATCCTTTCTTATAAGTCTTCAAAGCTCTTTCTCTGGCAAATTTGTGTTCCACAATTCTGTCATCTAAAACATTATTCTCAAAATCGGGATTCCATTTCCGGATATATTTCAGCTCTTTATCAAACTTTTTGGTTTGCTCATCCGGATTAAAAACCCTGAAATAAGGTGCTGCATCGCAGCCGCAACCTGCTGCCCATTGCCAGTTTCCGTTGTTGGCAGACAAGTCATAATCCAATAATTTCTTCGCAAAATAGGCTTCACCCCAGCGCCAGTCTATCAGCAGATGTTTGGTTAGGAAACTGGCAACCACCATCCGGATTCTGTTGTGCATTCTTCCGGTTTGGTTCAGCTGTCGCATTCCTGCATCTACAATGGGATAACCGGTTTCGCCGTTGCACCATTTTTCAAATTCTGTCTCATTGTTTCGCCATTGGATGTTGTCATATTTTTCTTTGAAACTATGATTTACCACTTTCGGGAAGTGAAACAAAATCTGCATAAAGAATTCCCGCCAAATCAATTCATTAAGCCATGTTTCATTATGACTTAGGGCAAATTTCACACATTTTCTGACAGAAATCGTTCCGAATCTCAGAGCAATTCCAAGATGTGTTGTTGCGTCTAATGCTGGGAAATCTCGTTTTTTATCATACTCATCAATGATTTTGGATTCCAGTTTTGGTTCTTCAAATTCCAGATCAGTTTTCTCGAACCCAATGTCTTTTAAGCTTAGTATGGCTTTCTTTGGCAATTCCCGGAACTGATCTTTCTTCAGAATATGATTGCTGTAATCTTTTTCGGAAAGTGTTTTCTTCCATTTTTTAGAGTAAGGGGTGTAAACAGTGTAAGGCTCATCATTGTCCTTAACGATTTCACTTTTTTCAAAAATGACCTGATCTTTGAGATCAATAAAATCAATTTTTATTGATTGGAGGTAATCCTTTATTTCATTATCTCTTTTGATGGCAGAAGGTTCATAATCATTGTTGCAATAAACGGATCCGATGTCATAGTCAGCGATTAATTTTTTGAAAACATCTAAAGGTTTTCCGTAATAGGTGAGAAGAGAAGTTCCGGCCTTGTGCAGTTCTTCATTTATCTTTTCCAAAGCCTGATGGATGTAATCTACGCGACGGTCATACTTATCCTCTAACTGGTCCAGGATGTCTTTGTCAAAAATAAAAATAGGAATGACTTTATTTCTGGATTTTAAAGCTTCGGACAAACCGGTATTGTCATCAAGCCTGAGATCGCGGCGAAACCAGAAAATGGAGGTGTTGTGCATTGATGAAGTTTAAAATGAATTAAGAATTAAGTTCTCGCTGATTCGGCGGATATTTGCAGATTAACAGATTAATAGACCATAAAGATTTGCCGTATTTGATAAATCAGCGAGAGCTAAAATTGATTAAATAAAAATTATTCCAAACTTCCCAGATAAAACAATCCCAGACACTGCTGATTGTCTTCGATTTTCAGAGCGTCTTTAAGATGATTGACCAGTTTTGGAGAACTCCAGTAACACCCGATTCTGTGAGCCGTGCAAGTGAGATACATATTTTGTACGGCCATAGATGTTGCTGCAATCTCTTCCCAGTCCGGAACCAATCCGCTGAACTCCACCATAATTGAAATTACCACATTCGCTTTTGATATTTTAAAGCCAATATCGTCATATTTCTTTTGGAGAAACTGGAAATCTGCTGTGGTTTCTTTATAAATCTTCTGAAGTTCCTCACCCAGATTTTGCTTTTTATTTCCTTTGAAGACTTTGAAGCGCCAGGGTTTTGTACGTTTGTGATTCGGAGCCAGAACGGCATTGCTGAGAATCTCGTCAATAATATGATGCGGGATTTCTTTATCCGAATAATCTTTCGGGAAGATACTTCTTCGTTCTTCTATAATATGTCTGAGGATTGTTGCGTTTTCCATCTTCAAAGATACGAGAAAGAAGTTAGATGTTGGAAGTCAGAAGTTAGAAGTTAGATGTTAGAAGTCAGATGTCAGAAGTTAGATGTTAGAAGTTAGATGTTAGAAGTCAGATGTCAGAAGTAGGAATTCAGAAGTAGGAATTCAGATGTCAGATGTTAGAATTCAGAAGTTGGAATTGACATTAAATAGAAAACATTTTCCTCTCACTTTTTTTTTTTCACTTAGATAATTTCCACGATTTCCTGATGGATGTTATTAAGCGTAAAATCATCGCCGACTTTTTTCCCGGTCATAATCTGAGCCATCGGGCTTTCTGGCGAAATGGCATAAAACCGGTCATTCTCGAAAAAGAATTCCCCAAGAGAAACGGAAATGTAGAACCGCGCCTTGTTGGTAATGACCAAAGAGCCGAGCTTTACGATGTCTGATGCGGAATTAAGCACTTTTTTCATCTGTTTCTGCATCGTTTTGAGGGAAACCATTTGCTTATCCAGATGATAAATCTCTTCCTGGATCTCTTCTCTTATAGAATCATATTTGGAGGTTTTCTTGATCTCGCGGCTGGCTTCGAGAGAGAAGTTCAGATAGAAATCAAGTGTTTTTATTTTTCCGTTGATGGTGTCATTTACATAATTGCGTAGGTCTGTCTTATTATAAATCGTCTTCTGCATATATCCAATTTTAAATAAAGATAATGATTTTTGAAATAAATAAAAACCTCTCTAAGAATTAGAAAGGTTATAAAATTATATCATTAATCATTCCAATAAGTCGGGGCGCCGCTCTTTGGTAATTCTTACCGCTTCGTCATGCCGCCAGTCTTCGATAGCGGAAAAATTACCGCTCAAAAGGATTTTTGGTACCGACAGACCTTTGTAAGTTTCCGGTCTGGTATAGATTGGTGGCGATAAGAGGTCATCCTGGAAACTGTCCGTCAGTGCGCTTTGCTCATCATTCAGAACGCCAGGCAATAACCGGATCACGGAATCTGCCAATACGCAGGCTGCCAGTTCTCCGCCGGTTAGTACATAATCGCCGATAGAAATTTCTCTGGTGATATGCAAATCACGGACTCTCTGGTCAATACCTTTGTAATGACCGCAAAGAAAAATAAGATTCTTTTTGATCGATAAAGTATTGGCAATCCTTTGATTCAGAGTCTCACCGTCCGGAGTAAGGTAGATGATTTCATCATAATCCCTTTGAGATTTAAGTTCGGAAATGCATTTGTCCAGCGGTTCTATCATCATCACCATTCCGGCACCGCCGCCATAAGGTTCATCGTCAATCTGGCGGTGTTTGTTGATGCTCCAGTCTCGGATGTTGTGAAAATGAACTTCGGCCAGACCTTTTTCCATCGCTCTTTTCAGGATAGAGGTTTTGAAAGGACTTTCCATAAGTTCCGGAAGTACGCTGATGATGTCGATACGCATAGTTTTTGTTTTTGAAAATAGAGAATAGACGGATAGATAATAGAATTTGAGAACTATCTATTCTCTATTCCTCTATTCTCTAAGAGGTCTTCTTACTGTTCTGTAGGATTTCTTCGGGTTGGCTGGATTATCAATCTCAGTGAAGAGTCTTTATTGATATAGCTCCACATCCAGTTGAAGAAAATCGCAATTTTGTTTCTGACACTCAGAATCAGCATCAAATGTAAGAACATCCAGAAATACCAAGCAAGAAATCCCTGGAATTTAAATTTCGGAAGATCTACCACTGCTCTGTGTTTTCCAATGGTAGCCATTGAGCCGCGGTCTATATACTCATATTCTTCCCAGTCTTTTTTAGATTTTTTACGGAAGTTTTTGGCCACATTTTTTCCCTGATTAATTGCAACATTGGCTACCTGCGGGTGGCCTTGCGGATATTTCGGCGTTTCCATATAAGCAATATCACCGATCGCAAAGATATTCTCATAACCTTTCACCTGGTTGAACCGGTTAACGATGTAGCGGTTTTTTACCAGGTTTTCTTTATTAAAATCATCAATAATATTTCCGGTTACTCCGGCTGCCCAGATCACATTATTGGTAGGGATTGAGTTTCCGCTTTGCATATAAATGATCTCACCGTCATAATCGGTTACGCGTTCATTTTTCAGGAATTTGACGCCCAGCTGGACCAGGTATTTCTCTGCGGCATCCTGAGATTCCTGGCTCATAGCTTCCAACGGTTTATCGCCGGAGCTGATCAGGATGATTTTAAGATCCCCGAAATTCATTCTGGGGTAATCTCTCGGAAGGATGTGGGTTTTCATTTCGGAAAAAGCGCCGGCTAATTCCACACCAGTTGGTCCGCTTCCCACGATCACCAGGTTCCAGTTGCCGTCATCACTCGCTTTTCTTTCGATGATCATCTTTTCAAAAGTCATCAGAATATGATTCCTGATGCTGATGGCTTCCTGCGTGTTTTTCATTCCCAAAGCCAGATTCTGCATCTTTTGGTTGCCAAAAAAGTTGGTTCTGCAACCTGTCGCTATCACAAGCTTGTCATAGGTGAAGACGCCGTCTTTGCCAATGATTTTATTTTCTGAAGGAAGGATTTTCTCGATTTCCGTCATCCGGAACTGGATGTTTTTTGATCTTTGAAAAATCTTTCTGAAGGGAAAAGAAATGTTGGATGGTTCAATCCTGCCTGTTGCAACCTGGTAAAATAACGGTTGAAACATATGATGGTTCATCCTGTCAATGACCATTACTTTGTATCTTGGATTATTGTTGAGATGACGGGCGAGCTGAAGTCCTGCAAAACCTCCTCCGATAATGACGATTTTTTCCCTCATTGCAAATGTTTTTACAAATTTAAGATTAATTGTTCTCTCAGAAGCAAATATTATGCTCAACCCGAATCATAAAAAAGCCCTGCCGGAAAAATTCCGACAGGGCCAAAAACACAAATGATGAAAATTAATTTTTATAGAACCCATTCGTCCCGATACCGGATTTGAATGTTTTGATCTGAGTACCTGTGGAAGCGTTGTATAGGTAAGAATTGCTTTGTCCTGTAAAACTGGCATTGGAAATAAAAATTCCGCCATTGAATACATTAAATCCGTAAACTGATGCCGGCGCTGTGAAGAGGGTTTTAGGTGCAGCCGTAGCGGACACGATATTTTTAGAATATACTTTATTGCCGCCATCGATAAAATAGAAATTACCTGCCTCGGCTCTCAGTTTCTGTACATTTCCTATCCCGCTTATTTTTGTAGTGGTGTAAGTTCCGTCACCACTGATTTTATAGATGTAAGAATCTGTGGCAGTAGAAGATAAGGCATAAGCAGCACCGTCAAAAGAAATGAGATCTTTAACAATTCCGGAATCCGGCAGTGTGATCACTTTATCAACACTGTTGGTGGAGGATTTTATAAGCGTAATGGTATGGCCGGTTGGCAACTCATTGAAGTCATCATCATAGGTAGTTCCGTCTGTTTGAACAAAAATATTTCCATTAGCTTCCACGACTTTTTCGGCATATCTTTCGAAAGGAATGCTCTTGATAAAAGCATTGTCAGCAGCATTATAGATATTCAGTTTATAGCTGCCAAAAAAATTATTGTTGGTCACATAATACTGACTTTCTGAAAAAGTGATGTATCTAGGACTGGAAAGATTGGATGTAACAACGGCATTTTTCTGGAAATTATAACGATTCACTATCGTAATCTGGTTAGTATTGTTCATTACCAGATAAGCATTAGTTCCTCTGAATCCGATGCTCTGAAGCACATCTCCGGTATTTTCATTGTTGGCTGTTTTGTAGATGTCAGATTTATAATCGCTTAGATCTAATGACAGAAAATCTACACTGGAGTTATTATTTTTGAAGCTTCCTTCATTAGCAACTAAAATCCCGCTGTAAGAAATTTCGTTATTGGGTGTCAGGATTTCATCGTCCGTACAGGAGATGTTGAACAATAGTAGTGCTGCAAAAGCCCAGCTAATTAATTGTTTTAATTTCATAATTGTTTGATTTATAGATTAAATTTTATGTTAATGGCGTAATTTCTCTTCGGCATAAAATAATTTCCGACTGACTGATAAACCTGATTCGTAATGTTATTGACCCGGATTCCGATGTTGCAATGCTTTAAAAAGTTGAGGTTAAAGCCTGCGCTTATGACCAGATAATCCTGTAAAAAATTCTTTTCATCAGTGTCAGTATAAGTTTTTCCGTTATAAAAAGCCTGGACAAAGATTCCAAGCCAGCCATAATGATAATCAGTATTGAAGTTGATGCGGTGAAACGGCACATACATCAGTTGTCTTTTGGTTTCCAGATCCACAGATTTGGTATAAGAATAGGAAATTTTGCTCCTGACCTGATGTTTTCCAAATTGTTTCTCGAATGATAAATCCGTTTCCAGCCCGTATCCATCAACTTTACTGATGTTTTCCGGTGACCAGAATGATGTGCCCTGCATCCAAACGATATTGTCTGTGATATGCATATAATAAGGCGTAAGACCTAATACGAAATTTCTGTAAATGAATCTGTGCGACATCTCTGCCTGGATAGAATTTTCCGGTTTCAGTTCCGGGTTTCCGCCGGGTTTCCAATAGAGATCATTAAAGGTCGGAGCACGGAAATTCCTTGAGATGTTGATGGAGGTCTGATACCAGCTTTTAGCCAAGTATTTTGCTGACGCAGAAAATAAAAAAGGGCTTTTGTAATCTTCTACAAGCTCCTGTTTTGCACCCAGCTCCCAGTAAAATTTTTCGGTCTGCTGATTTCTGTAAAGCAAAGAAAAGCTGGCAGCGTTTCTTTTTGGATTTCGAATTCCCGATCCGAAGCCCTCTGCTTCATTATACTGATATTCTGTGATGAGATTGAATGAAGATATTTTTGAAACCAAAAAGTCAAGATCGTTTTTTACAATATATTGTTTGCCGGTTCCGCCACTGGTTTTTGGTTTATCGATATCATTGAAATACTGGAAATTATCTTCCAGATAAGCCAGCTTCAGGTTATTTCTGAAATTTCCGGAATGTAATTTCCAGCCGGCCAGGCTTCTGAATGTCTGAACCTGATATTTTGTCTTGGTTTGATTTTCAGAAAAAACAGGGTAATGCTGATCGCTGTCATAGATCTGGCTTTGCCAATAGAATTCATTATTCGGATTGATTTTATAAGCGGTACCAAGATTGAAACTCGTATTGTGATACTCACCGTTTCGGTTGATGTATTGCTTTTCCGGCACTTCAAAATAATTATCACTTTCGGAATGATTGATGTTAAAATTAAAGCTCACTTTTTCATTGCTGAAGCTTGCTTTCAAAAGTGTATTCAGTGTTTTATAAGAACCATATTCAGAAAATAAAGTTCCTGAAAAACCCCGGTTGAAATCCAAGGCATTGTTTAGATGTATAGAACCGCCAATAGCACCACTTCCGTATATTACGCTTCCGCCGCCGTATTTGATACCGACATTTTCGTAGCTCAGCGGATTGATATTATTGATATCGCCCTGGCCAAGAAATATGGAATTAATGTTGATGCCGTTCCAGACAAAAGCCGTCTGCGAAGCTGTTGTTCCTCGGAATGATGGCGATGAGGTGGCGCCGCGTCCGTTTTCCTTGATGTAAATATTAGACTGGAATCTCAGTAAATCCGATAAAGAAGTAGCATTCTGAAGGATTTTTTCAGAATTTAGATTCGATATTTTTGCCGTTTTAGAAGCTTTACTGAATTGATTATCAATAAATACGGTGTCAATCAGCGATTCCTGAGCAGAAAACTGAGTTGACAATAAAATGAAAAAAAATGCAAAAATAAGTTTCTTCATAACCTGCCTTTCCTCCGAAAGCACTTATTAAAATTTATCTTTGGCAGGTCTCCTGACTTTCGCTGATTTTGCGCCTTCTCATCCGCCCGTGGCGGACAATGGCTGAGATTGCAAAATGCATAGTTGCGATTTACAGTTGCGGGGACAGTCGGAGAATTGCACTCCGTTCCCTTTTAATTCCGGAATTTCCGGAAACCAAAGTGCTGCAAATATATAGAATTAAAACAGGATATAGTATTTTTTTAATAAAAAATGCTGCCTGAAAAGGCAGCACTCATTAAAATAATTATGAAAGCTGAATTCTACTTCTTAATAATTTTGAAGGATTTGTTTTCTTTGCCATCATTGGTTTTAAGGATGTAATTTCCTTTTGGCAATTTTGTAGTGTTAAGCACAGAAGATCTTGAACTTGCTTCCTGCTCCATTACCTTTTTACCAGACATATCATAAACCTCAATTTTGTTCAGTTTATTGTCGGACTGGATGTTTAGCTGGTCACCAACAGGATTTGGATAAACTGTTATGCTGTTTTTTGAAATATCAGTTGTTGCCATAATCTGATTCACGTGAATATTGAAAACACAAGTGTCTATAATCACTCCATCTTTTACCAGATTGTGAACAATAACATTGTCGCCAACCGGGAAATCTGATCCGGATTCTTTCCCCTGAACAAGAACCGTAGTGGGCGCAGCTGCGTTACATTCATAATAAACTTTGAAAACACCGTCCAGCCCGTCTTTTACGGTCCAGTTATTACCGCTATTGCCGGAAATGTAAGTGTTCGAAGTTGTGCCGTCGCCGGTTTTGGCTTCCCAGGAAACCAGCGGTCCTTGTCCTTGCATTGCCACCCAATATTTTCCGCTTTGCAGTTCTACTGTTTCGGGTAGTTTTATATTAACTTCGTACACCGGAAATCCGTTGGTTGCAATTCCGATTTGAGTCTGAGATTCATAAGTAAGATTGTCGAATGATTTTACAAGTTCACCCGGCTGGCCGTTGTTGTCTTTATAGATATAAACGCTTGTGCCGTAAGAAAATCTAACGAAATTAGGTGCTATTTTATTAACCTTAAGTGTTTGTCCTGCAGGCACAATGAAATCATTTGCTACCAAAACATTACTAAAGCTAACCAAACTTTGGAAATTATTACTCGGATAATTGATGCTGCAAGAGGCTGCAGAATTTCCGGAACAAGCAAAAGGAAGTGCGTAATTAACTTTAGCAGTAGTTGCGCCGGGATTTGTATTAATGCTGATGTCCGCCGGGCAGGTAAACTCACAGCCAGGATCCGCCATTCCGCTGGTAATATTAAGTGTGTAATCTTCCGCCTGCCCCGAATTGTAATAATATCCAGATGCCCCAATCGGCCAGAACATAGAATATTCTGTTACAGATTGCATTTTCAGGACTCTTATTCTTGTGTTTCCGTTAAGCGCATTTTGCGGAACGGTGATTGGGAATTCTGTGAATTTGTCATCAACGCCGGTTGAGTTGAAAATATAACCTTCACTGATGATTTCATTATCTTCATCCAGAATACCATTGTGATTCCAGTCTATAAAAAGTGTATATGTGTCAGGTGCATAACTTACTCGATTCTGACCCTTTATTTTTACATTATAAGTCTGTCCGGCCTGAAGATTGAAAACATTAGCGGTCATATCTTCATAAAATTCGGAGCTGTTCGGGTCTGAGTTGTAGCCAACACCATTAATTTCAAAACGGGTTATAGGTGTTGAAGGGATAAAGTTATCAACTTTGCCAATAGGATCATAGGATAGCGGGGTTGGGTTATTTGGTAAGATCCTGAATTCTGTATTTCCAAAATAATTAGAATTGTATTCAGTCACGCTCACTCTCCATGTTCCTGCAATGTCAGGCATTGTGTCTCCCCAGGGATACGTTTTTGTGTTGCCGTTAAAAGAAATGTCGAAATTTCCATTCTCATCAGCGTAGTATTGTCCGGTAATTCCAGAGCCTGATTCATTTGGTGAAAATAAATGAACAACAACCTGGGCATTAGGCTCAATATTACTTGCATGAAGCTTTAAACCGAAATCAAAAAACTGATCCATTGTCAGATATTTGAAATTCGTAGTGACAGGGATTACATCATTTGGGTTTGAAATGACAGTTAAATCAGCGCTTGCTGTTTTACCGTTTGCATCGGTCGCTTTTACAATATGCGTACCTTTTACGGATTTATTTTTCTTTGCACTGATTTGTATTGAGAATTTTCCGGTACTGTCTGCTGTGCCTTCAAAATCTCTCCACCTTTTTCCGTCCGGATCTGTTGCGAAAACCGTGACTTTTGAATTTGGCGTAAATCCTGTTCCTAATACTGGAAAACCGCCAGACCAGTACCACCATTCATCTATGGTTCCGCGTACATCGGATACCAAAGATGTATCCAGAATGATCTGCTGTGCATTGAAGAGTCCGAAAAAGAACAAAATCAAGCCTCTTAATAGTAATTTTACACTCATTTCTTTAATTTTTTATGATTAATTGATGCAATGTTACATATCGATGATAAGTTTTCAATTTTTTCTGGGGTAACATTATAAATACTTGAGTTTTAGTGAGGTAACATTTTATATACAATTTTTTTAATTATTTGGTAATCAATGATTTGAAATACAATTAAAAACAATAAAAAAATAATCTTAAATTTGATTAATACTTCAGGAGGATGCGGACTGTTTTAGCCTTGTTTTTTGTACTTTTCGCCTTGTTTTTTAATGCACAGAATGGTAAGAATTCTGATGCATACGTAAAACATTTGGTGAATCTGATCCGGGAAAATAATAATAACCGGATCAAATCTATGAGTTATATCCAGGAAGCTTTACGGTTTGAAAAGGAAATCCCGGATTCTACAAAAATTGAGCTTTATGTCACTGCCGGTAACTGTTATAAGGATCAGGAGTCTTACTATCTTGCTCTTAGCTATTATTATAAAGCTCTGGAAATTAAAAATGAAAAGCAGTCTGGCAGAGCCTTCACGATTCTTAATAATATTGGTGGTTGCTATTATGCAATGGGCAATTATAAGAAAGCCCGCTATTTCTGGGAGCAGGCACTGAATAAATTTGAATCTAACAAGGCTGGCCAAAATGTAGAAGGCTCTCTTATTTATAATAATCTTGCAGTTCTGGAAAAAGAACACGGAAATTATGCCCGGGCACTAGAGATGCTGAAAGAATTCAAATCGCGGAACGAAATCCTGAAGGATACCTTCAACATCATCATCGCTTATGAAAATATTGCTGATGTCAATGTCAAATTGAAGGAGCCGGATCTGGCAATTGCTAATCTGTCAAAAGGAATCAGTCTCGCTAAGAAAATTAATTCCGATTATGATCTGGCAAGTCTGTATACAGATATCGGGACTATTTATCTCGCAAGTCCGGTTCGCCAGGATTCTTCTTATTATTATCTTTCCAATGCTTTTAATATTGCCAACAGGAGTGATTTTTCCGATATCAAACTGTCATCTTCGGAAAAGCTGGTTTCGTATTTTGAGAAAGAAAAAGATTTTAAAAGTGCGCTGTATTATCTTCATATAGCGAAATCTCTGTCGGAAACTAATATTAATAAAGAAAACGCAAAGAAAGTATCCCGGCTGGAATCTGAATTTGAAGAGAAAAATAAGCAGAAAGAATTGCTTCAGCAGCAGAAAAAAAGGGAGCGTTATTTCATATTTGGGATCATTGTTTTACTTCTTTTTTCAGTGATTGTTTTACTGATGTTCAAACTACAGAAGAGTAAGTCGGAGAAAAAAGCGGCAGAAAACAGGCTGCTCTCCAAAAAACTCAATGAGAAAAACAAGGAACTGGCCAATAACGCTGTCAAAATGATGCAGGCTTCCGAAATTTTCCAGACCACTCACAAGGAACTGAAAGAAATGGATCCGAAATATGAAGATGACCGGAAAATGATCTCACGGATCATTATGGACTTTAAAAAAGGTTCCCAGGCGCTTAACAAATCGGACTTCGAGAAACTTTTTATAGAAACCGACGAAGATTTTTATAAAAAATTATTGGAAAGATATCCTTCACTCACCAAGAATGAGCTTCGTCTTTGTGTGTTTCTGAGACAGAATCTTTCCTCCAAAGAGATTTCTGCTATTACACAGCAAAGTCCGCATAGCATAGTAGTTGCCAGATCCAGGCTGAGAAAGAAACTTGGGTTGGAAGAGTCTCAGAGTCTCAGTAATTTTCTTATACAGCTTTAAAAATAGATTCATAAATCACCTGAAGTGGCTTTGGAAAAGATTTTTCATCGGCTTCAGCTTTATTAACTATCAGAAAATTATTATCCTTCGCAAATGCTTTAAAATCATTTTGAGATTTTATATCGACTGTGTTGATTTCAATAGATACGTTTTTGTGCGTTAGCTTATGGCTGACAATTTTAGAATTAATTACATAACCTTCCCAGTTTTCAGGGATTGAGGTAGGGAATTCGTACAGTTTTTTCCAGATGAAGTCATTACCTCTTTGCCTGATGAGGAATTGGTTCTGATGTTTTACAAAAAAATATCTCAGGTCCAAATCCGACACTTTTGTTTTTTTTGTCTTCACAGGAAATTCCGAAATCCGTCCGGTCTGGAACGCTATACAATCTTCGTTTACAGGACAGAACATACAAAGCGGGTTCTTTGGTCTGCATATTTCCGAACCGACGTCCATAATCGCCTGGTTGAATTCACCTGGTTTTTCTTCCGGCATCATTCGCAAAGCCAAATCCGAAAAATATTGAAATGCTTTGGAACCCGAGATATCAAAATCATCTGCAAAAATCCTTGACAAAACCCTGTAAAAATTGCCGTCAACGGCAGGGACTTTTTCGTCAAAACAAATGCTGGCAATTGCTGCCGCTGTATATTTGCCAACACCTTTCAGTTTCAGAATATCATTATAATTATTAGGAAACTGTCCTCCAAATTCTTCGATAATCTGATGAGCAGCCTTATGAAGATTAATCGCTCTGGAGTAATAGCCAAGCCCTTTCCAGTAAAGCAAAACATCGTCTTCGGAGGCTTTGTGAAGATCCTGAACAGTAGGAAATCTTTCCATGAATCTGAGAAAATGGCCAAGTCCTTGTTTTACCTGGGTTTGTTGCAGGACTATTTCGGATATCCATACATTATAAGGATGCTGGTTTTCTCTCCAGGGAAGTTGTCTGGCATTGGCATCGTACCACTTCGTAAGCTTTTTTCCAATGTGAAGAAAATCAGCATTTTGTTTGTTTGTTTTCAAAAATATGTTTTATATTTGCACACCAAAAATATAAAGAAAATTAGAAAATGACAAAGGCAGAATTGGTAAATACCATCTCGAACAAGCTGGGAGTAGAAAAGAATGATACACAGAAAGTTATCGAAGCTTTTATGCAGGAAATCAGAACCTCTATGTATAATGGAGATAACGTTTACCTAAGAGGATTCGGTTCTTTTATTATCAAAACAAGAGCGGCTAAGACAGGTAGAAACATCTCTAAAAATACGGCAATAGAAATCCCTGCTCATAATATCCCTGCTTTCAAACCTTCAAAAACTTTTGTGGAGAAAGTGAAGACCAAAGTTGCAGTGAAATAATTAGTGCGAATATTAACAGTATAAAAAAATATAAATTATGCCAAGCGGAAAGAAAAGAAAAAGACACAAGGTAGCAACCCACAAAAGAAAGAAAAGAAGAAGAGCAAACAGACACAAAAAGAAAAAATAATTTAGCCTTTTTGAGTCTTAAACATATTAAATATAGTTGGCATCTCGCCAGCTATATTTTTGTTTTATATTTACAACCTAATTTTAATAAAACCTTTTTATGAAGTTATGAAGAAAGAACTGATTATTTCCAATGATGGAGATGCTTCAAAAATTGCTTTATTGGAAGATGGCCGTCTTTTCGAGCTTCACGAACAGGAGACCAAAACAGACTTTGTCGTTGGTGACTTGTTCCTTGGAAAAATCAAAAAACTGGCACCTAATCTGAATGCCGCTTTCGTAAATATCGGCACGGATAAGGACGCATTCTTACATTATCAGGACTTGGGACCGCAATTCCTCTCTTATCAGAAGTTCCTGAAAAACACGATTTCCAAGAAACAACAGTCGCCAAGCCTTAAAAACTTTGAGAAAGCCAATGACATCAATAAGATGGGAACGGTTGATAAAGTGCTTACAGCAGGAGACCTGGTCTTACTTCAGATAACAAAGGAGCCTATTTCTACGAAGGGCCCGAGAATCTCAACGCAGATTTCACTCACAGGACGTTTCCTGGTTTTGATTCCCTTTGACAACAAAATATCGGTTTCCAAAAAAGTTGCTAACCCGGAAGAGAAAACGAGACTGAAAACCCTTATTGAGAGTATTCGTCCGGAAGGATTCGGGGTGATCATCAGAACCGTTGCAGAAGGAAAAAAAGTAGCAGAGCTTCATAATGATATGAACCAGCTTATCAAAAAATGGGAAACCACGTTCAAAAATATTCAGAAGAATAAAGTTCCCAGCAAGGTTCTGAGTGAGGAAGACAAAGCATCTTCTATTCTGAGAGACAACTTCAACCAGGATTTCGTAAGCATTATCTGTGATGATGAAAAAATGGTGGATGATATGAAGGCTTACATCGAGGTCATTGCGCCGGAACGCAAGAATATCGTGCAGTTCTATGATTCTCATATTCCGCTTCTGGAATATTATAATGTCGAGAAACAGCTGAAACAAAGTTTTGGGAAACATGTAAATATCCCGAGTTCCAAAGGTGCTTATCTCGTCATCGAGCATACGGAAGCGCTCCATGTGGTGGATGTCAATTCGGGAAACAATATCTCATCTGCCAACACAAATAAAACCCACGGTCTCAATGTCAACAAAATGGCAGCGACTGAAATTGCAAGACAGCTTCGTTTGCGCGATATGGGTGGAATCATCGTAGTGGATTTTATTGATATGACTGATCCGGAACACAGGAAAGAACTCTACGAACATTTCCGTGAAGAGATGAAGCGAGATAAAGCGAGACACAAGATTCTTCCACCTTCCAAATTTGGTCTTATCCAAATGACCAGACAGCGTGTGAGACCGGAAAAGCACATCGAGACTTCCGAGGAAAATCCGAACAAAGACGGCGAAATTATTGCTCCAATCGTGATTGTAGAAAGAATGGAAGAGTCCATCAGGACGATAATGCAAAAGGAAAAAGGAAAACTTTTCCTGCACGTCCATCCATTTCTGGAAGCTTATCTAACAAAAGGGCTGGCAAGCATCCAAAATAAGTGGTTTCTGAAGTATAAAAAATGGGTGACCATCATCCCGAGAGATTCCTTCAAAATGCTGGAATTTCACTTATATAATTCCAGCAAAAAAGAGCTGATGAGTTATTCTAATTAAAATTAAAACATTGAAAAAGCAAACGTATTGGTTTGCTTTTTTATTTCTTCTTTAGGGCAATTATTTTTGAGAAAGTATTTGAAACATCATTAATGAAATTGTTATACTCAGGTATTTCACTGGTGTCAAAGATTAGTTTATTTATAAGCAAAGACCAAGTTATTGTGCTTTCTTCTCCCTTTTCCTGGATTTCTTGGACATATTGCAGGTTTCCATTAAAGGAAGATATTTTTTCTTGAAAATTGTTTGTTTCAATTTTATAACCTTCCGGGATTTTTACTTTCATCTGAATGGTTTTTAAAAAAGGAAAATCTAACTCGATGGGATAATCTCTCTCTTTTTCTACACTCAAATTTTTTATAATATCTGTAAAAGGGTTTTCTAGAGTAACAAATGTTTCATTAGGTTTTTCCACAGATATATGCCGGTAGTTTATTTTCCATTCATCTAATTCCTTTTTATCACCTTGCTTGATGTTAATTACGGGTTCTTTAATTGCTGATTGACTGTTATAATCTGACAATTCAAAATAACCATTGTATTGGTCTCGGATTTTTAGATTTAGAGAATCGGTTTTGATTTCGAGTTCTTGCTGAGAAACATACTCCGAGAGAGTTGGAGATACCTCAATAAAATTGTTATCTATATTATCTAAACCATAAACTAAGTGATTGAAATAGTTTTTCGATAGATAGTGTACATCTTCAGGTTTGGAAATAGCAGCGTCTAACATTAATTTTTCAAGATTATCTATACTGACTATTGTTACCAAAGTCTGAAGTTTTGACAAAATAGGATAACCAACAACAATTCTTCCATTGCTTCTCAGGCTATTAACAGCCAATTGGGAATTTATTTTTTTTTCTTTGAGAATACCTTGTAAAAAAATATTAAAATCTGCCGAATTGCCTTTTTTTATTCTTAGAAAATTACTTTTTAACCGGTCGGTATCAGTAGCATAATATTCGTCCCATTTATAATTATCTCGCAGAAACTTTAAGCAATTTTTTACAGTTTCCAGTTTATTGATTCCGTTTGGAATTTTATTAGCAAATTCTTTAAAATCTAAATCTTCAATACTTTTTTCTTTTTTACTGTTAATTAATTTTCTAAAACCCTCCCAAGTATTTTCTGAGTAGTAAGTTCCTGAAAAATTTTTTGCAGAAGTATATTGGAATATTATTCTTTCGATATTATCAGAGATACTATAAATATGATGATATTTGTTGTAACTCGGTATGTTACTTATTTCCCATTCTCTTTCTTTACTTTTGTTTCTATATTTTTTTGCAAGCATAGGTGTTGGGAAAATAAGATTATATGTTCCTGAGGCTGATTTTAGTTTTAATTTTGAAAAAATTGTAGGAATTGCATTTTGAAAGTTCCACGCTGAATAATAAATATTATAAGGTCTTATTATTTTGACTTTATATTCTATGATAGATCCAACGTTCACATTAGGAAACGCAATTGCTAGTTCTTCAACATCATTACTTTTATTGTAAACTAGTATATCCTTCTTGTCAATCGGCGTAATAACTGTTTTTCCTTCTACGATATTGATGGTTTGAGCTTCTCGGAAGATGACTTTATCAAATCTGTTCTTAGAGTTATAACTCCATTTTTTTTGTGCAAATGGAAATCCGTTAGAAGATAATATTTTCATTCTAATATGCTCTTCCAGTTCATAGCCGACATAATCTATCTTTAGCTCTCCATATTCTTTCAAAGTTACAGCATCAGCCCCAGGTTCAAAAGAAACACTTTTTAAATCAATTTCTTCTTGTGAAACTTTCCCCCATTCAAAATCCTGAGAATATATAATTCCGAACGAGAAAATAAGTAAGATTTTTAGAATTTTTTTTATCACAGAAATAGTTTTACCAAAAATAAATAAATTATTTTTTTCTTTAACTAATATTTAACTTCCGGATTGAGTTAATTAATTATTATTATGATATTTTGGTCATAATTTTGATAGAGAAATAATTAAACATACAAGTATATATGTCAGGAAAAATTTTATGGATAGATGATGAAGTGGATTTGCTGAGACCTCATATTGTCTTTTTGGAGAATAAGGGTTACAAAGTAACGCCTGTAAATAATGTAAACGAGGCGCTTGAAATCATTGAAAAAGAAAAATTCGCATTAACACTGCTGGATGAAAATATGCCGGGAATCTCCGGATTAGAAGCTATTCCTATGATTAAGGAAAAGGATAATGCTCTGAAAATCGTGATGGTTACCAAAAGTGAAGAAGAGCACATTATGGAGCAGGCAATCGGATCACAGATTGAGGATTACATCCTAAAGCCGGTTAACCCAAATCAGGTTCTGCTTTCGTTGAAGAAAAATCTGCAAAGCGAATCTTTGGTGGAGCAGAAGACCATCATAGATTACCAGCAGGAGTTCAGAAATCTCAGTATGGAACTATCTTATCTTAGGACCTATCAGGACTGGGCAGAATATTATAAAAAGATCCTTAACTGGGAAATCAAATTTGACAAGGTCTTTGACAGTGAGTTTGCAGACTTGCTTCAGAATCAGAAAGAAGAGGCAAACATCCAGTTCTCTAAATTCATCGAGAATAATTATGAAGACTGGCTTCATAGCAATGACAAACCGATGATGAGCCATACACTCTTCAAGGACAAGGTGAAGCCTGAACTGGATAAAGAAAAAGTTCTTCTCCTGATGATTGATAACCTGAGATATGACCAATGGAAGGTCATAGAGCCATTATTTACTAAATTCTATAATAAAACTTCGGAGGACTATTATTTCAGTATTCTGCCAACGGCTACACAGTATGCAAGAAACTCATTTTTTGCAGGATTAATGCCTTCGGAGATTGAGAAAAGATTCCCGGAATATTGGTTCAATGACAATGAAGAAGGTAACAAGAACGAGCACGAAAGAGATTTCCTGGAAGACCAGATGAAACGGATTGGTTTATCAGGAAAATCAATGAAATATCTGAAAATTCTAAATGCCGATTTTGAACGTAAAATCCTGGATGATTTCAATCAGCACAAAAACAATGACTTATTAGTCATTGTATATAATTTTATTGATATTTTATCGCACGCAAAAACCGACAATAATATTGTCAATCAGTTGATTAGAGATGATAAGACCTTCAGGTCGCTGACGTATAACTGGTTCGAGAACTCTTCGCTCATCAAAATTATAAAAACAGCGGCAGAAAATGGCTTTAAATTGGTCATTACGACAGACCACGGCACAGTTTATGTTAAAAAACCTAGTAAGGTGGTAGGAGACAGGGAAACCTCTACCAACATCAGGTACAAGACAGGAAGAAGCCTGACTTATGATGACAAGGATGTCTGGGCTATCAGTAATCCGGATAAGCTTTTCCTGCCAAAAGGAAACCTGAGTTCAAAATATATTTTTGCGAAGAATAACATCTTCCTCGCATACCCGAAGAATTATAATCACTTTGTGAATTACTACAAAGACACTTATCAGCACGGGGGAATCTCTCTGGAAGAGGTCATCATCCCAATAAGCATATTAGAGCCCAAATAGTTTTTTTCATAGTTTATTTGATTTGGGTTTATTGGGCGGAAAAGATTGATTACCTTTTCCGCCTTTTTATTTTTTTGGAGCAATACGTTAGGGTTACAGAATAAAAATCCATCCCGCTGTCCGCTGTATCTTTTTTTCGCTCGGTCGGCTCCGCTGCGCTCCGCCGCCTCGCTCAAAAAAGGATGCCGCTACCATCGGGGCTATGCAGAGGTTTTGTATTTCTTTTGACCATTCCATTCAAATTCCCGAACTTTGAAAAATTAATCACTTATCAAAGATCACTTATCAATTATTTATTAAAACAGATGCGAATTATTTCCTACAACGTCAATGGCATCCGCGCTGCCTTCACCAAAGATTTTCTCGGCTGGCTGAATGTTGCTAATCCTGATGTGATCAGCATCCAGGAAAGTAAGGCAGGAAATGATCAGATCGATATCGAAAGTTTCGAGAAGCTGGGATATCACAGTTACTGGCATTCGGCCGTCAGGAAAGGTTACAGTGGAGTAGGCATCGCTTCCAAAGTCAAACCCAATCATGTGGAATTTGGTTGCGGCATCGAGCATTATGACAGCGAGGGCAGAATAATCCGTGCAGATTTCGATGGATTTTCCGTAATTTCTGTTTACGTGCCTTCTGCTTCAAATATTGACAGACTTGATTTCAAGATGCAGTTCTGCTTTGATTTTCTGGCTTACATCAGAGAACTCAGAAAAACCATCCCGAACCTCATTATCAGCGGCGATTTCAATATCTGTCATCAGGCTATTGATATTCATAATCCCATTGGTTTGGCCAATACTTCCGGTTTCCTGCCGATGGAACGCGAATGGATGACCAGCTTTATGGCTGAAAATCAACTCACAGACAGTTTCAGGTATTTTAACGATCAGCCGGATCAATATTCCTGGTGGAGTTACAGAGCGGGTTCCAGAGCAAGGAACAAAGGCTGGCGTTTGGATTATAATTTTGTATCTGAACCTTTGAAAGACAAAATGACCAGAGCAGTAATTTTAGCAGAAGTCAAACATTCTGACCATTGTCCGGTTCTTGTAGAACTGACTTTATAGATGATAAATGATAATCGATAATCGATTTTTATTAACGGTTATTTTTATCTAATTTTCATCATTCATCATTTACAATTTATCAACCATCAATTATCCACCAACGTGCATCAGCAGCTCAATCTCATCATAGAAGTTCTCGGAACCATTTCCTTTGCAATGTCTGGCAGTTTTGCGGCAATGCAGAAGCGTCTTGACCCGTTTGGCGTGTTGATTATCGCATTCGTTACCTCTGTTGGTGGCGGAACTGTTAGAGATTTGCTTTTAGATGTTCCTGTGTTCTGGATGACAGATATGCTGACCTGCTCACTGATATTCTTTACCTGTGTATTCTCAATGGTTTTTAAATCTATTGAGAAAAACTTCAAGGTGACTTTATTTATTTTTGACAGTTTCGGACTTGGTCTGTTTACCATAATAGGTATTCAAAAAGGTATAACCGCAGGCCTGCATCCGTTGATTTGTCTTACGCTGGGAACGATTACAGGCTGTTTCGGGGGAATTATCCGGGATATTTTACTGAACAGAATTCCTCTGATTTTCAGGAAAGAAATCTATGCAACAGCATGCATCGTTGGTGGCGGAATTTTCCTGCTGATGTCAAGATTTACAGGCTGGCCTTATACATTGGTTCAGATCTCTACAATTATCTTGATTGTTGCTATCAGAACATTAGCCGTAAAATACCATTGGAGAATTCCGAAATTCTATGGTTATGAAAATAACGAGGAAATGTAAATATAAAAGAGCGAAATCAACTTTCACTCTTCTGATTCTTATAACTAGAAAAATTTCCCTCGGTTTCTCATATGCGGGTTGTGCATATGCTTTTGCATTGTCGGCATTTTCATCTGCTCTTTCATCATTTTGATCTGGTCTGTCATCATTCCTGCAGAATCCAGTTGTTTCGCTTCGTCCAGAAGTTTCTGAGCTTCAGCTTTTCGGCCTTTGGACAATGCAGATGCTGCAAGATTCAGTTTTGCCATTGCCCGGTCGTGTTTCATATTCAACCCGTAATCCAGGGCTTTTTTCATCAATCCCTCTGTTTTTGCAGGGTTATCCTGGGCTGTCGTCAAGGCTTGCAAGTAATGAAAGTAGCCATATTGACTCTTGTGGAGCTGGGATTTATAATCCGTAATATTAGCTAAAAACTTGGAAGCTTTCTCCATATTTTGTTTTCTCAGTTGCCAGAATGCCAAAAGAATATTTTCATTTTTGAAGAATAGAGCAATTGGAATCGCTGAAAGTACCACCAAAACAATTCCCCAGCCGATATTACGGTTGAACATCAGGTAAACGCCCAATGCGATAATGATTGCCGCTGCTACAAATTTTATGTATTTGTTCATTGTTAAATTTTAGGTTGCAAAGATAAGAATTAACAAATGAAATTCCGATAGTTCTGATATTATGAATTTTCCGGAGCATTAAAAAACGCCCAGACAATTCTGGCTTTCGCTTTTCCGAGGATTTCTTCCAGGGTTACAATGTCGGCCTCTTTAACCCGTTTCACAGACTTCAGTTTGGATAATAGGAGTTCAACCGTTTTGTCACCGATGCCGGGTATTTCTTCCAGCTCAGATTTTATGGTTGAATTTTTTCTTCGTG
Organism: uncultured Chryseobacterium sp.; assembly: GCA_913776245.1. Lineage (GTDB taxonomy): Bacteria > Bacteroidota > Bacteroidia > Flavobacteriales > Weeksellaceae > Epilithonimonas. Next base: position 114,051 of record CAJYLO010000007.1, read on the forward strand.
TTCTGTGATGTTTCACGCCAAAACGGTGCGCTTCATCTCTCACTCTTTGAAGAATTTTCAGCGTTTCCGCTTTTTTATCAATATATAAAGGAATTGAATCTTCGGGGAAATATATTTCTTCCAATCTTTTGGCAATTCCTATAATTGTAATTTTTCCATACAAACCAAGCAGTTTCAGGCTTTTAACGGCTGATGATAACTGACCTTTTCCTCCATCAATCAAAATCAGTTGAGGTAGAGGTTCGCCTTCATCAATCAATCTTCTGTAACGTCTGTAAATAACTTCTTCCATTGTTGCGAAGTCATTCGGGCCTTCTACGGTTCTCGGATGGAAAATCCGGTAATCCGCTTTGCTCGGTTTTCCGTCTTTGAAAACAACACATGCGGAAACAGGATTGGTTCCCTGGATGTTGGAGTTGTCAAAACCTTCAATATGTCTTGGTTCCACAGGCATTCTCAGGATTCTCTGCATCTCGGACATTATTCGGTTTGTGTGTCTTTCAGGGTCAACGATCTGTACTTGCTTTAATTTTTCAAGACGGTATTCTTTCGCATTTTTTTCAGAAAGTTCTACGATTCTCTTCTTGTCACCTACTTTTGGAACAATAAGTTTTACATTAGGAATTTCAATGCCCAGATGAAAGGGAATCAGAATTTCCTTAGATGTAGAATCGAATTTTTGCCGTATTTCTACCAGCGCTTCTTCCAGAATATCTTCGTCCGTTTCTTCCAGTACTTTTTTGATCTCTGTGGTAAAACTCTGGACAATAGAGCCATTCCGGATTTTGAAATAATTGACATAAGCTGCCGTTTCATCACTCGTCATCCCGAAAACATCCACATCATCAATGCTTGGATTCACAACAGTATGTTTGGCTTGATAATCATCCAATGACTCAATATTTTGCTTGATCATTTGCGCCTTTTCAAACTCGAGATTCGAGGCAAAGCGGAACATTCTTTCTTCAAGGTATTTTTTTGCAAAACGGAAATCACCTTTTATGATTCCACGTATCGCTTCCACTTTTTCATCATAATCTTCTTTGGATTCGAGTGCTTCACACGGGCCGTTGCAGTTTTTGATGTGATATTCCAGACAGACACGGTATTTGCCTTCCGCAATTTTTTCGGGTGCAAGATTCAGGTTGCAGGTTCTGATTTTGTAAAGACTTTTGATCGTATCCAGCAGAATCCTTGCAGGTCGAACTTTAGCATAAGGACCATAATATTCCGATCCGTCTTTGATCTTGGTTCTCGTTAGGAAAATACGTGGGAAATCTTCATTTTTTATACAGATCCACGGATACGATTTGTCATCCTTCAGCATTACGTTATAAAATGGCTGATGCGCTTTTATCAGATTGTTCTCAAGCAAAAGTGCATCATACTCACTGTTTACAACGGTAGTTTCCAGCCTGTGAATCTTGGAAACCATAATCCGTGTCCGGTAACCATTTTGGTTTTTATTGAAATAGGACAGCACTCTTTTTTTGAGATGCTTGGCTTTTCCTACATACAAAAGCTGATCGTTCTTATCATAATAACGATAAACGCCGGGTTCCGACGGAAGGGTTTTGAGCTGAAGTTCAAGATTGGGATTCACAGTACAAATTTAGTGAATATAAAATATATGTCGTTCTATGATTCGTCTAAATTCCTAGTTGATGTTTGCTATTATCTTCCTTTGTAGCTTTGAAAGCGAGTATGCTAACGGTATTTTCTGAAACGGTATAATAAATATAAAAACTTCTTAGAATGACAATTTTCATTACCGGTAATTCATAATTGGTTCGCTTGCCAATGAAGGGATTCTCTGAAAGGAGGTTTTCCATTTTTTCTACTTCAGAAATAATCTTCAGCGAATAAGTATTGGATTTATTATGATTAATCCAGAAACTTAGATTATCATAATATTCATTTTCTGCCTCAGGCATCCAACGAATTAAGAACATATCTGTCGAGCTTTTGCACTAACTTCGGACCGGCTTTTTCCCAATCCCTGATTAAGTTCCGTAATTCCTTTCTTTATACTTTCCAGATGTTCCGCTGGGATGTCTTCCTCAATTTTCACAACTTCAATATCTAAAGAATTAAGAAGTTTAGTCAAGGTTTCAAGACTGAAATTTTTTGGATTATTGATAGTGATGGTAGTCATAATGATGTCGTTATCACCTCAAAGTTACAAAAATTATTCCTCAATCAGATTATTTTCCGAATTATCCAGCAAGCTCTGCGGGATTTCTTTTTTGTTTTTGATGCCGAGCTTTTTCAGCTTTTCAGTTTGTCTTACAAGGTTATCGTTTCCTGTGTAAAGCTGTTTGTATGCATCAGTAAAAGAGGTTTTTGCCTGGTCAATGTTTTTCCCAACTTTGTCAAGGTTTTCCACAAAACCAACAAATTTATCATACAATTTGGCGCCTTGTGAAGCGATTTCCATAGAATTTCGGTTCTGATATTCGCGTTTCCAGAGGTCTGCAATCAGTTTCAGAGAAGTGATGAGGTTGCTTGGGTTTAGTAACAAAATCCGTCTTTCGTAGGCAAAGTTCCAAAGGTTGTGATCGATCTGCATCGCAGCAATATAGGCTGGTTCACTCGGAATAAACATCATTACAAAATCAAGGGATTTTCCGTAATCATCATAAGCTTTCTGAGACAGTTGCTGAATGTGATTTTTGATTGAATTAAGATGTTGTGTTTGTTTTATGCTGATGATGTTGGCATCGGTCTCATCCACCAATTCTGTAAAAGCAGAAAGAGAAACTTTGGAATCGATGATAACATTCCGTTCGTCAGGATATTTCACAACCGCATCGGGACGCATTTTCTTCCCGGAGAATTCTGAGAACAAAGCTTTATTGTCCTCATCCCGCAGCTCGTGTTCCAGGAAATATTCCCTGCCTTTTACCAAGCCGGATTTTTCCAGAATGCTTTCCAGGATCATTTCGCCCCAATTACCCTGGGTTTTGGATTCACCTTTCAGAGCTCTGGTTAGTTTTTTAGCGTCTTCAGAAATCTGTTGATTCAGCTCTGCGAGTTCTTTCACTTTTTCTGCAAGTGAGAAACGCTCTTTGTTTTCCTTTTCATACGCTTCATTCACACGGTTTTTCAGCTCAACAATTCTTTCCTGGAAAGGCTCAAGAATGGTTTTCAGATTGGTCTGATTAAGTGTTGTGAACTTCTCTGTTTTCTCTTCCAGGATTTTATTGGCCAGATTTTCAAACTGTTCTTTCGCCTGTTCCTGGATTTTCGTGATTTCTTCTTTCTGAGAATCAAGCAATTTCTGAAGTGTCTCATTTTGAGCAGAAAGTTGTGATTTTACAGCAATCAGCTGTTGCTTTTCATCCAGAAGATTTTTTATTTCGGAATTCTGACTTTGATTAAGCTCCTGCTGTTCCGTTATTTTCTGCGATAACGCATTATTCTCAGCAGATGCTGTTGCCAGATTATTTTTGATTTGACTGAGCGATTCAGACAGCTGAAGGTTATTGTGCTTTTCATCCTGCAAAAGCCTGTTAAGCTCATCAATCTTCATTTGGAAATTCTGAAGATCAGAATTAGTTTTGATGAATTGATTATTAAGTTCATCATAAAGGTTCCGGGAAACCGAAGAAGATTTCAGGATAAAATAAAGAATGACGGCGCCTAAAATACCGCCCACAAAAAAACCAATGATTAGATAAGAGATTTCCATTCTTCAAAAATACAATTTTGTAAGAAGAAAAAGTACGGGAATCCGTAAGATTAGTTAGAAATGTCTGGTTATATCTTTCTGTTTTTCGCCAGCATCGGGATAGAAATCAATCCCATAACGAGCATAATAATGATCTGCAAAGGCAGTGTGATGAAAGAGTAGGCGAGACCCAGTTCTCCTCCTTCCACAGCGTCTTTTCCCATAGAAATAAACAACGCGGTAAACCCGAATTTCATTGCCAGGTTAAATGCACCGATTCCGCCACTTGCAGGAATAATCATTCCCAGTGTTCCGACGACAAGGATAAAACAGCCATCAGCCAAAGTGAAATCTGAAGTTTCCGGCAATGAAAAGCAAACGAGATAAGATGCGAAAAAGTAGCACACCCAGATTCCGGCTGTAAGCAGGATGAATTTACCTTTCTGGCGAAGGTTAAGGATTGATTTGAGGCCTTCAAAGATCCCATCGATAAAGTCGATAATTTTTGAAATGATAGAAAACCTTCGGAATCGCTCTTTGAATTTAAAAAACAAAAATAGCCCGATTAATCCTGCTGCAATTACTGTGATGATAAAGGCCGGATTGGGTTGAAAGCCGGAATTGTCGTAGAAACTTTTAATTGCATTGAACTTGAATATCAATGTTAAGCCTAAAAATATCATCATACAAAAAAGGTCGACCACTCTTTCAAGGATTATAGTTCCGAAAGACTTATCCACAGGAACTTTCTCCACACCGTAAAGTGCTGTAGAGCGCGCCAGTTCGCCGCTTCTCGGAATGGTAAGATTCATCAGATATCCAAATGAGATCGACCAGAGCGAATTGCTGTTGGAGATTTTATGTCCCATTGGTTCTAACAAGAGATTCCAGCGGACAGCCCGGAAGATATAAGCGGAAACACCAAAAACAGCAGCAAATGCAACCCAAAGATAATTGGCTTTTTTAAGAGATTGCTCTATCTTCTCCACGTCTAGCCCTCTCAGTGCAACCCAAAGAAAAACTCCTGCAATAGCTACAGAGACTAGAACAGTAATTGCATTTTTGAATGGCGACGATTTTTTTTCTTCCAAGGTACTAAGTTAAAAGATTGGTAGTTTCATCCGGGAAAACGATTTTCGGCTGGAAGGTTTTTGCTTCCTCAGGCGTTATCTGTGCGTAAGCGATGATGATGATAACATCCCCTTTCTGGACTTTTCTGGCAGCAGGACCGTTCAGGCAGATCTCGCCGGATTTTCTTTTTCCTTTAATAATGTAGGTGTCGAAACGCTCACCATTATTGACATTCACGATGTAAACCCGTTCTCCCACAATAAGGCCGGCGGCCTCAATAAGATCTTCATCAATCGTAATACTTCCGATGTAGTTAAGATCCGATTCCGTAACCCGGACCCTATGGATTTTTGATTTAAAAACTTCGATTAACATAGCTGCAAATTTAAGCTAAATATATCGAGCAATAAAGGATTAGTACAAAAAGAAAATTTATTATGGAATGGATAAAATCTTAAAGTCATATTATGAATTTATGAATATTAATAATTTTAATATATTTTACACTTAAATGTTGATTAATAGTAGTAATTCTTTGAATATAAAAAGTGTGAAAGCCTTTATTTACGTTAATGTTCATTTTACAAATAATTCATCGGATTAAATTAATTGGTATGTTCTTCACTATTTTTATCAAAAATATTTGCACGATATTAAAATTGTCTTATATTTGCTATAACAACATAACTTTAATCAATAAATATTATGAACAAGTCTGAATTAATCGACGCTATTGCAAAAGATGCAGAAATCACAAAAGCTGCTGCAAAAAAAGCTTTGGAATCATTCGTTTCTAACGTAATGGAAACACTAAAGAAAAAAGATGGTAAAGTTTCCCTAGTTGGATTCGGTACTTTTTCAGTATCTGAAAGAGCTGCAAGACAAGGTATCAACCCTGCTACTAAAAAGCCAATCAAAATTGCTGCTAAGAAAGTTGCAAAATTCAAGGCGGGAGCAGATCTTGCTACTGCAGTTGCCGGTGCTAAGAAAAAATAATATTTGAAAATGTTATCAAATAAAAAACCCGTCTGGAAAAGACGGGTTTTTATTTTTTATGATAGCAATTGATTTTCATCATCCAGAAGATGGCCAAAATAATCTTTCTTTGTTTTGAGATAAGAAGCACTGGCTTCATTTGATCTTATCTGCAATGGAATTCTGTAATTGAATTCAATATTGCTGTCTTTTATGAACTGGATCTTGTCGGGGTTATTAGTCATCAGGTTGACTGATCTTACACCGATTTGTTCCAACATGTCTATAGCTACTCCAAAGTCCCGGTCATCAGCAGGTAAACCTAACTGAAGATTTGCCTGTACAGTGTCTAAACCTTTTTCCTGCAAAGCATAGGCCTTTAACTTGTTGATGATCCCGATATTTCTACCTTCCTGACGAAGATATATAACAATCCCGCCATTTTCCTGCATATATTTCATGGCAGAGTCCAGCTGCTCGCCACATTCGCACTTTTTAGAATGAAAAACCTCGCCAGTTATACATTCTGAGTGGATTCTCACATTTACGGGCTTTTCTAGATCTGTGTTTTTAGCGACAAGTGCCATATGTGGCATCCAATTTTTGTCGTCTTCAGAAAAAGCCATCATTCTGAACTCACCAAACTCTGTCGGGACATTCGATTCTGCCTGTAATTTTAACATTAATTATATAAGATTAATTTGAAGACATGGAATTGGTTTCTACGGTCTTGTTCATAGAAGATTCCAAAAGGTTGACATTGGTCTTAATCTTGACCATATATCGGTTAAGAACCTCATTGTCATCATTTGTGATAAATTTTCTTAATTTCTGAATATTTTTATAATACTTTTCAAATGACTCCAACGATTTACTTTTCTCAGACTGATGAAAATTGCGAACTGCCAGAAGATAATCCGTGAGAGATTTTTTAAGGCCGGAAACTTCTCTGTTTACAGCATCATTTCTGAACTTGGGAAAAGTTGAAATCAGATTAGAAATTGTGGAAGCGTATACTATGGATTCTGGAGAAAGATAGGCATAGACTTCAGACAATGAATCAGAATGAAGCTCTTCTGACGCAGATGAGCTTGTAGAGCAGGATTCTGAAACATTAATAATGACTAATATTAATAAAAGTTTATAAAAACTTTTCATTTTTTCTGTACTTTTTGATACAGGATTGGGTTAAGTGACTCATCATTATACATCTTCATTTGCTTATAAAGCTTCATTCTAACTTTACCATCTTCTATGTCAGAAAGAAGCTGATCTATCGCAGCAGAAAGGTCTTTTTTCTGCTCCAGTAAAATCTGAAGTTTTTCTGAACATTTCCTCTTATGCTCCTCTGAGGCGTCTTGTCTTGCGGCCTCAATAGCCATATGGTAGATTTTCAAAGATAAAATAGAATATCTGTCTATAGACCAAGCCGGTGTTTCGGTGTTGATTCTTGCGTCAGAATTAGGAACTATTTCTCTGTATTTTTCATAGAACCAAAAATCGATCTGCTCTACCAAATCTGTTCTTTTCTGGTTAAGCGTATCAATCCTTCTTTTGATTTTTAAAGCTTCTTTCGGATCTATATCTTCCTCTCGGATAATATCTTCCAAATGCCACTGAACTGTATCAATCCAGTTTTTTGAATACAAAATCCATTCCAAACTACCTGTCTGGAATGGATTGTTTTCCTGTGAATTGACATCATCTTTTATATGATAATCTTCAACCGACTGATTGAAGATTTTCCATGCATTTCCGGTAAAACTCATTTAAGATATGGTTTTCTAAGAAGGATTATTTGGTGTAGTGTTAGAGGAAGATTCGTTATTTTTCTTATCTTCGTCTTTTACAGCATCTTTAAATTCTTTAATACCAGATCCTAATCCTTTCATCAGTTCAGGGATTTTCTTACCTCCGAACAATAAAAGTAATATCAGTGCAACTATCAGGATGTGTTGCCAGGATAAGCTTAGTATAACTGTTGATATTGTCATCTCGATTTTTTTACAAAGTTAAATTATTTTTTAATACGAAACCCAGCCTAATGGATCTACAGGTGTGGTTCCGTTCCAGATTTGGAAATCCAAAGTAATCGATTCATCAAAATCACTTCCAACTTCTCCTATTAACGTTCCTGCCGATACTTGCTGATTAGCTTTTACAAGCGTACTTGCAAGGTTTGAATATACAGTGAAATAATTTCCGTGTTTTACAACAACAGTTCTGCTGCCATTGATGGCCTGTATGCTTGAAACCACACCCGGGAAAACACATCTTGCTTTTGTTCCGGGAGCTACTGCAATTTTAATACCTATATTTTCCTCAACAATATTTTTGAAAACCGGGTGCGGCTGTCTCCCGAAGCGGTGCGTTACAGTTCCCCTGTCTACAGGAAAGGTAATTCTTCCTTTGCTGTCGGCAAAATTACTGCCAACAGTAGAGCCTACACCATAGCTTTTCATGACTTTCTTTTCGGCCTCATCCTTTGCATCCTCATTCTTTTTATTGACTGCAGCTTCATTAGCTTTAGCAGCTGCAAGCTTATCATTTGCTGCCTTTGCTCTTTCTGCTGCTTCTTTTGTTGCTTTTTCGGCGGCGGCTTTCCTTTCTTCAGCTCTGTTGGATTCAGCCAATTTTCTTTCCTCTTCTATTCTTTTTGCAGCAAGATCTGCGGCTTTTTTAGCTTCGGCTTCCGCTTTTTTTCTTTCAGCTTCTGCAGCAGCCAGTCTGGCTCTGTTTTCAGCTTCAATTCTTTCCTTTTCTTTCTTAGCAGCAATCTCTGCTAAACGTTTTCTTTCTGCTTCAGCTTTTTTCTCAGCTTCTTCTTTTGCCTTGGCGATCCTGATTTCTTCAGCAATAATATTAGCAATTTGCCTTTGCAGATCTTTTTGCTGAGCCTGTTTTAGTCTTAGTTCTGCCGTCAGCTTCGCCTCATTCTTTTTAAATTCGTTCAGTAGATCCTGTTTTTGCTGTCTTTCTACTTCAATGGTCGATAATTCTTTTTTCTGAGAAAGAAGAAGATTGTCTTTTTCTGTTACTGATTTTTTCTTTAACGCAATATTCTTCTTGATTTCATTGGCTTTATTGGATATTTCAGCCGCTTTTTTATCCTGATATTCGGAATATCGTTTGAGATACTCAATTCTTTTCAGAGCTTCTCCAAGATTTCTGGAAGAAAGGATGAAGGTTACTTTGTTTTGTACCCCCTTTGTTTTGTAAGCTTTAACCAGTATTTCCGAGTAGTTTTTTCTGAGGACAGCCAGTTCCCTGTTGTTTTTGTTGATCTCCAGCTGACGTTTATAAATATCGTCTTCTATAAATCTTTTTTCCTTTTGGGTATTACTGTAAACTTTCTCGCGCAACGCCAGTTTTTGATTGACAGCATTGAGATAGGCTACGGAAAGTTTAGATTCTTGTTTGGTTTGGTTCAATGTGGCATTGAGAGAAGAAATCTGCTTCTTTAGGTCAGCATTCTGTTTCTGGAGTTGTTCTTTATCTTTCTGCGCAAAAGCGGTTCCGAAAACTAAAATACCTATGAAAAAACTTAACTTCTTAATCATTTAATTTCTGTCTTTTTGTAATTGGCAGGAACGGAATAAGGAGTTTCCATTCGGGAAAAATCAAATTTCGTATTTTCAATTAATATTTCGTCCGTTTTCTTTGCTTTTATAATTATTTTAACATTTTTCGGAAAGCTTTCATTATTGAGAGTTTCCCTGTTGGAATACGTGATTTCAAGCTGGTCATTATTCTGTGGATTTGAAAGCAAAACGTGGTTGAGATTCAGATTGTTATCATAATCCAATGAAATGTTATACTCTGTTGTTTTACCGTTTTCAGTGATCTTTTGGGTTTCCCGGGAAGACAAATTAAATCCCTGCTCATTCTGAGTCAGTTTGTAATTTTGATCAGAAACAGGAAGAAACGTTTTGCCTAAAAGCAGATTTTGGAGTGCGTTATAATCTATAAAATTGACATTCAGGAGTTTATTTAGATAACTAAAGTCGGAATCGATGTAAGTTTTATCAAGCTTATAGTAACCTTTCACACCGTCCGGTGTGGCAATGCCTCTTGCAGCCTGCAAGATGACAGCGGTTAGATTCATCCAGATTTTTTGTCCGTTTTCAATGTAAATCACAGCGTCAAGAGTCGGGATAAATGATCCGGTTTTAGCATCAATTTTACTGTTGATTTTCACAGCGTCAAAATTAGATTTTTTGGCTATCCCGGAAAAGAACTGAGAATTGTTTTCAATAGGTTTCGTGGTACTTACAGGTTGCTGTTCAGCCGTTTTATTCTGAACGCTGCAAGAAGCTATGATTAGTGATGACAATACAATTATAATAAATGATTTCATAAACTTTTTTTGATAAGCCTAACAATATTAACGCCAAAAACTGACTTATATTTTTAATACCAGTTATCTAAAAAAAACTTTGTCAAAGCTTAGGCTCTGACAAAGTGTGTATAATATCTTCTTAAATTAATCCTTAGAAAGAAAATCCAGAACGGAATAATCTCCTAATGAAATTTCTCTCGAAACTCCGAAATATTTGGCAGAATTACCAATCATAGAATTGCTCAGGTTACCGTGATCAATAATTGTGCTTCCCTGGATCAAAGAATGTTCTATGTTGGAATTATGAACTTTGGTATTGTTTCCCAGAGAAACATAAGGCCCGATCTTGGAATTCGTGATCTTGACGTTTTCTCCAATATAACAAGGCGGAATAATCAGGCTGTTTTCAATGATCGCAGATTCCGGATATTTGGACATACATTCTTTTTCGTATTCCAGGATCTTGCTGTTGGTTTCAATGGTCACATTTTTATTTCCGCAGTCCATCCAGTCATCTACCTTTCCTAAAGAAAACTTAGCACCTTTCGCTCTAAGATTTTCCAAAGCTGTTGTTAGCTGATATTCACCACCTTGCATGATGTTGTTGTCCATGATGTAGTCAATTTCAGACATCAGCTTTTCGGCAGAGTTGAAATAATAGATCCCGATAATTGCAAGATCAGAAACAAATTCTTTTGGCTTTTCTACAAAATCTGTAATGAAACCATAATCATCCAGTTTTACAACACCAAAAGCGGAAGGATCTTCCACTTTTTTCACCCAGATTACACCATCTGCATTGGTGTCAAGATGAAAATCTGCACGGAATAGCGTATCTGCAAATGCAATGATGACCGGCCCTGTCATACTTGCTCGGGCACAATTGATGGCGTGAGCCGTCCCCAGCGGTTCGTTCTGCGTATAGATACTTCCTTTTGCTCCAAGATTTTCAGCAACTTTTATAAGAGATGCTTCCACTTCCGGCCCAAAATCACCGATGATGAAAGCGATTTCTTCGATGGGCTCATTCGCTACTTTTGCGATGTCTTCTACTAATCTTTGCACGATTGGTTTTCCAGCAATTGGAATAAGTGGTTTCGGAACTGTAAGAGTATGTGGTCTGAGCCTGGATCCGCGTCCGGCCATTGGAACGATTATTTTCATAACTAATTTTTAAATAACTGTTTATTAGTTAGTTGTCTGCTTTTTTTAGTTGTTTCTTTTTATTTTATTAACTATTTTTTCAGGGATTATTTTTTCCCTGATTAATAAAATGGTTGCCAAAAGTATAAATATAAGATTTCCTAACCAAATGTTTTCTTTTAAATATTGATAACATAATAAAGAGGTTAGCATTGTTATCAAAATTACAATCAAATTTTTGCCGGTATGATAAGGGACAGGGTATTTGTATTGCCCCCAGATGTAAGATATAACCATCATTGCAAAATAACTTGCAATAGTGGCCCATGTCGATGCCCAATAACCATATTTCGGAATAAAATAGAAATTTATCAGGATTGTTATCAAAACGCCGATTCCGGAAATATAAGCGCCAATGATGGTTTTGTCGGTTAATTTGTACCAGATTGAAAGGTTGAGATAGATACCTAAGAATAAACTGGCGAAAAACAAAATCGGGAGAATTCCAATGCCTTCATAATATTCAGGATTATTGATATAAACTTTTGCGATCCAATCAAGATTGACGGATAAAAATAAAACGATGATGCAGTTGACAGCAATAAAAATATCCATTAACCGGACATACATTTCCTTGGCATTATCTTTCTTAGAATTACTAAAAAAGAAAGGCTCAATTCCCAGGGAATAAGCTTGTCTGAACAAAATAACAAATGTAACAACCTTTGCCACACCACCATAAACGCCCAATTCGTGGCGTCCGATTTCTTCAGGCAGTAGAAACTTAAGAAACTGTCTGTCAAAGGTTTCATTGATAATTCCGGCTAAACCTGCAATAGTAATCGGCCAGGAATATTTGATCATTTTTTTCCATAGTTCCCAGGAGAAATATTTGATTCTTGCAATGAAAAGTTCTTTTGACAACATTAAAAAAGTAATAGAGCTGGCAACAAGATTGGCTACAAAAACATATCCGATTCCAAAATCCGGAGTGTATTTCAAACCAAAAATACCGTCTGGATATTTTGGAAGAATGATGATGAAAAATACGACCAAAAGGAAGTTAACAATGCCGTTCGTGATTCTGATTCCGGCATATTTTAATGGTCTTTCGTTTTTCCTTAGCATTACAAAAGGCATCGCACAAAAAGCATCCAGTGCCAAAGTTACCGTAAGAATTGCAAGTAAATCCACTTGGTCAGGCGTCTTGAAAGCAATCGCCAACGGTTGCCGATACATTAGTGTGAAAAATAAATAGATTAATGTCACCACCAAAACGCTGAAAAATGATGTCGAAATCAGTTTTCTGTCATCTTTTTCATCCAGCGCAAATCGGAAGAAAGTCGTTTCCATTCCGTGCGTCAGAAGCACAGCGATTACACCTGCTACAGAATAAAAATCGGCAAAAGGAGAATAGGCTGTTGGTCCAAAAGTTCTCGTAATAATAGGATTGATAACGAATGGAAAAAGCCTGATAATCACAGTCGTTAATCCATAAAGTGCGGTTTGTCCGAGAAGTTTCTTCAAGATGCTGATTTTTTGCAAAGGTATTCTTTTCAGTAAAATAAATTTCATCAAACCTTACAGGTTTTCACAAGCTGTGAGGTTTTTTAAATTCATTTATTTCTTCGGTTTATTGGTCATATAGAACGTCAGCTTTCCGCCATTTATAATATCCTGATGGCTGATTGTAAAATCTTTGATGGCTTTTCCGTTCAGTTCTATTTTTTCAATGTAAACATTCTTTTCTGATTGATTCTTAGCTTCGATTTCAAATGACTTTCCATTCTCAAGATTCAACGTCGCATTTTTTACACTTGGACTTCCAATTTGATACTCATCAGAACCCGGCGAAACAGGATAGAATCCTAAACTGCTGAAAATATACCACGCGCTCATTTGTCCGCAATCGTCATTTCCGCCCAATCCGTCGGGTTTTGCTTTGTATTGCATTGTCAGGATTTTCCGGATCTGAACCTGAGTTTTCCAGGGTTGTCCGGCAAAATTATAAAGATAAGCGACGTGATGCGCAGGTTCGTTGCCATGAACATAACCACCGATAATGCCTTCTCTGGTAATGTCTTCGGTATCAGCAAAAAACTCGTCGGGCAAATGCATCGAAAATAATTCATCCAGATTTTCTCCAAATTTCTTTTTCCCGCCCATCGATTTCATCAGTTCCTCTGGATTATGCGGAACGAAAAAGCTGTAATTCCACGAATTTCCTTCGATAAAGCCTTGTCCGTGCGTGCTCAGCAAATCAAATTCTTTTTTGAAACTTCCGTCAGATAATCTAGGTCTCATAAAACCAATCGATTTGTCGAAGACATTTTTCCAGTTTTCGGAACGTTTTATATATTCATTATAGATGTTAGCTTTGCCTAATTTTTTAGCGATTTGTGCGATTGCCCAATCATCATAAGCATATTCCAAAGTGTTGGAAACCGACGTTCCGTTTTTCTCTGCAGAGATGTAACCTTTGTCGATGTATTCGCCGATGCCTTCGTAATTTCTTTTGTTTGACGTTGCAATGCAAGCTTTCAACGCTTCCTCAGGATTTCCTGTAAATGTATTTTTAATAATCGCATCCGCAATTAATGAAACAGAATGATAACCGCTCATACACCAATTTTCATTGGCATAATGCGACCAGACCGGCAACATTTTTAAACTGAATTGGTCATAATGCGCCAGCATCGATTTGATCATATTATCATTTCGTTTTGGCTGAATAATATTGAAAAACGGATGTAAAGCCCGGTAAGTGTCCCAAAGTGAAAACGTGGTATAATTCGTAAAATCTTTAGCCTGATGAACATTTTGGTCAAGGCCTTTATACTCGCCGTTGATGTCCATATAAGTCGTCGGATTGATGAATGTGTGATACATCGCCGTATAAAAATTCACTTTATCATCATCGTTTAAAGTATTGACAACGATTTTATTGAGTTCGTTATTCCAATCATTTTGAGCCTGATTTTTCACTTTGTCAAAGTTCCAATCCGGCGTTTCTTTCTGTAAATTTTCCAGAGCATTGGCCTGACTGACAGGTGAAATCGCAAACTTGATTTGAACTTTTTCATTGTCCTGAGTATCGAAATCAAAATGCATACGGATTTTCTTTCCGGCAATTTCCGGGAAATTCTCATCCTGATTCCATTTTCTCCAAAAACCTCTGTAAGCTTGTTTGGTATCAAAATTTTTCTGACCATAAGATTTGAAAGGCTTCGAAAATTCCATTGCAAAATAAACCGTTCTGGTTCTTGCCCAGCCGTTTGTTTGTCGGTAACCCGTGATTCTGTGGTCATTTTCGATTCTTACATAAGTCCAGATATTCTTGTCGTCATAATTGTAAATTCCGGACATCAAATCCAAAATAATATGCGCATCATCAGATTTTGGGAACGTATATTGATGAAATCCGACTCTCGTTGTTGCCGTTAATTCTGCCAAAATATTAGAATCATCGAGTTTCACTTTATAATATCCAGCTTCTGCTTTTTCATTCTGATGAGAAAATCTAGAACGAAATCCACTATTTGGATTTTGAGCAGTTCCTGGATTCAATTTTAATTTTCCAACTGTTGGCATTAGCAGAAAATCTCCCAAATCCGAATGTCCGGTTCCACTGAAATGCGTATGCGAAAATCCGACAATCGTTTTGTCTTCATAGCGATAGCCGGCACAATATTTATAAACGTCAGGATTATATTTTCCTTTAACTTCATAAGATAAAGTATCGGTTTCAGGACTCAGTTGGACGGCGCCAAAAGGAACCGTTGCGCCGGGATAGGTGTGTCCCATTTTCTCAGTGCCGATAATTGGATTAACGAACTTGACTAAGTTTTCTAATTTCTGAGAACTGAATAATGAAGCGAATAAAACTGGCAGAATTAAAATGAATTTTCTCGGAGGCATTCTTTGGAATTTTGTAGCAATTTAATCATATTGTTTTCATTTTTAACGCAAAGGCGCAGAACTTTTTATAACATAATCTATTTAAGTCGCAAAAAATCCCGATCGGTATTCAACCTTTGCGACTTTTATAGAAGTATTAAAATAAATATAATTGCGCCTTTGCGTTAATTTTAAAATACAAATTCGAGTAATCGTTTTCAAAAACTTAATTTTGCTTCTATCTAAAAAAATGAAATGAAAATCCTGATAAAAAATGCCGAAATTGTCAACGAAGGAAAGATTGTTGAAAGCGATATTCTCATCGAAAACGATTTGATTTCTAAAATTCAATCCAATATTTCTGAAGAAGCTGATCAAGTTATCGATGCTTCCGGAAAATATATTTTGCCGGGAGTTATTGATGACCAAGTTCATTTCCGCGAGCCGGGTTTGACCTGGAAAGGCGATATTGAAACAGAATCACGTTCTGCAATTGCCGGTGGAATCACGAGTTTTATTGAGCAGCCGAACACAATTCCAAATGCTGTAACTCAGGAATTGTTGGCAGATAAATATGAAATCGCTTCAAAAAAATCTTTTGCGAATTACGGTTTTATGATGGGCGGAACGAATGATAATCTTGAAGAGGTTTTAAAGACGAATCCAAGAAACGTTCCCGGAATCAAATTGTTTTTAGGTTCATCAACAGGAAATATGCTGGTTGATAATCCTGAAACTCTGGAAAATATTTTCAGTAAGACCAAAATGTTGATCGCTGTTCATTGTGAAGATGAAGCAACGATTCGAGCCAATACTCAGAAATATCTGGATGAATACGGCGAAGATATTCCGGTGAAATTCCATCATTTGATCAGAAGCGAAGAAGCTTGTTATAAATCGTCTTCCAAAGCGGTTGAATTAGCAAAGAAAACCGGAGCGAGACTTCACGTTTTCCATCTTTCGACGGCGATTGAAACGGAGCTTTTCAGAAATGACATTCCTTTAAAAGATAAAAAAATAACGGCTGAGGTTTGTGTTCATCATTTGACTTTTACCAACGAAGATTACAAAACAAAAGGCGGACTTATCAAATGGAATCCGGCCGTAAAAACACAAAAAGACAAGGACGGACTTTGGGAAGCGTTGCTGGATGACAGAATCGATGTGATTGCGACCGACCATGCGCCACATACATGGGAAGAAAAACAGAATGTTTACACCAAATGTCCTTCCGGAGCGCCTTTGGTTCAGCATTCTTTGGTGGTGATGTTGGAAAATTATAAAAACGGGAAAATTTCTCTCGAAAAAATTGTTGAAAAAATGGCTCATAATCCTGCAATTTTATTCAGAATTGAAAAGCGAGGTTTTATCAGAGAAGGTTATAAAGCGGATTTGGTTTTAGTAGATTTAAATCAAAACTGGACGGTTGAAAAAGAAAATATTCTTTACAAATGTGATTGGAGTCCGTTGGAAGGCAACGAGTTTCATTCTAAAGTCACTCATACATTCGTCAACGGAAATCTGGTTTATGAAAATGGTAAAATCAACGAAGAAAAATGTGGGGAGCGTTTGCTTTTTGAAGTGGCAGAGTAATTAAAGAAAAGGCAAATTTGCGTAACTGGAGAATTGCCTTTTCTTTAAATTTCTCGCAGATTCAGCAAATTTTGCAGATAATTAAGAATCTGCTTTATCAGCTCAATCGGCGAGAGAAAACTTCTGACAATTAATTAAAATTAAGCAATCACAATACTTTCAATTCCCTTTTCCAAAGCAGTTTCCTGAAGATGCGGAAGTCCTAAACCTTCAGCACGGAAAACACTCACGTCCGTAACACCGATAAATCCTAAAACACTTTTCAGATAAGGAACCACAAAATCATAAGACTGATAATCGCCTTCTGAAAAAATGGAACCGCTTGCTACTGCAATGTATGCTTTTTTGTTTTTCACCAAACCTTCAAAACCGTTTTCGGAATAGCGGAAAGTCATTCCACCACGCGCAATATGGTCGATATACGCTTTCAGTGAAGACGGAATTCCGAAATTGTAAATCGGAACCGAAATCACGATAATATCCGAAGCCTGCAATTGTGCAATCGCATCGTCTGAACGTTTTACCGCTTCATTTTGCTCTGGAGTTCTGTTTTCTGCCGGAATAAACCAGGAATCTACCTGCTCTTCTCCTAAATGGGGAAAAGGCGTTTTCAATAAATCCAAAGTTGTAATCGAATGTTCAGGATAAGCTTCCTGTAATTTTTCTTCGATAGCGTTTCCTAAAGTTCTGCTTGCCGAACCATTCGTTCTCGGACTTGAAATAATGTGAAGTATATTTTTCATACGTAAATATTTATTTGTTTTTAAATGTAGTATGGAATCACTTGTTAGCGATTTCATTTTTTTAACAATTGAAATTTCTTCAGCAAAATTATGTACATTTGCTTATCAAAAGTAAGTAGTGAACAAAAGGTTAGTAGTAACCTTTTAGTTAGTTTAAAAAAATCAATCTTATGGAAAGCGAAGTAGAAGTTTGTAAAGCAGGTTGCAAAATCACTTGTGGCGAAAATCTTGCGGCAGTGGAAGATGCATTGTATGTGATTGCAGGAAAGTGGAAACTGAAAATCATCATCGTTCTGCAGGAAATGGGAAATATCCGTTTCAATGAATTACAACGATTAATTCCTGGGATTTCCGCAAGAGTTTTGTCCAACGAACTAAAAGATTTGGAGCTTAATGGTTTTGTCAAAAGAGTGGTGCACGCAGAACAGACCCCGGTTGTAGTGGAATATATTTCCACAGATTACAGCAGAACCCTGAAAAACGTTATTATGTCACTTTCTGATTGGGGAAGAACTCATAAAAAAAATATCAGAGAAGATGTTTTTGAAAATAGATAAACTTTCAAAGATTAAGCTGATTATGAAGATTTCAAACTCAATCATCTGCTGAATTTGCTCAATCTGCAAGAGAAAAAATATCAATTAAAAGACTGTCGAAATTCCAGCGGTGACATTTTTGTTTTCTTTTTAAACAGAGTAGAAAAGGACTGCGAATGCTCAAATCCGAGTTCATAAGCAATTTCACTTACAGAAAGTTCCGTAGTAGAAAGCTTCTCTTTGGCTTTGCTAATCAACTTTTCGTGGATGTGTTGCTGCGTATTTTGTCCGGTATGAACCCGCAAAAGGTCACTTAAATAATTCGGCGAAAGACTCATCGCTTCAGCAATTTGATGCACAGTCAGCAAACCTTTTTCAGAAGAATTATTATCAAAATAATCATTCAGAAAGGTTTCAAACTTTGTCAAAAGGTGATGGTTCCCACTTTT
The DNA here is from genome assembly GCA_913776245.1 of uncultured Chryseobacterium sp. Taxonomy (GTDB): domain Bacteria; phylum Bacteroidota; class Bacteroidia; order Flavobacteriales; family Weeksellaceae; genus Epilithonimonas. The sequence continues at coordinate 132,467 of CAJYLO010000007.1, forward strand.
TCTTGTAATAAATTGTCTTTCATAAAAACGCTTCGAATAATTCAGCAACAACTCAATCTGCGACAAAATAATTTCTTGCGTATGTTGGTCGATATGCTGACATTCTTTATCGATTTTATTCAAAATTTCAAGCAAATCATTTTCCTCATCTTCAGACAGATGCAACGCTTCATTCACGGCATAAGAGAAAAATCCGTAAGACGAAATCGTATTCGCAAGAGAATGTTTCAGCAGAAAATCCTCGTGGAAAATCAAAAGATAACCCGTATTTTCACAATCCATCGTTTTCAAATCGAGATATTGCACCTGATTTGGCGCCGTAAAACTCAAAACACCTTTGTCGTAATCGTAATGTTGCTGTCCGTATTTTATTTTTCCGGTTGCATTTCGCTTCAGCGCAACGCAGTAATACCGGCTTACAAAACCCTTCCAAACATCATCTTCAATGAAAATACTTTCTGAAAGATTCACAACACTCACCATCGGATGTTTTGGTTCAGGAAGCGATAATAAGCGGTGAAACTGCGAAATAGATTTTATCGTGTTCATAGTTAGAAATGCTAAAAAATAAAGGTAGTAATAATTTAACTCCGTCGGACTATCTCTTAGATTTGATATTTTTTTGAGTTTGTCGAATAGTTTTTTTATTTTTTATGGCGCCTTTATCCGTCTTCCACTCCCGCTTTTTTGCTCCACTTCGTTCCGCAAAAAGAGCTCCGTTCAAGCCGGGGCGCAATCGTATCGCGTTTTAATTTCACCACAAAAGGCACAAAAGATATTGCAGTGTTATTTAGATAATCAAAGCAATCAAAAGAAAAAAACGAAGATTTTTAAAAACTTATGTGTGCTTTTTTTTATCAAAATAACAATAAACTTAAAAAATCCAAAGACTTTTGTGTCTTTTGTGGTTAATAAAATTCGTATTTTCGAAGCTCATTAATAATCCAAAAGGCCCATTCCAAATTCATCATAAGTCGCTCCCGTATCCGTTCCCAAAGGGACAATACTTTCCAGCTTTTGAATATCAGATTCGCTCAGTTGGATCGTTGCCGCTTCAATATTCTGTTCAAGATATTTTCTGCGTTTCGTTCCGGGAATCGGTAAAATTCCTTTGCTGATAATCCACGCCAAAGCCAATTGCGAAGAGGTAATGTTTTTTTCTTTCGCCATATTTTCAATCGCTTCTACCAACTCGATATTTTTATAAAAATGGGCCTCCTGAAAACGCGGAATTCCTCTTCTGAAATCATTTTCCGGCAAGTCATCAATTGTTTTGATATTTCCGGATAAAAATCCTCTTCCTAACGGAGAATATGCCACAAAACCAATTCCTAAATCATTCAAAGTTTTGATGACGCCTTTTTCTTCCACCGTTCTTTCAAACAGAGAATATTCACTCTGAACCGCCGAAATCGGATGAACTGCGTGTGCTCTTTTTACAGTTTCCGAACCAACCTCCGACAAACCAATATATCCGATTTTTCCTTCTTTCACCAGATCACTCATCGCTCCAACCGTTTCTTCAACCGGAACATTTTTATCAAGACGGTGCATATAATAAAGGTCGATGTAATCGGTTTTCAAGTTTTTCAGGGAACGCTCCACAGACTTTTTTACATAATCTTTACTTCCGTTGATTTTCCAAGTCACTTGTTCGTTATCATCAATTTCCCAACCGAATTTTGTCGCAATAATATATCGGTCACGATTTCCTTCGATAGCTTTTGCTATGAGTTGTTCATTTTTAAAAGGACCATACAAATCGGCGGTATCGAGAAAATTTCCGCCCAATTCCAAAGAACGGTGAATGGTTGCGATGGCTTCTGTTTCATCCGTTTTGCCATACATATCGGCATCGCCGAAACCGGTCATTCCCATACATCCCAAACCAATATTTGGAACAATTAAACCTTGGCTTCCTAATTTTACTTGATTCAATTTCATATTGTTAAATTTTATTGATACAAAATTCAGCAGAAATTAAAACTCTGATGTATGCAAAACGACGGATGTTGTATGAGAATTACTGATGTCAATTAAAAGACTTCCGAAATTCCAAAGGCGAAATCTCAGTTTTAGCTTTAAACAATTTACTGAAAGACTGCGAATGCTCAAATCCGAGTTCATAAGCAATTTCACTTACGGAAAGCTCCGTCGTAGACAGTTTTTCCTTAGCTTTTTCGATTAGTTTTTCGTGGATGTGTTGTTGAGTCGTTTGCCCGGTCAGGGATTTCAGAAGACTTCCTAAATAATTAGTAGAAATATTCAGAGATTCGGCGATATAATTTGCAGTCGGCAGACCTTTGTTAATGACATCATTGTTAAAATAATCTTCCAGAATATGTTCCAGTTTATCCAAGATCTGATGATTGCTCCTTTTTCTGGTGATGAATTGTCTTTGGTAAAATCGTTCGCAATAATTCAGAATGACTTCAATTTGTGAAATGATGATACTCTGAGTAAATTCATCAATTCCGGATTGATATTCTCGCTCAATGCCTTTGAAAAGCCCGATCAGCGTTTCTTCTTCTTTTTCGGAAAGGAATAAGGCTTCATTCACATCATAACCGAAGAATTTATAATTATGAATCGTCTTGGCTAAAGGGGTATTCCAGATAAAATCGGGATGAAATGCTAAAAGAAATCCGGATGGTTTCGTATCATATTTATCAATAATCATTTTTACCAATTGTCTCGGCGCAATGAAGCACATCAGGCCGCCGTCAAAATCATACTGGCTTTGTCCGTAATGCAATTTTCCCTGGATATCACGCTTGAAACCCATAAAATACAATTCCTGAACCCAGCTGATTTCCGATTCTTCAATTTGATATTCCACCTGGCTGTAATCTACCAGACTAATCATCGGATGCTGAGGTTGAGACAATCCGCAAATCCTGTGAAATTCGGCAACGGTGTCAATCTTATAATTTTCTGTTACTCATAATCTTGTAAGATTAAAGGCAACAATCCGGAAACTGCTGCCTTACAAAGTTAGTAATCTGTTGAAATACTTAATGTTTTGAAATCGGAAATTTCATTTTGTAGTGTGCTTAACTTATTGTTCGCCATTTGAAAAGCATCGGAACCTAAAACCAGATGAACCGGCGGATTTTCCATTGCTGCTAATTCTAGCAACGCCACCGCTGCTTTTTCAGGGTCGCCGGGCTGATTGCCGTTGATGTCCTGTTCGTGCGCTTTTTGAATTTGTCTGGCCGTTGCATAAGCATCAATTTCGTTTTCAGGGGTGCGAAGCGAACCTCCGGTTAGAAATTCGGTTCTGAAATAGCCTGGATAAACCACAGTCGCATTCACGCCAAATTCTTTCGCCTCAGCAGCCAAACCTTCCGTGAAACCTACGACTGCAAACTTGGTCGCACAATAGATTCCCCAACCCGGAAAATCTCCAGTCAATCCGCCAATGGATGCAATGTTGATCACAAGACCGCTTTTCTGTGCTCTGAGATGAGGCATCGATTTCCTGATGACATTTAGAGAACCGAAGACATTGGTGTCGAAGTTTTGACGGCTTTCTTGGTCAGTTAATTCTTCCAAAGTTCCCAATTGTCCGTAACCTGCATTATTCACGATAACATCTAACTTCCCGAATTTCTCAACTGTTTTTGAGATCGCTTTGGAAACTGAATCTTCATTAACTAAATCCACTTCTAATGGCAGAAAAGCGGGATTTTCTTCGCTGATGACCTTCTCTAATTCCGCAACATTTCTTGAAGTTGCCGCTACGGAATAACCTTCAGTTAATAATTTTTTTACTAATGTCAGACCTAAACCTTTTGAAGCGCCAGTCACGAACCATACTTTTTTTGTACTCATTTTGATTGTTTTTAAAGGGTTAATTATTTACAGTACAAAGTTGAAAAATGATGAACGGAACGGTGTGACCAAATCAAAGATTGTTGTAGCCAAAACTACGATGAAGGATTTTTGGGCGCCTTTATCCGTCTTCCACTCCCGCTTTTTTGCTCCACTTCGTTCCGCAAAAAGAGCTCCGTTCAAGCCGGGGCGCAATTGTATGACGTTCATATTTTGTGCATAACTTTTGTTAATTCTCAAAACAAAATAAAAATCTAAATTTACCACAGACGCAAATCATCGTTTATTAATATCAAAAATCACTTACTAAATGAATCTATATACACAACCAATGTTGCGCGAAGACGCACTCAGAGATAAAGTCGCTATTGTGACTGGTGGCGGAAGCGGTCTTGGAAAAGCAATGACCAGATATTTTCTGGAACTCGGCGCAAAAGTCGTTATTACTTCCAGAAATTTAGAAAAACTGCAAGGAACTGCGAAAGAACTTGAAAATGAAACTGGAGGAAAAGTGCTTTGCGTAGCTTGCGATGTCAGAAATTGGGACGAAGTGGAAGCAATGAAAGAAGTGGCGATAAAAGAATTCGGGAGAATTGATATTCTTTTGAACAACGCTGCCGGGAATTTCATTTCACCAACCGAAAGACTGACACATTCGGCTTTTGATTCGATTTTAGATATTGTTCTGAAGGGAACCAAGAACTGCACTTTGTCCATTGGCAAATACTGGATTGATAAAAAAATTCCGGGAACCGTTCTTAACATCGTAACAACTTATGCTTGGACTGGTTCCGCTTACGTGGTTCCGTCGGCTTGTGCAAAAGCAGGCGTTCTGGCAATGACTAGAAGCCTCGCGGTGGAGTGGGCAAAATACGGCATCCGTTTCAATGCGATTGCACCAGGACCATTTCCTACAAAAGGTGCCTGGGACAGATTATTGCCCGGTAATTTGCAGGAGAAATTTGATATGCGGAAAAAAGTGCCGCTCAGAAGGGTAGGAGAACATCAGGAATTGGCGAATCTTGCCGCCTACCTCGTTTCCGATTATTCGGCTTATATGAACGGCGAAGTGGTAACCATTGACGGTGGCGAATGGCTTCAGGGTGCTGGTGAGTTCAATATGCTGGAGGATATTCCGCAGGAGATGTGGGATATGCTGGAAGCGATGATCAAAGCAAAAAAATCAAACTAATATCAGTTTTTATTCATTTCAATGTCACGCAAATTTTTGTGTGACATTTTTTATATCGGCCGTTGCTTTTTCAATTGAAAAAAAAACAGGAAATTTGTCCCAGATATGAGATATTTTATACAGTTTTCTTATAACGGATCGCCCTATTTTGGCTATCAGATCCAGCCAAATCAGATTTCTGTGCAGGAAGAATTGGAGAAAGCATTGTCCACTATTCTTCGGGAGCCAATAAAGACAACAGGAGCCGGAAGAACCGATACAGGTGTCCACGCAAAAAAGATGTTTGCCCATTTCGAAACCGATAAAAATGTGGATGATAATCTGGTTTATAAGCTCAATTCTTTTTTGTCAGAAAACATCGCCGTGAAAAAAATATTTGAAGTCCCAGCAGCTCTACACGCCAGATTTGATGCCACTTACAGAACTTATGAATATTATATTTCATTAGAAAAAAATCCGTTTTCCAAAGATTCTTCCTGGCAATATTGGCGTCAAAAGCCGTTGGATATTAACCTCATGAATGAAGCCTGCAAAATCCTTTTCGAATATGATGATTTTACAAGCTTTGCCAAGCTGCACACGGATAATAAAACCAACATCTGCAAAATCTATAAAGCAGAATGGGAGCAGATCGAAAATCAATTAAAATTCACAATATCCGCAGATCGGTTTCTCAGGAATATGGTAAGAGCAATTGTAGGAACAATGGTAGAAGTTGGTAGCGGAAAAATTAAACCAACCGATTTAAGAAAAATCATTGAAGACCAGTTCCGGAATTCTGCAGGCGTTTCTGCACCGGCACAAGGTCTTTTTCTGGTAGACGTAGGCTATGAATTTTAATTGATATTTAAATCACTGACCTGAGAATTCAATTTTTAAAGTCTTATTTTTGCATTGTTTTTTCAATAACGAAAAAAGCCCGAATTCTAAGAATAATGAAGCAACAAAATACCTGGGATATTATAAAACGATTATTTTTAATCGGAATGAAATTTAGGTCGTGGTTTATTTTCACGCTGATTATTTCGATTTTTCTGGCCATCGTTTCCACTTACAGACCTTTTCTTTCTATGAAAATAGTGGATAATGATATTATCAAATTACACGATAAGTCATTATTGATACATCATATTTATCTTTTTATCGGGTTAGTAGTTGCTGAGACAATACTTAATTTTTTTCTGGTTTATTTTTCAAATTTCATTTCACAAAATGTTATCCGTGATATCCGCGAAAGACTGTATCACAAATTAATTTATTTCAGGACTTCATTTTTTGATAAAACTCCGATAGGAAACCTTGTTACAAGAGCAGTCGGCGATGTGGAGACTATAGCGACGGTGTATACAGATGGCTTCCTGATGGTTTTCGGAGATATTTTAAAAATTGGTTTTGTGCTATTTATGATGTTCAAGGCCAATGTACATCTGAGCGTAATTTCTTTGGCTATTTTACCCATAATGGTGATTATCACAAGAGCTTTTCAAAAAAGACTGAAAGTCGCATTTGGCTCGGAAAGAAGTTGGACCTCTACCCAAAATAGTTTTGTACAGGAACGTTTGAGCGGAATGGCTCTGATACAGGTTTTTAACAGACAAGAAGCTGAGTTTACGAAGTTTGATAAAATTAATATTGAGCTGAAAAAAGCTTTACTAAAAACGGTTTTTATCTTCTCATTATTCTTTCCTGTTGTCGAATTGATTTCGTCACTGTTCATTGGATTTATCTTATTTTATGGTGGGTTTATAAAATCTACGCCGGGAACTATTATTGCGTTTATTCAGTTTATCAATATGCTGATTCGTCCATTACGACAGATTGCCGACAGGTTCAATAATATCCAGAGAGGAATTGTAGGTGCGGAAAGAGTGCTTGGCGTGATGGATGAAGATCGCGCGATGCCTAACAATGGAACGGTTGCCAAAGATCATTTTGATGGCAAAATCGAATTTCAGAATGTTCATTTTGCTTATGATGATAAGCAGGAAGTGCTGAAAGGCATCGATTTCAAAGTAAACCCTGGTGAAACTGTAGCAATAGTTGGCGCAACAGGCGCCGGTAAATCTACAATTATAAGCTTGATTACCAGGTTGTATGACATTAATTCCGGGAAAATCATGCTGGACGATGTTGATATTAGAGATTACGAATTATACAACCTGAGAAGTCACATTGGTGTTGTGCTTCAGGATGTTTTTCTGTTTCACGGCAGTATTTTTGAAAATCTGACGTTGGGTGATGAAAATCTGACGTTGGAACAAATCAGAAAAGCTGCAAAGGAAATAGAAGTTGATGAGTTTATTGAAAGATTACCCAATGGTTATGATTATGTGGTGAGCGAAAGAGGCTCTTCCATATCGTTGGGACAGAGACAGTTGTTGTCTTTTTTGAGAGCCTATCTTTCTGACCCTAAACTTCTGATTCTTGACGAAGCGACTTCATCCATCGACCATGAAAGTGAAAAGTTAATCCAAAAAGCGACTGAAAAGATCACGAAAAACCGGACGTCAATCATAATTGCACACCGACTTTCCACCATCGAAAAAGCAGATAAAATCATAGTGATGGACCACGGATTAATTGTTGAAGAAGGAACGCATCAGGAACTTCTGGCCAAGAATGGCTATTATTCTGTGCTTTATAAAGCTCAGGTTGTGACTGAGGATGGAGAAAAGACGATTTTAAATTAGTCAATTAATTAAAGAATAAATTTGTAATTTTGATTAAAACATATTGAAAATGAATATCGAAACGAGAAAAATAGAATTTGTTCAGGCTTTTCTAAATCTTCAAAGTGAGGAATTAATTTCTCAGTTCGAAAAGCTTTTGAAGAAATCTAAGCAGGTTGAAAAAGAATTGAAACCGTTTACGATTGAGGAACTTCACGAAAGAATCGCCAAATCCGAAGAAGATTTTGAAAATGGAAGATTCAAAACTCAAGAAGAGCTGGAGAAAATTTCTTCAAACTGGTAATAATGAAAATTATTTGGACAGATTTTGCAATTCAGAATCTTAAAGATATCTTTGATTATTATTCTAAAAATGCCAATAAAAAAATTGCACATAAAATCCGCAAACAAATTTTGGCTTCTACAAAACAATTGATTCAAAATCCTGAGTCAGGACAAACTGAATTGAATCTTGAAAAGTTAATTCAAAAATATAGATATCTGGTTGTAGGAAATTATAAAGTGATTTATAAGTTTGAGCAAGATGAAATCAGAATCGTTGACATTTTCGATACCCGCCAGAATCCTTTTAAAATTGAAAGAGAGAAATAATTCAATTTAATCCTTTATAATTTTATACCTAAAACTAATTAATCCTGAGGTAAGCAGCAAGCAGATAATGATGACGATTTTAAGTGATTGAATGAATTCACATAAGTTGTTTCCTGTAATTCTTGATATGCATTCTTTCGGATGATCTGTTTCGTGTGTCAGTCTGACTTCTGTATTGATAATCCAGATAATGGACACCAAAATAACCAAAATCAGGACACTGATGATGGTTTGGTAAACCTCTTTTCTCATAGTTTAGTTTTTGGTTGAGTTTTTTAAAGTTTTAAAATTCCCCAGGCTTTTTCGATTTCATTATTTTTTAAAAACTGTTGTGCAGATAAATGTACATCTTTTTCCCCTGAAAAATCTCCTTTTGGTAAGATTTCAATATTTGCGAGCATTCCCAGATCGTTGCCGGTGAAAATATCACTTTGCTTGATTACATCAGGAAGCTGGTCATAGCCAATTCCTTTTGTGACTAATGGTTTTGGAACTTCAAAAAGGTTATTTCCATTGTTTCTGGAATAAAAATTACTTCCCAATCTTGCTACCAAATCCAACTGCTTCTGGTCAAGATTTCCAGCTTCATCCAGATATTTTTCATTGATATGAATTTTGATAATTTCCGCAATCACCAGATTTCCGGCGCCGCCCATTTCGCCAAGGGATTTAATTTCCAAAACCTTACATTCAAAATTTACCGGAGATTCTGCAATCAAAGGTGGTTTTACGAAATCGGCAGGTTTCATTGTCAATCCGGATTTGATGAACTCATTCACGCCGTCTTCATACTCAGTACTTGCCAGAGAAACCTGTTGCACCATATCGAAATTCACATTTCCAATCACCAATTCCGGAACTTCTTGCAGGTTTTCCAAAGTATGTTTTGTGGTATTATCACGCACTCTTCTGGACGGTGAAATAATCACAATCGGCGGAACCGTACTGAACATATTGAAAAAACTGAAAGGTGAAAGATTAATTTCTCCTTTTTTATTAAGGGTACTTGCCAAAGCAATCGGTCTTGGCGCAATGGCGGTTTGCATTACTTGTTGCAATTGAACTGCGGAAATATCGGAAGGAATTATTGTTTTCATTGCTTTTAACACTTAAGTCACTTTAGAGTTTTAATTTGTTTCCGTTTAAGAACAGTTAAAATGTGAAAATCTTCGATTTTATTTATTCTTTTGGAAGACTTTGAAAAGATTTTGATGCAAAAGTTTCATAACCTTCGTGGTAAATATTGTTTACATTAAAATTAATTAAAATCGAACGATGCGCTTTCAGCAGGTTCATATAATTCATTGTTTGGGCTTTATGAATATTGTGTAAATCAGTCACAGATTTTAATTCTAAAACTATTAAATCCTCGATAAAAAAGTCGCATTTCAATTTGCAATTAATATTCTCACCTTTATATAAAAACGGAATTTGAAGTTCACTTTTAAAATTTAATCCTAATATTTTAAATTCCTTTTCCAAGCATTGATGATAAACTTCTTCATACAAACCAGGACCAGCCAGCTTATGAACTTCAATACAAGCACCAACAATTTTATAGGCTAAATCATTTAATTTCTTTTGTGTAATCATTTGTGTTATTTTTCTTGACACTTAAGTCACTTTTGATTTTCTGCTAAAGTGAACTTATCTTTACAGAATTAATTTACTCTAAAGTAACTTAAGTGTTTAAATACAATCAGAATCTTAAAATGGAATTGCCGGCAAAATCTTCCCAGTTACTTCACCAAAGCCAACACGGATTCCGTCTTTTTCTGACCAGGCTTTCATTGTAATGGTATCGCCGTCTTCTATAAATTTTCTTTCGATGCCGTTTTTGAGTTGCAATGGTTTTGTTCCTCTCCAGGTTAATTCCAGCATAGAACCATAGGATTTTTCATCTTCCCCCGAAATTGTTCCGCTGGCATAAACATCACCAACTTCTACATTACAACCATTCACAGTATGATGCGCCAATTGCTGACACATATTCCAATACATGAATTTGTAATTGCTTTCGGAAATGAGATTTTCTTCAGAATTTTCCGGTTTCAGGTAAACCTGAAGATTGATGTCATAATTTTTATCCCCTTCGAAATTCAAATAATCCAAAACTTCTGGTTCTTGCTTCGGAGATTGGGTTTTAAATGGTTGCAAAGCTTCCAAAGTCACAATCCAAGGCGAAATCGATGAACCAAAATTTTTACCTAAAAATGGACCAAGCGGAACATATTCCCAGCTCTGGATATCTCTGGCAGACCAATCATTGAAAATCGTCATCCCGAAAATAGCATCTTCTGCTTCAGCTACAGAAATTCTCTCGCCCAAATCGGTGTTTTTATTGACCACAAAAGCCATTTCCAATTCGAAATCCAATTGTCTTGAAGGACTGAAAATCGGTTTGTCCGAGTCTGCTGGTTTGATCTGCCCGCAAGGTCTGTTGATATCGATTCCTGATAAAACAATGGAAGAAGCACGTCCGTGATAGCCAACAGGTAAATGTTTCCAGTTCGGCAACAAGGCATTCGCAGGATCGCGGAACATCATCCCGACGTTGGTGGCGTGCTGAATGCTGCTGTAAAAATCAGTATAATTGGGGATGTGTAAAGGCATCATCATCTGGATTTCATCCAGATTGTAGAAACATTCTTCCCAAGCTCTCTCGTCTTTTGATAACAAAGAACCTTCCAACAAAAGTTCCTGGATCTTTAACCGGACTTTGTTAGTTACAGGTTTTCCAAGCTCGATAAATTCATTGATGGTGTAGGCTTCGAAAACATTTTCTTGCAAACCTTCCAAATCGTCGAAGTAACCGAGGTCAAACAATGTTGCCAAATCGATCACGATGTCGCCGATTCTCGTTGCGCAGGCAATGTATTCTCTGTTGAAAACGGCTACGCCAAACGGAATATTATGAATTGAAAAATCAGAGTCAGAATTATAATTGATGAAAGATTTCATTTTTTGATTTTAGAATTAGATTAAAAAATTAAAGCATTAAAAATAATGCTTTAATTATAAAAATATAAGAAAATAAAATTTGGTTAAAGGTTTCCTCTTTTAGCCTGCTCTCTTTCCAAAGCTTCGAAAAGTGCTTTGAAATTGCCTGCTCCAAAGCTTTGAGCGCCGTGTCTTTCAATAATTTCGTAGAAAAGAGTAGGGCGGTCTTCTACAGGCTTTGTAAAGATCTGAAGCAGATACCCTTCTTCATCACAATCTACCAGAATCCCGAGATCCTGAAGTTTTTTGATATCTTCATCAATGTTCCCGACTCTGTCCGGAATCATTTCGTAATAAGCTTCCGGTGGTGGAGAAAGAAATTCGACACCTCTGTTTTTTAATTCCGTAACTGTTTTTACAATATCTTTTGTGGCAACTGCAATATGCTGAACGCCTTCACCTTCGTAAAAATCAAGATATTCCTCAACCTGGGATTTTTTCTTGCCTTCTGCTGGTTCGTTAATAGGGAATTTTGCGTAACCGTTTCCGTTGGACATAACTTTGGACATCAGGGCAGAATATTCTGTATTAATCTGCTTGTCATCAAATGAAAGGATATTCACGAAGCCCATCACTTTTTCGTACCATTCCACAGTCGGGATCATTCTGTCCCAGCCTACATTTCCGACACAATGGTCTACGTAAAGCAATCCGACATCAGAAGGATTATAGTCACTTTCCCATTTTTCATAGCCGGGCATAAACAGGCCGTTATAATTTTTGCGTTCTATGAACATATGAACGGTTTCACCATATGTATAGATGCCGGACATTCTTACTTCTCCGTTTTCGTCAGCCAAGGTTGTAGGTTCAAGATAAGGTTTGCCACCACGTTTGGTCGTTTCTTCAAAAGCTTTATAGGCATCATCTACCCAAAGTGCAAGGATCTTAACGCCGTCTCCATGTTTTCTCTGGTGTTCGCAGATAACAGAATCGGATTTCAGGCCGGAAGTAAGCACTAAGCGTATTTTTCCCTGTTGCAATACATAAGAAGCGCGGTCGCGGACACCTGTTTCCGGACCGGCATAAGCCAATGACTGAAAACCAAATGCGGTTTTGTAAAAATGAGCGGCCTGCTTGGCATTCCCGACATAAAATTCTATGAAATCTGTTCCGTTGATCGGAAGAAAATTCTCTGCCTGTGCGATTTTTTCGGCAAAAGTGAGTGTTGACATTTTACTTTTTTACTTTATTGATTGACTGTTGCCAAGATAAGAATTTTTAATCAATAAACTAACGGCCGTTAGTTTACTTTTCATCGGATAATTATTGAGATGAAAAAACCAGGAAATAAGTTTGTATTTATTTAAGCATCAGTAATTTATTAAACTTAGTTACGGTTGTGTATTTCTTAATTAAACGTGAGTTTATTTCAATATTATTTATTATTATAAATAAATTTTTATCAAATAAATAATAAGTATTTTTAAGTATACTTAAGTTTCACTTGTAGAAAATTGTTATGCTACATTTGTATTAGAAATTCACAAAGATTCTAAAAACATAAATGTTTAAACAAATGATGAAGCCGTATTTACGGCTTTTTTTCTATCTCATTGTTTAGTAAGCCGGAATTAGGATTGTAATTATCCCATATTTTCCATTCCTTGTTGATTTTTTTGATGAAGTAGATTTGGGTGTTTAGCTCATTCACAAGGTATTCTTCATCCGTGTCTTCCACGATGAAGACCAGATTCCAGAACTCCTGGGTCTTCACCACTATTTCATCTGGTTTTTCTGAAATGATATCCAGATCAAAAATTTCAAAATTGGAACGGTTATTTTTTGTTAGCAGCTTTAGTCTTTTTTCACAGAGTTCCGTACTGTAATTCTTTATTCTTTCCCGGAAAGGGGCTTCTGCAAAAATCAAATCATCAAATAGCTCAAGTTTCAATTCCGGAAAATATTGAAAAAATTCAAAATTTGTTTTACAATAATTGTAGACTATTTCTTCAGAAAATTCCTTTTCCGAATTGCTTTCTTCAAAATTTTCTCTTTCTTTAGTACTGGTTACAAAAGTATTGAGATCCTTAAATCCGAGGAATATGCACAGCTTGTCCAGTGTCTTCAGAAAACGAAGATCATTATGGGTTTTGTAATCGTAATCGCTTTCGAAAAAGCGTTGCAATGTGATGTGGGATATACTCGTACCCAGTTCAAATTTCCGTTCATTCTGGAGCTCTTCCCTTTTGGAAAGCTCATCTTTTATGATTTCTGACAGGATAATATAATGGCTTCTTTTCCACGGATTCGAATTTCCTAATATTGAGTTCCGGACGGCCGGGCTTGTTTTTAATTCTTCCTTTATTAAATTATATATAGATTTCAATTCATCATTTTTTTTCAATCCAATCAAATATACAATAATGCACATAGAATTTAGATAAGGATTTTGTTAAAAAAGCTTAAAAAAACAGCTAAAATAAAACCGTTGAATTATAAATTTTAACATTTAATATTCAACGGGTATTTTATTATAAATTTCTTTTTATCTGAATCTTTCAAATGCGGCTTTATCCAGCATCTCCCGGTCATCGGGATGAGAAATTTCTATCAAAGCTTTTGCGCGCTGTCTGAGATTTTTCCCGTACAGATAAGCAGTTCCAAATTCCGTAACTACGTAATGAATATGACCTCTGGTTGTTACAACGCCTGCACCCTGTTTCAGAAAAGGGACAATTCTCGGTACGCCTTTCTTAGTTCTGGATGATATTGCCATAATCGGTTTTCCACCTTCGCTTAGCGCAGCACCACGCATAAAATCCATTTGGCCGCCAATCCCGCTGAACTGATATGTCCCGATGGAATCTGCACAAACTTGTCCTGTCAAATCAATCTCAATGGCAGAATTGATGGCGTGCATCTTTTTGTTTTTCATAATGTTAATCGGGAAATTAACGTGCTGCACATCCATAAAGGCAATTGCAGGATTATCATCCACAAAATCATACAAACGTCTTGTGCCAAAGCAGAAACTCGTAATCGTCCTATTGGTGTGTGTGCCTTTATATTTGTTATTAATGACGTCATTGAGAATTAAATCGATAACACCGTCGCTCAGCATTTCGGTATGAACGCCTAAGTCTTTATGATTATTAAGACACTTCAGAACCGCATCCGGGATGGTTCCGATTCCCATTTGTATAGTTGCTTTGTCATCAATTAGTTCCGCAACGTGCTTCCCGATAAGCATTTCTTCTGCTCCTACTTTTGCACCGTAATCAATGGTTAGCAATTCTTCCTCACTCCAGACAGCTTTTGCGATCCGGCTGAAGTGAATCATACCGTCACCGTGTGTTCTCGGCATTTTTGGGTTAACAATTGCAATAATTATCTTTGCTGTGTCAATCGCACTTCTGGCAATATCAACAGAAGTTCCCAAGGTGCAATAGCCGTGATTATCCGGAGGGGAAACTGTAATCATAGCAACGTCCAACGGCAGGATTTCGTTTTTGAAAAGTATCGGTATTTCGCTGAGGAAAATCGGGACAAAATCACCGTTTTCCGAGTTTACCGCCTCACGTACAGGTGCAGATGTAAAGAGGGAATTGATATAAAAACTGTCCTTATATTGAGGTTTTGCAATTTCGACATTTCCTTGCTGGGTAATAGAAACCATCTCCACATTTTTGAGTCTGCCGGACTGTTTTGCAAGCTCGTCATAAAAAAGGTTAGGTGTGCAGGCACTTCCGTGACCGAATATCCTGTCGCCACTTTTTATTACAGAAACCGCTTCTTCTACCGAAACATAATTAAACATAGCTTTCAATTTTTTTCAAAATTAATTATTATTGATAAGAGTATTGATGAGTCTTATCAGTTACCATGGAATTTGTTAACCAAAATGATAAAAATCAGAATTTTCTTTGACAATTCAAAAATAATATTTTACTTTGTAATTCAAAGTTCTTTATAATAATTAAAAATTCAGAAATTATGATGACACAATCTCAAAGAAGTACTTTACTCTACTCAATTCCATTTGTAATATTAAGCATTCCACTCATTGCGATGCAGTTTACCAAAGAAGTCAATTGGACTGTCTCTGATTTTCTCGTAATGGGAATACTTTTATTTGCAACAGTTTTCACGATCGATTTTGTTTTGAAGAAATTCAAGACTTTAAAATCCAGACTGATTTTGATCTTCGCTATAGTGACTTTATTAGTCTTAGTTTGGGCAGAATTGGCGGTTGGAATTTTCGGAAGTCCTTTGGCAGGAAGTTAAAAATAAAATAAAAGCTAACAGAATGTTAGCTTTTATTTTATTCCAGCCAACTGGTCTTGTAAGTCGGATCTTCCACTTTAATCGCTTCCTCTGTCAGCTTCAAAGGCCGAAACGGATCCACCATCACGGCATATTCATCCGTGAATTTTTTACCGATGCTTCGTTCCATTGCGCCGGGATGCGGACCGTGAACAATACCGCCGGGATGGAGTGAAAAATCCATCAGATCTACGTGATTTCTGCTCATAAAATCGCCTTCCGTGTAAAACAAAACCTCATCTGAATCGATGTTGGAATGATTATAAGGCGCAGGAATCGCCTGCGGATGATAATCGTACATCCTTGCGCAAAACGAGCAAACCACAAAATTGTGGGCTTCAAAATTCTGATGCACCGGAGGCGGCTGATGAACTCTGCCTGTAATGGGTTCAAAGTTTTTGATATTGAATTTGTAAGGATAAAAATAGCCGTCCCAGCCAACAACATCAAAGGGATGTGTTGCATAGATAAAATCCGTGATTTGATTTTCTTTTTTGACTTTGATGAGGAAATCGCCTTTCTCATTTTTCGGATCTACAAACGTGGGCGGAACAATATCCCGTTCACAAAACGGCGAATGTTCCAGCAATTGCCCGAACTCATTCCGGTAACGCTTAGGTGTGTAAATCGGCGAATGTGCTTCTATAAAAAAGAAAACGTTATTTTCCGTTTCTAATTCCAACTGGTAAATGGTTCCTCTTGGAATGATGAGATAATCTCCAACAGAGAAATCGATGTTTCCGAGCATTGTTTTCAGGACACCTTTTCCTTCGTGCACAAAAAGGAGTTCGTCACATTCAGCATTTTTATAGTAATAATCCGTAGATTTTCTAGGTTTTGCCAAACCCATTTTGAGGTCGTTGTTAAGCATCAGGACTTTCCGGCTTTCCAAAAAATCATCCTCAGCGGTCACTTTTGCACCTTTTATCATTCTCGGCGTTACATTTTTTTCCACCGCAATTTTGGGTGTTACGTCTTTTACATTCCCAATTGATTTGATCTGAGTCGGGCGATGTGTATGATAAAGCAACGATGCAATCCCGTGAAAACCCTCTGTTCCAAAGAGTTGCTCGTAATAAAACTGGTCATCTTCTGATTTGAAAATCGTATGTCTTTTTTGAGGAACTTTCCCCAGCTGAACGTATCTCATTTTATTAGATTTGGCTTTTCTCAAATGTAATATTTTTTTTGATACTTTTATTTTAAACGCAAAGTCCGCAAAGAGTCTTTACTTTTTTGAAAAAAAATTAAGGTTCGCAAAGGCGCTTCGCTCAGGAAAAAACTAAATACAAACTTTGTCATTGACTTGGTCGAATCTCCGATTTCCGCAGTAATCTCATTAATATATTTCTCTACGGGAATACGATATTGCGATTTTGCTTGAATGTTGTTTCGATGTTAAAACCCTAGCCCTGATGGCAGCGGCATCCTTTTTTTAGCTTGGGAAACCTCACAGGTTTTTAAAACCTGTGAGGTTTCGTCCGGAAGAAAAAAAGATATAGCGGACAGCAGGTTCCCGGCTCCTGAAAATCGGTGATGCAAAAAAGAATTATGAAATGATTAAGATGTATTTTTATTAGAAAATCTTATCTTTGAGAATAACTAATTTTATAACAAATGAATGATTCATTAATGGTTTCTCAGTTGTCAGAAATCGAAAAAGCAGAGTTTTACAGGAAGACCTATATGCACGTTGCGGTGGCAATCTTAGCCTTCGGCGCAGTAGAATATCTTTTATTGAAAACCGTGCCGCTGGAAACAATCCTGACTATGATTTCCGGAAAATACATCTGGCTTTTGGTTATCGGTGTGTTTTGGTTAGCATCTATGCTGGCGACCAAATTATCGTTTTCAGTTTCAAGAAATACACAGTATATGGGATTGGGACTATATGTTCTGATAGAAGCCGTGATCTTTCTGCCGATGCTGGGAATTGCAAGTTTGTATGCGCCACAGGTCATTACGCAAGCGGCTTTGGTTACACTTTTTATGTTTGCCGGATTGACAGCCACTGTTTTCTTTACCAACAAAGATTTTTCTTTCCTTAGAAATATCATCGTGATAGGCGGATTTGTAGCTTTAGGCGTTATTATCGCTGGTGCTGTTTTTGGGTTTAATCTCGGACTTTGGTTTTCTCTGGCTATGGTTGGATTGGCAAGTGCGAGTATCCTTTACGAAACTTATAACATTAAAAATATCTACAATAAGGAACAATATGTCGGCGCAGCTTTACAGATGTTTGCTTCGATTATGCTTTTGTTCTGGTATATCCTGAGAATCTTTCTGAGCAGAAGAAATTAATGCTGATGCATTGTATAATCGGAAAAACTCATCAAATTTTTTGGTGAGTTTTTTTTAGGCTGAAAATTTAACTTCAAAAACAAAATTTCAATTTTAAAATAAATTTGTTAGCTTTGTCTAACATTTTTGTTTTAATGAGATTATTTGCGTTTTCTTTTTTAGCTTTATCAAATTGTATGCTTGCTCAGACAGATTCTATCAAAATTGATTCTGGTAAAGTTAATGTCGTTGATTCTATTAAAAGATCTAATGAAATTGATGAAGTAACCATTACACAGTTTTCTGTGAAAAAGCTCAACAGTCCTATTTCAATAGATGTCTATTCACAACAATTTTTCAGAAAAAACCCAACGCCCAACGTTTTTGAATCGATTGCAATGGTGAATGGTGTGAAACCGCAGCTGAATTGTTCAGTTTGTAACACCGGCGATATTCATATCAACGGTTTGGAAGGGGCTTATACAATGATTTTAATCGATGGAATGCCCATCGTGAGTTCATTGTCTACAGTTTATGGGCTGAGCGGAATCCCGAACAGTCTGATCGACAGAATCGAAATTACAAAAGGTCCTGCTTCATCAATTTATGGCTCGGAAGCGATGGGCGGTGTTATCAATATCATCACAAAAAATGCGTTGCAGGCTCCGGATTTTTCTACGGATATAATGACAGGAAATCAAGGCGAAATCAATCTTGATCTTGCGAAAAAAGTGATTGATAACAAGGGTTTTTCGAGTTTATTAAGTCTTAATTATTTCTACTTTGGAAACAGGATTGATCAAAATAAAGATAATTTTACCGACACTGCTTTACAACACAGAATCTCTATTTTCAACAAATGGAATTTTAAAAGAAAAGACAATCGATTAGCAAGTTTTGCTTTGCGGTTTTTTTATGAAGACCGGTTCGGAGGCGTAATGCAATGGAAAAAGGAACACCGAGGTTCGGATGATGTTTATGGCGAAAGTATTTACACGAATCGGGTTGAACTGTTTGGGATTTATCAACTCCCGATGAAAGAAAAATTCTTGCTTCAATATTCCTATAATTATCACGATCAAAATTCTTTCTACGGTAACACGCCATATATGGCAACTCAGAAAGTGCTGTTCCTACAACTGAATTGGGAAAAGCTGATAGGAAACCACAACCTGAAATCGGGAGCCAGTTACAAATCGAATTTCTACGATGATAATACCCCGGGAACAGCTAATGCTTCCGGAGAAAATCAGCCGATGAAATCACCGATTGCAGGCTTTTATCTGGAAGATGAATGGGAAATCAATGAAAAAAACACGTTGCTTTTAGGTTACAGATATGATTATCATAAAGTTCACAAATCGGTGCATTCTCCGAGATTGGCCTGGAAATTTGAACCCAATCCTTTTCAAACTTTGAGACTGACATTCGGGACCGGATTCCGTGTTGTAAATCTTTTTACGGAAGATCACGCAGCCTTGACCGGCTCAAGGGAAGTTGTCATCAAAGAAGATCTGAAACCGGAAAGATCTCTGAATACAAATTTGAGCTATCTGATAAAAATACCCGTTAACAATTATTTTATCAATGTAGATCTGAATGGATTTTATTCTTATTTCAATAATAAGATCATTGGTGATTTTGATTCGAAGCCGGACAGAATTATTTACGATAATTTATCCGGGCACGCTATTTCCAGAGGAATTTCGGCTGATATTAGTACGAATTGGACTTTGCCTTTTCAAGTGATGTTTGGCGTGACTTATATGGCTGTCTATTCCGTGAATGACAATGAAAAAACGCAACAGCTGCACGCCCCGAAATGGAGCGGAACTTACAATTTGACATATCAATTCAAGAAGCAATTTTCGCTGGATTTAACAGGACAATTTTACGGACCAATGCGATTGCCAACCGTTCCAAATGATTTCCGACCGGAATATTCGCCTTGGTTTACGCTGATGAATATTCAACTGACTAAGAAGTTTGACAATGGCTTTGAGATTTACGGTGGAATCAGAAACCTGTTAAATTTCATTCCAAAAAATCCGATTCTTCGTCCGTTTGACCCGTTTGACAATCAAATTGATGATGTAATAAATAATCCATACGGTTACACTTTTGATACGACTTATGGTTATGCGCCAATGCAGGGAATCAGAAGTTTTATTGGCATTCGGTATCAGATTAGATGACATAAACCACAAAAGTCACAAAAGGAAAATTTAGAATAGAAATTATAAAGGCTACAAAGATTTATAAAATCAATTATTTGAACTTTTGAATAACTGAAAAACAACCAATTCTTTTGTGGCTTTGGTGGTAAAAAAGCATATGATAAAAACACTAACTTTCATATTATTGATAACTTTCGTAACTCTTGATTCTCAGGAATTCAAAACTTATTCATTTCAAAATTTACCTGAGAAATTAGAGAAACCGATTTTGATTTATATGAAAACAACTTGGTGTTCAGTTTGTAAAATCCAGATGCGCCAGATTGAGAATGATCCGGAATTGAAAAAACTTTTTAATGATAAAGTTTATTTTACCATCTTCGATACAGAAAAATGCAAGGGTACAATTAACTTTTTAGGCCAATCTTACCAATACATTCCGAATGGTAATTCCGGTATTCACGAATTGGCATTAGCATTATCAAGAAATCAACAGCCAATATATCCAACCTGGATTTTGATGGATTCTGATTTCAAAGTCTTATTTTATCAGCAAGGATTAACGGATAATGCCATATTAAGAATGCAGATAATAAAGCCTTTCGAGTAATTCAAAAGGCTTTTATTTTACAGATTTACGCCGCCGGAAACTTCAATCCTTTGAGCATTGATCCATTTTGCATCATCGGTACAAAGAAAAGCCACAACGCCACCTATATCAGAAGGAAGCCCGACTCTTCCCAGAGCCGTAATTCCTGCAATATGCTGATTAACCTGGGCATTATCCCTCACAACGCCGCCTCCGAAATCAGTTTCAATGGCGCCTGGCGCAACAACGTTGACGTTGATTCCGCGCTTACCAAATTCCTGAGCTTCATATCTCGTCAAAACTTCGACAGCGCCTTTCAACGCACCATAAGCGCCGTAGCCTAACATTGAAAATCTCGCTAAGCCGGAAGAAATATTAACAATTCCGCCACCGTCATTCATCAGTGCCAGAGATTTTTGAGTCAGGAAGAAAGGTGCCTTGAACTGGATGTTAACCAATGCGTCAAAATCATTCTCATTCATCTCAGCAATTGGCGCATTGATGCCGATTCCTGCATTGTTTACCAGGTAATCGAATTTTTCTGTACCGAATTTTTCTTTCAAAGATGATTTTAACTGGCTGAAAAAAGAATCAAAATTTCCGGAATCAGAAACGTCTAGTTGAAGGGCCAAAGCTTTTCTGCCTGTTTTTTTGACTTCAGAAACAACAGTCTCTGCCTCCTCTTTTTTGCTGTTATAAGTGATGATAACATCCAGGCCTTTTTCTGCAATCCGCAAAGCCATTTCTTTTCCCAGGCCACGGCTTCCGCCTGTTATTAATGCAATTTTGTTTTGTGACATACTAATGATTTTTATACCACAAATTTAGAATTAAACCAATAAAAAAAATGGTGACAGTGTCAGATTAAATAGTGACAGTGTCAGATTTTCCCAGATGCATTTCACGGTATTGCTTCGGGGTCATTCCGGAAAACCGTTTGAAAAACTTGGTAAAGTTGGAAGGATCATAAGTCAGCAGTTGAGCAATTTCCGCAATACGCATTTTATTATCTCTAAGATTTTGCTTAGCGATATCCAGAATTTTATTTTCGAAAAAAGAACAGGGCGAGTGACCGGTCACCAGTTTTATTGTATTACTGAGATGGCGCGGATGAATGTGCATCAGCTCGGCAACATCTCTTATTTCATAGATGTTTTCAGACTTTCCGGATAAAACATCAGCCAGATTCTGGTCAATGATTTTCAGAAAATCATTGGTAATTTCTTTTTGTCTTGCCAATATTTTTTTGGGTATTTCTGCCATAGATGGTAATATTGAAAGCTTTGATCAAGATTTTATACTTAGAGCGTAAACTGGATATTGCCATTTTGCCGGAAAAGATTATCGACATATTCCGATGGTGTTATGTTCTCTATTTGCTTAAAAACCCTGTTAAAGGTAGATTGGTTAGAAAAGCCGGCTTCCGTATAAATATACATTAGGGTAACTTTTTGAATGTCACTTTCCTGAAGCAGTTCCTTGACATAGTTAACCCGACATTTATTTATATAATGACTAAAGTTCTTGTAGCCGCTTATTTTTATTGCTTTTGACAGATATACGTTATTTATTTTCATTATTGTCGAAAGCTGGGAAATGGTAAATTCGGCATTCTTAAAATGATGTTGTTCCTCAATAACACTTCGGATATTTTCAAAAAGCAAGACGAATTTTTCATCCTTTTTACTAATTGCGACTATGTCCGGAGTCTCTTCAGTTCCATCTGATAAACCCGGCTTATAAGTATGATACTCTTTTATAACCTCCAGTTTTCTTATCTTATCATTATAAAAAAGTAAAACCGAGATAATATACATATTTTCAAGAAATACAAAAACGTCCGAAATCGTTAACTGTGTCCGGTTTGCATACGTCAATCTGTAATGCGGAGGAACACTCTCCGATAAAAGCATAGCGGCTACTATGATTAGTAGAATGAAGAAGGTGTATAGATAAAGATATTTTTTTTCCAGGAAAATATATGCACCCAGTGGTAAAGGTACTAAGAACATACAGGAAACGACAGATGATTCCCATAAACACAATAGCATGAAAAAAACAAATACTGATCCTGAAATCAGAAGCAGATGCACTATGTTTTTGATTTTATAGTTCTTACGTAAAAGAAGCCAGGTATACCCGAGTAAACAAAAATAGGAAAACGTATAGGCTGCGAAGAGTGTATTATGTAGTAAAAAGTATAAAACTAAAGAGTACAGTCCTAAAGTAGCCAGAGTAGAATACACATAGTGTGATATCAGTTTCCTTTTTAATCGTGTTATTTCATCATTATAATCTAATCCCATCGACAGTGTTTTTTTAAAATTGATTTAAATACTCTGTTCATTTACAAAGATATAACAAAATTTTAAATCAAATATGATAATTGGCTTTATTAAGTACTTTTTGATTTTGCTACACCGATAACTTTGCAACAATCAAAACCACATAAATGTTATATATGACTTTGGGATTTACTGCAAAAAATTTAAGAATCAGATCTCCTACCGAGAGATTGTTCTAATCAAAAACACAAATGATGATTTATAATAGCAAGATAATAGATACTATGATGAACAAATTATTTACAACGACTTTTTTTTTATTTTCAGTAATTTTTTATGCCCAGGTGGGGATTAATACACAAGCCCCCAATGCAACATTAGATGTTGTAGGAAAGCCAACCATTACCGATACTCCGGATGGTGTAATTGCTCCAAGACTGACAGGAGATCAGCTGGCAGCAAAAGATGATGCATATGGCACGGATCAGACAGGAACACTGGTATATGTGACAGAAGCAGTAACTACCGCTACAACTAAAACAGCGAATGTCACAAAAACAGGTTATTTTATGTTTGACGGGGCAAAATGGGGCTATGCATTTGGCGGGCCTGCAGAAACTGTAGTGCCTGGACAGCTGGTTTATTACCATGGTACAATCAGCAATGCAACATCCAGTAACAGCTGGATGAGTTCTTATTTATCGGATCTGCCTTTACTGGACGGTATAATAAGACTGGACGGAATATTTAATGCTTCATCAGTACAAGGAAATGGCAGTGTGTCTTTTAATCCAAGGTTAGTAAATACATCTACTACTACCAATCAAAAAATATGGGTAGCGGAAATATCCAGTGTAGACAGGTTTAATTTTTCGAATGTGATTATAGGAGCAAACGGCGGATGGATCAATATAGATAATGGCATTTATCTGAATTATGGAGATAATATGACAACCTCCAGCACAGTGTATGGTACAAAGGGCGGAACTCCCGACAATAACAGCAATGAGGTGGTGGTATTAGATATTATATTAAATAGCAAATGGTTTAGATGTTATTATTTTATTATAGTCGATAATCATAACCAGACCCTCGCGGCTAATTATACGAGAGAAGTTTATTTATCGATTCAAAGATTATATTGATATATTGCAAAAAGAGACTACGTTTAGTCTCTTTTTGCAATATTATCTGGTCAGATCCAGTCCGCCGAAATTACCGGAGCTCATCATTATAAAAGCACCTTTGGTTTTATCCAGACTTTCCCAGTAAGCGTGCAGATCTTCCACATTGGTAAAGACTTTTAGCGTGTCATTTTTAAATTTTTCTTTGATTAATTCAGGAGAGATCGGTTCCATTCTTTTGATTTTCAATGCATCTTCCGAATAGAAAACGACGGCATTGTCCAGTCCGTCCAAAGCATGATCATATTGTTCAAGAAAAACAGGATTGAGGCTGGAATAGGTATGCAATTCCAGAAAACCGAATGTTTCTGTTTTTGAAAACTGTTCTGCAAAAGCGGCAACGGTAGCTTTTACCTTACTTGGTGCGTGGGCAAAATCCTTGTAAAGCAATCCGCCGTCCGGTCTTTCCACTTTTTCCAAACGCTTGGAAGCGCCTTTGAAGCTCATAATGGCTTCATAGAATTCCTCTTCCATAATGCCTAACTGAGAACAGATGTATCTGGCGCCTTCCATATTGAGCAGGTTATGTTTGCCGAAAACAGATAGAGGAATGTCGCCCATATCGGTTTTCAGGTTTACAATGCCATCAATGATTTCATAGTCCGGTGTTTTATAAGGAATTTTTCTGAAGTAATTGTCAGCACTTTCTACCACTTTTACCACTTCAGCATCTTCTTCGTTGTACACCAAAACGCCACCGGGAGTGATGCTTGCCACAAATTTTCTGAACTGCTCCACATAATCATCAAAAGTTTTAAAAACGTTAATATGATCCCAGGCAATCCCGGAAATCAAAGCAATGTTCGGTTGGTATAATAAAAATTTGGAACGCAGATCAATTGGGGAAGACAGATATTCGTCGCCTTCCAGGATCATAAAATCATTGTCATTTGTAATCTTCACCATACAGTCAAAGCCTTCTAATTGTGCGCCCACCATATAGTCGATGTCTTTCTGATGAAAATTCAGAACGTGAAGAATCATAGATGTTATAGTCGTTTTCCCGTGAGAACCGCCTATGACCACTCTGGTTTTTTCCTTAGATTGTTCGTAGAGAAACTCCGGATAGGAATAGATTTTAAGACCTAATTCCTTTGCTCTTGCCAGTTCGGGGTTATCAGCGTGGGCGTGCATTCCCAGAATGACCGCATCAATATCCGAAGTCAGCTTTTCCGGAAACCAGCCCATTTCTGCAGGGAGAATTCCCTTCTTTTCCAGTCTTGATTTTGAAGGTTCGAAAATAGCATCATCGGAACCTGTTACCTGATAGCCTTTATCTTTAAGCGCAATAGCAAGATTGTGCATTGCAGAACCGCCAATGGCAATAAAATGAGTTTTCAATTCTAAACAATTTTACACAAAAGTAAGGAGTTTTCTTTGAAAGCTGTTAGAAATTAGAAGTAAGTTCCTTTAATATTAAATAAATAAAAAAACCTGATTTTAAATCAGGTTCAAAGTAATATTTATGATAGAGTGGTTTGGTTCCGCGGTATCTTGTGTTCTATTTTCAGTTCTTCACCGGTGAGTGTAAAATAGATGTTCTGAAGCTGGTGAAGATAATTACATTTAATATAATTGCCGAAGAATAAAAATCCTTCCAATATTTTGTTAGAGTCCAGATCAAAATCATAACGGCAATAATTTGTCAGATCGAATCTTACCCTGTTATGCGAGCGGTATGCTTCTTTGAATCCTAATTTTGAGAACCATTCGGCAGTAAGCGCAATCGGTTTCAGTTTTTTGTAATCTACAGCAGTATCCGGATCTATTTTCACAAGAACACTTTCATCATTATTTTCCATTCCAATTATCGGGACAATTGTGTCACCATACATCAGCAAATTGTTTAGTCTAAGTTCTGTGGCTTCCATTTTCATAAGATATTAGTGATTCGTAAATTCAGTGTCCATAGCAGTAAACAAAAGCTTTGCCAAGTTGATACAAAATCAATAATTAATTTCATTTATGGTTGAAAAATTGATTTTATTGTTGAAAGGATATCGTTTCGTTATGTTTCCGTCTTTTCTTCGTTTTCTCTTCGTATTCGTTATATTGTCAGATTTTTAACTTTTTGTTTTTATTTTTTGTTATAATGAAAAATACAGAATTCCGCTTTTGGTGGCATGTTCTTTGAACTTGACATCATCACAAATCAAATCTATCATTATGAAAAATAAAGAAACGGTATCTATTCGTAACAAGACTGTGGTTATTACCGGCGCATCTAGTGGTGTGGGAAGAGCGGCCGCAGAGGCTTTTGCAAAAGAAGGGTGCAATCTTGTGCTGGCTGCCAGGGGAAAAGAAGCTTTGGAAGAAACGGTTGCCATCTGCGAAAGTCTGGGTGCATTTGCGATAGCTTTCCCAACCAATGTTGCCGAGTACAAGGAAGTGGAACAGCTGACAGAAAAAGCATTAGAAATTACAGGAGCCATCGATTTCTGGGTGAATAATGCCGGCGTAATGGCTACGGGAAGATTTGAAGAGACACCAGTCGAGGTGATTGACCAGGTTATCAAAACCAATCTTCTAGGCTATATGCACGGCGCAAGAAGTGTTCTCCCTGTCTTTAAAAAACAAGGATACGGTGTCCTTATTAACAATGTATCTATTGGCGGATGGATGCCTGCGCCTTATGGTGCAGCTTATTCTGCTTCAAAATACGGTATCCGCGGGATGGTGGAGTGCCTGCAGGGTGAAGTCTCCGACGAGCCGGATATTCATGTTGTGGCGCTCTATCCCAGCATCCAGCGCTCTACAGGTAATATGCATTCGGCGAAATATTCCGGGCTGGACTTTAAAATTCCGCCAACAGCGGCCGACCCGAAAAAGCTGGCTGATGAAATGGTGGCGATGGCCAAAAACCCAAAGAAAAGCAAATTTACGGACTGGTCATCACTGCTGATGAAGACGGCTTATGGTATTTTCCCGAAAGCAGTCATCAATTCTACTTCAGCCGCATTACGATTATTGATGAAAGAAGATGCTACTACAGATACGGACGGCAATATTCTTACACCATCCAAATATCCGATGCAGGTTTACGGCGAAACGATACTTCCTGTACCGTCTAAGAAATCAAAAATAATGATAGCAGGTCTTTTGGCCGCTGGAGCCATTTTTATGATCTCAAGATCAAGAAGATAAATATGGTAAGAAAATTGCAGAGGATTCTATACAATCAATAATCATAACGATAAATAGGGGGATGCTTTGCTGGTCTCCCTATTTTTTAGCTTAACAAAATAAAAACCCTGGATATTTTTATCCAGGGTTTACAATTGAGGTGCCTAGCGGATTCGAACCGCTGTGGGTGGTGTTGCAGACCACTGCCTAGCCGCTCGGCCAAAGCACCGTTTTATTGGTCTGCAAATTTAGTGTTTTTTTTGAAATTTCAAATGTTATCATCAGTTTTCTTCGATTTTTTTATGATTTAATGATGTGAAGGATGCCTGCGAATTGCAAAACTAGCCCTGATGGCAGCGGTTACCCCGCAGTGGAATGGGAAGGCCGGGGTTTTGCGGATGGAAGCCTTGGCACGAGGAGTATGAGCGAACAGCAGGTTCCCGGCTCCTAAATATTAATGATTTGCATTTCTTTAATCGATGATTCCAATCTTTATTTCGGTTCCAAATAAGTATCTTTGCAAAAATTTTTTAGAAATAATGGATAGATTCCAACTGAATACGATTGAAGAAGCGCTGGAAGATCTTAAAGCCGGTAAAATGGTAATTGTGGTAGACGACGAAGACAGGGAAAACGAAGGCGATCTGATAGCAGCTGCAGAACTTACCACGGCAGAAACAGTCAACTTTATGGCTACTTTTGCCAGAGGTTTGATTTGTATGCCTATTACAGAAAAACGTTGCGATGAGCTGGAACTGCATTCTATGGTTGCCAATTCTACGGATCCCAAAGAAACCGCTTTTACCATTTCTGTAGATCTTCTTGGAAAAGGTGCAACCACTGGAATCTCTGCGAGTGACCGTGCAAAAACAATACAAGCCATTATGGATCCCGAAACCAAACCGGGCGACCTGATGAGACCGGGCCATATTTTCCCTCTCCGCGCAAGAGAAGGCGGTGTGCTGAAAAGAGCCGGACATACTGAAGCTGCAATAGACCTAACCAGGCTTGCAGGACTGAAAGAAGGTGGTGTGATCTGCGAAATTCTGAACGAAGACGGAACCATGGCAAGATTGCCACAGTTGAGAGAATTTGGTAAAAAACATAATCTGAAAGTAGTTTCCATTGAAGATCTTATCCATTACAGGCTGAGACAGGGCGATCTGGTAGAAAGAATAGAAGAGCGTGACATCAAAACGCATTTCGGGGATTTTAAATTCTATGTTTTTGAAGAAAAACCAACAGAACAAATCCATTATGCACTAACGAAGGGAAGCTGGTCTGCCGATGAAGCCGTGCTGGTGAGAGTGCAATCTTCGGGAACTTATTTTGATGTATTCAGCAGACTGTCAAACGGTGAACATCCATTGATGCAGAAAGTCACAGACCTGATTAACGCGGAAGGAAAAGGCGCTGTGGTTTTCATCAACAATGTTTCTAACAAAGAAAACACGCTGAGCAGAATTCAGCATTTCCTTAATTTCCAGGATGGAACCAATGACCAGCCGACTATTGCGCCTAATTTCCGGGATTATGGCATCGGGACTCAGATCCTTAAAGATCTTGGCATTAATAAATTTAAAGTGATCACCCAAAATCCGAACATAAAACCGATTCTTTCCGGTTATAATGTGGAAGTGACTGAAATGATCGCTTTGTAAACGTTGAGATAATAGATGATAGACTATGAGAGGTGAGATGTGAAATTCGAGATAATACCTTGCCATAGTTTATATAATAATAAAAATAGCGCTCCAAATAGAGCGCTATCATATTTTCCTTATTACTAAAAACTTTAGTCTATAAGGCTGAGCTTAAAATTCTAATTGGCTGGCCAAACATTATTTTTAGGATTGATGTCCGGTACAATGGATTGCGGATCTAATTTTACCTGTGTGATTTCTTTAGTGGAATCGATCTGGAAAGTCCATTCTGTATTTCTTTTCCAAACTTCTACAGGTAGTTTTACCGTTTCGGTAGTTCCATCTTTAAAGGTTACCAAAACTGTTGTAGGCATAGGCAGCTGGCCAATATTTTCTACTGTGATCTGTGCCCCGTTTTTGTAATCGCTGTTCACAGGTTTTACGGCTTTCACGGCTTGATCTACTTTCCATTTATTCATAAACCAGCCTCTCCAGAACCAGTTAAGCTCTTCGCCGGATACATTTTCCATTGTGTGGAAGAAATCCCAGGGCGTAGGATGTTTGAAAGCCCATCTCTGAACATAAGTTCTGAAAGCTTTATCAAATCTTTCAGGTCCGAGAACGGTTTCTCTCAGGATTCCCAAGCCAAGTCCCGGTTTGAAATAGGCGAGAACACCAATACTTCTTTCTTTCATATTATCCGGGCCTACCATTACCTGCTCAAAGTTGTCACTCTGCACGAAAGGCCCCATTTTACCTATATCCTGCTTACGGTAGTATTCTCCTTTGTTAAAAGCTTCTGTTGACAATTCATTGATAAACGTATTAAAACCTTCGTCCATCCAGGCAAATAACCTTTCATTGGAACCCACAATCATTGGGAACCAGGTGTGTCCGAACTCGTGGTCTGTAACGCCCCAAAGGTCATCGCCTTTAGAGTTTCTATGGCAGAATACAATGCCCGGATATTCCATTCCGCCCTCATTTCCAGCTACATTGGTTGCGGCAGGATAAGGATATTCAAACCATTTCTGAGAATAATGTTCAATAGAAGCTTTGGTGTATTCTGTAGATCTTCCCCAGGCTTTTTCGCCGGCACTTTCTACAGGATAAGCTGAGATGGCAAGGGATTTTCTACCGCTTGGCAGATTGATTCTTGCAGCATCTATAATAAAAGCGGCGGATGATGCCCAGGCAAAATCCCTTGCTTTTTCAATTTTGAATTTCCAGGTTTTGGTGCCCGAATTATTACCTTTTCCTAGCTCAGATTCCGGGTGGATCATTACTGTCTTTTCGCTGTTTTTTGCAGTATTCCAACGGCTGATCTCTTCTCTGGAGTACACTTCTTTTTCATTCAGCAATTCTCCGGAAGCCACCACATAATGATTGGCTGGGACTGTAATATTGGCAGATAAAGTTCCATATTCTAGGTAGAATTCCGAGGCGCCAAGATAAGGCAGTGTATTCCATCCCATAACATCGTCGTAAACACACATTCTGGGATACCATTGTGCTATGGTAAAGATCTTTCCGTTCTTTGTCTCTTCCACGCCCATTCTGTCTGAGCCATATTTGGGTGATTTGAAAGCGTATTCTATTTTAATTTTCGCAACACCGCCATTGGCTTTCAGTTCTTCCGGAAGGTCGATTTGCATTCTGGTATCAGTTACCGTATATTTTACGTCTTTACTGTTATATTTTACCGATTTTATTTTATAACCACCGTCGAAAACCTCGCCTCTTGCGCCATTTCTGCTTCCGGAAATCGGGATGACCGCATTACCTCTGGAATCTTTGGAAAAAAGATTCTGATCCAGCTGAAGCCAAAGAAAGCTGAGCTGATCCGGACTATTATTTGTATAAATAATGTCTGCTGAGCCTGTCAGCTCATTATTAGCTTCGTTGAGGCTGACATTCAACTGGTAATCTGCTGAGTTCTGCCAGTATTTGTGTCCCGGCTGGCCGCTGGCAGAACGGGTTTCGGTTCCTGTCTGCGGATAAAAAAACGGCTTGAAAGCTTCTGTGTAATCGTACTTTGGAGATTCCTGCGCAAAAGTATGCCCTGTAAAAGCAACAATAGCAATAGCAGAAATCAAATGCGGAAGTCTGAATTTCATTAGGGAAAGTTTTGGTTAATTAAAATTAGTGCTAAAAAATCTTCGGTTGTTACAAATAAAGCGGGATAATGGGATTTTGATAAAAAATCTGTTCGTACCTTTGTAAAAGACATTCCGGAAATGAAACGTATTCTTCTTTTATCAGACACCCATTCATACATAGATGAACGCATCCTCGAGTATGCTAAAGATGCAGATGAGGTTTGGCATTGCGGTGATTTCGGAAGTATGACAGTGATTGAAGAGCTGGAAAAAATAAAGCCTTTGCGAGGTGTTTATGGCAATATTGATGAGGCTAAAATCAGAACTGTTTTTCCGGAAGTTCTCAGTTTCAAATGTGAGGAGGTTGATGTTCTGATGATTCATATCGGCGGCTATCCGGACAAATATTCGCCGCTGGCAAGGAAAGAAATTGCGGATAAAAAGCCAAAACTTTTCATTTCCGGTCATTCCCATATCCTGAAGGCAATGCCGGATAAAAAGAATGATCTTCTGCACCTCAATCCTGGTGCTTGCGGAAAATCCGGCTGGCACAAGGTGAGAACAATGATGCGCTTCACGATTCACAAAGATGAAATCAAAGATTTGGAGATCATAGAGCTGGGAACCCGGGTTTGAGAGTTAGAATTATAGCGAGTTTGAGTTTTTATGGCTGAATGAAACGCCTTTGCGACCTTAAAAGCATATAGTCTTAAAAAAACTTGCGGACTTTGCGTTAAAAATATTATTAATTATAAAATGAAAGTAGGAGACAACGTTTCTGTCATTGATGAAAATCTTAGAGGAAAGGTTCTGAAGATTCTTGCCGATCAGGTTAAAATAGAGGATGAGCACGGTTTTACTTATAATTTTTCAAAAGATAAACTGACAATCATTGATGCTGATTTGTACGAAAATTCTCCGATTATCAAGAAAAAAGAAACGTCCAAAATCACTTCAAAAAAACACAACAAAGCGCCTATGAAATTAGATTTGCATTTTAATTTCCTGGTCAAAAATCCTTCGGATTACGATGCTTTTGAAAGGCTGATGATCCAGAAAGAAAAACTGCTGGAAACCATCGATTTTTGCAGGAAAAATAAAATCAAAAATCTTTTGATCATCCACGGCATCGGAGATGGTGTGCTGCAAAAAATGGTTTATGATGTTTTGGAAGGTCTCACGAATATTGAATACGATAGCGACGGATTTTTTTATCATCAATCCGGAAATGTCGAAGTTAAATTTTTATAAAAAAGGGTCAACTTTTATAAGCATAGCGCCATTGTGAGCCTAAAAGGATTTAATACTAAAAAATCTTGGTGTGCTTTGTGTTTAACAAATAATAAAAAGTTATGTTCAGAAAATCATTTAGTCTTATTTTAATTTTAGTGTTTGCATTTAGTTTTGCACAAACAGAATATAAAACCGAAAGCAACATTTCTTATTACCCGGAGAAAATCAATAAGACAGATACTTATATCCGTTCCCAATGCCAACTGAACTTCTATTATCCTGCAAATGTTAAAAATTTCCCGACTGTAATCTGGTTTCATGGTGGCGGATTAACCGGTGGTACAAACGAGTTGCCGAGGGAATTGCTGGAGCAAAACATTGCCGTTGTTAGTGTAGAATACCGCCTGGCTCCAAAAGTAAAAGCGCCGGCATATATTGAAGATGCTGCCGCTGCGACAGCCTGGGTCTTTGATAATATTGAAAAATACGGCGGTAATAAAAACCTGATCTTCCAATCCGGACATTCAGCAGGTGGCTATCTGGCAATGATGGTTACACTGGATAAAAAATATCTTCAGAAATATAATATTGATGCTGACCAGATTGCAGCATTGATCCCATTCAGCGGCCAAGCCATTACCCATTTTCAAATCAGGAAAGAGCAGGGAATCCCGGAATTACAGCCGACAATTGACCAATATGCGCCGTTGTTTCACGTGAGAAAAGATGCGCCGCCAATTGTTCTGATTACGGGAGACCGAGAGTTAGAACTATTTGGCCGTTATGAAGAAAATGCCTATCTCGCACGGATGTTGAATCTGGTAAAGCATCCCTCTGTAAAACTGCTGGAAGAAGAAGGGTTTGACCATGTAAGTATGGCAAAACCGGGATTTTTTATTTTGCTGAAGGAAGTTCAGGATCTTACCAAAAAAATAAAATCAGGGAAAAGTATAAAGTAAAAAAAGTCGCAAACCGGATATTCAGTTTGCGACTTTTTTCTGATGTAAAATTTAATTCAGACTCACATCTTCCGGCGCATTGGCCCAGAGAAGAAATTCGCCACCCAGATTCTGCATAATGCTTTTCCATAGATTCTGGTCATTGGGCAGCGTGTAATCCAGATTATAGACGTCCACAATAGTCCACATTTTTCTCTGGAGTTCACCTTCCAGCTGCATGGCAGCCCAGCCGGAATAACCGGAAAAAACCTTGATGTCAGAAACGCTGAGCGATCCTTCAACAATGGCAGAAACCACAGAATCGATATCTTCTGTCACATAAAACTCACGGTTGATTTCTGAATACTGTTCCGTGATTTTCTGACCTTTCAGAATGAAAAATACTTTGTCATTTTCTACCGGTCCGCCTTCGTAAAGCTCTACCGGGAAGCCAAAAATGTTCAGCAGCCGGGAACTCAGATTCTGGTTTTTTTTGTTCAGAATAAGACCAAAGGCTCCGTTATCATCGTGGTCGATAATGAGGACCACAGAACGCGAAAATATATCTCCTGATGTGTCCGGAGTTGATATCAAAATTTTACCTTTGTAGGAGTAATTCATCTATCAAAGCTATAAAAAAATATTTTTTTTTGAAAAAGAATTCGAAGAAAATTTAAGTTAAAACGATTCAGTTTCTAATCATTTGACTTTGTCGAATCCTTGGATTTGGGCGCCTTTGTCCGCCCATAGTTTATCCTGAGCTTGTCGAAGGGTTCCCGCTTTTTTGTGCCAGGGCTTTCCCTTGCTTACAAAAAGAGCTCCACTCAGGTCGGGGCGCGCTTCGCAAAGTTGAAGTTTTTTTTCAATTAAAATTTTCTCATAATTTGAAGTTTTTATCTTTGATGAGTTTTACGTTTTGGCGAACTTATAAACAGTTAGTAAGTAAAAGAAATCTTTGCGAACTTTGCGTTTAAAATTAGAATTTCAAATAAAATGAACCAATCAGAAAATCTCCACGATAAAAGAAAAGTTTACGATAGATCCCAACTCATCGAGACCGAAGTCAAAGCCAATCCAATCGAGCAATTCCGAAACTGGTTTCTGGAAGCCGAAGAAAATCCGCAGGTTTCCGAAGCCAACGCAATGGCAATTTCCACGGTGGAAGAAGACGGATGCCCAAGAACCAGAATGGTTTTACTGAAGTCTTACAATTGGGAAGGTTTTGTTTTCTACACCAATTATGACAGTCGAAAAGGAAAATCATTGGAGAAAACTCAAAAAGCCTGTCTTCATTTTTTCTGGCCAAGCCTGGAACGTCAAATCATCATCAAAGCCAATGTTGAAAGAATTGCGGAAAATCTCAGCGATGGTTATTTCCATTCCCGCCCAAAAGGCAGTCAGTTAGGCGCCGTTGTTTCCCCGCAAAGTCAGGAAATCCCGGACCGGAATTTCCTCGAAAACAGACTCAAAGATTTAGAAACCGAATACGAAAACAGAGAAATCCCAAGACCGGAAAATTGGGGCGGCTATATCGCAAAACCCTACGAAATTGAATTCTGGCAGGGTCGGCCAAACCGTCTTCATGACAGGATTTTATATACTTTGACAGAAGATTTTGATTGGAAAATTTCAAGATTAGCACCATAAAGAATCCAGTTTTTTGCTGAATTTTTTATTTACTCCTTGATTTCAGAATTGTCTCAACATCTTCAATTGTAAAACCTTTAGCTTTCAACAAAATCAAATAATGATAAAGCAAATCTGCGGCTTCGTTTAGGAATAATTGATCATTATAATCTTTTGCTTCTATGACCAGTTCCACCGCTTCTTCGCCCACTTTTTGCGCCACTTTGCTGATGCCATTTTTGTACAACAGATTGGTGTAAGAATTTTTATCGTTGCTGTCAATCTTATCAGAAATGGTTTGTTGCAATTGGTATAGAAAACCTTGGTCTGATTCTTCTGCAAAGCAAGTTGCTGTTCCGTTGTGACAGGTCGGTCCAAGCGGTTTGGCTTTGATGAGAAGTGTGTCTTGGTCACAATCCAATTTCCAGTCAACCAGTTCCAGAAAATTGCCCGTGGTTTCGCCTTTGGTCCAAAGTCTGTTTTTGGAACGGGAAAAGAAAGTCACCCGTTTTTCCTCTAGTGTTTTATCAAAAGCTTCCTGATTCATATAGCCCAGCATCAGGACTTTCAGGTTGAGATAATCCTGAATAATAACTGGAATTAATCCGGTGTTGTTATCAAATTGTATTGTCATCGTATTGGTAGATTTTTAGATTTAAGATAATTTTTAAGTTCCGGAATTTCGATTTCATTGAAATGAAAAATACTCGCCGCCAACGCTCCGGTTGCTTTGGTTTCCGTGAAAACGTTTTCAAAATGTTGCATCGTTCCAGCGCCTCCGGAAGCAATCACAGGAATGTTTACCAATTCCGAAAGTTGTTTGGTAATTTCTATAGCAAATCCTGATTTTGTTCCGTCCGTGTTCATAGATGTTAAAAGTATTTCTCCGGCTCCAAGATTTTCGACTTCTTTTGCCCAGGAAAACAATTCTTTATCCGTTTCGATTTTTCCACCATTGCTGAAAACTTTGTTTTGATTTTCAACCAATTTGGTGTCAATCGCAACAACCATACATTGCGAGCCAAAACGTTTGGCAACTTCAGTTATCAGATTTGGATTAGATAAAGAAGCCGAATTAATCGTGATTTTATCCGCTCCGTTTTTCAAAAGTTCTTCCACGTTTTCCAAAGCATTGATTCCACCGCCAACTGTGAATGGAATGTTGATGTATTTTGCGATTTCTTTAACCAGCGGAATCAAGGTCTTCCGGCGTTCCTCAGTTGCAGAAATATCAAGGAAAACCAATTCATCTGCACCTTTTTCAGAATATTTCACAGCCATTTCCACAGGATTTCCAACTTCTTTGATATCCATAAAATTAACGCCTTTTACCGTTTGTCCGTTCTTGATATCAAGGCACGGAATGATTCGTTTTGCTAACATTAGAGAAATGGTTTTAAATCGTTAAGAGAAATTCTGTTTTCGTATAAGGCCTTGCCAATGATGGCGCCTTCGCAACCCAAAGATTTTAATTGAACTAAATCTTTAGTAGAAATGATTCCGCCTGAAGCAATCAGTTTGATGTCAGGATTTTCAGCGATTATTTTTTGATAAAGACCGAAGGATGGACCTTCCAGCATTCCGTCTTTATTAATGTCGGTTGAAATCACATATTCAATTCCATACTTGATTTTTTCTTTGATGAAATCATAAATATCAATTTCACTTTCTTCTAACCAACCGGAAACTGCAATTTTTTCATTCTTGGCATCAGCGCCCAAAATGATTTTTTCGGAACCATATTTTTCTAAAATTTCAAGAAATAATTCCGGACTTCTGACGGCGAGACTTCCCAATGTAATTTGATTGGCGCCGGATTCGAAAGCAATTTCAATATCTTTTTCGGATTTCAAACCGCCACCGAAATCTATAGTTAAAGTCGTTTTGGAAGCGATTTTTTCCAGGATTTTGTGATTGATGATTTGATTTTGTTTGGCGCCATCCAAGTCCACTAAATGAAGAAATTGGATTCCGTTGTCTTCAAAATTTTTGGCAACATCCAGAACATTGGAATTGTAAATTGTTTTTTGGTTGTAATCGCCTTGGGAAAGCCGGACGCATTCGCCGTTGATAATGTCTATTGCTGGGATTATTCTCATTTTTATTTAGATTTTAATGATTAAAAAGTTCAAACCATAAAAGCACAAAAGATTTTTTTACTTTTTAGATATTCAAAAGTTTAAAAAGGCATTATGCCAAATTTGTTTTTTTGGAAATCTTAATTCTTTACTGTCTTCTTTTGTGTCTTTTGTGGTTGCAATCAATCATAATTTTAAAAAGTTCTCTAATATTTTACTTCCGAAAACGCCGCTTTTTTCCGGGTGAAACTGGACGCCGAAAAAATTATCCTTTTGCAGAGCTGTACTATAACTTTCGGAATAGTCTGTGGACGCAATCGTATTTTTATTTTTATCTGCGTAGTAACTGTGAACGAGGTACATAAAACTCTGTTCTGGAATGTTTCTAAACAAATCCGACTTCAAATTGTAAATCTGATTCCAGCCGATCTGCGGAACAAGGACAGAATCCGGAAACCTTTTGACCGAAACATCGAAAATCCCTAACGCTTTGGTATCACTTTCCTCCGAATCTTTGCAAAGCAATTGCATCCCAAGACAGATTCCCAAAAGAGGCTGTTTCAGCTCTGGAATAACCAAGTCCAGTTCAGTTTCTTTTAAAGAATTCATAGCGAAAGAGGCTTCGCCAACACCTGGAAAAATCACTTTGTCAGCTTTGGAAATCTCGTCTGGATTGCTCGTCAGTTTTGCCGAAAATCCCAACCTTTCGATTGCAAACAAAAGACTTTGAACGTTTCCTGCTTTGTAATCTATAATAACTGTTTTCATTTTTTTTATTTTGAGATGATAGATAATAGACGGATATATAATAGATAAAAGATTAAACGTCTATCATCTATCCGTCTATTATCTGTCTGTCTACTACAACATTCCTTTTGTAGACGGCAAAATCATTTTTTCCGGATTACGTTTTACCGCAGATTTTAAACACTTTGCAAAAGCTTTGAAAATCGATTCTATTTTATGATGCTCATTGTTGCCTTCTGCTTTGATGTTGAGATTTGCTTTCGCCGAATCTGAAAATGATTTGAAGAAATGAAAGAACATTTCGGTTGGCATTTTTCCAATCATTTCACGCTTGAATTCTGCATTCCAGACAATCCAGTTTCGGCCGCCAAAATCCAGTGCAACCTGCGCCAGACAATCGTCCATCGGCAAGACAAAAGCGTAGCGTTCGATTCCCAATCTGTTTCCCAAAGCCTGATAAAAAGCTTTGCCAAGTGCAATTCCCGTGTCTTCAATCGTATGATGTTCGTCCACTTCCAAATCGCCGTCAACCTTGATTTCCAAATCCATCTGGCCGTGTTTCGCAATCTGGTCCAGCATATGATCGAAGAACGGAATTCCCGTATCGATGTTGGAGTTTCCCGTTCCGTCCAGATTTAGGTTGATTTTGATTTTGGTTTCGTTGGTATTTCTGACGATTTCAGCAGTTCTGTTGTCGAGTTTCAGAAATTCATAGATGTCTTTCCAAGAAGTTGTTTTCAGTGCAATGATATTTTCCAAAACATCATTTTCCAAAATTTCATCAGCGCCCAGATTTTCATCATTATTAATGAAAATCGCTTTCGAGCCAAGGTTTTTTGCCAGCTTCACATCCGTTATTCTGTCACCGATCACGAATGAATTTTCTAAATCATAAGTTTCTTTGTTGAAATATTTTGTCAAAAGTCCGGTGTTTGGTTTTCTGGTGGGCGCATTGTCTTTGGAAAAGGTTTTATCAATGAAAATATCTTCAAATTTTACACCTTCATTTTCAAACGTTTCGATAATGAAATTCTGAATTGGCCAGAAGTTTTCTTCCGGATGAGAAGCTGTTCCCAAACCGTCCTGATTCGTTACCATTACCAATTCGTAATCCAACTCGTTGGCGATTTTTGAAAGGTAGGTGAAGACTTGCGGATAGAATTTCAGTTTTTGAAACGAATCAACCTGATAATCTTCCGGTTCGAGGACTAAAGTTCCATCTCTGTCTATAAATAGTAATTTTTTCATTTTAATTAATTGATTTTAAGGATTTTATCAGCTTTTTATTTTCTTCAGGAGAACCAACTGTAATTCTCAGGCAGTTTTTGATAACCGAATTTCGGTTTCTGATAATCACATTTTCCTGTATTAATTTTTGATAAATATTGTCTGCATTGTCCACTTCAATCAAAATAAAATTGGCGTCAGAAGGATAGATTTTCTTAACCAAATCCAGTTTTTCTAAGTTTTCAATTAGGCTCTTCTTCTCTTCCAGAATGATTTTGATATTTTCTGAAACCTGATTTATATTTTCATTATCAAGAGTGTTTAGAATCGTATTTTGATTCATCTGGCTGATGTTGTAAGGCGGTTTTACTTTATTATAAAATTTGATGATTTCTTGCGATGCATAAGCAATTCCAACTCTTACAGAAGCCATTCCCCAGGCTTTGCTGAAGGTCTGGCTGACAATGAGCTTCGGGTAATTTTCGATCTGGTTTCTGAAACTTTCTTCCGGACTGAAATCAATGTAAGCTTCATCAATAAAAACAATTCCGTCGAAATTGTCCAGAATATATTTAATATTTTGAATCGAATTTCCTGTAGGATTGTTGGGCGAACAGATGAAGATAATTTTCAGATTTTCATCATTCAAATAAGGTTTTAAAGTTTCCAAATCGATTTGAAAATCCTCATTCAAATCTAGGTTGATTAGCTCAACCTCATTGATATTGGCGGAAACTTCGTACATTCCGTAAGTCGGAGAAAATGTCAAGACTTTATCTTTTTTCGATTCACAAAATATTCTGAAGGCCAAATCAATCACTTCATCACTTCCATTTCCCAGGAAAATATTTTCGGTTGGGATTTGGTTGAGTTCACTCAGTTTTTTTTTAATTTTTCTTTGATACGGGTCAGGATAACGATTCAGTTCTCCAAAAGGATTTTCGTTCGCATCCAGAAAAATACCGTTTTCGTCTTTGAATTCGTCTCTTGCGGAAGAATAAGGTTTAAGATTCAGAATATTTTTTCTGACTAAATTTTTTATGTCAATTGTCATTTTTATTTTTTTTAATCGGTAAAATTGGGAACACTTCGACAAGCTCAGTGTGACATTTCTAATACTAACTGTTTTTAATTTTCCTTTGTCAGGCTGAGCCTGTCGAAGCCTTTTCTAAGTATTTTAATCTTATCGAAACGGCATTTTTGTGAGCCACTAATTCTTCGGCTTCAGCCATAACTTCAATGGTTTTTCCAATGTTTTTAATTCCTTTTTTTGTGATATTTTGAAATGTGATTTTCTTTACAAAACTGTCCAGAGAAACACCGCTGTAATTTTTTGCAAAACCGTTGGTTGGCAAGGTGTGGTTGGTTCCGGAAGCATAATCACCTGCACTTTCCGGACTGTAATTTCCCAGAAAAACTGAACCTGCGTTCTTGATTTTATCAGTGAAATTTTCTGCGTTTTCGACAGCTAAAATCAAATGTTCCGGCGCATAAATATTTGAAAATTGAATGGCTTCATCAATAGAATTCAACAAAATAGATTTGCTGTTTTGTAAAGCAATTTCTGCGATTTCTTTTCTTGGTAAATCCATTAGTTGTTTCTTAATTTCAATATTAATTTCATTAATAATTTTCTCAGAATTACTTAATAAAATCACTTGGGAATCAGTTCCATGTTCGGCTTGTGAAAGCAAATCCGCAGCAACAAATTCCGGAACTGAGTTTTCATCGACAATCACCAATACTTCACTCGGTCCGGCCGGAATATCAATCGCAACACCATAATTCTGAGCCAGTTGTTTCGCAGCGGTCACATATTGATTGCCAGGACCAAAAATCTTATCAACTTTTGGAATCGTTTCTGTTCCGAATGTCAAAGCAGCAATAGCCTGGCTTCCGCCAACTTTATAAATGTTTTTTATGCCAATCAAATCAGCTGTAAATAGAATCGCAGGATTAATTTTTCCATCCATATCAGGTGGAGAACAAAGTGCAATATCTTGACAACCTGCGATGTTTGCCGGAATTCCCAACATCAAAACCGTTGAAAATAAAGGCGCAGTTCCACCAGGAATGTAAATCCCAATATTTTGAATTGCCCGGCTTTCTCGCCAGCAGAAAACACCTTGGGTTGTTTCAATGATTTTTTTTTCTTCTTGTTGAGAAGTGTGAAATTTTGTGATGTTTTCCGAAGCCAATTTAATTGCTGATTTTAGTGCATCGGAAACTAAATTGTTTGCTTCATTGATTTCTGATTCTGAAACTTTAAAATCATTTAAAACAACACCATCAAATTTTTCAGTGTATAATTTCAAAGCTTTATCACCATTGTTTTTCACATCATCAAAAACAGATTTTACTCGCCCGGAAAGATTTTCCTGATTTTGCGAAGGTCTTTCACAAAGTGATTTCCATTCGGATATTTTTGGATATTTATACTGCTTCATAATATCATTTTTTCAATTTCTAAAACTAAAATTCCCTGTGCACCTTCATTTTTCAGATTCTCAATCACTTCCCAAAATTGGTCTTCTTTGATTACAGAGTGTATAGATGACCAACCACTTTCTGCCAAAGGGAGAACTGTTGGCGATTTCATTCCGGGTAAAAGATTAATGATTTTTTCAAGATTTTCGTTGGGTGCATTCAGAAGTATATATTTGCTTTCGGACGCTTCTTTTACGGCGTTGATTCGGAATAATAATTTTTTGAGAATGTCTTTTTTATCTTCGGACAAATCATTGCTGGAAACCAAAACAGCTTCACTTTCCAGAACCGTTTCCACTTCTTTCAAACCGTTGGTGAGTAGAGTAGAGCCAGTGCTGATGATGTCAAAAATGCCATCCGAAAGTCCGATTCCGGGAGCAATTTCTACGCTTCCGCCAATCTTTTCGATTTGTGCATTGATATTATTGTTTTGAAAATAGTTTGAAAGAACCTCCGGATAAGAAGTCGCCACTTTTTTATTGTCGAAATACTGGATTCCGCTGTAGTTTTCTTCTTTCGGAATGGCCAGCGACAATCTGCATTGCGCAAAACCGAGTTTCTGAACGATTTGGATTTCTTTTTTCTGCTCCAGAACTTCATTAAGACCAAGAATTCCGATATCGGCGACGCCTTGCTCCACGTATTGCGGAATATCATCGTCACGAAGAAACAGGATCTCGATAGGGAAATTGAACGAAACGGCTTTCAGCTTTCTGGTTCCGTTGGAGATTTTGATGCCACATTCTTCCAGCAGCTTTAGAGACTTCTCGCTCAGTCGTCCGCTTTTTTGTAAGGCTAATTTCAGTTTACTCATTGTTAGATTTTGACAAAAGTCCGAGTAAACGACAGGAGA
Source organism: uncultured Chryseobacterium sp. (assembly GCA_913776245.1). GTDB lineage: Bacteria > Bacteroidota > Bacteroidia > Flavobacteriales > Weeksellaceae > Epilithonimonas. The sequence goes on from CAJYLO010000007.1 coordinate 174,609, forward strand.
AATTTTTAGAATAAAAAAAACCGGCTGATTACTCAGACGGTTAATATTTTCAGAAGTTATGACATATCACTACCTTCCCGTCTGTGCGAGGAAATGGTGATGATGGTGCATAAATTGTATAGACATTTCTTATTTTTGTTGGGACAAAGTTAGAAATTATTTTTAATATGAAATTTTTTTTCAAAAAAAATTATTCAAAACTGTTTTTCCATTGAGAAATCATTTCGGTGAATCTCACATTTCCAAAAGTCTTATTCCTGATTTTTGAAACTGAGTGAACGCCCTTTTCATCGGATATTCTCAGGATTTCTTCTGCCTTTTGTGATTCGAAGGCGATGATCTCCGCTTCTTCGATTTCCGCTAATTTATTTTTATGAATGAAGGTCACAAAGTTTTCCATTAACGGCGAAATGTAAGCGCCTTCCGTTTGTTTCGGAATTTTAATGACATTATCCTGAAGAAACAAAAGATTTCCGAAAATACTTCTTGCGATTTTTTTGTTTGGATTCAGAAGAATCACATCATCCAGATCATTTTCCTTCGCATAGATTTCGGCATAAATATTCTCAGCAGAGTGAACCCGGATATTACTCAGCAGATTAGCATTCACATTGATTTCTTTGATCAGATCCAATTCGATATTGCCTTGAACATCAAGAATATCTCCCGATTCTGCAACTTCAAAATAAAAGGACGTTTCAGCTTTTGGAAGCGGTTTATCTTCCAACTTTCGGTAAGCCATCAGTTGGATAATTCCGTTCTGGATTCCTTCACTCAAAACTTCTCTTTGGAACAGTTCATGAAAGAATTCCAATGTGTAAGTCAGAGGAATATGCAGCCTCATTTTCCGCATTGATGCCATCAGGAAAAAGTAAGATTCTTCGGCCATTATGAGATTCCCGTTTCTTACAAAGAATGACACCCAAACCGCGTCGCCAAAAAGAAAAGAACGGTTAATGAGCTGTAAGTTATCTTCTGTATAAACTAATTTTTGCATAGTAGTAGAAAAAAATAATGAACGATAAAATCGTTCATCCATTATGTTAAGCGGCGCCTAATTTTATCTGTAGATTCTCTATCAGGTTTTCCCAATAGAGTCTGTTTTCTTCTTCATCGCCTGGTTCACAAAAATCGGTGATGTTCAGCGAAAGGTCATCCGTTATTTCATCAATAACTATAGAAAGTTCGAAGAAATATTTAGTCCCTTCATCCTCTTCCCAACGGAAACGCACAAAACTTTCCGGCTTGTAACGAATCAATGTCGCTTTTTCCGCAGGACCGCCGCCCCAGCTGAAAAAGAAATCGTCGCCACGTTCTACAACGTCGTCTGCAAACCATTCTGATAATCCTTCTGCACTTGCCAGATACTCATACAATATCTCCGAGAGACAATGCATATTGTATTCATACTGCACTTTCGTTTTCGCCATATCTTAATTCTAATTGTGGCGCAATATATAAATTAATTTCTTATTTCCAAATCAAAATGTCTATGGAAATTCAAATTTTTTATAGAAAATAAATATGATTTTTATTAGCTGATTTTGTACCGTTGATGAACACTAAATTTTACAATTATTAGGGCAGCTTAATCCGCCTTCCGCTCCCAATCTTTTTTGCAGGCCATTCCAGGTTTCTTAGAAATTGAGTGCCAGCAAAAAAGGATTTCCGCTCAAGTCGGGCTGCAGATTCAACATAAAAACAACGATTGTCCTAAAAACAAACTGGATGTTAATTTAAAATCTATTCAACCTCATTCAACGCTTCCAAAATAATGTCGCAACCTTTTCGGATTTCGTCTTCGGAAAGTGTAAGTGGCGGTGAGATTCTCAGATATTCGTTTCTGTAAAGTTGCCAGAAGACAATCAGTCCTTTTTCCATACATTTTGCAGCGACTCTCAAAGTATATTCGGATGAACCGAGATTCACGGCCAGCATCAGTCCTTTTCCGTTCACATTTTTGATTTTCGGATGAACCAATAATTCCCGGAACAATTTTTCTTTTTGATCGGTTTCGTTCATCAGTCCGCTTTCCAAAACTTCTTTCAGAGTGGCGTGGGAAGCCGCTGCGATCAAAGGATTGCCTCCAAAAGTCGTGATATGTCCCAGCTTTGGCGAATGTGAAAGGCTTGTCATAATTTCTTTCGAACTCATAAAAGCACCAACCGGAACACCGCCGCCCATTCCTTTTCCCATTACCAGAATGTCAGGAACAATGCCGTAATGTTCAAAAGCAAACAATTTTCCTGTTCTTCCAAACCCGGGCTGAATCTCATCAAGAATCAATAAAGCGCCCACTTCTTCGCACCGTTTTTTCAGGTTGATGAAATATTTGTCTTTCGGAGTAATAAATCCAGCCGCACCCTGAATGGTTTCTACAATCACGCAAGCGGTTTTTTCCGTGATCTTGTCAAAATCATTCTCGTTATTGAATTCGATGAAATTAACCATCGGCAACAGCGGACGAAACTCTCTTTTATGAAATTCATTCCCGGCTACAGAAAGCGCACCGTGTGTGTTCCCGTGATAAGCATCCTTAAAGGCGATGATTTCTTCTCTTCCGGTGTAACGTTTGGCCAGTTTCAAACTGCCGTCAATGGCTTCTGCCCCAGAGTTGACGAGATAAGTCACTTCCAAAGGTTCAGGTGTAGCTTCTGCCAGAAGCCTGCAAAGTTCGACCGGTTTTTCCTGAGCATATTCGCCATAAACCATGACGTGAAGGTATTTGTCGGCTTGCTCTTTAATGGCATTGATGACTTTTGGATGAGAATGTCCGAGCGTGTTGGCCGAAACGCCGGCTACAAAATCCAGATAAGCGCGTCCGTCTTTTCCGTAGATGTAACTTCCTTCTGCTTTTTCCACCTCGAAACCTGCGGCGTAAGGTGTGGTCTGTGCCTGATATTGATAGAAATTGTTTTTTAAGTCCATTATGAGTAATAACTTCGGCAAAGTTCGTTAATTTTTAAGAATCAAAAAATGTTGATTGTAAAATGAATGCTGATGTTACCAAAATTAGTAATCATTATACTAACATTAAGGTAGATTTGATAATTAATAGATTTAATGTTGACAATAATGTTATTTATTTTGATATGATTAACATTGATTATGTCATAATTAATATTAATAGTGTCAAAAAATATTTAAAAACACCAAATCCAATAGTGGAAATACCAAATCCAATGATGGAAATGCTGAATCCAGTAGTGGAATCGCTGAATTCAAGAATTAAAATGCAGAATCCAATAATGGAAATATCTAATCCAGTAATGGAAATATCTAATCCAATTATGGAAACACCAAATCCTCTTAATGAGATTAAGAATTTTGGATATTGTAACTATTTCTTAACCCGAACCGGAGTTTTCGGCTTATTCTTTTCTTCCAATTTTTTACGTTCGGTTTCAGCCCGTTCAAAGAGAGAGTTATCCGATTCATAGACAATTTCGGGATAATTAGGCGTATCCAGAAAAATATCGCGCCATTTCTGTAGCCGGTCTTTGGTATTCCAATTAAAATCTTTGAAGAATCTCTGATCTTTAGAGATCTTACTCATCGGGTAAGTGTCTGTATTGGCGCCGATATTACAATCGACCTGCTCCAATTTCCGCTCGATAAAATGAGCTACAATCTCGCCACAAGTGGACAAAGCGACTCCAATTCTGGTCACTTCTTTCGTTTTCTCATTGGTATCATCGGCATAAGTGATTGCCTGTGCATTGCCTACGGCTTTTGCGACATCAATTGCATTATCCTTCAGATAAACAATCATGTTTTTACTCTTGATCTGGTTGAATTCATCCTTCATATTCAGGGAATCCGCTTTGCTGATGGCGAAGGCATTTCCCAAAACTCTTATTGAATCTGTGATTTCTTTTTCCGTATCGCTGTAAACACGGATCTCGTCACCAGTCACCTGTTTTGCACCCATCCATAGGATTGGTTTACGCATCATGTGCATCTCACCATCGGTCTCATTAAAGCTGAGCGAGTCCGAACGTCCCTGCATATTGGTTTTGAAAATCCGTACTTTCCGGAATGCTCTCAGAAAACTTTTCTTTTTTAGGTTGTTTGCAGAATCCGGTTTTTGGAATGATAAGAATTTTTCTGCCGACATATAAATTGAGTCTTTGCTCAGAATTTTAACCAGGTAAGGCTTATCGGTAATCATTGCAGAATCTTTCTTTTCGTAGATTTCTCCATAACCGCCTTTTATATAACGTTTCTCTTTCGGGTCGTCCAGCGTTACATTTCCATTTCCTTTTCCGAAACCCGTATTTCTGTTGAAATAAAGCTTGTCGCCTGTCAGGATCTTATCATTATAATGGATTCTTGAGTTCTTGTTTAGGAATGATTCGCCTGTTTTGGAGTTGTAAGTTCCTAATTCTGTATAGACGTAATTTCTTGGGTTTTCTTTATTTCTGATGGTTGTAGGGCCAAAGAAATCGGAGACACCTGTGTTTTGATTTTGCTTGATGTTATCGCTGACAATGGTGTATTTATCAGTTTCAATATTGGACCGGCCTACAAAATCTATCATCTTTGAGGTGAGATTGTAGGTTGCCGTTTTGGTGTACATCACACTTCCATCGTTACTGTAAATCGTCCCGCCTGTGTTGAAGTAAGCGGTATTAGGAATTTTATCGTAGTAGAGCGTTTCTGTTTTTATCGTCTGCTTTGGATCTGTAAGCACCACATTTTTCCTGGCGATCCCACGTTGGGTATTGCCGTCATATTCCATTTCTGCAGCCGTAATTCTGCTTCCGTCAGAACTCGTGAGGACAACATTGCCAATGGCTTTCAGGAAATTTTCTTTCTGATACCAGACTACTTCGTCAGCCGTAAGAACAGAACCCTGCTGCTCAAAAACAACGTTGCCGGAGAAAACAGGATTTCCTTCATATTTGTCCGGGCTGACACCGAACGTATCTGAATGCTTATGCTGAACTTTTTTACCGGATTGTCCCTCAGGATTTTGATTGTTGAAAAAAGGATCCTTTACCAAACCTTGATTTTGAGCTGGTATGCCCTGAGAAAATAATCTGATAAATACCAGAAACAGAATCGCTAAAAGAGATTTCTTCATTAATTTTCAGACTTCTTATGTCCGTAGAAGTATAGTGAATGCGTATCAATACTTACGCCAAATGCTTTTTCGATAGATTCTTTGATGCCCTGGATTCTTGGGTCGCAAAACTCTATGATTTCTTCGATTTCTTTATCAGAATCAGCTTTATAAATCACCAGATGATCGTGCTGCTTATCAAAGTAGGATTTTTCATAAGAAGAGGTACTGAGTGTTTTCTCACCAAACTGATGTTTTCTGATGAGTCCGGCATCCAGAAAAATCTCGATCGTATTATAAATAGTGGCCTTACTGACGTGGTATTTCTTCTGCATCATCAAAAGATAAAGATCATCTACATTGAAGTGATGCTCCATATTGTAGATTTCTTCCAGAATCGTGTATCTCTCAGGTGTATTACGAAATCCTTTTTCCTGAAGATATTGCTTCAGGACATCTTTTATTGTTGCAACATTAAGCTCTTTTTGTTTCGTATCCATAATACAAAAATAGTCAAATTTTCGGGATTAGTCATAATGCTTCGTTTCGACTTTCTCTATCCTTTCGATTTTGATCGTCTGATCCAGAAGCGGAGCTGATTCTACTACAACGTTGTGATTGGCAACACCATACGCGGTAAAATCATTGCTTCCCAATTTTTTAACAAAGTTGTAGATCCCAAGAATAATTTTGTCTCTGATGGTCAGTAGAAAATCATTGATATAAACATTATCGATAATGACGAACTTCAGATCCGGCGGAATATTATGCGCTCTCAGTGAGGGGTGGGAGCTTCTTGGAGGAATGGTTCCATCCTCCATCATATCGCTCAGGATCTGCTGGAAGTAATCATTAATTCTACGGTCTCTTTTGAAACCCAGCAAAAAGCTTATTTTGTATATCGTTCCCGGAAGTATTTCTTCTACGTTATATTTGAAGCTGTACGGATCTTCCTGATTTACAATATTAAGAATAAAGTAATGATCTGCTCTTTTCGGCTGCGCACGGATGATGGAATAAATGATCTTGGATTCTACTTCATCATCACGTTTTGCACGACTGAAGAATGCCAGATTGGTGGCATATTTCGGAATGGTCTCATCCAGCTTCATATCTTTGATGGTAGAAATATATTTTTCAAGCTTTACAAATTTGATGAAAGTCGTTTTAATAATTCTACCGTTGTACCAGGCATACATACATATTCCGATGAAACCTGCGAGCAAAACCGACATCCAGCCGCCTTCAAAAAACTTAATGATATTGGCACTGAAAAATCCGCCTTCAATCAATATATAAACCACTGCAAAAAGTCCGATCCAGACTTTATTCGTTCTTGTTTTCAGAAACCAAAAGACCAATAAAATAGTCGTCATCAGCATTGTCACGGTAATAGAAAGTCCATAAGCAGCTTCCATCCGTCCGGATTCTTTGAAATAGATTACTACAACGAAACACAAGAGCAGAATTCCCCAGTTGATTTTCGGGATATACATCTGTCCTTTGATTCCTGAAGGATATTCGATTTCCTGATTGGGCCAGAAGTTCAGGGACATCGCTTCCGAGAACATGGTAAACGCTCCTGTGATCACTGCCTGGCTCGCAATAATTGCGGCTGCAGTTGCGATGATAACCCCCGGAATAATAAACCATTCCGGCATAATTCCGAAAAATGGATTCTTGCCACGGAACACTTCGTGATAATTGCTTAGTAACCACGCACCTTGTCCAAGATAATTAAGAATAAGCATTGCTTTTACAAAAATCCAGCTTACACGGATGTTCTTAATGCCACAATGGCCAAGATCCGAATATAATGCTTCTGCTCCTGTTGTACAAAGGAAAACGGCTCCCAGAATAACAATTGCACTCGGCGAATTATAAATCAGTTTGACGGCATAATAAGGATTAAAAGCTTTCAGGATCATTGGATGCTCAATTAAATGAATCAAACCAAAACCTCCTAAAACAAGAAACCAAAGAACCATAACAGGACCAAAAAATTTGCCGATGAAACTGGTTCCGAACTGCTGAACCACAAAAATAATCACCAGAATTGTTAAAGTGATCGGAACCACGGGTGGTTTATGTGTAACCAGTTCCAGCCCTTCTATTGCGGACATTACGGTTAATGAAGGTGTTATAATACTATCTGCCACTAGTGCTGCGGCTCCTATTATGGCAATGATGTAAAGCCACTTCTTCTTAAATCTTTTGACGAGAGAATAAAGCGAGAGAATGCCGCCTTCGCCTTTGTTATCCGCTTTCAGAGCGATGATGACATATTTGATGGTGGTTTGCAGAGTCAGCGTCCAGATGATGCAAGACAATGCACCTTCTATATACTCCTCGGAAATGATTCCGCCTGCTTTTCCTGCATTGATAATGGCTTTCATCACGTAAAGCGGAGATGTTCCGATATCTCCGAAAACGATTCCCAAAGAGACCAGAACGCCAACCCAGGAAAGTTTTTTGAGGTCAAAGTGACCACTGCTATCTTGCGACATAATTTGTGTTGTCTAGAAAAAATAATTCTGCAAATTTAGAGTATTTTATATTCTGAGAAATTTTTTTCTGGAAAATGTAATATTGAATGAAAGAGAACCTCAGGAATTAGTTTTCTGAATCGTTTATGATATTGAGTTCAGAGGTATTTTAAGAAACTCCAGAATTTCCTTTTTTCCAGGTAATTTGGGTTTTGCTCATTGGCATAGGCTTCCCTTTCGAAACTGATGTTGAGGTAAGCGAGCTGCGGATTTCTGTATTTCAGATATTTGAGGTAATATTCTGAAAGATACCAGATATAAAATGGAATAATCAATAATTCCAATTGCTGACGGATGTGGATTTTTTCGTGGTTGATTAATATTTCATTGTGTCTGTCCGATTTTCTTCTCAGCAATATGAACGGGAACAATGTAATCCCCGAAATTTTAGTATTTTTGAGTAATCTTTGACAGTTAATAATTATCATCACTCAAAGATAAAAATTTTGGTATAGTTTTTTAACTTATGAAAGTAAATGACATCAAAGAAAATGAAGACTTTTATTATAACGAGCAGGGTTATAAGGTTTTTACAGAAAAATTCCACCTGAAACGCGGTTATTGCTGTAAAAGCGGATGCAGGCACTGCCCGTACGGTTATGATAAAAAGACGGATACTTTTATAAAGAAAGCTAAAAATTAACAAAAATCTATATTATGAAAAAATATATATTCATCCTACTGACTGCTGTCTCTCTTGGAATCACTTCCTGTAGTCCTTTCCAGGTTAAGTCTGATTATTCTGCAACAGCGAATTTTGCCAGTTACAAAACGTATTTGCTAAGAACGGATGATTTGAAACTGAATGATCTTGATAAAGACAGAGTATTGAATGAATTGTCCAAGCAAATTCAGGCAAAAGGTTTGACATCGGCACAAAATCCCGATTTGATCATCAACGTCAAAGCTTCGCACAAAAAAGTTCAGGACGTAACAACAAGTATGAACTACGGCTGGGGTTGGGGAAGACCTTGGGGCTGGGGCGGCGGTATCGGTATGGGAAATACCTGGACCAACAACTACAACAGCGGAACGATTGTGATTGACATTATCGATGCGAAAACTCAAAAACTGGTATGGCAAGGCGCAGGAAGCGGGATTTCTGTAGATTCTCCAAAGTCAAAACAAAAACAAATCCCACAGGTCGTGGCCGAGATAATGGCTAATTATCCGCCGCAAAAAGGGAAATAGCTTTAAATATGTCTCACAGATTTTACAGATCAGATGATATTTACAAAATCTGCGAGAAGCATAAAAACCGCTAAATCATAGCGGTTTTTTTATTCTGATATTTTTGTGTTCATCAGTTCCTCAGCCTCTTTCAAAACTTCGGATTTTCTTTGTTGATTAATTTCTAAACCATTTAATAGATTTTGATTCTGGAATAATTCTTTTACCAGAATACATCTGTTTTCCAGTAGTTTCTGCTTTTCTTTTTTATCCAGAGTCGTGAGGCAAGTGATTGGATAAAGCGCATTTTGATCCACCAGACTTTTGATATTCTTATCTTCCGGATAATCCCAGGATAATAATCTGAGTCCATAATATTCAGAAAAAGCTACAGAATCCTTAGTAAAATAAGTGTTTGTAATCAGACAGCCGTCGGTAAATTCGGTTTCGGTTCCGAAAAGATTGTACGGAATACCAGAAATATCTTTGATTCTCGATAAAACATACATCGGTGTTGTGACCGAGATTTTCGTGTCTTCCGCATTCCGGAATTTACATTCTACCCAATATGTTTTATCGTCTTTTTTGGCAATAACGTCCGCCTCGTGTGTCACGGCGTGACCTTTTATCAATTGCCCCGTTTCAGTTTTGTAGCCGATATTTTGGAAAACCCTGGCAATCCACTGCTCAAAATAAAATCCTGCAGGTCCCAACTCCAGCAAAGCTTTTTTCAGACTGTATCTTGCGGCGGCAGAATTTGATATTTTTTTTAATTCTTCAAATGCCATCCGATACAGTTCGCCGGTTGTGATGCCTTCGAAACATTTTGGTAAAACGGTTTCCAGAACTTTTTTTACAGATTGTTTACCTGCACCCGAATTCCGAAGTGAGTTTTCCAGTTTTCCAATTTCAAATTCTACCGTTTCGCCAGTGTTGTTTTTTATTTTCATAATTGTGCCAATTTTTTTATCGCAAAGGCGCTAGTTTTTTTATTTTAATGATTAATAAAAGTCGCAAAGTTTTTTTCATCGAAGATAATAACTTTGCGACTTCTAAACTTTGAATCTAATAATTTTTGTGCCTTTGCGATAAAATATTTTTCGAATCGAAAGTCTTTTTTCTTTGCTCTTTTTTCTTGTGTCTTTTATTCCACAAACCAAATCTCAAACCGGCTTCCCTGGTTAAGAGGTTTATAATTAATATAACCTTTATGAGCCTCAATAATGCTTTTGCTGAGCGTTAAACCAATTCCGGAACCATTGCTTCTGGTTGTGAAAAATGGAAGAAAAATCTTATCCTGAATTTCCTTCGAGATTCCGGTTCCATTGTCTTCTACACTTAAAATGATTCGTTTGTTTTGAGTTTTGATTTCGGTTTTAATTGTTCTTTCAACATTATCAGAAACAGCGTAAATGGCATTGAGGTAAAGATTGATCAGACATCTTTCAATCATTTTCTGGTCAGCCAAAATGGTTTGATTTTCTAATGAATTGATAATCGTAATGTGATTTTTTTCAAATTCAGGTTTCAGGAAATTGAGCGCAGATTGTACAATGTCTGTCAAAGAAATGGTTTTGAAAACAGGTTTCGGAAGTTCGGCAACCTGTCGGTAATCGTCCACAAAATTCAGCAATTGTTTCGATTTGGAATTGATGATCATCAGACTTTCCTTCATATCTTGCTGGTCTTCTTTCTCGATAATTTCCTGATTGGCAATATATTCCAGATTTTGAATTAAGCTGTTGACAGGTGTCAAAGTATTCAGAAGTTCGTGAGAAATAACTTTCATCAAATTGTTCCACGCCAGTTTTTCTTTTTGTTCAATAATTTTCTGAACCGATTCCAGACTAATGATGCAAAACCTGTTTTTTACATTCTGAACTTTTTTTGTCCTTAAGGAAAACGATTGTTTTGTATTTTCATTGATTGAAATATCAAAAAATTCCTGTGAGTTTTCGTAATTCGTTTGCGCGATGATTTTATAAAATTCGGAAGCTTTGTTTTCATAGAGATTCCACGAATTATATTTCGGAATCTGAAGAATTTCTAAGAAAACAGGATTCACATAAAATACTTCCCAATCATCATTTCTTTTGGACAAAATCATCAATCCGATTTCTAATTGATTCAAAATTTCCTCATACAGAAGTTTGTAAGATGATAATGAAAGATGTTCTTCTTTGCTTTGGTAATATAATTTCACAGCATTATCAACCAAGCTATTCTCTTCAGTTTTCGGAAACAATGAAAAATCTTTTTTCTGAATCGCCAAAAGCAGTTTCTCCGTCTTCTGAATATATGATAACGCCGAAGTCTGCGCCAAAATAATAGAACTCAAACTTACCAATGAAAACAAAATGCAATTGATCCATTTATTCTGAGAATAAAAATCAAATGCAAAAATTCCGCTGACAATTGCTAATAGAATAAATATAATCCAGAATATTTGTTGTTTTTTCATTTTGAAATTGCAAAAAAAGCTTCGACAAGCTCAGCCTGACATCGCTTAAAATTAAAAATTTAGTATTAGAGTTGTCACACTGAGCTTGTCGAAGTGTTTTTAATATTAAAAATCCATCAACCAATTTACAAGTCAAACTTCTCCATTCTTCTATACAATGCCGCTCTTGACAATCCCAAATCTTCCGCCGCCAAAGATATATTTCCGCGGTGTTTTTTCAAGGCTTTTTTGATCAGAATTTCTTCCATTTCTTCGATGTTCAGATTCATTATTGTATTTTCGGATTCTTCATTTTGAGGCATCAGTAATTTAAGATTTTTATCATTGGAAAGAATCACACTTCTTTCGATGCAATGGTCAAGTTCACGGATGTTTCCAGGCCAGGAGTAATGGATTAATTCAGAAATTAAATTCTCATTTAAAGCCAAATCAGGTTTATGGTATTTCTGTTTGTAATTTTCTAAAAAATAATCGGCTAAACTTGAAATATCTTCAATCCGTTCTCTCAGACTCGGAATATTCAATTCAACCGTGTTGATTCTGTAATACAAATCCTTTCGGAAACGGTTTTCAGCAACGGCTTTTTTGAGATTTTCATTGGTTGCAAAAATGAATCTCACATCCAACAATCTTTCTTTGGTTTCTCCGATTCTTGATAATTTTCTATTCTGAATCAGACTCAGTAATTTGGTCTGCAAATGAAGCGGAAGATTCCCGATCTCATCAAGGAAAACGGTTCCGTTTTCGGCATTTTCGATTTTTCCGGCATAATCCTGATGCGCATCCGTAAACGCTCCTTTTTTGTAACCGAATAATTCCGATTCAAAAAGATTCTCGGAAAGACTTCCTAAATCAATGTGAACAAAAGGCTGGTTTTTCCGTTCCGACAACTCGTGAATATGTTCTGCCAAAACATATTTTCCGGTTCCGTTTTCTCCCAGAAGCAGAACATTGGCATCGGTTGCAGAAACCCGGGCAATCTGATCCATTACTTCCCGCATCGCCGGCGATTGTGTTTCCAACTGATATTGATTGGTTTTAATGCTGATATTTTCCCATTGATTCAGCTTCTTGTTTTTTCGGGAAATATCAACCGCCAAATTGACGGAAGCATACAGTTTTTCGTTATTCCAGGGTTTTAGAATAAAATCGGAAGCACCATTTTTTAAGGCTTCAACAGCCAATTCCACTTCACCGTAAGCCGTCATCAAAATAATCGGAAGCTGAGGTTCCAGCGTTTTGATTTCCTGCATCCAGTACAATCCGTCCTGTCCGTTTTCAAAACCTTTCCGGAAATTCATATCCAGGAGGACCGCATCCACTTGCTGTTCGGATAAAAATTTCAGAATATTTTTAGGCTGATTGAGACAGCTCACTTCCGTAAAAAACTTTTTGAGCCAGACTCTCGCCGAAAACAAAATATCTTCGTCATCATCCACAATTAAAATATGAGCTTCTTTTTTTCGCATTTTTCCGATATTATTTTTTGAACACAAAGTCCACAAGGTTTTTATTAAACTTGATTTTCTATAGTTCACAAAGGCGTTTGACTTATATAAGCGAAGCGGCTTTGTGAGACTTAATATTTTATTCTTTAGTGAACTTTGTGTTCAAAAACATAAAAGTTTTTTATTAATTGAAGATTTGTTGTCCGTTTCCGTACAAAAAGTGTCCGATAATGAACAGTTTTAAAATTAATAAAATTATATTTAATCATATTTACAGAGTGTTACAAGATTATAAATTTCTGGCATCTGCATTGTGTAATTATCTGTAAGTAAAACAGTTATCTAAATATGGATACGAAAATAGTAAAAAAGAAGTCTAAACTGAAATTAATCTCGATTATCGTTATTTCCGCTTTGGCAGTTTCAGTTTTTGGATGGTATTTTCTGAATCAGAAAAAAACGTATAATGTGAAGCTTGAAGATATCACCATTGATGAGGTGACGAAAGGAAAATTCGAGGATATGTTGATGGTAACGGCACAGACGCAATCTCTTAATTCTTCTCTGGTGAATGTTTTGGAAGGTGGCGCGGTAAAAGAAATTTTTGCGGAAGACGGACAAATGCTGACAAAAGGACAACCTATCGCAAGAGTTTACAATCCCAATACGGAATTTAATTACCTGAATCAGGAAACGGGAATTATGCAGCAGATCAGCCAGATGAGGAGTTCGCTTTTAGAATTAAAGAATCAGGAATTCAGTCAGGATAAAGAATTATTGCAGTCTCAGAATGATTATAATACGGCGTTGCAGACTTTTAATCTTCAGAAAAGATTGTACGATGCGGAAATCGGAAAGAAAACCGATTATGATATTGCTTTACAAAATTTGAATTATCAGAAAGACAGAAAACGAATTGTTGAAAAAGGAGCTTCTAATGAGAAAACTTCGAGAAATGCTCAGTTTGCAGCCATCAATAATTCCATTAATCAGATGGAAAAAAGCTTGAATATTCTTCGTTCCAACAAAAATAATTTCCTGATAATGTCGCCGGCTTCTGGAAGATTATCTTCGTTCAATATTTCGCTCGGACAGAATCTGACAACGGGAGAAAGCATCGGAAAAATCGATTTAATGGGCGGTTACAAGTTAGTCGCAAAAGTGGATGAATATTATATCAACAAGTTAAACAACGGCATCAAAGGAACGCTTGACAACAACGGAAAAGAATACGAAGTGATTATCACGAAAATCCTTCCGGAAGTGAAAGACGGACAGTTTTCTGTGGAACTGAATTTCATCGATGCAAAAATTGAAAACCTGAAAATCGGGATGACTTTCGGCGTGAAACTGAAGCTGTCAGCCGACACGCAAAGTATGATGATTCCGAAAGGGAATTTTTACAAAGACACGAATGGGAAATGGATTTTTGTAGTGAAAAATAATAAAGCTGAAAAACGAAATATCAGTCTGGGAAGAGAAAATCCTCTTTATTATGAAGTCGTTTCCGGACTGAAACAAGGCGAATCGGTCATTACTTCAGATTATTCTGAATTGAAAAAATACGAAATGCTTGATATTCAAAAGTAGAATATTTGTCATTCAGAATGTAGCGAAGCGAAATGAAGAATCTCAGAGATTCCTCGTTCCTCGGAATGACAAAATCAAATCAAAAATTAAAAATTATAACAATGCAAAAACTATTATTACTATTAATCGCAATGATTGTCGGTCTTTTTGTGACATCAACAACATTGAAAGGAAATGATTTTTCGAATGGGATTCAGAAATCAGAAACAAAGACTTTTAATTTGAGTTCATTCAATGCGGTGAAAACTTCCCAGGCCATTGAAGTGGAAATTGTAAAGTCAGACGAAGAAAAAGCAGTTGCAACAAGCACGCATTTGTCAGAACTTAAAATCGAAGTGAAAAATAAAACGCTTTACATCCAATACAAACCGAATGTTTCGCTTCAGAATGCCGATACAAAAGTAGTTGTTTACGCAAAAGACCTTGTAAAAGCAGAAGCCGGAAATGCTTCTTCTATAAAAGTGAAAAGTGTTTTTGAAACTGCTGAACAAACTTTTGAAAGCAATGGAAGCGGAAGAATTGTTGCGGATTCTAAAGCTTCAGTTGTTAATATCAATACCGATAGTGCAGGTGGATTTTCAGGAAAAATTGATACAAAAAATCTCAATATTGATGCTAATTCTGCAAGTTCGGTGAAAATCAGCGGTTCTGCAGATAATGCGAAAATCAATGTGGATAGTGCAAGTTCTGTGGATGCCAAAAATATGAATATCCAAACTGCAAAAGCAACTGCAAGTGCGACATCATCGATAACTTTGAGTGTTTCAAAAGAACTAACCGCTTCTGCAAGTTCATTAGCTAAAATCAGATATAAAACATTGTCAGGAATCAAGTTTTCTGCAAGCAGAAGTTCTGGAGGAACAATCGATTCAATTTAAAATAATAAACTATAAACTTAGAAAACTCAGATTAAATGAAGACCTTAAAGATGATTAATAAAAGCATTTTGACTTTGATGATGTTTTTATTGGCGGCAAATCTGAAATCTCAATCAAAAGTTGATGTGGAATTCAACCCAAATATCGCCACGTATTCCATTGTTGAATATCTTGTAGCGAAGCATCAGGGAAGACTTTTCTACATCGACGGGAGAGCAGATATTGGTCATTTGCCTTTGGCAGATTTGGCGAACAGGGAAATGGAAAAATATGATAATTCGAAAATCATCAAAGCGATGCAGGATTATCTGCAGGTTGCCGGTCAGCAACAGGATTTGACTTATCAGGTTTTACTGAAGCACAATATTTTTCCGGCAAAAGGTTATGCTTACCAGATTGAGGAAAATAATAATGCCAAGAAAGAAGCAGTGGAAAAATTCGCCGAAAAGTTGAGAGAGTTTTATATCGAAAGAAATCTGGGAAAATTCTTCAAAGACCAAAGTCATTTTTTAGAAGGTGCAAAGAATGAAGTGAGAAAAAATATTCCGGCTGGCTATATGGCTAAAATGGAGCAATATTATGGCGAGAAGTTTCTGGCTTACAGATTCTGGATTAATCCGTTGGATATTATGCCTAACATTCCGGTCTTCTGGCACGGCAACGGCCCAATGATTAAGTCTGACAAAGGGCAGATTGCCAATATGATCAGCAGTCCTTATCTTCCGCTGGAAAAGAAAAATAATATCAGGGATTATAAAGAATTTGGTTTCAATCATCCGGAAACGCTCAACTTTTTAATCACGCACGAGTTCGGACATTCGTTTGTCAACCAGCATTTGGGCCCATATGAAGACAGGATTAATAAGAGCAGTAATCTGATGTCTGAGGCTCTTGTTGATAAGATGGCGATGCACGGTTATTCTTACTGGCCGTCTTGTGTTGCCGAGCATATCGTAAGAACAGGAGAAATCCGAATTGCGCTGGCTGATGGCAATCAGAAATTGGCTGAAAACTTACGAAAACAACATATGAATGACTATTCCTTTGTTCTGATTCCTGAATTTGAAAAGAAAATGGAAGTGTATGAAAACAACCGTAAAAAATATCAATCGTTTAAAGAATTTGTTCCTGAATTGCTAAATGTTTTGGATGAAACCAGTGTCGAAAGAGTGAGAACAAAATTGGGTTTATCTAATGTAAAATACGAAGTGAATTTAACGGTAAATGTTCCCGAAAACAGCGGTGATGTTTATATTACAGGCAATCAGTCAAGCATCGGGAATTGGAATCCTAACGTCATTAAACTTAATAAAACCGGTGAAACAACCAGACAAATTACATTCAAAACTTATCCTGATTTGAAATTCAAATTAACCAAAGGAAACTGGGAAACAGAAGGGAAAATCGACGGAATCGGAGAAGGGAAAGACGTTTCTTTGTCACTGGATAAAAATACAAGTCTGAATTACACGGTGAAAAACTGGAAACAATAATTAAACAATCCATAAACTTTAAAAAAATATACTACAATGATAAATATTCAAAACCTTTCAAAAGTCTATAAAACAGAAGATGTTCAAACCAATGCGCTTAACAATGTAAGCCTGCAAATCAAAGAAGGCGAATTCGTTGCGATAATGGGGCCTTCAGGTTGTGGAAAATCTACTTTTCTTAATATTCTTGGACTTTTGGACAGCGCTTCTTCAGGTTCTTACCAATTTGAATCGGTTGAAACCATCGGAACTTCTGAAAAGAAAAAATCAGAGATCAGAAAGAAAAACATCGGTTTCATTTTCCAGAATTTTAATCTGATTGATGAACTGACAGTTTACGAAAACATCGAATTACCATTAATTTACAACGGTGTTTCTTCCTCAGAAAGAAAAAGAAGAGTGGAAGAGATTATGGAGAAAATCAACATTGCTCACAGGGCAAAACATTATCCGCAGCAGCTTTCCGGAGGACAACAACAGAGAGCAGCGGTTGCAAGAGCTTTGGTAACGAGACCAAAATTAATTTTGGCCGATGAGCCAACCGGGAATCTTGACAGCTCCAACGGAAATGAGGTAATGAATCTCCTTGCAGAACTTCACAGAGAAGGTTCTACGATTGCAATGGTAACGCACTCGTCTTACGATGCAGGTTACGCTTCCAGAATCGTGAATATGAAAGATGGCGAGATTTTCAGTGAAGAACATTCTTCTCAAAGAAAGGATGTTTTCGAAAAAGCAGACGCAAAAAACTTCGAATAATTGTTAAATAAGGATGTCTGATGATGGATGTTAGGTGAAAAATTTCCGACATCCAGCATCCTTCCTGCAACAAAAAATTAATTATGTTTAAAAATTGGCTCAAAATCGCCTTCATCAATTATAAAAAAAACTGGCTTTCCACCATCATTAATTTGTTTGGATTAACGATTGGACTGACAGGATTTATGCTCATTCTGATGCACTGGAATGATGAAGAATCCTACGAAAAATGGAATCCTAAGAAAGATCAGATTTATGGTTCCCAGATTTACAATAAAAAGGACAACGCTTACGGTGCAACGCTTCCTTATATTATGGCAGAACATGCCGTAAAAGTAATACCGGAAATCAAAGATTATGTCTTATTCAATGGTTCAGGTGTAGGCTATAAAATGACTACAAAACAGAAAACGGTCTTTCAGAAAGACGGGATGCTGGTCTCGAGTAATTTTTTCAACTTTTTTCCTTTCAAACTAATAGACGGAACTTTTAAAGATGCCCTGAAGGGAGAATCATCTTTAGCAATTTCTACGGAGGCAGCCAAAAACCTATTTGGTAAAACCAATGTTGCAGGCGAAAGCGTGAAATTTGATAACAAAAATTATGTCGTAACAGCTGTTTACGAATTGCCAAAGGAAAACAGTCTCATCAAGCCGGAGTTTCTAATCCTTCCATTTGAACAAATGAAAAATGATAAGAACCAATGGGGCAATTTCAACTACGGATGCTTCTTTATGCTAAGCAAAAATGCCAATGTGGAGGCGGTACAGAATAAAATAGTGAAAGATGTTTTCGAGTACCGTGCAAAAATAAATGCGGCAGGCAGTGGCGTAACACCTCAAAAATATTTGGAATTATACGGACCAACGGGAAGTATTCTCACGCCGCTTGATAAAATGAAACTCCATGCGCAGGCCTATTGGTTTGGAAATGGCGATTTTAAGACGTTAATGATCCTGTTTACACTTTCGGTATTAATTGTAATTCTATCAGCCATTAACTTTATTAATCTGAAGACAGCGCAGGCGTCTCAGCGTGCCAAAGAAATTGGAGTAAGAAAAGCGATTGGAAGTACAAAATCCAATCTGGTTCTTCAGTTTTTGCTGGAAACATTTATCATTTGTTTTGCGTCATATGTTTTGGCGTTGGCTTTAACAGAAATTCTCCTGCCAACCTTCAATAAGTTCTATGACAAAGAAATTGTGATGAATGACTGGCATATTTACTTCTATTCCTTTGCCATGGTTTTAGCAGTAACATTGATTTCAGGATTGATTCCGGCCACTTATTTAGCCAATTTTAAAGCGATAGAAACCTTGAAAGGTAATTTCGCCAGAAGCAAACACGGAATCTGGCTGAGAAACGGGATTCTGACCTTGCAGCTCATCATTTCTTCTTTCTTCATCATTGGAGGTTTGATTGTCAATAATCAGGTTAAATATATGATGGACAAAGATCTTGGCTATAATGGAAAGCAGGTTTTTCTGATTAATTTCAGTGAGAATGTCGCAAAACCCTGGCTGAAATATGAGCGTATTAAAAATGAGATGAAAAAAATCGAAGGTGTCGCCGATGTTTCTTATGGAGAAGCAGTTCCCGGCAGCGGGAGATTCAGCAATTCCAATATGGATTTTATGGACAAAAGCATATACGCGCAGCACGGTTCTATGGATTATAATTATCTGCAGTTTATGAATGTTAAATTGAAAAAAGGACGTTGGCTGGATCCTAACCTCGCTTCTGATACAATATCAAATGTTTTGGTCAATGAAGCTTTTGTGAAGAAATTTGGATGGACAGATGAGCAGGCTTTGAAGAATGAATTCAAGCCGGGATTTGATTACAAACCATATCACATTGTAGGAATTGTAAAAGATTTCAATATCCTGAATCCCAGAAAAGCTGTGGAACCCATCGTGTTTTTCCATTACAGGGAAACAGAGTGGAAACGATATAATGTGTATAATATCCAGCTGAAATTAAAACCGGATGATATAGACGGCACGGTAAAAAGAATCAAATCCTACTGGCAGAATAATGTAGAACCGGGCTATCCTATTGACTCTTATTTTATTGACAAAAAATTTGCTGAAAGTTTTGTGAAATATCAGAAACAGCAGACCTTGTTCACCATTCTTAATGCAATGGTTTTAATGGTAGCATTGCTCGGACTATTCGCTTTATCATCATTGATGATTGAGCAGAAGCTGAAAGATGTGGCGATTAGAAAAACTCTGGGCGCATCAGACGGAACTCTGATTTTTGGTCTGACAAAACAATTCTTATGGATTACGTTTACTGCAGTATTGATTAGCATCCCGATCAGTTACTACCTGATGAATGAGTGGCTGAAGGATTTCGCTTACCGAATTGATATGCCGATGTTCCCATTCGTCTTGAGTTTGATTTCATTACTGGTTCTGACCTTCGCAGTCGTAAGTATCAAAGCTTATCAGGCAACAAAAGTGAATCTCGTGAAATATCTGAAATATGAATAACGAACCCGAAGGGTTCAATATGAGTAGCCGTAGGTGAAACTTATGGCACCTGAAAAATATTCATTCTATATCCAAACCTCACAGGTTTTAAAAACCTGTGAGGTTTAAAAAAGAATTTGATTTATCATTTATCATTTATCAATTATCATTTATGTTAAACAATTGGCTCAAAATTGCATTAATCAATTACAGAAAAAATGGGCTCTCCACAGTTATCAATATCCTGGGACTGAGTGTTGGTCTGTGTGTTTTTCTGTTGATATTTATTCATTGGCAGGATGAAAAATCCTATGAACAGTGGATTCCGAATAAGGAAAATATCTATTTCGTGGAGAATGGTAATGCGGCTTTTGGGATTATGTCGAGCTCCAGCTATCCCGAGATTTTTGTCTCAAAGGAAAAATTCTCCGAGATTGAAGATGCAACGATTCTCAACGATTGGGGAAAGCAGAAACTCAGCTTTGGCGGCAATTCGGCTTATGTTTCCGGGACGGCATCGGTAGATTCTTTTTTCAGACTCTTCACTTTCGAAAAAGTCGCAGGTAATTTCCGGGACGTGATTTCGGATAACGGAAAAATCGCATTATCACTGGAAACAGCACGTTCGCTTTTTGGTGACGATTATCCCAGTGCCATTGGAAAATCGGTTAAAAATGATTCGAATGATAAGGATTACATAGTTACAGCGATCTATAAACTTCCGGAAGGGAATACGGTTTTCAAACCGGATTTTATTTACAGAAATCCATATCTGGAACAATCCAAAGACCAATGGACCAGCTACAGCTATAATGGGTTTTTCAAGGTGAAGCCAGGAACAGATATCCAGGCATTGGAACGGAAATTATCTGAAATGATGCAGCAGCAGGAGGAAATATCTGCCAAAAAATGGGGTTACGCTATAGATAAAAAAAATTCAGCATCAGTCTATCTGACGCCGGTCGCCAAAATGAAACTGGATGCCAAAAGTGACGGAATCAATAAAGGTGATAAAAAATCCATTATGATTCTGCTGGGATTGTCTGTTTTGATTCTGGCCTTATCAGGAATCAATCTGATTAATCTCAAAACCGCACAGGCGTCCCAAAGAGCGAAAGAAGTCGGCGTGAGAAAAGTCGTCGGAAGCTCAAAATCAAAATTGGTCTTGCAGTTTTTGGTGGAAACTTTTCTGATTTGTTTGGCCGCATATGTGGTTGCTTTTGCAATGGTAGAATTATTTTTACCGTCCTACAATCAGTTTCTTGATAAAAAAATCAGCCTTAATAATCCGAACCTCTTCATCTATACCGGATTATTGTTAATTGTTTTTTCATGGGTTGCAGGATTGATTCCGGCACTTTATCTGGCGAATTTCAAACCTATTAATACCCTGAAAGGTAATTTTGCAAGAAGCAAAAGTGGGGCCTGGCTTAGAAATTCGATCCTGACTTTGCAACTGATCATTTCTTCATTTTTCATCATTTGTTCATTGATTATCCATACTCAGGTCAGCTATATGATGAATAAGGATCTGGGTTTCAGGGGTGACCAGGCGATTCAGATTTTTTTCAAGAAAGCCAACTGGGAAAATAATTTTAATGTCAAAAAATACAAAAGACTCAAAACGGAACTGGCAAGGATTCCCGGTGTGACGGATATCACGGGTTCTGTTAATTCGATAGGAAACGGAACCGCCAATGCCTCAATTGTGAAATTGTCCTCAGATACCACCAAAACGGTTCAAACAATGCTGGGCGGAATTGACGAGAATTTTCTGAAGTTCTACAAAGTGAAATTTATATCCGGACGAGATTTGGACTGGAAGAAAGCTTCCGATACGATTAATGGTGTCGTGGTGAACGAAACCTTTGCCGGAAAATTGGGATACAACCCGAAAACAGCGTTGGGAAAAGAATTCTTCACCGGTTGGGACGGCAAGAAAAAATATAAGATCCTGGGCGTGGTGAAAGATGTTAACTATGCTGGTGTGGAACAAACTGTTATGCCGATTGTGTACTTCAATTATAACAGGAACTGGGTCAAAAATAATATGAGCAACCTGCAGATCAAAATTTCTGAAAATGATATCAACGGAACGTTGGAACGCATCAAAGAATTCTGGACGACCAAAGCAGAACCAGGCTATCCTTACGAATTTGAATTTGTTGATAAGCATTTTGCCAAGACGTATGAAAAGTTCCAGAAACAGCAGACCTTATTTACCGCTTTAAATATTGTTGTTCTTGTGATTGCATTATTGGGATTATTCGCACTTTCATCGTTATTGATTGACCAGAAACTGAAAGACGTGGCCATCAAAAAAACTTTAGGCGCAGACGAAAGAACAATCGTCTTGGATCTCACGAAAAGATTTTTACTGATCTGTGTGATTGCCGTGCTAATCAGTATGCCTTTCGGTTATTATGCGATGAACGAATGGCTTAAGGATTTCGCTTACAGAATCGATATGCCGGTTTGGCCATACATTCTGAGTTTACTTTTATTATTGATTCTGACATTCGCTGTTGTCAGTTTCAAAGCGTATCGCGCCACAAAAATCAACCTTGTTAAATACCTCAAATATGAATAAAATGGGAAAAATGGTCATTATTTTATTGACATTGATTATCAATTTCATTTCTGCACAGACGAACCGGTTCATTTACGAAATGGAAATGAAACTTATGAATAAACCGATGAAAATGAATATGGTTTTGGATATTGATAAAGATTATACCAGATTTTATGATTACGATTTTCTGAAAAATGATTCTATCAGCAAGAAAACCGGAGAAAATTGGCAGGCCAATACACAGTCAGACCAGTTGATTCTGAGAAAAACCGGTTCCAATGAGAACAGAGCTTTTCACGATAATTTGTTTGATTATTTTGTAATTGATTCCAAAGACGAAATGAACTGGAAAATCGAAAACGAAACCAAAAAAAGTGCTGAATATTCATTACAAAAAGCAACCACGGATTTCGGCGGAAGAAAATGGACCGCTTGGTTTTGTTCAGCCATTCCTTTTCACGAAGGCCCTTACAAATTCAGAGGCTTGCCGGGATTGATTTTCGAATTGAAGGATGATAAAGGCGATTACAATTATACATTATCAAAAAGCATTAATCTTCCGCAGACTTTCGTAACGACGAATTTTCTGGAATCCCATTACGGCAATCGGCCTGTGAAAGTGACGCTGAAGCAATTCCACAAAGTAAAGCTTGATTATTACAATGACCCGGTTGCTGATATGAGAAATAATCTGAAAACCGGAGGCACGGTAATTATCGGAGGAGAAAAAATCACTAGCCAGGAACAGCTGGACCAGAAAAGAAAATTTATCCAGGAAAGCATTAAAAATTATTACAATCCGATAGAATTGGATAAAGCGATTCCATATCCCAAAAATTAAAATTGTCAACGACAAACTATTATGAAAAAATTACTCTTCATATTATTAATCAATCTTCTTCCCGCGCAGCAGAGTTGGACACTCCAACAATGTCTGGATTATGCTTCAGCCAATCATCCATTGGTAAAACAGTCTGCGGTTAATATTCAGAAAAATGAAAGACAGATTTCTGCTGCCAAAGGAATGTTGTTGCCGTCTGTGGACGCTGGAATCAATCACAATTATAATTTCGGAAACGGAATAAATCAGCAGAATAATCAGCGTGAAGCCATCAATACGCAGACCGATAATTTCTATGCGCAGGCTAATTGGGAACTTTTAAACTGGCGAAATTACCTCAATATTTCTCTGTCGAAAATCAATAAGGAAAGTTCAACTTTCAAAATGAAGCAGGCTCAGAACGAAGTTAAAATGAATGTCATCCAGATGTTTTTTACTTATCAGAACAGCAAAAGCTGGCTGGAAGTTTTGGAAACACAGCTTTCCGGAATCGAAGACCAAATCAAACGCACCGAAAAAGAAGTTGAAATAGGAAATCGTCCTAAGAGTGATATTTATGATATCAAGGCCAATCTTGGAACAATGCAGGAACAATGGGTTTCCGCAAAAAACCAGCGTGACCTTTCAAAGATTAATTTGCTCAATGCATTGGCAATTACAAAAGACACTTTGGATTTCAAAATGACTGAAGAAAATTGGGCTGAATCCAATTTCAACGATGCTGATTTTATCCAAAATCTTCTTGAAAAAAATCCGGCATATCAGACAACCTTGGCAGAAATCAAAGCGCAGCAAAAAAGTGTTGAAGTTGCAAAATCCGGCTATTTACCAACCCTGAATGGTTCTTACACCTGGTCAAGCTTTTATAACAAAGTCTTGGGACAGCCGGCTCCGGCCAATTTCTCAGACCAAATCAAAACGAACAAAAGCCAGCAGTTGAATTTCGGACTCAATATCCCGATTTTCAACAAACTACAAGTGAAAAACAACGTTGAAATTGCCAAACTGAATGTCATTAACTCCAATTATGATAAAGATATTGTGATTAATAATCTGACTCAAAGTATAAACTCCATCAAAGCCCAATTCCTGAATGCTCAGGAAAAATACAATCTTTTGGAAGCCAATTTCGAAAACCAAAGACTGTCATTCCAGAAATCCGAAGAAAAATACAAGGAAGGATTAATGGACGCCTATACATTTTTCGTGGTCCGGAACAACTGGCTTCAGGCAAATTATAACTTGATTAACAGTAAAAATGACGTTGTCCAGCAGACAGAACTGCTCAAAGTTTTTGAAGCTGGTTTATAACATTTAGATTCACAATGTCAGTCTGAGCGGAGTCGAAGACTTTCATCAAAAAATTCTTATTATTATTTTCTTATGAATCCTTCCGAAGACTCACACTTTGGAGGGGTTTTTTATTTTACTCATTTTGGGCGTCTGTTTCTGTCTTCCACTACCGATTTTTTCTGTCAATACGAACAAAGTGAAGCAATCTGATAGAAATTTTATACAATCGCAATAACAGAAAAAGAGCTCCGTTCAAATCGGGGCGCAGATTTACCACAAAGATAACATTCGCCATCAGAACAAAAATAAGTATTTCTTTGATGAGCGAAGCGTCTTTGCGAGCTTTAAAATATTTTCAATAATGAAAAAAAATCTTTGCGCTCTTTGCGTTAAAGTAGAATTCTCAATTAACTTAATTTTTAAAAAACAACTTTTCTGATTTTAAATTTTTCCGCAACTTTGCTTC
Source organism: uncultured Chryseobacterium sp. (assembly GCA_913776245.1). Classification (GTDB taxonomy): domain Bacteria; phylum Bacteroidota; class Bacteroidia; order Flavobacteriales; family Weeksellaceae; genus Epilithonimonas. Next base: position 199,668 of record CAJYLO010000007.1, read on the forward strand.
CCTTTCAAAAGCAAAAAATTAAATATTTCAGATGAAACGTTTTAACGTTCCATTTGACCTAAAGAAAATAAATATTCCAAATGAAACTCTGTATTGCCGAAAAACCCAGCGTTGCCCGTGATATAGCCAAAGTTTTGGGTGCCACAACTCCCAAAAGTGGTTATATGGAGGGAAACGGCTATTGCGTTACCTGGACTTTCGGTCATCTTTGTACTTTGAAAGAACCCCACGATTATGCCGAGCATTACAAATCCTGGGACTTGATTTTCTTACCGATTATTCCCAAAAATTTTGGAATCAAATTAATTCCCAATAATGGCGTCGAGAAACAATTTCAGACCATAGAAAAGCTGGTTCAGGAATGCGATGAGGTCATTAACTGTGGTGATGCCGGGCAAGAAGGAGAGCTCATTCAGCGTTGGGTTTTGCAGAAAGCGAAATGTGACAAACCGATGAAGCGTTTATGGATTTCGTCCTTGACAGAAGATGCCATAAAAGAAGGCTTTGAAAATCTGAAACCGGCTGATGACTACAAAAATCTTTATTTGGCAGGCAATGCGAGAGCGATCGGTGACTGGCTTTTGGGAATCAATGCCACACGATTATTCACGAAAAGATTTGGCGGCAATAAAGGTGTTTTATCGATTGGGCGTGTTCAGACACCAACTCTGGCGATGCTTGTTCAGCGTCAGAAAGAAATTGATGCTTTTACGCAGGAAGACTATTGGGAACTCAAAACCAAATATCGCGATGTGCTTTTCAGTGCATCCATTGACCGGTTGAAATCGTTGGAAAAAGCAGAACGAGGTCTGGAATATCTCAAACAGAATCAATTTGAGATTGTCTCTTTTGAAATCAAAGAAGGCAAAGAGAAAAGTCCGAGATTGTTTGATTTGACGGGGCTTCAGGTCGAAGCAAATAAAAAGTACGGTTTCTCAGCAGAACAAACTTTGAATTATATCCAGAGTCTTTACGAAAAAAAATATACGACTTACCCAAGAGTTGATACGACTTATTTATCCGAAAATCTTTATCCGAAAATTGCCGGAATCTTAAAGAGTATGACTATTTATTCTGAGTTTACAGCACCGTTGCTCACTCAGCCTATTCCAAAGACAAAAGCAGTTTTTGATGATACGAAAGTGACCGACCACCACGCCATTATTCCAACCGAAATTCCACCTTCGTCCAATCTTAGTAGAGAAGAGAAGCTGGTTTATGATTTGGTAGCGAGACGATTCATTGCTGTTTTTTATCCTGAATGTAAGATTTCGAATACTTTGGTGGAAGGGCAGGTTGGAACAATTTCTTTCAAAGCTTCGGGAAAACAAATTTTGGAGCCGGGCTGGAGAATCATTTACGCCAAAGACAAAAAAGAAGAAAAGGACGAAAAAGATAAAGACGAGGAACAATCTATTCCCGAATTCATCGCAGGCGAAAAAGGAGACCACGAACCTTTGATTCATCAGGGGAAAACTTCGCCTCCCAAACCTTACACAGAAGCAACTTTATTGCGTGCAATGGAAACGGCTGGGAAACAGGTGGAAGATGAAGAATTGCGTGAAATGCTGAAAAACAATGGTATCGGAAGACCATCAACACGCGCCAACATCATCGAGACACTTTTCAAAAGAAAATACATCGAGAAGAAACGTAAAAATCTCATCGCCACCCAAACTGGAATCGAATTAATCGACACGATAGAAGACGAGCTTCTTAAAAGTCCGGAGCTCACCGGAGAATGGGAATCGAAACTCAGAAAAATCGAAAAAGGGGAGTACGAGGCCAATCAGTTCAAAGAAGAATTGATAGAAATGGTTACCGATTTGACCCAAAAAGTTATCAGCGGAAAAGGGAAAGTTATCATTCAGGAAGAAAAAAAAGAAGCTCCAAAAGAAAAAAAGCCAAGAGCGAAAACCGAGATTGTCTGGGAAGAAACACAATGCCCAAAGTGTAAATCTAACACTCTGATGAAAGGCAAAACTGCCGTTGGCTGTTCGGATTACAAAGGCTGTGGTTTCAAAGTTCCATTCGAGATATTCGGAAAAAAATTATCGGAAAAGCAACTTCAGGATTTGATTTTGAAAAGTAAAACGTCTAAACTAAAAGGCTTTACAGGAGAACAGGAAGAAGGCGTTCTAACTCTAAACGAAGATTTTTTCATCACTTTAAAATAGAATAATTACTAAAATAAAACCCTTTCAGAGTTTCAAACTCTGAAAGGGTTGAATCGTTTTTACTCTTACAGATTTACAGATTAAGCTGATAGATCTGCAAAATTTGTCACATCAGCGAGAAATAATTTATTTCACAACAATCGCCTTTTTCAAACCACTATCTATTTTATAATCCGTCGAATTATTGATTTTCACGTTTTCAAAAACGATATTCTGTGCATTCTTGCCGACAATTCCTTTTTTGCTCGTGATATTTACATTTTTGAAATAAAGATTTTCAATCAGTTTTTCAGGAAGGCCGTTAAAGCTAAACGCCGTTTCAGATGAAGAACAATTCACATTACTCACATAAAAATCGTGGAAATAAGGCACTTTTTCACCGGTATGTTGCGCCGCTTCACTTTCTTTGGTGCTTCCAACAGGTGCGTCTGCATAGAATGTGTCAAACAAAACTGCTTCCTTAATAATATTTTTCATTTCAATATTATCGATGAAAATTTGGCTCACATCACCGCCTCTTCCGGAGTTACTTTTCACACGGATTCCGATGTCGGTTCCATCGAAAGTACAGTTGGAGACATAGATATTTTTCATTCCGCCATCCGTGTTGCTACCGATAACAAAGCCGCCATGACCTTCATTCACAGTACATTCTGCGATGATGATGTTTTGTAAAAGCGCTTCTCCATTTTTTGGCGTTCCGCTGGATTTCATACAGATGCCGTCATCGCCGGCGTTCACTTTTGTGTTGTAGATAATCACATTTTTAGAGGCGCTGATGTCGATTCCGTCACCGTTTTGTGCCCATTTCGGATTATAAACTGTGGTGTTTCTGATAACAAGATTGGTGATTTGTTTTGGATTAATCACAAATTTCGGCGAATTTCTGAACGTTGGTCCGTCAATCAAAAGATTCGTCACTTTTGACAGGGTGAACATCATTGGTCTCAGATAATGATGCAGCTGCTCATACATATCAAGCGTTGCATTCGGCATTTTGGTAATGACTTTTGCCAGTTCTTCGCCGCGTTTTGCCGCTTCACTTGGATACCATATTTTCCCGTCGTCACTCAAAACACTTCCGGATTTTGCAACCAGTTCCTGCCATTGTCCTGCAGTTGTTTTGAATTTTTTCACAGGTCGCCAAGCTTCGCCTGCGCCATCAAAAATGCCTTTTCCTGTAAACGAAACGTCCTTCAGGTTATTTCCCCAGATGGGCGGCGTGACTTCAAATTTCCCTGACGAAGTCTCTCGCATCGGGAATTGTTTGATGTCGCTGCTGAATTGTACAATCGCACCTTCCTCAACGTGGAAATCGATTTTGCTTTTCAGTTCGATTGGTCCTGTCAGCCAGGTTCCGGCAGGAACAATTAATCTCCCGCCACCATTTTGAGCAATCGTGGAAATGGCTTTTTCGAATGCTTTTGTATTTAATGTTTTCCCGTCACCAATGCCACCAAAATCCTTAAAGTTGTAATCCTTTTGCGGAATCGTCGGCAAAATCATTTCCCCGAATTTGAACGGTGCCTTTTCAATGTAGTATTGAATATCGTTTTTCTGTGCAGAAATCATTGCTGCCACAGAAAATGCGAGACCTATTAATAGTTTTTTCATTGTTTATCTAAGTAATTTATTCTATTCTATATTTTATTTGGGCAGCTTAATCCGCCTTCTGCTTCCCAATCTTTTCACTTCACTACGTTGCTTAAAAAGGATTTCCGCTCAAGTCGGGCTGCGAGTGATTCTACGTTAATCTATTATTTCAAATTAAAGTCTTCGACTCCGCTCAGACTGACAATGTTATCTTATTACAGTTAGTATTAGGTTTGTCACACTGAGCGGAGTCGAAGTGTCTTTCATAATAATTGAAAGATTTCGGATAAAATTAAACAAAATAACGAATAGTGCAATCGATTGCGCAAAATAAAAATAACGATACTCGGAAAGTATCATTAATCCTTAAAAAACTAAAAACCGTTATGTGCTTTTTGCGAGATAATTTTTAATTATTAACTCAAATTTCTTTAATTTGCAATGCTAAAAATAATTTCAACAATGATTATTCAACCTAGAACAAGAGGATTTATTTGTCTGACTGCACATCCGGATGGAGCGCATCAGGCTGTAAAAAACCAGATAGAATATGTAAAGTCGAAAGGCGAAATCAAACACGGACCTAAAAAAGTTTTGGTCATCGGTGCTTCCACAGGTTTTGGTTTATCTTCCAGAATTGCTGCAGCTTTCGGTTCAGGCGCATCTACAATCGGAGTTTTTTTCGAAAAACCGGCATCAGAAGGTAAAATGGGAACAGCCGGTTGGTACAATTCTGCAGCTTTCGAGAAAGAAGCACACGCAGCCGGACTTTACGCAAAGAGTATTAATGGTGATGCGTTCTCTGACGATGTGAAGAAAGAGACCATTGAATTGATTAAAAAAGATCTTGGTCAGGTAGATTTGGTAGTGTACAGTTTGGCTTCGCCGAGAAGAACACATCCTAAAACCGGTGTTGCTTATGCATCGGTTCTTAAACCGATTGGTCAGCCATTTACCAACAAAACAGTTGATTTTCATACAGGTGTCGTTTCCGATATCACCATTAATCCGGTTGAAAATGAGGAAGATATTGCCAACACCATCGCTGTAATGGGTGGCGAAGACTGGAGATTCTGGATAGAAGATCTGAAAGCGGCTGGTGTTTTGGCAGAAGGTGTTAAAACTGTTGCTTATTCTTACATTGGCCCGGAATTGACTTTTCCAATTTACAGAAATGGAACAATCGGCCAGGCTAAAAACGATTTGGAAGCAACAGTTCCGGTATTGAATGATTTACTGAAAGATCTTCACGGCGTTTCTTATGTTTCGGTTAATAAAGCTTTGGTAACACAATCTAGTTCAGCAATTCCTGTAGTTCCATTGTATATTTCCTTACTTTATAAAGTGATGAAAGCTAAAGGAACACACGAAGGAACTATCGAGCAGATGCAAAGACTATTTGCGGACAGATTATATACAGAAAATGGGAAAGTTGCATTAGATTCGGAAGGAAGAATCCGCATTGATGACTGGGAAATGGCAGAGGATGTACAGGCAGAAGTTGCTAAATACTGGGATAAAGTTACAACAGAAACACTGTCTGAAATCAGTGATATTGAAGGTTACAGGAAAGAATTTTTCAATCTTTTCGGCTTCGAGCTGGAAGGTGTGGATTATGAAAAAGATGCAAATGAGAATGTGCAGGTTCCAAGTATTGAAGCTTAAATTTTAGACATAGATAATTGACAGATAGATGATAGAATTTTCAGTCTCATTAATAAAGATAAAAACGGCTACTGAAAAAGTAGCCGTTTTTTATTGTTGTGATTGAGATTTTATTTCTTTCTGCTTGGCGTCATAATCGTGGAGCAGGTTGTGTTCCGGTGTTTGCTCAATGGCATGCATTATTTTGTCCAGAATCTGTGTTGCGGACTCATTGTCATAATCAATATCCAAAGCTGGCTTGAACTCCATTGTTGGCTTCACACCGGTTACTTTGATTTTCAAGCCTTTCTTGTCAAAAGCTCTTCGGAATCCGTTGATCTTGATCGGAATAACAATGGGCCTCTGATTTTTTATCAATTTAGCCGTGCCTTTTCTGCCTTGTGCAAATGCTGAAGTAGTCCCTTGGGGAAACGTAATAACCCAGCCGTTGTCCAGTGCTGTCATAATGTTTTCCACCTCACTCATATCCACCATTCGGTTGACGTTCTGACCCTCAGCCCGCCAGGTTCTTTTCACAGTTACAGCACCTGCAATTTTAAAAATTCTTGCAAGAATACCTTTGTTCATCGTCTCTTCCGCTGCTACATAGTAAAAGTCAACTTTCGGATTCAGCAGATAAACAGGGTTTTTGATTGTGTTATGATAGCCGTTATTCACCGCGCAAAAGGCGTGATACATCGCTGCAACATCAGCAAAATAAGTCTGGTGATTTGACACGAAAAGAACATTGGTGTCCGGTAAATCGGTGAGATTTTCCGTGCCCGATATTTTAAGCTTGTTAAAACCATTGAACCTCCTGTATGATACTAATCCGAGAATGAAAATAATAATCCTTTTTAGGATGTATATGTTTCCAAAAGAATCAGTAAAAATATTTTTTTTTGCCATTGATAGTTAATTACAATTTCCAAGGTCTTGAAATTATTGCAAAATTAAACATTTTTTAACAAGTTGCTGAACTCGCTCAGAATCATTGAAGTAGCTCCCCAGATAATGTAGCCGTTAAAATCAATAACCGGAACTTCATAGCCTTGTGTAGAAGGCAAAGCCATAATTTTTGGCTGATCCGGAAGACTTAGTAAGGAAGATATTGGGAATTCTATCAATTCCACAGCTTCGGTTTCCTGTAGAAAGAATTCTGGATTTTTCTTCGTATAAGAAACAAACGAATGGACATAGAAATTACTGGGCGGAATGTATATCGGAGACATCTCTCTTATGATTCTCACATAATGCTCATCGATTCCCAACTCTTCCGAGGTTTCCCGTTTTGCAGTGTAGGAAAAATCAGGATCATCGTTTTCTTTTTTCCCTCCGGGTAATGAGATCTGTCCGCTGTGTCTGTCATTGTCATTCAGGCTTCTTACGATAAGCGGAAAATGCCATTCATTATCTTTGAGATAAAGTAAAATGTTAACAGCTGCCAATTTTGGATTTTTTTTCAGGATTTCCTCATAGCTGAACACCGGACGGTAAGGCGGCGAATAAATTTTGTGCGCATTTTCGCCCAGTAATTCCGCATTTCTAATATCTCTGAGTAAATCTTTTCCAAAAATCTGCATAGCTCAAAGATAAGGAAAATTGTAAATTTAAAATCCTTTTTGATAGCTTAATAAAAAAGTCGCAAAGATTCACTCTGCGACTTCATTAATACTATTTTATGTCTTTTGATGAAAAAATTACAAATTAATCCCTCTTCCCGCATAAAAATCCAGAACCTTGATGCTAAACAGATAATTATATTTGGCCTGTGCCACAGAACCTTGCGCATTCGCATAATTATTTCTGGCCATGGTTACATCATATATTGTGGAACGCCCGGCTTCGTAACTTTTTTCGGCAAAATCCAGGGCCAGCTTCGTACTTTTCTCGGCTTCAATGGCAGCTGTGTAAACCTCAAAGTTAGAATCTGCATTGAACTGCGCCTGCTGAATGTCCTGTTTTAGCTGGAACTTTTGCTGTTCAAGATTGTTCTTAGCAATCGTCTCATTGATTTTCGTCTGCTCAACTTGCAGCTTTGTAATCCCTTTATTGAAAATCGGAATATTGGCAGATAAGCTCAACTGTTGACCAAAGTTGTCACTATATTGTTGGAAAAAATTCCTCTCTATAATTGGTGTCACTGCACCGGTAACAGGATCTTGTTGATACCCAAGCGTATTTTTGTTCAGAAGATTATTGTAGAAACTTCCGACGCCGGCAGTTGCAGTCACAGTGGGCCAAAAGTTGGTCTTTACCACTTCGGTTTGCGCTTCAGCTGCTTTTATTCTGCTTTCAGCTGCTTTTACCACCGGCTGATTTTGGTAGGCGATGTTCAAAACATCATCCACAGTTTCTGTTGCGGGCATCAATTGATCCGGAACGGGGATATCCACCACGTCAAAGCTCTTATAATCCTGTAGCTGCAGCAATTGGGCCATCGCAAACAGTGCCCTGTCCACATTGATCTGGGCTGTTTTCACATTCTGCTTTTCACGTGCCAGTGAAGCCGAAGCTTCTGCCAGAACGGTCTGAGCAGTAGTGCCTACTTCCGTGGTTATTTTGGCACGGTCATACAGTTTTTGAGCATTGTCCATTGCACTTTCAGAGATTTTTTTAATTTCCCTGTTCAGCATCACGTTCAGATATTGCTGGGCGATTTGCAGTGCAATATTATTTTTGATCGTTTCAATGTCCTGCAAACTCGCCTCCACATCAAAACCTGTTTTCCTGATACTTTTTTCCAATCTTCCGTTGTTGTAAACCAGCATGCTGGCCCCCACATTAGCGCCGTTGTAGTAGCTGTCATTCCGGATGCTGCTCGTTCCAACCAGGGTCTGACCAAAATTTGCATTGTTGCTGATCGTTCCGGAAACCGAAGGCAGGTATTCCTTTTTTGCCATTTCCAGATTTTTCGTCTGCACATCTTTGTTGTACATCTGTGCCTGAACCTGAAGATTATTCTTGATCGCATAATCCACACATTCCTGGATGGTCCATTTCTTCTGGGAAAACGCAAAAACACCTACTGACAATAGCGAAACGCAAAATACTTTTCTGAACATAAAAGAAAAATTATATACAATAAGACTGCAGAAACTACAAAATGTTACTTAAAGTGTTAAAAAAAAAAATTGGGCGTGCCCCGGTTTTTGCCTCCACAAGCTCCCCGGCCAAAAACCGGGTCGGTCTTCGGGCAGTCGCTCTCCGCCTGCGGCGCAGGAGCTCCGACAATGCCCTGCGCCCTCACGCGCTGGCGCAACCAAGAGCGTTTAAAAATAAAACCTGGAAACTAAGAATCAACTAAGCATATTCACAATCCAACAAAGAACGGTCTCAATCCAACAAGACACAATCTCAATCGAACAAAGCATAGTCACAATCCAACAAAGAACGGGCTCAATCCAACAAGACACAGTCTCAATCGAACAAAGCATAGTCTCAACCCAACAAGATATAGTCTGAATCCAACAAAGCATAGTCTCAATCGAACAAGACGTAGTCCCAAGTGCTAGCGATGTCACCCTGAGCTTGACGAAGGGTTATTAATAAAAATTGTCATTAAATGACTATCTTAAAATGGATAAACCAGATGTTTTTTAGCCCGGGAAACTCACACGCATAAAATTTCTCATCTTTTTATCATCATATTGTAACAATTTCTGATTCAGATTTACTTATAACCTAAAACCGGAACATGTCAATTCTGAAAATCGAAGACCTCAACAAATCTTATGATACGGGAAAAAGCAAACTGCACGTGCTGAAAGGTATCAACCTGACTATTGAGCAGGGTGAGTTTGTTTCCATTATGGGAAGTTCCGGTTCCGGAAAATCAACACTGCTGAACATTATCGGGATTCTGGACGAAGCGGATTCCGGCATCTATGAGCTGGACGGTTTTCCCATAAAACACCTCACAGAAGTAAAAGCCGCCGAATACAGAAGCCGTTTTCTCGGATTTATTTTTCAGTCATTCAATTTGATTAATTATAAAACAGCATTGGAAAATGTGGCATTGCCATTATATTATCAAAACGTTTCCAGAAAAGAGAGAACGAAAAAAGCAGAGGAATACCTGGAAAAAGTTGGGTTGAGACAATGGGCAGAACATCTTCCAAGCGAGCTTTCCGGAGGGCAAAAACAAAGAATTGCCATTGCAAGAGCACTCATCACAGACCCGAAACTGATTCTGGCAGATGAGCCAACCGGCGCACTGGATTCTAAAACCACACACGATATTATGAAGCTGCTGCAGGACATCAATAATGAAGGTAAAACCATTGTTGTTGTAACCCACGAACCGGATGTTGCCGCACAGACCAAAAGAAACGTTGTTTTGAAAGACGGCAGAATTGAAAGCGACGAGTTCATCAATCAGATTGTATTATAGCTGGATGCTGGAAGTTAAATGCTGGATGTTGATGATTTTAAAATAAATTAATTTAAAAAAAATAAATATGCTAAAAGTTGGAACTTCTAACTTCCTACTTCTAGCTTCTAACTAGAAAAATATGTTTGATTTAGACCGCTGGCAGGAGATTTTTAGTTCCATTCGCAGTAATGTATTGCGGACGGTGCTTTCTGGTTTCACAGTAGCGCTCGGTCTGTTTATATTCATTGTTTTATTTGGGATTGGTAATGGACTGAATAACTCGTTTTCCAAAGCATTTATGAGAGATGCAACCAACCTGATCATGGTTTTTGCAGGTAAAACGACATTGCCATACGCAGGTCTGCAGTCAGACAGGCAGATTTCATTCAATAATTCCGATTTCGAAGCTATTGAAAAGGAAAGTGGTGATAAAATAGAATATGGCTCGCCAAGATACACATCCAATCTCACGGTCAAATATGGGAAAGAAAGCGGCAATTACCAGATCAACGGTGTCTTGGGCGATGAAAAGTTTCTCGAAAACCGGACAATGATAGACGGCCGGTACATCAACCAACTGGATAACGAGCGGAAGCAGAATGTGGCATCTATCGGCAGAATGGTTTGGCGGGACTTGATCCGCGATGGTAATCCAATCGGGAAGGATCTGGAAATCAACGGAACGATGTTCAAAGTGGTGGGTGTATTTTCGGATCCTGGCGGTGACTGGGATGAGCGTCACATTTCGGTGCCGTTATCCACGCTTCAGCAGATGAAGAAAGGTTCTGATACCATCAGTACCATTATGCTGTCGTATAACCAGAAGCTAACGCCGGATCAGGCTGTGGAATATGGTAAAGAAATAGAAAAGACCATTAGAAAAAGACATCAGATTTCACCGGACGATCAGCAAGGGATATTTGTTAATAACAATGCGGTCAATACGAAAGATTCATTCGCATTTTTATTTGTAATAACGGCTGTTGTAGGATTCATCGGACTGGGAACCTTGCTTGCCGGGATTATTGGTATCAGTAATATTATGGTTTATATCGTAAAAGAAAGAACCAAGGAAATTGGTGTACGAAAAGCGATAGGTGCTAAACCAAGAGGAATTGTTGCACTGATTTTACAGGAAAGCATTGTTATCACTGTAATATCCGGCATCATCGGTGTAGGACTCGGCGTTCTGGCTTTGAAACTAATCGGCAATAGCCTGGAGGAGTATTTTATATCAGAACCGTCGGTAGGTTGGGGACTTATTATAGTCGCATTTTTCTGTCTTGTTCTGTCCGGGACTATCGCAGGATTTGTGCCGGCTTACCGCGCATCAAAAATTAAACCTATTGAAGCGCTGAGAGCGGAATAATGAGTGGGAGCGTTATTCTTGACTTGGAGCATTTAGGGTTAAAGTGTTTTAGATTTGAAGGATTCTTTTTAGTAAACGCTTTTTGGGATTTCTGTAGGAACGAAATGTTTGTAGAAAAAAGTAGCTCTCCAATCAAAACGGCTCCGTAGGAGTCGCACAATTAAAAATAGTCAGAAGTTGAGTTAGTTTTTTTTAGTAAACGCTTTTGGGAGTTCCGTAGGAACGAAATGTTTGTAGAAAAATGTATCTCTACAATCAAAACGGCTCCGTAGGAGTCGCACAATTATAAAGACTTTAGAAGGTGGGAAAAAGTAAAATGTTTTAGAGTAGTAGAATTATAGATTTTGAAATCAAAATATAAAAAAATCATTCATTAATTATCATTAATCATTTATAATCAGAAGAAGTGAACATACTTTTCAAAAGAGATACCTGGCAGGAGATTTATTATTCCCTTCGGAACAATAAGCTCAGGACATTCCTCACTATGATTGGCGTAGGTTGGGGTATGTTTTTGTATGTCAGTCTTTTGGGTGCTGCTAAAGGTATGGAGAACGGATTCAATAAACTTTTTTCAGGATTTGCAACCAATTCTATATTTCTTTGGGCCCAGAGTACGAATATTCCTTTCGAAGGTTTTCCTAAAGGAAGGGCAATGCAGCTTCATCTGAAAGATATTGACTATCTCCAGCAGAAAATTCCACAGATCGATTATATTTCGCCTCAAAGTGTGAGAGGAAACTTTGGAACGCCAGGCGACCAGATTTCCAGGAACGGAAAGAAAAACACATATATGATTACCGGGGACTTCCCTGTAGGAAATCAGATTTCAAAAAAGAAATTGCTGTTCGGACGGTATATTAACGATGCTGATATTGCCGGCAGGAAAAATATCATCGTGATTGGTGAAGAGGTGTATAAAAATTTATTCGACGCCAAAAAGAATGAAAACCCGATTGGGAAATCCGTCAGTCTGAAAGGGGTATTCTTCACAGTTATCGGTGTTTTCCGGGTGGGAAAAGGTGGCGGAATGGAGAACGACCGCTCAGCGTACATTCCGTTTTCCACTTATTCAGGGCTGTATAATGAGGGCGATAAAGTTGGTTTCCTGGCTATTGTCGGAAAGCCGGATGCGGACGTTTCTGTAATTGAAGATAAGGTGAAGCAGGAGCTCAAAACCATCAACCACGTCTCACCGGAAGATACCAATGCTTTTGGAAGTTTTAACCTTGCCAAGGAATTTAAAAAGCTGACAGGTTTTCTTACAGGAATGCAGCTGCTGACAATTATTGTAGGAACATTAACGATTCTGGCAGGTGTCATTGCCATCTCGAATATTCTTCTAATCACAGTAAAGGAAAGAACGAAGGAAATCGGAATCCGTAGAGCGCTTGGAGCCAAACCGTCCGAAGTCCGGAATCAGATTTTGCTGGAAAGCGTTGTCATTACATTGTCTTCTGGTTTGCTCGGGTTTTTAGGCGGTATTTTTCTGCTGATGATCCTGAATATTGCCACTATGAATAATGACTCATTCCCTTTTTATAACCCAACTGTAGATTACAGCAACGTATTCACGGCAATGGGAATTATGATTTTTCTTGGACTGATTATCGGGCTGATTCCTGCGCAGAGAGCGGTTAAGATCAGACCTATTGAAGCATTGAGAACAGAATAAAACTAATAATTTATCAAATATTAAATATCAATTATCATTAAATATAATGGAAAAGAAGAAATTGACATTCAAAAAAGTGATTTCCATCATTCTCGGTTTGGTTTTCGTACTGGCAGTAGTTTTCGGGATCGGCTACCTCATTAAATCCAATTCCAAAGAAAATGAAGTGTTTCTCACCAGAAAACCGGTGATTAAGAATCTGGACGATAAAGTAATGGCAACCGGGAAAATAGAACCGCGCGAAGAGATCGAAATCAAACCGAATATTTCCGGGATTATCCAAAGCATCAGCGTAAAAGAAGGCGATAAAGTAGAAGCCGGCCAACTGCTGGCCACTATCAGGATTGTTCCGAATGTTACGGATGTGAACAATGCAACAATGCAGATCAACAATTCTCAAATCCAGCTGACTAATGCTAAAATCAATGTTGAAAATCAGCAGAAACAATTTGCGATGCAGGAAAAGCTTTACAAGCAAGGTGTGATTTCCAAGCAGGAATATATTGCTGCTCAGCAACAGTTGCAGACCACTCTGCAACAGCAGAAACTGGCTGTCCAGCAACTGAACGCAGCGCAAAAGCAACTGCAGATCGTAAGAACCGGTGCTACACCAGAACTTCAAAGTATGGCAACTACTCAGATCCGTGCGAAAGCGGCTGGAACTGTTCTGGAAATTCCGGTGAAAGTCGGTGGGCAGGTTATTGAAGCCAACTCGTTCAACCCGGGAACTACCATTTGTTCTATTGCAGATCTTAATTCTTTGATTTTTAAAGGAAAAATAGATGAAGCTCAAGCAGGAAAACTGAAAGAAGGGATGGATATGAATGTGGTAATCGGAGCACTTCAAAATAAATCTTTCCCCGGAAAAGTAACGCTGATTGCGCCAAAAGGAACGGAAGAAAGCGGAACTATCAAATTTAATGTGGAAGGAAATGTGACGAATCCAAAAGGCGAATACATCAGAGCCGGATTCAGCGCGAATGGAGAAATATTGTTAAGCTCTCAGAAAAATGCGTTGCTTTTGGATGAGTCGCTGATCCAGTATGAAAAAGGAACTAATAAAGCTTTTGTAGAAGTAAAGCAGCCTAACGGAAGCTTCAAGAAAAATTATGTCAAATTAGGAGCCAGTGACGGTATCAACGTTCAGATTCTTTCAGGAATTGATAAAAATGCTGAGGTAAAAGTCTGGAATCCGTCTGATAAAGATAAAGAGGAGCTAAAGGAGAAGAGTAAAAAGTAAATCCTAAATTATAATTGTTAACACACGAGGCTGTCCAAAATGGGCAGTCTTTTTTTTTGCGATAAACGGAACGATCACTTAAGTGCTGAAAGAATTATTCTTTCGTGTATTTCTTTTAAGAAATATTGATTATAATTTTGAATAGTAAATTAATATTAAAAGAGATGAAAGTACTATTAGTATATGCCGAAACGCTTTCTACAAATATAAAAATCTCTTTCAATTAATTACACATTGGGGATTTGCAGGGTTAAGGCAAAAGAACCTTGCTTCCTATCACGACATTTACAAAGCAGAAGAGTATCAAACCGATACACCTTTGCTTGAGGACATTGAACGTACAAAAAGACCTTTGTTATCAAAGGCAAAATGATTACTTACATTAAATTTCAATTCAATGAACAAGTTTTTATTTTTCTTATTAGCCGTTTCACTAACCAGTTGTGCTGCAAGTTCCGTATCTCCGGTTTTTGTAGATAACAAGGCTAAAGTTATTCTGGCTTCAGATCCGGTAAAGCTTCCCGTAAGGCTTTCCGTAGAGCAAAAGGCAGTGATGTTACTCAATCAGTTATTCAATACAGATCCTTCCAACGAAAAAATGATACTGATGATCAGCAATGATTCTGATTGTGATTTTACAATGAATATCACAGGAAAGAACAATTACATTCTGCCGGTAGCGGCAAAAGACACAGAAAGTATTGTTCTGGAACGCGGTGGTTACGAAATGAGATCAGAAGTTTGTAGAACTCCTTACAAATCTTTCAAAATTCTTTCGGATAACACTAATCTGAGTATAAGATATACAGTTTTAAAACCCAGCGAAAATATTGCTGTAGCTGCAAACCAGTGATTAGTCAAAAAATATCTTGAATGAGGCTGTCCAAAAAGGACAGTCTTTTTTTGTCAGGAATCCGTAACTGTCACTTAAGTGCTGATAGAATTATTCTTTTGTGTAATTCTTTTAGGAAGTATTGAACCTAATTTTGATTAATAAAATCATAACAATAAGAACATGAAATTGAAAATACTATTGGTAGACAGCGAAATGCTTTTTACGAAAATAATTAAAAATATCCTGCTAATCAAAGAATATGAAATAGAAGAAGCAGGCAATGGATATGAGGGATTGCAGAAAGCAAAAAACAAACATTTTGATTTAGTGATTTCAAATGTTTTTCTAACGCAAGTAAGTGGCTTGGAATTCATTAACAGGTATAAAAATGAAGTTAACAATACTACACCCATTTTCGTCATATCAAAATCTTCTGATAAGAATTTGGAAAGTGCGGTTTTTGATTTAGGCGCTGCAAATTTTATTACCATTCCTATGAATCTGTACAAGCTTTTTAAAAAAGTAAAAGAATTAGAAACTGACAGAAAAGCTTTTTTGATTAATCAATAATACACAAATATGCCACATTATATTGCGACAATTAATTGATGATGCTTAACTCTTGATAAAGAAACAAAGCATTCATTGATTTTTATGATAGTGACCATTAGCCGCTTAATCGTTTAATAAATAATAAATTAATGATGGGAAAAATTAAACTTTTGTTTCATTATATTAAGTTAATAAAAATAGTAACAGGCATTGTTTTTTTATGTTTTTATAGTGTAAATGCTCAGGAAAACAACTGCATTTATTCTACCAATAAAGAGAATATTACCGTGTGGAATGGTGAAAAATACGTTCCGTTTTTTTTAAAGGGCATTAATTTAGGAGTGGGACTTCCGGGCAGTTTTCCGGGTGATCTGAGTCCCAGTTACAATCAATATCTGCACTGGTTTGCTCTTATTAAGGAAGCCGGATTTAACTGTATAAGAATCTATACGCTTCATTTTCCAAGATTTTATGAAGCTTTATATGATTATAATCGGGATCATGAAAATAATCCTTTGTTATTTATTCAGGGGATTTGGCTGGAGGAAGAGTATCCGGACTATAACAATAATTTATTTAATCTTACTTCTGTTTTTAGCAAAGAAATACAAGATAATATCAGTGCCGTACATGGAAATAATAAAATAGAGGAAAGGCAAGGCAAAGCATACGGAGAATATAAGAAAGATGTCTCTCCCTGGTGTCTGGCATATATTATCGGAAGAGAAATAAATCCTTATGAAATACAGACCACCAATACTGTAAATCCTGATTTCAGCACTTTTAAAGGCAATCATCTTTCTATCGGGAACGCAAGCGCATCAGAATATTGGTTTACTTCTATGCTGGACTTAGCTCTGACCTTTGAACAAAATAATTATAAGACACAGCGCCCAATTAGTGTTTCCAGCTGGCCTACATTAGACCCGATTTCTCATCCGGAAGAACCTAATGGCGAAGAAGATTCGGCCTCATTAGATTTTTCTAAAATACAATTAACCAATGCACCTGCCGGCTTTTTCATCAGTTATCACGCTTATCCGTATTACCCGGATTTTGTAAGTGATCAAAGCACTTATCAGAATTACAAAGATGATTACGGACCTAATAGTTACAAAGGCTATTTAACGGACCTTAAATCTCATTATAAAAATTTTCCATTGATTATTGCAGAATATGGTGTTCCTTCTAGTTGGGTAATTGCGCATTATGCCTCATCAGGAATGAATCATGGTGGTTTTGATGAGTATAATCAAGGACAGACTGATATAAGATTATTACAAACCATACAAGACACTCATTGTGGAGGTGGAATACAATTTTCTTTGATGGATGAATGGTTTAAAAGAACATGGATTACAGATCCTATAGATTATATGCCAGAAAGTAGAATTTTATGGCAAAATTTGGCGTCAGCAGAACAAAATTTTGGACTGCTTACTTATGAGAAACCTGTGAAATTTAAAACAATGAAATCTGAAAACGATGAAGATGCTGTTACCAAAATAGAAGCTGACGCCAATTATCAGTTTTTTGAACTTAAATTAAGTTTGAAAAACTCTTTTAAAAACCCTGATGAAATATGGGTAGCGCTAGATACTTATAATGAAAATTTGGGAGAATCTATTTTGCCCAATGGAATTAAAATTCCTAAAAGAAGTGAATATGCTTTAAAAATCACCAATCATTCTGCAGAATTATATGTAACCAGAGCTTATGATATTTTTGGAATTTGGCATCATACTTCTCAGCCAGATCAGTTATATCATTCTATTGCTACAGATGGTGCACCTTGGGATTTGGTGAGATTTAAAAATAATAATTCTAATACAGCAGTTCAATTTGTAGGAAATTTACAAGTAAATTATGATTTTCAGCCAGCATCTTCTAAGGATGCCATTACTATTGCAGATAAATCTATATCAATAAAAATTCCTTGGTCATACATTAATGTAGTAGCTCCGGATCAAAAAAAAGTTTTAGATGATGACAGAAATACACCTGAAACAGAAAGTATAATTTCTGACGGTTTTGCAGTGAATGTATTTTATGAAAACAAATGGTTTTCTGGAGATGAAAGATTTGTCTGGGAAAATTGGAATGCACAGAATGTTTCGGATGCTATAGAAACGCCTAAACTTTCTTATTATGTAATGAAAGATAATCTTCAAAATTTTAATACACCTTGTATTTCCGTTAATGATAATTACAGTTTTGAAGACGGGATATTTCCCAAAAATATTTCGAAAGATGCCGGTTTATTAGTGAATGACTATGATTTAGATGGAGACGTAAAGGAAACGTATATTTATGATAATCCTAAAAATGGAACGGTATTTCTGAATACAGATGGCTCATTTTATTATCTGCCTGAAAAAAACTTTACTGGCGTAGATACTTTTACTTATGTAGTTTTTGATGGCTACAGTATTTCTGAACCTTCTACAGTGAAAATTAATGTATTAAAAAATGGTGATGTTTTAGGAGATAGATTTCTAAGAGCTTATCCTAATCCTTTTACGGACAATGTTTTTGTGGATTCTTCTATTCATTTTGATGAACTGGAGCTTTACAATGCTTCCGGAACCCTTATTTCAAAAACCAAAATTTCAGAGTATCCTTCACAGTTGAATTTATCTTTTCTGTCAAAAGGGATGTATTTGTTAATTGGTAAAAAAGACGGAAAAATTTTTTCTTTTAAAATGATAAAAAGATAGGTAAATGAAAACTTTAATTACAGTTATGTTTTTTATTTCAAGCACTTCTTTATTCGGCCAGGCTCAGAAAGAAATAGAAAAAGATTCTGTAAGCAATAAAACATATGACAATTACATCGGAGTTTCTCAGATGCTGGTAAGTTATAATGAGCCAATCAAGCAGACCGATCTTTTAACCAGCGTAGAATATGTAAGGAAATTTAAAAAACAGACTTTAGTTACTCGTATTAATAGAATCGATTTTATTCAGCAGAAGGATTATTCTTTAGAAACTGAATTTTATCAAAAAGCAGGAAAACATTCTTACCTTTTCCTCAATGCTTCCGCCGGATTGAATAAGAAAGTATTTCCTCAATATAATTTAGCCGCAGAATTCTACAGTTTGGCTTTTAAAAGAGTAGAATATTCTTTGGGTTATCGTGTTTTGCATTTTAGTTCAAATAATGTAAATCTTGTATTTGGGAGTTTGGGATATTATTATCATAACTATTACTTTGTTTACAGGCCTACTGTTCAGATAGATAATAACAAAGGTTTTCTTACCCAGATATTTTTTTTGAGAAGATATTTTGATGATGAAAAGTCTTACTTACAGCTGGATTTTCAGCGGGGTAATTTGCCCTATATTTTTTCTGGCATTGGAAATATAGGTACGCTCAAATCTTCCCGTTTCATTATCCAGGCTAAATTAAAATTACTGCAAACGTGGTATATAAAGCCATTTTATATGTTTGAGAAAGAAGAATATTATCCGGACAGATTCCGGGATAAAAATTATTTTCAAATAGGGTTGATCAAGCAATTTTAAAGAAATGAAAACATTGATTATCATATTAACTAAAATTCCTGATTACAGAACGGATGCCGATGAAGGAGCTAATTACTTCTTCACATCAGCAGAATTCGAAAGAGCTTTGCTGATGGGCATCTTTATTTTATTAGGGTTGATTTTTATCCTTTCTGTTTCTTATGTGATAGTGGTGTACAAAAGAATACGAAGAGTGGAAAAAACAATTTTCTTTGAACCCGGTATATTCAATTATCTGGAGAGAATAACCAATGAAAAAATAAGAATTGAGAAAATAGCTTTGGAATTTCATAATGATCCTTATAAAAATGACAAAATTTTTATAAGAATGATTACCAAAAGTATAATAGACGCTCATAACTATTTCCAGGGAAATATGAAACTGAGGTTAGAAAATTTTTATTTATCCACAGGTTTGCTGCATCATTCCCATAAAAAACTGAAGTCTAACAGATGGTATATAAAATGCAAAGGTCTACGGGAATTGTCTGAAATGGAAGTCATCTATTTTTACAAAGATGTGCTAAAGCTTTGTTATGAAAAAAATAATTTGGTAAATGTGGAAGCGATTCTGGGAATTATAAAGATGAAAGGATCCGAAGCGTATAAAGATGTAAGCGGGTACAGATATCCTCTCAGTAAATGGGTCATTGCTAATATCATAGAATCTATAAAAGGGGTTCAGAATAACAGGCAGTTTGATTACTCATTGATGCTGAATAGTAAAAATGAATCCATATTAATGATCGGTATAGAGATGATTAAATATTTTAATCTGAGGAACTACGAAGAAGAACTTAATTATCTTCGTGCGGTGAATAAATCTCCGGACATACAGAAAATGCTAAATTAAAGCAATCATGGCAACTTATACTTATAAAGCAAAGAAAATAATAGCTGTATTTTTCTTAATCCCTGCTTTATTTTTTGCTAATTTGGATATAACTGGTGCTGCAAAAAATGAAGGACAGGGTATTCATTATATCCCTGTAAAAAATAAAAATATCCCTGATTATCCGGGAAGAGACATTGGGCTTTACCGGCCGGAAATGGGATCAAATCATAATGATGGCAAGAGTATTGAAAAAAAATCTGATGAACCTTGGCTCACCAGAAATGCGTTCATCTATTATTTTAATTCGGTTATTTTTATCCTTGCTGTCAGTATAATGTCAGCCTATATTATTCTGGCAATTTTATCTTTCTTCGAGATCAGGAAATATAAAAGAACCAATGGATTTATTAATTATGATGTACTGTTATCTTGTTCCTTAAGTCCGGATATTTCCATTATAGCTCCTGCATTTAATGAATCTAAGACCATTATTCATAACATCAATTCTTTACTCTGTCTTCGTTATTCCAATTATGAAGTAATTATAGTCAATGATGGCAGTACGGATGATACGATGGAAAAAATTATCCGGCACTTTGAATTGATACCTTTTGATGTCCCACTATATAAAGAGCTGCTTCCAACTAAAAAGATCAGAATGATCTACACATCGCGGAAACAATCATTGTCAAACCTGTTTGTAATAGATAAAGAAAACGGAGGCAAATCCGATGCTTTAAATGCAGGGATTAATTTTAGCAAAAAATCCTACATAGTATGTATGGATGTAGATTCTTTACTAATTAAAGACAGTTTGCTAAAATTAGTAAAACCGGTAATGGAAGAAGTAAATAAAAGAGTGATAGCAGTAGGAGGTGTGGTGAGAATTGTCAATGGATGCGACATCAAAAGAGGACATATAGAAGAAGTAAGCACATCGGATATTCTACTATCCAATATCCAAATTATAGAATATCTCCGAGCTTTTTTATTGGGCAGAATGGCCTGGTCCCATCTTAATTCTCTGGTACTGATAAGCGGAGCCATTGGTCTTTTTGATAAGGAAATCGTAATAAAAGCAGGCGGCTATAGTACCAAAACTGTAGGAGAAGACATGGAGTTGGTGGTGAGAATGAGAAAATATATGACACAGACCAAGCAAAAATACCTGATAAAATATGTTCCGGATCCTTTATGCTGGACAGAAAGCCCCGAAAAAGTAAGCATTCTGATTAAACAAAGATCCCGCTGGATTCGCGGAACGATGGAAACACTTTACAGGCACAAGGATATGTTCCTGAATCCCAAATACGGAAAATTCGGATTAATAGGCTTGCCGTATTGGTTTATTTTCGAGTATTTATATATCTGGGTAGAATTTATAGGAATTTTAATTACGGTATATTTTATTGTTTCAGGAATAATTTCCTGGAAATTCTTTTTCTTTCTAGCGTTGTTCGTTTACTCGTTTGCTGTGTTTTTTTCTATAATAGCATTATTAACAGACGAAGTAAGTTACAGCCATTACACGAAAAAAAAGCATATAAAAAGCCTCATAAAAGCAGCGTTTCTTGAGCCTTTTTATTTTCATCCTCTTGTTTTATATGCCGGAATTAAGGGGAATTTTCAGAAACTTTTTGGGCTCAATAATTGGGGTAAAATGAAAAGAAAAGGCTTTGATGATAAGGAAAATAGCTAGTTGATAATCTCTGTAAAGATTAACAAAATGGGCTGTCAATTTTTGGCAGTCTCTTTTGTTTACCTCTTTTGATTAAAATATTTGTTAATAGCCTCGCTTCTGTTTCTTACCTGTAGTTTTTCATAGATAGATTGTGTAATTTTTTTAATAGAATCTATAGATAAAAATATTTTTTCGGCAATTTCTTTATTCAGCAATCCTTCGGAAATGTAGTTTAAGACTTGGATTTCCCGGGCATTTAGATTGTTAAATTCTTCCTTGAAGGTTGATTTTTCTTTGGATTGAAAGTAATTAATAATTTTATGCGCAATAACGGGTGTGATAGGAGCGCCTCCGTCTTTTATCAGAAGAATATTTTCTTCCAGTTTTTCCAAAGCATTTTTTTTGAGGAGATATCCGTCTGCTCCCGCTTTAAGAGAATTAAAAACTTTTTCATCATCTTCCAGTACGGTTAGGACAATGCATTTGGTTTCAGGATAATCCGTTTTTATTTTTTCAATAGCCTCTATGCCAGACATGCCCGGAAGATTAATATCCATGAGTACAATTTCTGGTTTTATAAAAGGAAAGTCTTTAATAAAAGATTCAGCATTAGAAAACATGCCTACCAAATCGAAGAGCTGGCTTTCCATAAGGAGGAGTTTAAGCGCGTGATAAAATACCTGGTTGTCTTCTACAAAGGAAATTTTAATTTTCATAGTTAGGGATGTGTTTGTTAATAGTTAGTTGAAAGGTGGATCCGTATGGGGAACTTTCCAGTAAAATAAGTTCCGAATTAATGAGCTCGGCGGCTTTTCTGGCTTTCAGAAGACCAATTCCTGTTCCGGGTATATTTTCCATCGTGTTTAGTCTGATGTAAGGTTTGAAAATCTTTTCTCTATAGATTGTATTGATGCCTATTCCGTTATCTGTGAAGTTGATTTTAATGGATTGCTCTGAGTTTTCAAAAGTTATTTTTAATGTTTTATAAGCATTGTTATTATATAAATAGGCGTTTTCGGCGATAATAATGATGATTTTCTCTAATAATTCCGGATCTTTTCTTATGATGAGTGTTTCATTGTAATTTTCGATTTCATAAATAAATCCGGGTTTGGCGTTTTTAAATTTTTCCAATAATTCTTTAATGACTTCCAAAACTTTGAGATCTGTTTTTTTAGCCTGAGTAAGGATTATTTTATTATAATCGAACATATTATTAATGAATTTTTCTTCTTCATCTATGCTGTTTTTTATTAGCATAAAGTATTGCTCCATTTCTTTGTAGGATCTGTTCTCATTAATTCCGTTTTCTATTTTATCAATAAAAGCGTTAAAAATATAGATGGGAGATTTTAGGAAATGACTGGACGCTTCACTGAAAAGAATCTGGTCGTTTGATTGTTCTTTCATCCTCATTCTGGATTCTTTTAGTTTTTTGTTCAGATTTATTAATCTTTTGGTTTTTAGATTCAGATAATAGATATACATAAATATCAGACCGATAATAAAGCTTAAGTTTCCGTACAAAATGATAAACTTTGATGTTTCCGGATTCTTATCTGCATACATTTTTGGGATAAATGCGCCAATAGCGGTACCTTCTAATAACATCAATGAAATGGAAATTACATTTATTATAATAAGATATTTTATTTCCTGCGGATTAAATAGCATAGTAGATGCCACTATAATTGGTAAATAATAATAAGCGAGTAATGGATGTGAGAAATAAATAAATGCCAGTAATGCAATTAAGTCCAGGTATAATAAAATGAAAATTTTTGCGGTGATATATTTTCTATTAGCATTAAAATGATATAAAAATGTAGTTCCTAAAAGTGCAAAAAAACAGAACAAACTGCTGATGTAATATGAAATAGAGATGAATAGAAATACCTGAACGAACTGATTTACAATGTAGGTAAGAATCAGTCTGTTTGCAAACATTGTTTTAAGGTTTACCTCTTCAGTATTATATTTAGACACGCCGATATATTCTAGCCGGGCGTATTTAAGCAGGAAAAAGAATTTAATTTTATGTAAATACATTGCTTATTCAGGTTTTAAAAGTTTTGTCTTTTTTGGAAGCAAATCAAATTCTTAAAAAGGAATGCTTAATCGGAAAATACAACCGTTTTTACCGGAAACCAGATTAAGCTCCGAGTTTATCTTTAAAGTGGCGAGGTTGGCAAAAGATAAACCAAGTCCGCTTCCCGGAATAGAATCTATTTGGTTTATCCTGTTAAATGGTTCAAAGATTTTTGTTTTATATTCTTCGGAAATCCCAATTCCGTTATCTTCCACAAAAATGTAAATTTTCTTATCTTCTTTAGTTGTAAATATTTTTATCATTGGTGTTTTGGAAATATTGTATTTTAAGCCATTATCCACTAAATTCTGGATGATGATGTCTAATAACTTCGCATTGGAATAGATAATACAGTTGTTTTTTACTTCATTTATTATTTTTGATTTTTTATATTTTAATGAGAAAATAGGTGTGTTTTTGTCAATCATTTCTTTCAGATTGATCATTTCAAACTTATTATCTGTGCCATAAATTAAAGAATAGGTAATAAGATCGTTAGAATATTTTTCATTCATCTTATTACTGTCTTTTATCAGATTGATGTAATATTTTGATGCAGTTCTGTCTGCACTGTTCTCCAGATTATCTTTGATTTTTGTAAGAAAACTATTGATAATAAATAATGGTGTTTTTAGAGAATGAGTAGCGGCCATTCCGAATGTTCTTAATTCATTGTTTTCTGTAAAAAGTTTTTGTTTAGCACTGTTAAGATTGGCTTTAATTTTTTTAAGTTTCCGCTCCTGATATTGATTCATGAAAATGTATAAAAAGGTGAGAGAAAACATGTAAATTATTATTTTAGACAGTACCAGGTAGTTAAATAGCTCTACTTTTTCCGGTCTGAGCTGATGGAAGCAGAAAAGGTGATCTCCATACATAGATTGCAATAAGAACAAACCGATGCCTTCTATAATAACAAACAAAAGATATTTTACCTCTTTATTAGTAAAAAATAATGGGCCTACTACTATGTATATGATGTAAAAATGGTTGAGAGCTGTAGTGTAGCCATACACCATTCCGCTTAAAAAGAAAAATAAATATACGACCTGTGCACCGGCTATTTTGGCCATTAAAAAGTTTTTTCTTTTTATTGTGCGTATAAGATGCTCTGCCATAGATAACCCGAAAACCAGTAAAGATTCCCAATACAGACCAACGAAAATATAGAGGATGGTGGAAGAGAGATTCAGGTAATAAAGTAGTATGGAAATAGAATTATGGATCTGTCTTTTATTTTTATCAAAAGGCTCATACTTATAATCCAGAACTCCATCATTGATATTTCTTAGAATTCTGATTTTTGAAAAACCTTCTTTAAAATAATAATTAATCATGTTAGGTAGATTTATTTTATTTTCATTATCCGGATTTTAGAAATTAAGTTAATAATGTTAATTATATTTAATAGTAAATATAATAATTTAAAGCTCAATAATTTAAAGAAATATTATTTTTTTTAATTTAATACAATTCTTATATGTATTAGTTTGTGTCTTTTCGGAAGATGATTTATTTGAGTGCATCGGGAGTTTTTAGCCTGAAAATACAACCGTCAGTATTAGAAATTAATGAAAGATCTGCATTGATTTTTAAGGCTGCTAAGCGAGCTATCGTGAGACCTAAGCCGCTTCTTCCAGGTATTTCTGTTTCATTGATTCGCATAAAAGGATTGAAAATATTTTCTTTATGTTCTTCCTTTATTCCTATCCCGTTATCTTTGAAATATATGGAAAGAACATTGTCTCGAGATTCATAGAATATTCTAATAACTGGTTTTTCAGAAATGTTATATTGAATACCGTTTTCAATTAAATTTTCGATTATAATTTTTAGTAACGTCTCGTGTGATCTTATAATTACGGTTATTTCTATTTCATTACTGATTTCGGCAGATTTATATTTTTTCATTAATTTTTTGGAAACACTATCGATTAATCTTTTTAGATTAATTTGATGAAAAATACATTTAAGATGAAGAACGTATAAGTATGTATTTAGATCTGCAGAAAATCTTTCATTAAGCTTATTGCGCTCTTTCAGGAGATTGATATAATACTTGGCTTTGGTGGCATCTCTTTCATTTTTTATTTTACTAAAAAAATTATTGTTAACATTTATAGGTGCTTTGAAAGAACTGTTGAAGAAGGCATCGCTTGTGACTTTTAATTCCTGGCCATTATTATTGATTTTTTTCTGCAGGATATTAAAATTCTTTATCGCTCCTTTTAATTTATCCTTATAATATATATTGAGGATTATAGATGAAAGTGTGAAAATATAGACATATGCAATTAAATTAGAAATAATAAGATAGTTGTAAACAGCTTTCATTTCTGGTCTCAATAGATTAAAATGAATGAAGTGTCTTTCATTAACCAACGGCTGCACTAAGAATAAAATGATACTTTGTATTGTAAAGAAAATTAGTAATCTGGATTCTTTATAAGTGAATATCAATGGACTTAAAAGAATGTATATGATATAAAAAAAATTTATTTCTTTAGAGTATCCGTATATACTGCTGCTGAAAATAAAGATAAGTATGCTTTGTATGCCTGCAGCTTTAGCATAAAAAGGATGCTTTTTTCGTATGTTTCGGCTTATAAATTCGATAAAAACAAAAATCCCTAAAAAAGCAGTTGCCCAGTAATATCCAAAGATCAGATATATAAAAATAAAAACCCAATTAAGAATGTAAAGTAATTTTGCAATAGTATTGTATACTTGCCCGCTTGTTTCAAAAGGATAGTTCCTGGATTGGCATACGTGATGTAAGAGCCAGCTTTCTATCTTGTTTTTTATGTATAAAACAGTTTTCATTAAAAAATTTTTAATACCTGTTCCTGATTTCGAATGACAGCAATTCCAATAAAAAAACCGAGAAATATCCTCACAATATTTCTCGGCAAACACAAAGGATGATTACTTTTATTTAGCTTTTTTCCTATTCAAAATTAACTGATAATAAAAAAATGTCCATTACACTATAGTGTAATTTTTGCAACACTTTGGTGTATTGTAAATAAAAAAATGAGCTCTAAGCCCATTTTTTTATAGATACCACACAAATTCTCTTCGCAGCAGTCAGGTAAATTACATCGGAGGCATATCATCTCCGCCATTGCTGTTAGCATTAATATCTTTCTTCTTTTTAGGCTGGTCAACCTTTTCTCCTTGTTTAAAACGGTAAGTGAAAGATATTGAAAACTGTCTCGGATTCCATTGCATATACGAATACTGAGAATAACTCGGCGTGTTTGTTGTGCTTTCTCTCGCTCTGGTATTGAATATATCCTGAATATTAAAAGCAAGAGTGCCGTTGCCATCCAGAATAGTTCTTGTCGCTCCAAAGTTGATAGCGTACATAGATTGCCTGTCAACACTTGCCGTTTTTTCAGGGCCTCTGTAAAAACCTTGTACTTGGAAAGATGTTTTTTTATCTGGCCGGAAAGTCGTGGTTAATCTTAATCTTGATGAAAATCCACTTCCTTCATAACTGAAATCTTTGTAAGAACCGGAATTGTCATAGCCGAATAAATCGACATTTCCCATAATTCTTAACCATTTGAACGGATCATAAGTTGCATTAAGGTCTAGACCGTAATTAGCTTCGGAACCTGCATTGACCGGCATTCTGTATAATACCGTATTGTTATTGGAATCTAAGGCATTATACTGATAAAAGTTAACTTCGTCCTGAGATTTTTTAAAATATAAAGTAGGGTTGAATACGATTTTGCTCTTAGAAAGACTGTAGCCTAACTCAAATGAATTTTCGTAAGTTGGGTTCAAATCCGGATTTCCCAAGAATAAACTTCTGTCATTACCAAAGGACATAAACGGAATCAGAAACCAGGAACGCGGCCTGTTGATCCTTCTAGAATAATTCAATAAAATCTGATTGCTTTTATCCAGGTTGTAACTGAAAAAAGCGCTCGGGAAAAAGCCAGTATAGTTTTTCGGGACTTCTACCAATTCTGCCGTTTCCATACTTTTGAAGCTCACATCGATATTGGTGTTCTCCATTCTTAGTCCAAGCTGATAGCCAAAGTTTCCAATCTTGCTTCGGAATTGTGAGTAGACAGCAGATATTTTTTCGTTATACTTGGTATCGCTGGTGAATCGTTCCAAAACAGTAAAAGGACTATTGTTCGTGCTTTGGTCTACGAAATAGCTGTAATCATTATTGTTCAGGTCAAATCTAGCTCCTGCTTCGAATTTAGAATTTTCTCCGATTGGCAATTCATAATCCGCTTTAGCAAGAAATGTAGTGTTCTTCGAATTATTGAAAAGATTATTTACTGTGATAGACGAAGTTCCGTCGGTCACAAAACTGGTTTGATTGATAGGTCCCGAACTGTTGCTCTTATTGGTCTGATAACTTGTAGCAAGACTCAAAAGCTGTCCTTTGTCTCCGATCTTCTGGTCAAATCCTAAATCTGCTTGAAACGAATTATTATTCCTTACGGATTCATTGATTCTCGTAGTGTATTTATCTAAAATCGCGAAAGGAACGTTAGGATAACCAGCTAATGAAGTATTTTTTCGAATGATTCTGTCATACGTATTAATGGTTTCAGTGCCTTCGTTTTCAAAGGAACGGAACATAACAGAAGCATTCAATGAAGATTTCTCCGTCAGGTCAACTACAAATCCTGTATTGACATTATAGTTTTTATTTTCGCTCTTGTTCTTTCCTTTCTGATCTGTAAAAATACTGGCATTGTTCTCAAGTCCTGCAGGGTCTGAAAAAGATGTGTACGTATTGTTATTAGTAGATTTATTTCTGTTATAGCTTCCTCCGCCGTTCAGATAATAGGTCCAGGCACCTTTTTTCCAGCTAAGACTTGTGTTGAGTCTGGTGTTAGGCAGATAGCCAAGCGTTCCTTCTACGCTTCCGTTGAAGCCCATTTTAGATGATTTCTTGAGGATGATATTAAGAATACCGGCTGTTCCGCTCGCTTCATACTTGGAAGAAGGATTGGTAATGACCTCGATTTTTTCAATCTGGTCTGCCGGAATGGATTTCAAAGCGTCCGCTCCGTCATCGATACCCAATAATGACGATGGTTTGCCATTAATCAGAAATCTGATGTTCGAATTACCTCTCATCGAAACTGTCCCGTCAGTATCTACGGAAACTGAAGGCACGTTGGACAAAACATCTTGTAGATTACCGCCCTTGCTTACAATATCTTGTGAAGGATCATACGTTTTTTTATCTAATTCAACTTTGTATGGTTTTGTAGAAGTAGCTGTAATAGTGACTCCCTGGATGTCGGTCGTATTATTAAGATTCGCTTTTCCGTCAGAAACAATAACGAAAGGCGCAATCGCTCCGGCTTTCTCAACTCTAATTGTCTGTGTGAATTTTTTATAATCAACTGCTTCAATACTTACTTCATAGCTTCCCGGTGCAAGTTCTACCTTGTAATTTCCGTTGACATCTGCCAGTGCGGCGTCGCTTAGCTGGGCGTTTTGCTGATTTTTAAAAGTGACGGATGCATAACCCACACCACCATTTGCGTCTTTTACATTTCCAGAAACATTCACCTTCTGCTGCGCCATTATGAAGCTTGCAGCCCCAACTGTCAGCGCCAGTCCGAAGAATTTTTTCTGAATTACATTTACAATTTCCGTTCGTTCCATTAATATTTATTTTTCGCTTTCGCTCTTTATTTTATTTGATTTGCCTGCTGTCCAGCCAGTCCTGGTAGGCTTTTGCATTTCTGGCGTGTTCCGCATCATTATCCGTGAATTTATGATAGCCGGGTCTTGCCGGATCGGCACACATAAAGATGTAATTGTTTTTTTCTGCATCCAGAACAGCATTCAGGGAATTTTTATCTACAATGCAGATTGGTCCCGGCGGAATACCTTTGTTGGCATAGGTGTTATAAGGAGAAGGCTCTTTCAGGTATTTGTAATAGACCCGTTTGATTTTCTGAGTAAAATTGTTGGCCTTATTCACGGCATAGATGACTGTCGGGTCGCTTTGCAGCTTCATTCCCTTTTTATAACGATTGATGTATAGTCCCGCAACTGTCCTTTGCTCATCGGGCTTGCCGCCGGTTTCTTTGTATACCAGAGATGCTAGGGCATAGATTTGGTCTCTGGTAAGTCCGGATTGTTTTTCTTTTTCTATCCTTTCCGCGGTCCAGAAATATTTGTAATCGTTTTCAAATTTATCAAAGAATTCTTTAGGCGTTACCGTCCAGAAAAAATCATAAGTATTGTTGAAGAAATATTTCTTAAGGTCTTCAGCATTTTTATAGCCTTTATTAACCGCAATTTCATCCAGTGTTTTGACAAACTTTGCAGAATCGATTTCCGTTTTTTTGGTTACTCGTCCTACCATCTGGTAAACATCATCAAAATCCTTTATTCGGAAGGAATTCGGAGTCTGATTGCCGGCGATGATCATATTGTTGATTTCCCGGTTGTTCATTCCTTGTTTTAATTCGTAACGACCTGGTTTGTAATTGTCTTTCAGCATTTTTTCATCGGCAATGCTGACGAAATTTTCCTGGTTTTTGATGTAAGGCGAAATCGAATCCAGAATCTGCTTGTAAGCAGCATTATGTGGAATCAGAACATAACCTTCTTTTTCCACATTGTTACCAAGGTATTTATTGTAAAATCGCAATCCGAAATATCCCAGGATTGCAACTAACAGAATTGATATGATGAGAATGGTCTTTTTCATAGTCTAAATTAATGTCAGGTTTTATAAATTAACAGTTCCTTTAAAAACCTGAACAGCAGGGCCTTCCAGCCATATGTTCTCAAAGCCTTCGCCGTTTTTATCAGCATAAACCCTGAGTTGGCCGCCTTTGACCTTAATTTCAACAAACGTTTGATTATTTTTTTTCATAAAAGTTAAAGCCGCAGCTGTAACACCGGTTCCGCAACTGAAGGTTTCATCTTCCACACCACGCTCATAGGTTCTCACGAAAAGTTCCTTGTCAGAAAGCTTCTCCACGAAATTAACATTGATGCCTTCCTTTTTATAAGTTTCGGAATTTCGGATTTCGTTACCATTTCCGTAAACATTATAATTATTTAACGTTTCTACATATTTTACATAATGAGGCGAGCCGGTATTGAGAACAAAATCATTGCCGTCTTTGTCAATATGTTTAACATCACCCATTTTCAGCTTAACGATTCCGTTTTTGATTTCAGCTTCGTGGATGCCGTCAATGGCTGTAAAAACTGTTTTTTCTTCAATAATGTTAAGGAAATGCGCGAAGGCAACCGAACATCTTGCGCCGTTGCCACAGAAACTTTTGGAGCCGTCGGAATTATAATAATCCACCTCAAAGTCTGCATTTTTTTCAGCATTGATTTTGATTAAGCCGTCGGCACCAATCCCGAATCTGCGGTCACAAAGTTTCTGGATGCTTTCAATGGAAAGTTCATCCCACTCTCCGGAACGGTTGTCTATCATAACGAAGTCGTTACCTGTTCCCTGATATTTATAGAATTGCATTTATGATTTTGATTTTTAATGATTTAATTGATCTTATTATTGCAAAAATTAAGCCTGTAAAAATACTTAAATTATAAGGATTACAATGTTGATGAATGTTATTTAAAATCACTCTAAAAGCCTTTGGTGAAACTTCAATATATTATAGAAATTCTCAATGCAAATAATCCATTATTATTTTAAAATTTATGCCTTATCTTTGTTCATTGAAAATGAAAGAAGACCAGCTGCTTACGCTCATCATAAAAGCCAGAGAGAAAAATCAAAAGGCTCAGACACAGCTCATTAATATGTTTTGGGTGGATGTTTTTTCTTTCGTGATGAACAGAGTGAAGGATGAAAATGATGCTGATGAAATTACAGTTTCCGTATTTTCAAAAGTCCTTAACAAGCTGGATTTATTTGACCCTAATTTCCAGTTCAAGACCTGGATTCTGACGATTGCCCAAAACACAATCATCGATTTCTGGAGAAGAAAAAGCCGGGAAAGTGAGGATGCAAGTGACGGACTGGAAAACGTTAAAAACGAATTCGCAAGGTCGCCGGAAGAATTGTTGATTTCTGAAGAAGACCAGCAGAAGATCATCAAAATCATTGAAACAATGGATGCTAAAAATCAGGACATCATCCGTCTACGGTTTTTTGAAGAAAAAAGCATCAAAGAAATAGCGGAAGAACTCAATCTTTCCGTAGCCAACACAAAAGTAAGAATAATGCGTGCTAAGAAAATCCTGGCCGAATTATTAAAAGAAGACGATACGGATTTTTAATTTCAAGAAATCGAAATGGAAGAAACATTAACTCAAAAACCCAAATGGATCCGTGTAAAATTGCCGACAGGTAAGAATTACAGAGAACTGCGACATTTGGTGGACAAATATAAATTGAATACGATCTGCCAGAGCGGAAGCTGCCCGAATATGGGTGAATGCTGGGGCGAAGGAACGGCAACATTTATGATTCTGGGAAATATCTGTACCAGAAGCTGCGGTTTCTGTGGTGTTAAAACCGGAAAACCAATGGATGTGAACTGGGATGAACCGGAAAAAGTAGCACGTTCTATCAAATTAATGAAAATCAAACACGCGGTTCTGACTTCTGTGGATCGGGATGATCTGAAAGATATGGGCTCGATTCTTTGGGCAGAGACGGTGAATGCCGTGCGTAGAATTTCCCCAGGAACAACTATGGAAACTTTGATTCCGGATTTTCAGGGCGTGACAAAACATATCGACAGACTGGTAGAAGTGGCTCCCGAAGTGATTTCTCACAATATGGAAACGGTGAAGCGACTGACAAGAGAAGTAAGAATCCAGGCCAAATACGAACGCAGTCTGGAGGTTTTGAGATACCTGAAAGAAGCGGGGCAGAACCGTACGAAAACCGGTGTAATGCTTGGTTTAGGCGAAACTAAAGATGAGGTTTTCCAAACCATTGAAGATATCAGAAATGCTGATGTGGATGTCATTACTTTGGGACAATACCTCCAGCCGACTAAAAAACATTTACCCGTTCAGCGATTTATTTCCCCTGAGGAATTTGATGAATACGGAGACTTTGCCAGAAACTTGGGTTTTCGTCACGTAGAAAGCTCACCATTAGTAAGAAGCTCTTATCACGCAGAGAAACATATTCATTAATAAACTATTATTGATATAAACAAAAAAGACTCCTATATGGAGTCTTTTACTTTTTGTTCTGTTGGCTGTACTTTATCGGTTTGGTTCATTTGTTCCACTTGCTGCGGAATGAACATCATATAAGCAAAATATCCAAGAAGGAATAATGCTATAATAATGATAATTGCCATCATTGGCCCTTTGTTGGTTTCGCTGTCTGATTTTGGAATATCTGGTCTCATAATTTATTTTTATTGACGATATATCAAAACTGATGCCTTGTTATTTTTTGACTTGTAAAAATTAATACTTGTTTTAATTTTTTATTTAATCATAAAAAAATATGGGTTTTCGAATTTATTTTTATAAATATTTAAAATTAACCCCATATATTTGTAGGGCTAAATGTAAAATATATGAAAATTGAAAAGCGTTGGGTCATTTCATTCATAATAATCACTTTGGTTTCGATTCTTGCATTATTCTGGCCGGTACAGACTTTTTTGCCAAAACCAGGAACTTTTTTAACAGAAGACCATGTCGTAGGCGCCGATGTAGCCTGGATCCTGGCTTCTTCCGGTTTGGTTTTGCTGATGACTCCGGGATTGTCTTTTTTTTATGGCGGAATGGTCGGGAAGAAGAATGTCATTTCAACAATGCTGCAAAGCTTTATCGCATTGGGCGTTATTAGTATTCTTTGGGTTGTTGTAGGATTTAGCCTGTCATTTGGAGATTCTATTGGAATTACCATCAATGGTCAGCATTACGGATTGATAGGAGATCCAACCTCCTATTTATTTTTCAATAACGTTGGTGTTTTGCCGCATAGTCAGTTGGCATCCACAATTCCTTTTATATTGTTTGCTTTATTTCAGATGAAATTTGCGGTAATTACGCCAGCTTTGATCACGGGTTCTTTTGCCGAAAGAGTAAGGTTTATATCTTATTTGCTGTTTATGGTTTTATTCAGTTTGGTGATCTACACACCCCTTTGTCATATGGTTTGGCATCCGGACGGCCTGCTCAATAAATATTTCGGGGTCAAGGATTTTGCTGGCGGAACGGTTGTGCACATGAGTGCGGGGTTTGCTGCTTTGGCTGGGGCAATGATGATTGGCAAACGGAAAAATCCACATCACGAACCATCCAATATCCCTTTTGTGATTCTTGGCACAGGAATGCTTTGGTTTGGCTGGTTTGGGTTTAATGCCGGTTCGGCTTTGTCTGCTAATGCAACGGCGGCAATGGCTTTTGGAACTACAACAGTAGCTTCTGCAACAGCTATGCTGACGTGGATTTTCTTTGACCGGATGAACGGAAGAAAAGTTTCTGCTTTAGGCGCATGTATCGGAGCGGTTGTCGGTTTGGTTGCCATTACGCCGGCTGCCGGTTTTGTGACCATTCCGCACGCAATTTTTATCGGATTTATTTCAGCAATCGTTTCCAATCTGATGTGCAACTGGAAAAGACTGAAAAAAGTGGATGATACACTGGATGTGTTTGCCTGCCACGGCGTTGGCGGAATTATGGGAATGATTCTGACAGCAATTTTAGCTCAAGGTGAAAACGCAAG
This sequence comes from uncultured Chryseobacterium sp., assembly GCA_913776245.1. Taxonomy (GTDB): domain Bacteria; phylum Bacteroidota; class Bacteroidia; order Flavobacteriales; family Weeksellaceae; genus Epilithonimonas. The sequence goes on from CAJYLO010000007.1 coordinate 233,945, forward strand.
TTTGCTTCATGGTGGATTTGAAGTGTTTGCCCATCATATGATGGCTTTGGTTCTGGTTTCGGCATTTACCTTTTTAGGAAGTATTGTCCTTTATAAACTGACGGATATGATTATTCCGTTAAGAGTTGCGGAAGATTCGGAAAATCTTGGCTTGGATATTTCCCAGCACGATGAAAGTTGCCTCTAAAAAATAGAGTCTAAAATTGTTTGATATGAAGAAGGCCTCGTTTGTTACATGACAGCGAGGTTTTTCGGTTTCACGATGTTAGTTTTTTGTGCAGAATAAAATCGTTTCGTTTTCGGAAAATCCAAAGTAATCATCTTTGGAAAAAATTTTAACTTCAACTGAAAATCCGCTATTTTCCAATCTTTTTTTCAAACCATCAACAGAATAAATGCGAACGTGATCATCCTGACCGAAATGTTTTAATCTATCTTCTTTGCTTATGATGGAAAAATCTTCATAGATTTCGCCGTCTTTGAATGGCGTCTGGATAAGGCAGGTTCCATTATTTTTTAAAACCCGGAACAGCTCATTCATCGCTTTCTGATCGTTTTCAATATGTTCCAGGATATGATAACAGATAATCAGGTCAAAATTATCAGATTCTGAATCAATATTGGTAATGTCGAATCGATAATCAGCTAAAAATTCATTCTCGAAATCAGTAGAAAAATAAGTGATGCTCTTATTGCTTTTCAGGTTTCTGTAAATCGCTCGTGAAGGCGAAAAATCTAAGATCTTAATCTCCGGCTTCAGATAGTTTTCATTAAGTATGTTCCATAGCCTTCTCGTTCTGGGTAAGCTTCCGCAAATGGGACAAATGTGGTTTCCATTTTCTACCAGAACGAATTTCTTAAGCTTTTTGCCGCAGATGTTGCATTGATGCTGATTACCCTTGTAAAGCGGATAAAGCACTGAGCGAAAGGTAACTTCATTCTCAAATAAGAATTTTTGAGGCAGAATATTTTTGACAAAGTTTTTGAGCAATTGATACATCCCGAAGAAAAATGATTCGCAAGATAATAAACCTGCTTTATATTTAGGCATTTTACTCAAGATTTTCTAAATTCGTGTCTTAAAATTTTTAAGATGACGAAATTTGGAGTGGATGCGGCCAGTTTTTATGTGCCTTCTTTATATTTAGAAATCAAAGACCTTGCGGAGAAGAGAGGAATAGAACCGGCAAAATTGGAGAAAGGTTTGGGATTGCATAAAATGGCTTTGCCCGATGTACACGAGGATGCAGCGACTTTTGCTGCGGAAGCTTTACTAAAATTGATTCAAGATTATAACATCAATCCGAAAGAAATCTCAAGAGTTTATCTGGGAACAGAAAGTGCTTTGGACGCTGCAAAACCAACCGCAACTTACGCCGTTCAGATGGTGGAAGAATTGCTGAGTGACGAATTTGGGGAAAGAAGTTTCAAAAACTGCGATGTGGTGGACATGACTTTCGCCTGCGTTGGAGCTGTGGATGCACTTCATAATTCACTGGATTTTGTAAGGGCAAATCCTTTGAAAAAAGCAATTGTCATTGCGAGCGACTATGCAAAATATGAGCTGGCATCTTCCGGAGAATATACACAGGGTGGAGGAGCAGTGGCGCTTTTGGTTTCTGCCAATCCAAGATTGATAGAGATTGATAACAACTGGGGTGTGGCTACGGAAAGCGTTTTTGATTTTTTCAAACCGAGACGTCATCATTCTAAATCGGAATTAAATGCTGCACCGGAAAATTACCCGGACAAAATTGAAGTATTTACAGACGAACCTGTATTCGATGGTCAGTATTCCAATCAATGTTACCAGGACAGAATTCGGGAAGCTTATCAGCATTATAAAGAACAGACTTTCACGGTGAGGCCTTATGAAGACTGGAGGTATCTGATTTTCCATTTGCCTTACGCATTTCACGGGAAAAGAGTGTTTACCGAGATTTATAGTTTAGAAAATCACCTTGATTTTTCTGATGCCGAGAAACAAAAAGCCATCGCAAAATCCGAAGATTACATCCAATTCATCAATGAAAAAATTGAGAAATCGCAAAGAGCTTCTTCCGAAATCGGCAATATGTACACCGCTTCTATTTTTATGGCGTTGTTGTCTGCACTACAAACTTCGTTTAACGAAAGTGAAGATTTAACGGACAAAGAAATCGGTTTTCTGGCTTATGGAAGTGGTTCTAAGTCTAAAGTTTTTGTTGGAAAAGTTTCTTCCGAATGGCAATCAATCGTAGAAAAATGGAATCTTTTCGAAAATCTGAAAAGCAGGCTTGCAATTGATTTCGAAACTTACGAAAAATTACACCGTAAACAGTTAGAGTCTTCCGTTAATCCGGATTATAAAGGATTCGGACTGATAAGAGTTGAAAAAGAAAGTCCTGTTCTGAAAGGCGCAAGATACTATTCTTACCAGAAATAAAAAATCGAAAACGAGCAGATATTCTGCTCGTTTTCACTTTGAAAAAATCTATAACTAACTATTTAATTTAAAATAACTTTTTACTCTGGAAAATTTTAGGCGTTACACCTTCCATTTGCTTGAACACCCGGATGAAATAATTAGTATCCGAAAAACCGGTGCTGAAAGCCGCTTCACTCACCGAATTATTACGAATCAACAATTCTTTCGCTTTTTTAATTCTTTCCTGAATGATAAATTCATTAGGCGTAAGCCCCAATTCTTCTTTGAACATCTTGAAAAAATTGGATTTACTCACATAAGCCATTTTTGCAATCGCATCAACGGATAATTTCTGATGAAGATTTTTCCGGATGTAGTCTGCGACAAAGCCAATTCTGGATTTATTCTTAAGTGTGTTTTTCTCAACCAAATTTCTTGCCTGGGTTTGCATTAGCCTTATCAGGAGTTCTTTCAAAGCAAAATCTGCAATCACATCTTTGTAAGAATTATCATCCATCGCAATTCTCATAATATTATTAGTGGCCGAAGCAAGCGATTTATTATTAAGCAAATAAAATTCTTCCAGCGAAATATTCCATTGGGAAGAATCATCCACTTTTGTAGCATTGAAGTTAAGATGATCAAGAGATTGCTGAACAAATTCCGGATTCAGAGTCAGTGAAATGCATTGCGAGGCTTGTTCATCAGCATCCGGGAAATCAATGACCATCGTTTCTCCGGGCGCTACCAGAACGCTTTCGCCGGGCAGATATTCGAAGTAGTTGGTCTTATCCTGAAGCTTCATCCATTTTTTTCCTCTCAGCATTCCTGTGAACGCCAGATGCTCAAAGTGCAATTTCACATCATATGCACTCTGGTGCGTCTCATAGATACTGAATTCACAATTATTTAAACTGAATTTCGTTTGGTTTTCCACCAGAGTGTTCAGTTTATTTTCCTGTGTCAGATTAGGTTTGTGAAGCTGAAAATGATTAGAATGCATTGCTCAAGATTTTTATAACATCTTGTTTATCAAATATAATAAAATTAAAAATACAAATGATATAAATTTTTCACAACAAATTCTAAAGAATCATAAAAAGAGAATTGTCCTATTTTTTTGGAGCATTGTGCTATCTTATCTGTTTATTATGGAATTAACTTAGCCTTAATCAAATGTTAACTGATTATTAATAAAACAATATTATTATGAGCACAACAGTAGAAAAACAAAATTCGACTACTTTAGCCTGGCCGGAGTTCAAAGCTAAGTATGATAATTACATCGGTGGAAAATTTGTACCATCCGCTGGCGGACAATATTTTGACGTAGTTTCTCCTATTAATGGAAAAGTTTTCACGCAGGCAGCACATTCTAACAAAGAAGATTTGGAAAATGCTGTTAACGCGGCTTCAGAAGCTTTCAAAACCTGGAAAGACACATCTCCAACAGAACGCGGCATTATTCTGAACAAAATCGCAGACAGAATTGAGGAAAATCTGGAATACATTGCAACGGTAGAAACGATTGATAACGGAAAAGCTGTGAGAGAAACTTTGGCGGCGGATATTCCTTTAGCGATTGACCATTTCAGATACTTCGCTTCTGTAATAAGAGCAGAGGAAGGTTCGCATAACGAGCTGGACAAAGACACCGTTTCATTGATCGTTCACGAACCGCTTGGAGTAATTGCACAAATCATCCCTTGGAATTTCCCAATCCTGATGGCAGTCTGGAAACTGGCGCCGGCTTTAGCTGCAGGTAACTGCGTCGTTCTGAAACCGGCGGAAAGCACACCAATCTCAATTATGGTTCTGATGGAACTGATTGGCGATTTGCTTCCGGCAGGGGTTGTTAATATCGTAAACGGTTTCGGGGCAGAATTAGGAAGAGCTTTGGTAACTAACCCAAAAGTCAGCAAGGCGGCTTTCACCGGTTCTACAGCAACAGGCCGTCTGGTCATGCAATATGCAACAGAAAATATCATTCCGGTAACTTTGGAATTGGGTGGCAAATCACCTAACATTTTCTTCAATTCCGTAATGGATGCAGATGACGAATTCTTGGATAAAGCCATCGAAGGTGCGGTTCTTTTCGCATTGAATCAAGGAGAGATTTGTACCTGCCCGTCAAGATTATTGGTTCAGGAAGATATTGCAGATGCTTTCATCGCAAAAGTAATCGAAAGAACCGAGGCCATCAAAGTTGGAAATCCTTTAGACAAAACCGTGATGATGGGCGCTCAGGCATCTAAAATCCAAAAAGACAAGATCGAAGGTTACCTCAAATTGGGAAAAGAAGAAGGCGCAGAAGTACTGACGGGCGGAGAAGCCAATCACATCGACGGTCTGGAAGGTGGTTATTACATCAAGCCGACCATTTTCAAAGGCAATAACCGGATGAGAATCTTCCAGGAAGAGATTTTCGGGCCTGTGTTAGCGTTCACAACGTTCAAAGATGAGGCAGAAGCTTTAGAAATTGCCAATGATACCATTTACGGTCTTGGAGCAGGCGTCTGGACGAGGGATGCGCATCAGTTATACAATATTCCGAGAAACATTCAGGCGGGTAGAGTTTGGGTGAATCAGTATCATTCTTATCCTGCCGGTGCACCTTTCGGAGGTTACAAGCAGTCCGGGGTAGGAAGAGAAAATCACAAAATGATGCTCGACCATTACCGCCAAACCAAAAATATGTTGATATCCTACAACAAAAACAAATTAGGATTCTTCTGATAAGATTAAAATATTATTTCTCTCGCAGATTTTACAGTTTTAGCAAATGAATGTCGCATAGAATCTGCACAATTTGCTTAATCTGCGAGAAATTATAATAAAATAGTTGTGTTTTTAAGGGCGTGCCCGTCGCCTTGGCTAAGTCCGAGGCTACGGTCGGGCTTTCCAGGGCTGCTCCGCCTTTGGCGGATCCGGTGCTGCATTTCATTCCGCACTTGCTCGTTCCTCGCAACCCTTCCAATCCCTCACGCAGTGGCGTCTTCCTGAGCCATGCTATGTCATTGGCAGAAAAGACCAGAGCTCCGTAGGAGCGACCTGTTAATAAATTAATAAAAATTTGAACTATGATTCCAAAAACAATGAAAGCGGCAGTGGTACAAGGATACGGCGAGCCATTGAAAATTATGGAAGTTCCGGTAAGAGAACCCGGACGTTATGAAGTATTAGTAAAAGTAATGGCCTGTGGTGTTTGCCACACCGATTTACACGCTGTAGACGGTGACTGGCCGGCAAAGCCAAAAATGCCTCTGATTCCAGGCCACGAAGGTGTAGGGATTGTGGTAGCTTGCGGCCCGGAAGCGATGGTGAAAGAGGGCGATGCAGTTGGCGTTCCGTGGTTGTATTCGGCGTGTGGATGCTGCGATTATTGTATCACGGGATGGGAAACATTGTGTGAAGCGCAGAAAAACGGCGGTTATAGCGTAGATGGCGGCTTCGCGGAATATGTGATTGCAGATTCCAGATATGTAGGACATCTAAAGGATAATGTAAACTTCCTTGAGATTGCGCCTATTCTTTGTGCCGGTGTTACAGTTTATAAAGGTCTGAAAGAAACTGAAACAAAACCGGGCGAATGGGTGGCCATTTCCGGAATCGGCGGATTGGGACACGTGGCGGTGCAGTATGCAAAAGCAATGGGAATGCATGTTGCGGCAATTGATGTAGCAGATGATAAATTGCAACTGGCCAAAAAACTAGGTGCAGACCTGGTGGTGAATGCCAAAGAAACCGACCCGGGAGAATATCTTCACAAAGAAGTCGGAGGGATGCACGGTGCCTTGATTACCGCTGTCTCTCCGATTGCTTTTAAGCAAGGGATCGATGTTCTGAGAAGAAAAGGAACTATTGCACTCAATGGCCTTCCGCCAGGTTCTTTCCCGTTACCGATTTTTGATACGGTTCTTAAAAGGATTACCGTTAGAGGTTCTATTGTAGGAACCAGAAAAGACCTTCAGGAAGCACTTGATTTTGCAAACGAAGGTTTGGTGAAAGCAACCGTAACCTCTGCAAAGCTGGAAGATATCAATGAGGTATTTGACAAGATGAAGGCAGGTCAGATCGATGGACGTATCGTTCTGGACATTGCCGGATAAAGTTAGTTTATTGTAATTTGTGTTTTCAGGCCCGGCAAATGTTTGCCGGGTTTTTAATTAATTTTAAAAGTAATGTTTTTATAATCGCAAAGGTGCAGAAATGGTTAACTTATTGATGTTTTTAAGTCGCAAAGTATAGAGCCTTGGGATATAATAAATCTTCGGTTTTTGCGACTTGAAACAGTTTAATAGAAAATTAAGTTGCGCTTTGCGTTCAAATTAATAATTAAGAAAAATAGAAAAAATATGGAAACCAAAGACAAAGTCTCAAGACTTTCCGTTACGGAAAAAGCGCTGGAAGTCATCTGGGAACTGGAGAAAAAACACGGCGGGCTGATGTTTTACCAGGCCGGGGGCTGCTGTGAGGGAACCCAGCCGCAATGTTTTGAGAAAAACGGCTATTTTCCAAGGATGAATGACGCGATGATCGGCACCATCAACGGTCACGAGTTCTGGATAGACCGCGACCTCTTCGAATATTGGCAATATTCCCACTTTACATTGGATGTTCTGGACGGCTGGGGACCTGGCGGATTTTCTCTGGAAACGCCTTTAGGCAAAACCTTCAAAGTTCATTACAGATTATTTACACCGGAAGAATTGCAGAATCTGGAACCGGTGAAACGGAGTGAGTAGTTTTAAGAAACCTCACAGGTTTTAAAAACCTGTGAGGTTTTGTTCGGAGGAAAAAAGATATAGTAGATAGCGGGAAATGCCTTCAAAAAATCTATACTGCTTAGGCTTTCACAAACTTCGAGACAATCATAGAAGCCAGAATGTTCCCCACGGAATTAAGAACCGTTGCCAAAGGATCTACCAGAGTCCCGATAATGATAACCGCCGGAACCACATCAGTTGGTATTTTGTAAACTGAGATCATCAGCATCTCGCCGATATAACCGCCATTCGGGATTCCGCCGGCAACGGCACTTACGAAAACCGTGATTCCCAGAGCAATTATGAGGTTTATCGGTTCAAAGAAGTTCCAGCCGAGTAGTTGGAAAGCGACATAAATCTTGATAATTGAAGAAATGGAGGAGCCGTTTTTGTGAATCGTGGTTCCAATTGGGATCACCACATTGGCAATTGATGGAGGAACGCCCATTCGCTTGGCAGCCTCTATAGCAACGGGCATTGTGGCCAGACTGCTGCAAGTGCTGATGGCTGTTGCAGTTGGCAAAAGGCTTTCCTTCCAAAATGCTTTTACGCCATTTCCTGATTTCCAGATGAAAGCATAAAGACTGAAAAATATGATGAAATAAATCGTTCCCGTAATATAATACAGTCCCAAAGGTTTGGCGTAAAATCCAAATAGCTGAGGTCCGATGGTTCCGACTTGGTAGGCGAAATAAGCGCCTAATCCAATCGGGGCTACTTTCATGATTAATAATAAAAGCTGTTTCATTACTTCGTTGCCGGAAAGGATGAAGTTTTGGAATGCTTTTCCCGTTTCGCGAGATTTTCTGATAGAGATCCCGACTAAAAAAGAAAATACCAATAACGCAAGCATATTCTGTCTCGAAAATAAATGATAAAACTCGTTGACGGTGAAGAAACCGACAATCTGGTCGTTGATGCTAACATTATTCTGAATATTTTCTGCAATGGTTTCGCTAATGTTTTTAGGCGTTTCGGTGGGGAAAACGTAAACCATTATAATGCAAAATGTAGCGGAGATCAGAATGAAACTCAGGAAAGTCAAAACCATTGTTCCGATAATTTTACCCAGTTGATTTTGTTGCTCAATCCCGGAAATGGCGAAAACTATCGCAAAAAATACCAACGGAATTACCGTAACAAAAAGGAGATTGAGAAAAATATCGCCAACGGGTTTCAGGTAGATCACAAAATCAGGTGCGAAAATCCCGACAAGACTCCCAATGAAAATCCCGATGAGAAGCAGAAGTATGTTGCTGTAGTTATTCCAGAAAGATGATTTCATTCCTCAATTTTAATCAAAGATAATTAATTCTTAACCACAAAAGAAACAAAAGAAAGTGAAGGCGGATAAAACCTTTCGTGACTTTTGTGGGTTAACAAAAACTTTTTATTTTGACTTAAGTAATAGAATTATTCCCGAAATTTGTCTCTATGAAAACAGCAGTTCTGATTACTATTGGCGACGAAATCCTTTCGGGAAATACCGTGGACACCAATTCCAATTTTATAGCAACGCAGCTCAAAGAAATCGGAATTAAGGTTCTTTCAATTTTCACGATTCCTGATGAGGAACAAGCGATTGTTTCCGCTTTAGGAAAAGCATTTGAAATGGCAGATGTGGTTTTCACCACCGGCGGATTAGGTCCAACGAAAGATGATATCACCAAAAAAGCCTACGTCAATTTCTTTGAGGATGAAATGATCTTCTCTGACCAGATCTATGAACATCTGCGGGTTTACCTCGAAAAAAGAAACCGACTCTGGATATTGGAACATAACAAAGACCAGGCAATGGTTCTGTCCAAAGCAAAGATTTTTCTCAACTATTTCGGGACTGCGCCTTGTATGATTTTAGAGAAAAATGGAACGTATTGTTTCAGTTTGCCGGGTGTTCCGTACGAAGTGAAACCTTTGGTGAAAGACCAAATCATTCCTTTTCTGAAAGAAAAATTATCGCTTGACCATATCGTGACCAGAATTGTTTCTGTGGTTGATATTCCGGAAAGTATTTTGTCAGAAACGATTGAAGAATGGGAACTGGCTTTACCAAAACACATCAGTTTATCCTATCTGCCAGTTGGAACAAGAGTTAAATTGAGATTGACAGCTTCCGGAACTTCTCAGGAATTACTGAATGCAGAACTAGAAAACGAAATCACAAAATTATTTCCTTTAATCGGAGAAAATATCATCGCGACTCAGGAAGATAAAATTGAGAAAATTCTCGGCGAAATATTAATAGATAAAAAACTGACAATCTCCGTTGCGGAAAGCTGTACAGGCGGCGAATTGGCTCATCTGATTACATCGGTTTCCGGCAGTTCCGGTTATTTCCTGGGAAGCGTTGTGACCTATGCCACGCAAAAGAAAATAGACCTTTTGAAAGTCAATCCGAATACGGTTGAAGAATTTACCGTTGTGAGCGAGCAGGTCGCTACTGAAATGGCGATAGGCTGTCAGAACTTATTCAAAACAGATATTTCGGTTTCAACCACAGGCGTTGCCGGTCCTTCAAAAGGCGAAGACGGAAAAGATGTGGGAACCGTTTTTTATACGATCAGAATAGGAGATGAGGAAGTAACCTCAAAGTTATTTCTTCCGCACTTGGAAAGACTAGATTTTATGCATTTCGTTTCGCAAAAAGTTATTCAGGACATTGTTTCTTTGCTCATCAAAAAATAAAAAAAGACAGCTAAAAAGCTGTCTTTTTTGGTGTCTAAGTTTATTTATTTCAGAATTTCTTTCAGGAACATTAACGTATGATTCCACGCCCGTTTTGCCATAACTTCGTTGTAATCCGGCGCTTCCGGGTTGGTGAAAGTGTGTGTGGTGTTGGCATAAGTAATGATTTGCCAGTCTGCTTTACCATCATTCATTTCCTTCACTAATGATTGATAATGCTCAGGTCTCACGCTTGTATCATTCGCCGGATGTTCAACCAGGATTTTTGTACTGATGGAATTATTAGGTCTTTCAGAATCTTTTGCTAATCCACCGTGTATAGATACAACCCCAACAACGGGTAAATTACCTCTCGCAGCTTCCAAAGCGCCGGTTCCGCCGAAACAATAGCCGATTACTGCAATTTTATCGGAAATGGCACCGGATTTTTTCAGTTCTTCCAAGGCCAGAGCAATTCTTTTTTGATACAGAGCAAAATCTTTTTTATAGGTATTGGCAAGTCTGGCTGCATTTTCATTACCAGCAGGAAGATTGCCTTCGCCATAGATATCTGCTAAGAAAGCAATGTAACCTTGTTTTTCCAGTTCCAATGCAGCATTTTTTGCTTCATTGTCGATACCTTTCCAAGCAGGTAAAATCAGAACTCCGGGAAGTTTTTTCCCGGCATTGGAGGTTACCATTCCCAATAATTTTTGTTCACCGTCTTTGTAAGAAACAGACTTTAATTTTTGAGCAAATCCGGCTTGTAAACCAAGGATCACTGCTAATAATGTCAATGTAATTTTCATAATTTTATTTATTGGATTTTATAGTCTTGATTACGTTCATCAAAAATACGAATAAACTGAAAATGACCAACTGCATTCCGACATAATACCAGCCGCCGAGTTCCCAGCACTTCAGTCCAATAAAGGTACCGATAGCGCCGCCTGCGAAATAAGAAGTCATATAAATTGTGTTGATTCGGCTGTTTGCTTTTTGGTCTAATCTGTAAATCAGTGCCACATTCGTCACCTGTATCGACTGAACACCAACATCAATGCAAATCACGGCTAGGATAATTGACATTAAGTAGGTGGGAAACAGAAAAATGACCGCGGAGCCAAACAATAATACAATGCTTGCAATCAGCTGCGTTTTGCTCGAACCACCTTTATCACTTGCTTTTCCGATCATTGGTGCAACCAGAGCTCCCGCAATGCCCAGCATTCCGAAAAGTCCGATGGTATCAGAACTATAATTGTAAGGCTTTTCTACCAGTAAAAAAGTCAATGTGGTCCAGAATGAGCAGAATATCGAGAATGCAATGCCTCCCATTACTGCATATAATCTAAGTTGTGGAAATCGTTTTAACTGATAAAATGAGGATGAAATCAATTTAAGATAAGAATCACTGAAGCTTGGTTTGACGCTCGGTAATTTGAAATAAACGAAAGCCAAAGACAAAATCGTGAATCCTGCGGAAATATAATACACCATTTTCCAGTTGCTCCATTCGGAAATATAACCGCTGAAAACCCTCGCCATCAAGATACCGACCAAAATTCCGGTGAAGATAATCCCGACGTTTTTTCCTTTTTCATTGCCCGATAATTCGGCAGCCATTGGTAAGATAACCTGTGCTGCAACAGCAGTCAAACCTAATAATAAACTGAATAAAAAAATGAAATAGTAATTGGAAACGATTCCTATTCCTGCTAGAATACAGAATAATATGGCCAGTAAAATCAGGATCAGTTTTTTGCGGTTGACTTTATCGCCGAGTGGAACCAAGGTCAATAATCCTGCACCATAACCGACTTGTCCCAGCCCAACCATAATGCCCATTTTACTTTCAGAAATTCCGAATGTCTCTGCAATCTGATGCAGAATCGGCTGTGCATAATAGATATTGGAAACACAGATCCCGGCTACGACAGCCATTCCGAGAACCTGTGATTTGGAAAGTTGAGATTTTGAGTTTAAAGAAATGTCGCTCATTATTTTAGAAATTCTTTGAGAGGTTGGATGAATTGGTCAAAAACTTCGATATGCGGCAGATGCCCGACATTCTCTATTTCTACCAATGTTGAACCTTTTATTTTTTGTTGAGTCGCTTTGCCAAGTAAGTCATATCGTCCCATTGATTCAGCCACTTTTTTATCCTTCACGCTGGCTTTTCCAATCGCTGTTCTGTCTCTTGTTCCGATGATTATAAGCGTGGGAACATTCAGGTTTTGAAATTCATAAGCCACAGGTTGCGTGAAGATCATATCCGAAGTTTTGGCATTCACAAGTGCGACTTTTGGATAATCCGGCGATTTGGTCCAGCCCGTTAAAAGATAAACCCATTCGTCATATTCGGGTTTCCATTTGTTGTCGTAATAAAATCCGTTTTGATATTTTTTGGTGGATTCGTAATCGGCTTTCAGTTCGGTTTCGTAATTTTTATCGATAGAAGTGTAAGGCGCTACCAGCTTCCAGTCTTCCAGCCCGATTGGATTTTCCAGGATTAATTTTTCAACGGTTTCAGGATACATCAAAGCAAATCTTGTCGCCAGCATTCCGCCCATCGAATGTCCGAGGAGATAGATTTTATCGATTTTCAATTCATCCAAAACAGCCTTCGTATTTTGAGCCAATTGCTGGAAGGTGAACTGATATTCCATTGGCTTTGATGATTTACCAAATCCGATTTGGTCTGGAACAATTACCCGATAACCTTCTTTGGTCAGAGCCTGAATCGTGGTTTTCCAGTAAGCACCATTGAAGTTTTTCCCGTGAAGCAGAACAACCGTTTTCCTGTTAGGTTTTTCTGGTTGGATGTCCATATAAGCCATTTTCAGATCCTGGTTCTGGCTTTTGAAATTCAGAAAATGAACGTCATAAGGATAATCATAATTCGTCAGCATAATATCCAGAACCGGACGTTTTTCCTGACTTAGTAAAAGAGCTGAAATAATTAGGAATGAGAGCGTGAAAAACTTTTTCATAGAGCAATAATAAAGCTTTTCTGCAACAATAATGATGCCTTGCAGATTGATTAATCCATTACGCATGATTCATAGAATCTAACTCAAGGCTTCAATACATTGTTCCCGGATTTTCCATAGTTCTTCCAGCGGATATTGGATTCGAGGATTTTCCGCGAGCCATTTCCGCAGATAGTTTTTATGAAATTCGATTTTGAATTGGCTGATTTGATGAGGCTGTATTTCTGTTTCTTCCAGAAGATCATCAATAAAATCAATCTCTGACGAATGCTTTTTTGTGAAATCCAGAATCTGATTGTTGAATTTCAGATAATTATGCGCTTCCGGAATGCAATCAACATTATACGCTTCTAAAACCGGTTTAATCTTTGGCGTATTGTTTCCATTCATTCGGAAGATTCCAAGGATCAGTTTAAAATCCGGCTGATTATTGTCTTCTGCCAATGTTTTCAGAAGAGCGTGCTTTGTGCTGCAGGTTCCGCATTCATCAATGAAAACTGTATTGAGATTATCTTTATTGAGGTTTCTGCGGTAAGGTAAGTTTCGGACAAATTCTGAAGCTGAATGAAAATCAGAACAATGATTTTTCAGGAACAATTGCGAGATTTCGCTATTAGAATGGATTTTAAAATTGCAACTCATTTTTTAAACACTTAAGATTTATCAGATTTGAAGATATTAAGTAAACCTTAGAACACGCAAGTCGAAAATCTTCGATTTTTAATCTCAAGTGAACTTAATTTTCAATTAGATAAAATTCTCAAGTAACTTAAGTGTTTCCAAAATTACTTCTTAGACTTCATCGCCTTCACTTTCGAAACAGTATCATCTTTCAATAACTGTTGATATTCCTCCGACTCAACAGGAATCAATTTGACTTTAGAATCCTGATTATGAAAAATCCCAAACCCATTCTTCTTGGCCAAGGGCGACGTGCGCAAACAAGCCTGACCTTTGGAGAAAAACTTCTGTTTCTCTTCCTCCAATTCTGAAGGCGAAATATCGTTGCGTTCGGCAAAGATTTCGAACAGCAATTCGTCGGAAGTATATTTCAGAGGATGTTTGGAAAGTTTCTCGTATTGATAATGGGCAATCGTCTTTTTATCATTTTTCACCACCGGAATCACCGATACAGAAACCGGAGAATCTTCTGCGATTTCTATCAATGTGTTGGTGTAATTGGTGGTGTGGGTTTTCATCAGGCTAATTTCAAAGTTCTGGCCTTCACCATCCACAACCCAACAAAAGTCAAAAACCCATTCAGAATAATCAGCTCCACACCAATTCTATAATCTGTATTATTTGTTACCAGATAATTAACCAGGTAAGTCGCAATGGGAGCCAAAATCGTCACCGCCAAAATCGAATATTTCTTCGTGATTTGATATTTCGTCAAAATCCCAAAAGCAAATAATCCTAACAGCGGCCCGTAGGTATAACCCGCAATTTCCATGATCAGGTAAACAATTGACTTATCATTCAAGGCTTTGAAAACCATTATCAGGACAAAGAAAATCACCGTGAAGGTTAAATGAACTTTCATTCTCAAACGTTTCTTCTGTTTCTCCGTTTTTTTCTGGTCTTCGTTCAGGTTTAGTAAATCGACACAATAAGAACTCGTCACCGCCGTCAGAGCACCGTCAGCAGAAGGAAACAGCGCCGAAATCAAACCAATGATGAAGATCACAGAAAGCGCCATTGGGAAATGATTCAGAGACAAAGCAGGGAATAGATCGTCACCCATTATATTTTTGATTTGACCGGCAGAATCCTTGAATCCAAAAGTATTCGTAACCACTTCTTTTCCATCCACCATCGTCGAGATTTGTCCGTAATCCGCACCGTGCTGCATCGCAAAAAGATAAAGCAGACCGCCCAAAAACAGGAACGCCAGATTCACAAAAAGCAGCGTTCCGGCAAACGTCAGCATATTCTTTTTCGAGTTTTTCAGGTTATCAACCGAGATATTTTTCTGCATCATTTCCTGGTCCAGACCCGTCATCGCGATCGTAATGAACATCCCGCCCAGAATCGTTTTCAGGAAAAATGTTTTGGAATTAATGTCCGTATTGATAAAATGCGTGTACTGCTTCTGCTCCAGAATCGTGAACGCTTCTCCAAAAGACAGATTAAGATTCGATAAAATATAAACAATGCACGCAAAAAGACTGATAATCATAAAAGACGTCTGCAAAGTATCCGTAATTACAATCGTCTTCACACCGCCTTCGAATGTGTAGAGCAGAATCATCAGAAGCAGGACAAAAGCCG
Source organism: uncultured Chryseobacterium sp. (assembly GCA_913776245.1). Taxonomy (GTDB): domain Bacteria; phylum Bacteroidota; class Bacteroidia; order Flavobacteriales; family Weeksellaceae; genus Epilithonimonas. The sequence goes on from CAJYLO010000007.1 coordinate 249,046, forward strand.
TTACCCAAAACGGAACGCCAAGCGCTTCCAAAAGGAAGATCTGAAGAATATTCACCACCAGATACAACCGCGCCGTCGCACCGATCGCTCTCGAAATAATGAAAAATACAGACCCGATCTTATGCGCCTCCACGTTGAAACGTTTCCCCAGATAGGTATAGATCGAGGTCAGATTCATCCGGTAATAGAGCGGAAGCAGAATGCCCGCAACAATGAAGTAACCGATAAAAAAACCGATCACCATCATATAGTATTCGAAACCGCCGTAGGGATTTTCGCCTCCCAAAAACTTCCCGACCGTTCCCGGAACCGAGATAAAAGTCACACCCGATAGCGACGTCCCGATCATCCCAAACGCCACCAGCCACCATTTACTTTTCTTGTTGCCGATGAAAAAAGACTGGTTGTCGGAGTTCCGGCTTGTAAAATAAGAGATGACCAAAAGCCCGATAAAGTAGGCAAAAACAAATAATAATAAAACGGTTCCCGGATTCATTGTTCAGATTTGAATGGAACAAAAATAGTTTTTTTATTGTTTTGTGAGGGAATTAATTATGAGGAACTCAAAATCATAGATTATTGTTTTTAGGAGCTTGATCCCGCTTTCCGCTATATCTTTTTTGTCATTGCGAACACAGTGAAGCAATCCCTGGAACCTTTCCCCCGCAATGATAAAAAAGGATGCCGCTGCAATCGGGGCTAGGGTATTGGTCATCCAAACAAGAGAAAACCAATCTAGTAGCTTTGTCATTCCGCAGGAAACCTAACGAAGTGGTGCGACGTAGTCAATCCAGGCTGTTTTTCTTAATGAAGTCAAACTGTAATTGCGTTCCAAGTGAAGCAATCTTTTAAGCCATTCAAATAGAAAAGAAGACCTAATTTGATATTCTTACGTCCCAAAGTTATATTCTCATTACTGTAAACAATATTCTTGTTACTGTAGACAATATTCTTACAACTTTAATTTATATTCTTGCTCCTGTAAGATATATTCTCATTACTTTGAACAATATTCTTCCAACTTTAAGTTATATTCTCCTTACTTCAAAGAGTATTCTTGTTCCTTTAAGTTATATTCTCATTACTGCAAACAATATTCTTACAACTATAGTTGACAAAGTCTTCGAATCAGCTCCGTAGGAGCAACCTGTTAATAGATTCCATATGGGAAGGCCTGCCAAGCTCCGTAGGAGCGGCCTGTTAATAATATTCCAATCGAAAAAAAACTAAAAAATCACTTATCTGCTCGGAAGCATTCTTTTGACAACGATATAAAGAAGAACAGCTGTCAAGGCCAGAACCGCAAAAGAACCATACCACAAACTATCAAACCCGAATCGGCTCACCACATAAGTTCCTAAAAAGGGTGTGATGATAAATGAAAAAGAAAATGCAATCCCGTTCACGCCCATATAAGCACCTTTGTTCCCGTTTTCGGAACGTAGTGCCGTCACGGTTGACATAAACGGAAGCGCCCAGATCTCCGCAATACAAAGAATCGTCATTGATAGAATCAGCCACGGAATATTACTTCCAAATATCAGCATCAAGTATGATAATCCGGCCAATAAAACGCCGGCCAATAAAATCTGAGGAATCTTCAAAGTCCTTTCGGCAATGCTTACCAAAGGCATTTCCAGTAATACGATGATAAATCCACTGTACCCCAGGATAAAACCAATCGTACTCTGACTTAATTTTGCAACATCTTTATAAAACAGCGGAATCGTATTGAAAAACTGGAAAAAACAAATTGCAAAAATGGTACACAAAGCGCTGTAAAGCAAAAACGGATAGTCTTTGTAAGGTGATTTTCCTGCTTTCTTCACAACTTTATTTGTTTCTGCTTTCTTGCTCTCACGGAAGATTTTATTTCTTTTTCGGAAAAAGATGACATAGATAATTCCTGCAACCATAGCGCCGCAGAAATTCACAACAAAAAGAAAATTATAAGAAATCCCGGACAGGATTCCGCCCAGAGCAGGCCCAATAGAAAACCCTAGATTGATGGCCATTCTGTTCAGGGAAAATGCCTTGGTTAGATTTTCCGGTCTCGCATATTTGGTGATCGCCACAGAATTCGCTGGTCGGAATGTATCACTGATGGTACTCTGAAGGAAAATTAAAACAGCCATCATTTCCACACTCGGAAAAAACGGAATGATGAGGAATATCGGCGCACTGAGAAACAGGCTCCAGGTCTGGATATAATATTCCCCGAATTTATCCGTCAGATAACCGCCCAGCCAGGAACCGACAACGGAACCAATCCCATAAAAGCTTAGAACAATTCCTGCGTTTTCCAGAGAAAACTTCAGATGGTCTGTCATATAAACACCCAAAAACGGCAATACCATCGAGCCGGAACGGTTGATGAGCATCACAATGGACAGCATCCAGGCTTCCTTGGAGAGCCCTTTAAAGGTATTGATATAATAGTTGAGAAATTTCACAGGAATGATTAGACTGCAAAAATATTATTTTGTTTGTTACATTCAGAATAATTTAAAATAAATAAAAAGGCTTACCATTTTTGATAAGCCTTTATCCTCAATTATTATACTTAGTTTTTTGGAATTGTTTTCTTAATCTCAGCCAAGGTCGCTGTGTTTGGTAAACCTTGTACTTGTTTTTTTGTACCCACTTGCTTTTTATTATTTACAGTTCTACCGGGAATGCTTGCTTTTATTGCATAAATATCAGAAGTTCCGGGAATCGTTTTGCCAGACGGAGCGGAAGAATTTTTATTCGGAGCTGTTGACTTTTTAAGTCCGGCTTCGGATACCAAACCCATGTTCTCCTCTTTTTTTTCTGCAGCTTTATCTTTGTAAGCTTTTGCATTGGCTTCTATTACTTCTTTAGGGATCTCTTGTTTTTCCGCAGTGGTTTTGCTTTCCTGAGCCATTACGAAAGAAGTGCCTGCAACCATTAGAATGGTGAAATATAATTTTTTCATTGGATTAAATTTTAAGATTATTTGATGCTTATCAGAACGTTGATTTTACCGATGTCTTTACCTTCATAGGACTGCAAAGCTTTTCCAAGAACTTGTCCTACTTTTACCTTGTCGATATCAGCTTTCATTGCGACACCGGCTATAGATGAAGTTACCAATAAATCTCCTCTTTTGATTGGACCGCCTTCAAGACAAACCTTTGTTGGGATGACCCCAATAACCCCCATTGGAACTTTGTCAGAAATGTCAGTATTAATATTTTCTTCTGTCAAAAGTACGCCCGGTTTTGTAGCATATACACCTGCTACCAGATTAGAATAAGGTTCGGAAGATTTCTCTACAGTCCTGTCAGAACCGGTCGAAATTACCAGGATGTCTCCTGTTTCATATTGCGAGATATGACCTTCCACATCAAAAGCTTCGGCAATGTCGGCGCCGCTATTTTGAGTTCCTCCGTTGAAGAAACCTTTTCCAGCTTTATTGATCCTTGCAACATTAACACTGCCACTTTGAAGAGTCATTAGATTTCCGGAAGCACCCGTATGATTGATTAATAAAGTATTTCCTGTTCCGTTGGAATTGATCTGAACTGTATTTTGCCCATTTGCAGAATTGAAATTTGCAAACCTTGCAGCCTTGCCGGTTCCAAAATTAGGTGTCCAGCCATAGATGGCACTTCCGCTTCCGTCAGCTGTGGCCTCTACGCCATTTCCATTTCCTCCTGCATTGGATGTAAGCCCGTTTCCGGATCCTTCTGTTAAAGCTAATAATGCAGGTCCGTTCCCGGAAGCGTTACTTGCGTAAAATAATCCGGCATACCCACCAGTTCCGGAAGATACTCCATAAACACCAGCCGTTCCGAAGTTGGCGAATTGAGAGTTAACTTCTCCTTTTACAGCGGGCGATGTCCCTGTAGTTCTATCAACTATGAAATTACCTGCAGTACCATTTCCAATGGTTTTGACATTTACCACGCTGGTATCATTGTCTTGATTGAAATTTTCAAATCTGGCGGCACGACCTGTTCCAAATGATGGCACCCAGCCATATACTGCAGTTCCGGCACCATCTACATTGGCTTCTACAGCATTACCATCTTTTCCGGCATTAGCCGTAATGGCATTTCCGTTTCCATCTGTAATAGCCACTAAGGCGTTTCCGTTTCCTGAAGTATTTGATGAGTGAAAAAGACCCGCAAAACCTCCTGTGCCGGAAGAAACACCAAAAATACCTGCTGCACCGAAGTTTCCGAAAATCGTTTTCACTTCACCTCTTACTCCGGCGGCAACACTGTTGGTATTATTAACTAAAAAAGAAGATGCATTTCCTAAAGTATTATTTGGAATATTTCCATTGCCATTAGTTTCTACTTCAAAAGTATTTCTGTCATTATCTGCATTCAGATTTTCAAATCTTCCTGCGCGGCCTTTACTGCCATTGATCCCAACTTGACCGAAAACTCCAACTCCTGTACCGGATGTATTGGTTCCGATAAAACCTCTTACACCATAGCCGCCACCATCATTTCTTCCTACCACAGCACCCGCAATATCACTGGTATTTCTTCCGACAATCGCTTCACCTGCTCCATTATTATCACCAACTATACCTGCGGAAGTCTGGGAACTGGTCGCTCCGTGTACTGCAAAACCCGCTCCCGAAGTACTGAAGACACCTTTTCCGGTTCCCGTCGTACTGACATAGATAACATTCCCGTTCCCGACACTGCTGGCATTAAGAGCATTGTTGTTATTAGAATTGTTATTGATTGCAATGGATGCGGCGATGCCATTGACACTTGTAGCATTGAGTCCTGTACCACTTGTACTGTTGGCAAAAACGCCATAACCTGCTCCCGATGAATTACCGTAAACACCAATCCCTGAAGGTGTAATACCATAAACACCCCAGCCGGATCCAGCCTGTGATCCCCAAACACCTATTCCTAAGCCGCCGGTTCCATTGTTGATACCTTTTACTCCGGTTGAGAATCCACCTGGAGCCGTATTGGTAACTTCTCCTCTCACTGCGGAAATACTGGCTGTTGTTGTAGAGTTTTGTCCTACTATGGAGCTGCCGTCACCATTATTGGCTAATGTAAAAAGATCGGAGGCATTGGTTAGCGTATTGGTATAAGGCAATGTAAAACTTCCGCCACCGCCACCGGAGGATTTTGCATACAATGCGTAAGGCACGCTCAGGAGCTGGCTTGTTCCTGAAATGGTGTAGTTAGTGCCACCGGCAGGATCTGTCTCTGTTTTCAGATAATAAGAATTTCCACCCCAGTTAATAGTGCTGAATGTTCCGCCAAGCACTGTTCCTGAGCCTATTTCCAGGCTTACAAGGCCGTTCGCATTGGTTGTTCCTGTTAGTCTTTCCGAATACACAGATGTTCCTCCTGCGGATCCTTGTAAAACGCTTACCCGGACAGCCACGTTCTGATTAGCCAAAAGTTGCCCGGAATTATTCCTGATGATGGCCTGATAGCTCATTTTTTCCGGTGCCTGCGCAGAAACCATATAAGTTCCCAAGGCTAAAGCTGCAATTAATACAATTTTTTTCATAAGTATTATTTTTTAATGATTTTAAATGTTTTGATGTTTTGATTTTTCTCAAAGAGCTGAATAATGTAAACTGATGATGGCATCAGGGAAAAATCAAGTTCCGATTTTTGCTGATTCAGGTTTCCTTTTTTTACAATTCTGCCTTGGGAATCAAATAAGACATAACTTGTATTCTGGAGATTTTTATCATTAAGCTCTATGAAAAGAAAGTCTTTTACCGGATTTGGGTAGATCAGTATATTCTTTTCTTTACCGCTGAGATCTTCAACAGCAAGACTGATGATTTCATAAGCATGCTGTACACCTTCCATTACCTGCACATTGGTTCCTTTTTGCAGGTAATCCACTTGTCCCACTGTGTAGGCTGAACTTCCTCCGCTTCCGGTAGCGGTTATTCCTGCCGGTACAATAGTTTTCTGAGCTTTCATAACTCCGAATGGAAGCAGGGAGAGTATAAAAAACCGGATTAGTAATTTGTTATTCATAATGTTAATTTTTCTGTTCCAAAGATAAAATCATGGCATATGAATGTGAATATGAAATAGATAAACGACAATTTTAATAGACCAATAACATTTGTAAGAAAAATAATTGTAGCTTTAATGTGGTCTTATAAAAATACTCTGATGAGGAAATCTTTGATTTTCCTGCTGCTGCATTCGGTTTTGTTTCTACTATCTCAGAAGCGGCCTGATCTTATGTCCTATAAAACCAATGAGGATAAGGTCAAAGCCTGGGATTCCTATTGCAGATCATTGACGGAATCTGAGAATTACGCACTGCTCATAAAAGAAGCTGATACAGGAATAAGCCTGTCAAAAAATAATATCCGCTATCTCTCAAAATTTTATTTTTACAAAGGTTACGGATACGAATACACCAATAATCAATATGAAAAAGCCACCGCCAATTTTGAAAAATCCCTCAGGCTGGCGCAAAGCATCAGATATCTGAAGCAGGAAACGCTTGCGCTGATGAGGCTTAACTATATGTACTATTCCCTAAAACAGGATAAAAAAGGGGAAACGTTAATCAACTATGTCAAAAAGATTGTTGATACCGTTCGCGATAATAAATCCAAAGCGACATTATTGGGCAGCATCGGCGAATATTATCTTAACAAATCCGAATTTGAAAATTTTATTATTTATAAAGTAAAGGCTATAGATTATCTCCTCAAGCTAAAGCTTGACGATGAAACCAGCAATAATATCGGAATATCTTATCTCCAGATTGCTGATGCTTATAATGATATGAAGCAATTTGACAAAGCGGTAGAATACTGTAATTATTCGGGGCGATATCTGAAGAAAACGGATGGCTTTGCATTTCTTTACAATATCTATATCGAGGCTTATGTCGGCCTTGGGAACATTGATTTAGCAAAAAAATATTATGGTGAGCTGTATGGCATCGGGTGGAATAATCCTATGCTTTTCCTGAACATCAGCTATGCCAACAGGAATATGGCCGAGCTCTACCTGGAAAAAAGCAGGCTGGAGCTGGCAGATGATTATGCAGACAAAGCTATATTATTTGCTAACAAATCTAATGATGAGGAAATCCTGATGGAAGCTAATACGATAAAAGGAAAAGTCCTTTTCGGACAGGGCGATTACAGTCGGGCTATCACTGTTCTGAACAAAGCTTTAGGAACATCCTACATTTACGATAAACGCTTTTTTGCTGAGATCAATAAAAAACTTTCAGAAAGCTATGCTGCACGGAAACAATGGCAAAAAGCCTATGATTATTATAAAGCATACAGCCAGATCAATGACTCGCTTGCTGCCGAATCTATAAAACAAAATCTGGCCAATGCGGAAGCCAAATTCCAGAACAAAAGCAAGCAACAGGAAATAAAATCGCTTATCAGTGAGAATACCATTCACGAACTGACCATCAGAAATTCCGAAAAGCAAAGAATCTATCTTATCTTAGGCTTGATCGCTATAGCAACTATCGGAGGATTGCTCTTCTACCAAAGCAGTAACAGGAAAATGGTAAATCAAAAATTATTGGTTCTCAATGCAGAGCTGGATAAAGCGAACAAAACCAAAATGCAGTTTTTCGGTATCCTGAACCACGATCTCAGAAGTCCTGTCATATCGCTCATTAACTTTTTGCACATTCAGAAAGAAGCGCCGGAAATGATGGATGAAGAAACCAAAAATCGCCTGGAAATGAAGACAACTAAAGCAACAGAACAGCTTTTGGAACAGATGGAAGATCTTTTGTTATGGAGCAAAGGCCAGATGGAAAATTTTGAGCCATCACTTAGAAATTATAAAATAGAAGAGATTTTTTCTGATGTGAGGAAAGAATTTGTCTGGGCAGATCATACGGAGATTTCTTATGACTATCCGGGCGGTATGACAGTTTACACAGACAAGGAATATCTTCGGACGATTATCAGGAATCTTATCAGTAACAGCATTAAAGTATTACAGGGGAAGCCAGATGGGCATATTACCTGCAAAGCCTGGGAGAATGAGGATTCCGGTGTTTTGGAAATTTCGGATAATGGAGGAGGTGCGGCGATTGAAAAATTCAGAGCTTTATATGATGGCAATACCAGCATCGGCATTAAAAAAGGGTTGGGACTTCACGTTATCAGGGATCTTTGCAAATCGATTGGCTGCGAAATTGAAGTCAGAAGTGACCAGGCTATAGGTGAGACAAAAATAGTGTTAAGAATCAAAAAAGCTTAAATTATCTTTATAAGCACGTCCTACAGGAAGATTGACATTATCATTAATAATGACTTCATAGCTGTTTTTTCTGGTAATGAGGTGCTTAGGAACGGCGTAGCTTTTATGGATTCTTACAAAATTGGAGAAATGATCTTCTTTCAGTATTTGTCCGATGGAAGATAGAACGCAGTGTTTCTTTTGAGATGTGATCAGTCTTGTGTAATCCTTCAGCGCTTCCAGATAAATGATGTCAGAGATTTTTATCTGAACCGTATCATGGCCTTCTTTTATTTTCAGAAACTGAGATCCTGTAAGAATATCAAAAAATTCTGATTTTTCTCTCATACTGAAAAAGTCCTTCAGTTTATTGACAGCGTATTCAAAGCGTTCCTTTTTAAGTGGTTTCGAGATAAAATCCAGCGTGTCCAGCTCAAACGTTTCAATTGCATATTCCGGATGAGAACTTACAAAGATACATGCCGGAATTTTCTGATACGCTTTTCTTATTTCTATTCCAGACCTCTCGGGCAGGTCTATATCGAGAAAAATAAGATCTATAGGTTGGTTAAGAAAAGGCTTTGCACTTTCTTCAGAATTTACTGCAGCTACTAACTCAAAAACATCGTGCTGTTTGATAAGATGCTGTAATATCAGCCGGTCAACTTCCTGATCCTCAATAATTATGCATTTTATTTTTTTCATGGATATAGTAATTCAGATCAAATTTATGAAAATCATCAATAAAAAAAACCAATCTTATCAAGATTGGTTTTTAAAAATTTATTTGGTATTAAATTAAGGCATTTTGAAGCCTCTAGTAGTGATTCTTCCGTAGCTGTCCACATATTTCACCTGTACGTTTCCTTTGTAGCCGCTCAGGATTTTTTCTACATCCTTCTGAGAATTGACAGGCTTTCCATTGATTTCCATAACGATGAAATTATCAACCACACCTATTTTGTCCATTTCTCCACCTTCCGCTACATTCTTAGCGAGTACGCCGCTTTCCAGTCCATAATCTGTTTTTACTCTGTCACTAAGCGGTTCAAATTCTGACCCGATTTTTTCAGTCACGGTAAGGTCATCCTTACTTCTGGCAGATGTTCCTCCTTTTTGATCTTTAAGTGTAACGTTTACAGTATTAGGTTTACCGTTTCTAAGATAAGTTACGGTCACTTTATCTCCGGGTCTTCTGCTTCCGATGGCAAATGAAAGGTCTGCAAAGCTTCCGATGCTGGTATCATCAATTTTTGTAACAATATCACCAGTTCTTATTCCCGCATCTTCCGCACCGCTTTTTCCTGTAACTTCTGTTACATAAACACCGTCGCCAACTTTCAGGTTAGATTTGTTTTTCTGATTATAAGCCGCCACCTGCATGTCATTGGACAGATCCAGACTTCCGATTCCTAAGAAACCTCTCTGAACCAGACCGAATTTCTTAATATCCTCTACTATTTTTCTCGCCAGGTTAGAAGGGACTGCAAATCCGTAACCTTCATAATAACCGGTTTTTGACTGGATAGCCGTGTTGATGCCTATCAGGTCTCCATTTACGTTAACCAATGCACCACCACTGTTTCCAGGGTTAATGGCCGCATCCGTCTGGATAAAACTTTCAATCGGTGTTCTGGACTGCTGGCTCAAAATATCGATGCTTCTTCCTTTTGCAGAAACAATCCCTGCAGTTACCGTAGAGTTAAGACCTAACGGATTACCTACTGCCAAAACCCATTGGCCAACCTCTACCATATCAGAGTTGGCAAAGTTGAGGTAAGGCAATCCTTTTTCCTCGATTTTCAGAAGTGAGATGTCTGTATTGGGATCTGTTCCCACAAGAGTTGCAATGTATGATTTTTTGTTACTCAGCACCACTTCCAGCTTATTGGCGCCGGCTACTACGTGATTATTGGAGATGATGTAACCGTCCGGTGAAATAATAACACCAGACCCCAAGCCAGAAGGCATGTTTTTGGGCGGCTGCTGTTGCTGTCTCTGCTGGTTGCCGCCAAAAGGGTTCCCGAAGAAAAAGTCGAACATATCCTGATCCGGCATTCTCTGTGCAGATCTGTCCTGATAGTTTTTGATGGTTACAACAGCAGGTACTGTTGTTTTGGAAGCTTTAACAAAATCATCTCCAACAGCCGATCCCATTCCTACAAAAGCCGAATTTTTAGAGGTCTTTGTAAAATATTCGAAATCTTCACCATTATTTTCTTTACTGAAATAATGACTTGCTCCAAAGACTGTTGCACCGGAAATTACCCCTGTTAATGCGAATGGCATTAGTTTTTTTAATGTATTCTTCATTTTAATATTCATTTCTTATTTGAGATTTTTGTTAGACAAATTTAATGCTAAATTAGTCTGAACTAAAAAATTAGTGTTACACTTTTAACGAAGTTTAACCATTTTTAAAAAATTCTTAATAAAAATTTAGTTTTAACAGTTTTAAATCACTTTTTAATTAAAATATTACCGCATAACCAGTGGGTGTTATACTTTGATTATCAACAATATAAACCCATAAGTGACAAATTGTCCTGTTTTGTAATTTCTGCCAATAAAATTAAACTCGTTTGAAAAAGTAGAGTTATTTATTGTTAATCATTTATAATTTTTGGCAAATGTTTTGTTTGGATATTGTAAAATAGCATTTTACAATAATTGGTGAGGATCTGGGTGATTACATAATTTCTTTAAACAATAAATATTTACATATGAAATCAGGTATAAAAATAGCTTTAGGAGTCATTGCAGGCGGAAGTCTGCTGATTGCCGCAGGATTAATAAGTAAGGCAAAGAAGAATAAATCACAAACCTTCACTGCGCCGGATGGAAATACCTATCGCGAAGATGAGATGTACAGAAATTCACAGGGAGAAATTTATCAAAATGGCAAGAAGCTTCATTTTGATACGCCTGAGCTTCTTTCTCAGGCTCATCATCACATCGATTCCCAGTTAAATCTAAAACTTAACAATAAGAATTTTGCATCAAAGCAGGTGAATTATCATCAAAAGGGCATAAGACATCACTAAATCGGAATAAATTATGGAAACGGAAAATATTGTAGAAAGGCTCACAAAATACGAGTTTGATCGTACAAACCTATACACAGGCTTTAAGTCTGTAGGTGAGGCTAGGAAATTTTCAGAAGAAAGAAACGGAAGATTACTGGAAGTCGGATTTCTGGATGGTAATGATAATCCTGTGGAAGATGATTCCCAGAATCTGATTGCAGAAAACAAGTATTATAAGGCGTTTGCCGGTCCGGATTATAAGATATTACATTCTTCGGATGAAGGATTTCAGGAAGTTGCAGACAAGCTGAAAGAACGGCAAAATGAGGTCACTGAGAAAAGTCCGGATGAGAAATATTTTTCCGATTCGGATCCGCTGATCAAAGAAGATGCAGTTATTGTTTTATACAAAGGAGAAGTAGAAAATGTAACTTCCCGTGAAAGGTCTAAATACCTGATGCATACAAAGGTTTATGAACTGGCAGTAGAAATTCCGAAATCAGAAGAATAAAATGGCAGAGAAAAAATATTCTGACAAAGCTCAGGAAAAAGTCGGGAAAGTGATGAAGGAGTACAAAGAAGGGAAACTCAAATCCGGCTCTGGTGACAAGGTCACAAGCAGAAAGCAGGCAATTGCTATCGGTATCTCCGAAGCAAAAGAAGAAGGACTCAAAATCCCGAAACAAAAGAAATCAAAATAAAACCCGGCCCAGGTAGAGCTGGGTTTTTATTTTATGAAAAAGCTCCTAAATACTGGGAATTTGATACTTGTTCAGCATCAGGCGAGCGAAAAGCTAGCCAAATATGCAACGGCTTACCTTGGAACCCGACAGGAATATTGGCAGTGTAAGAGCTATCATATCTGGCAGCGGCGTTTTCCACAAAGGCTGTCAGGTTTTCGTCCTCTGCAGCTATTAGAATTTGTGCCAGGTCAGCTTCTCTTTCTGTATCGCCTGCCGCATTATTCTGCCAGGATATCTCTATCTGGCTGCCTGTAACTTTTGCCGACAGGGGAAGCGCAGCCAGCAAATTTCCTTTTGAAAAGAAGATCTTCGGGTAATCCGGTGTAATTACAGAATCCTTATAGTTGATTTTAAAATTCTCCATCAGGTTGGTCATAGCCAGATTATAGCAGGACTTCATCCCGTTTCTCGCTCCGAAGTGTTTGCAGGCATACGCCCGGTAGGATTGCATAAACTCTGCACAGCGCTTCATCCTGTTCTGTATCAGCAGCTGCTTGGCTGTGGGCTGGCTGGTTCTTTTCTTTGGTCTCACTCTCGTGATTTCGTTTCCATAGACATTGGCAACCACAATACGGCCTGTTCGGCCGGAGGTGCCGGAAAGTAATGAGTCATATAATTTTCCCATAATAATTGTTTTTTAAGTTAATTAATAAATTGTTTCATCAGCTGAATGATGGAGCAAAGCTATTATGGGGTAACGTCAAAAGCTGACGTATTATAATTTTTTTATGATTGTCCGCTTTAAACCTAAAAATAATTGAAAACAAAGTTCACTAAGTTTTTTTTTAATAAACCGTTTTTAGGTTCACAAAGACGTAAAGCTTAACAAAGACTCAATATTTTGAGATTATATTTTCAATTAGGTTAATAAACGGATAATCGATAAAAACTTACATCTAACTGTTTATTTCTGAAAAAATTAGTTTAAACTACTTAACACGCCAAACTTTGTCGCATTAGGAATCGCAATTATTTGAACTGCAATCTCTTGAATGTTTGTAATATTAAGTTTCTATATCCGTTGTATATCCTTTCTTCGATAGTTGTATATCCATTCTATA
>CAJYLO010000008.1 GCA_913776245.1 uncultured Chryseobacterium sp.
TAAATTCCTGAATCTTTTGTTCAACGTTATAGTGTTCCATTGTTCTATAATTATGACAACAAATTTAATTTTATTTTCAAATTTTGCAAGTAATATTTTGATTTTTATTGAAAAATTAATGATATTAAAGAAGTTTTTTGCTTATTGTATAATTTATTGTTTTGTGTTAAGAATTATTGAATCTAATGTTAAATTAATTCAAGTTTTCGAAAAGCGATTTTTAGTAGTTCCGGAGATATTGCCTGCCGGAAAGACATTTGATATGGCCATAAAGTTCCAAATCCAAAAGAATTGGTAAAAGCTTATGATGCAGAATGTTAGTTTTATCGGCTATTTCGTCCAGCGAAAGCGCTTCCTGATGATCCAGAATTTCAAGGATCTGCTGGTGTTCTTTTTTATCGGGATCCAGTTTTACAATTGGCATTTTCTCAGGAAATAATTCGGGTTGGACAGATAAATTCAAACTGTCAATCAATGATTTGATATTTACAATAGATTCTGCCTTATTCTGAGCGATGAGCTGATTGCAGCCCTGGCTATACTGATCCGTGATTTTTCCCGGAAGTGCAAAAACATCACGGTTATAAGAATTAGCACAGTTTACAGTAGTTACTGATCCGCCGCCAAAAGCTGTTTCAACTACAATAAGATGTTGAGATAATCCGGCAATAATTCTATTCCGTTGCAGAAAATTCTCCCGGCTTACATTATCAAAAGTGCAGTATTCTGAGATAAGAGCACCATTATTTTCTAAAATCTTTTTTGCCAGGTTTTTGTTAGAAGCGGGATAGATTTTGTCGAGACTTTGGGCCATTACAGCGAGTGTAGGAATATGATTCTCGAGAGACTCTTCGTGCACGCAGGTATCTGCGCCTAATGCCAATCCGCTGACAGTACAGATATTAGACCCGGATAATCCTGCCAGCAGTTCATGGATGAATTGTTTTCCGTAGGATGTGAGCTTTCTGGTTCCTACAATGCTGAGCGTATTGAGATCAGATGTTAGTTTTCCTTTGTAAAACAGAAGAACCGGTGCATCATCACAATTTGAAAGATGCCTTGGATAGGCCGGATCATTATGAGAAACAAGGCTGATTGATTTTTTCTCACAGAATTTAAGTTCTTTTTCTGCGTTGATGAGCAATTCTTTTTTGCCGATATCCTGCGTAATCTTTGTCCCGATGCCTGAAATTGAAAGCAAAGCCTTTTTTGGCGATTCCCAGACTGCTTTTGCGGAACCTTTTATTTGAATGAGTTTTCTCAGATTGGTATTGCCGATGTTTTTACATTGCCTGAGTGCGAGGATGTAGAGATAATCTTCCGGAAACATAATTCATTTGTGTATGCTTACGAAGATAAAAACTATTTTTCTCTTTTCCGAATTTCATCCAGATATTCCCAGATATTTTCCTGTTTCAGCTGAGGGAGCTCTTCAAAATCTTCCGGATGATTGGCAATGTAATCCTGCCACATCTTATCATCACGCTCGCTGTAGTAATTAGGAAATTCCCAAATAAATTTTCTCTTTTTCTCTTCCCCGATTTTTCTGAAAACCACAGCAAGAATGAGTCCCGTTATACTGCCCGCAAGGTGAGACTGCCAGCTGATCTTGCTTGGTTCCTCCAATTGCGAAAAGAACTCTTCCGGAAAAATGCCCCAGATCAAACTTCCATAATACAGTGCGACTAACAGGGAAATGGTCAGCAGCTTCATGTTCCAGCGGAAAACACCACTGAAGAAAATGAAAAAAGCCAGCATATAAACCAGTCCGCTTGCCCCTATAATGCAGTTGTAGTTCCATTTTCCTGTAACGATGTCAATTGGTGGGAGCATCCAAACCAATAATCCGGAAGCAATCCAGCCGATAAGGAAAATGCGCCCGGCTATTTTAGGGTAGAATTCAAAAAGGAGGAATAGTAAAACTGCAATCGGCAAAGAATTTCCTATGATGTGATCCAGATTGCCATGAAGCAGGGGCGCAAAGAGAACACCTTTCAGTCCTTGTGGCAGAAGCGGAATAATGGCACCGTTGCAGCCTTCAAAAAATCCAAGATTCTGAAGGATAAAGAAACTCCACATCAGCCCCAACATAACAGCAGGGACTAAAAATGATCTTAGATTTAGAGATTTAAAAAGCATTGGTTTTTCATTCACAATTTTACAGCCAATTCTGCGGAGAGGTAATTTTGTCCGTAAAAATGCTTGCGCAGATAAAAATTGGTTATAAAGTCAGAATTTAGAAAAATTAGATTTATTATTTTTGTTTAAAATTTGGAATTAATGAGAAAGGTATTGGCATTTGTAATTATGGTTTTAGGATTTTCGGTACAGGCTCAAGTAGTTGACTATCAGAAAATAATTGATTCTATTGCCCAGAAAAAATGGGACTCTATATCCGTAGACCTGGACAGTCTGGCCAATCCGAAAATCATCGACATCAGATCTATTAAAAAAGATTCTGTGAAAATCACCAATAATGTTGTCATTATTCCGAACTCTAATGATGCAAGTCCGCTCACACCTTCTTCAATCCTGACATTACCGACGCTGAAACGATGGTTTATTTTCGGGCAAAACAGCCTGGTTTTCAATCAGTCTTCCTTTTCCAACTGGTATGCCGGGGGAAACAACAATATTGGCGTTATTGGCAAAGTCAATTATAATATTGTTTATAAGAAAGACAGGCATTACCTGGATAATAATATTCAGTTAGGCTATGGCTTTGTTTCATCTACCGGGCAATCTACCAGGAAAACAGATGATTATATCAATCTGATGACCAATTATGGCTATGAGTTAGCGCAGCATTATTACCTTTCTACTGGATTCCAGTTTTTATCTCAGTTTACAGCGGGTTATAATTATTCCAACACACCGGATCCTGTTTTTGATGACAGGATTTCAAAATTTATGGCACCGGGCTATCTGAATCTTGGTATAGGTATTTCTTATAACCCTAACGAAAACTTTCAGGTTATTCTGAGACCTCTAAATGGAAAGTTCACCTTTGTACTCGATAAAAAATTACAATACGCAGGAAATTATGGTCTCGAAAAAGACGGGCAAAGTCTTAGAGCTGAGCTAGGTGCAATGCTGAACGTGCTTTATAAGATCAAACTTTTTAAAGATGCGACTTATGTCAATTCGGTCAATTTCTTTAGTAATTACCTGCAACATTCCGAGCGGGTAGATATCAATTACAGCGGAAGCTTAAATCTTAAATTCAATAAATATATCACAACCGTAGTTACCATAGATATGATGTATGATCATGACCAGATTCAGAAGTTGCAGAGAAAGCAGACACTGGGCATTGGAATTACCTACAATCTGGGATATAAGATTGAGCGGGATAAAACCGGCGTCATAAAACCATTTGTGAATTAACATTAAAATAATATAACTCTCTAACACACGATGAAAAAAATCTTCCTTTTAGCTGCCGGCATTATGGCAGCTAACCTTATTGCTCAGGAGCAAACATCTCAGGATACAATTAAAGCATGGTCCGTTGTAGGGCAGAATACACTGATGCTGAACCAGTCTGCATTTTCCAACTGGGTTGCAGGTGGTGCCAATAACATCGGCTGGCAGGCAGGTGTCAATTATAACCTAACCTATGAGAAAGGGAATGATCTTTGGGAAAATCTTATCATTCTTGGCTACGGAATGAATAACACCCAAGGTGTAGGAAACCGCAAAACTCAGGATGTGATTAATCTTTCCACGAATTATGGAAGGAAAATATCGGATCATTGGTACGCCTCTGCCGGAGCCGGATTAATAACACAATTTGCGCCTGGATATACAGACGGAAATAATCCCGAAGCCCTGAAAATCTCAAATTTTATGGCGCCGGGATATTTGAATTTAGGTGCTGGTTTTACATACAAGCCTAATGATAATTTTACAATGACGCTAAGGCCGGCCAATGCAAGATTCACCTTTGTACTGGATAAAGATCTGCAATATGCAGGAAATTACGGGCTGAAAAATGATGGTGATTCTATGCTGTTCCAGTTCGGTTTCCTGGGAACTGCCCAATATAAAGTTAAGCTGATGGAAAATATTACTTTACAGAACAATGCTTCCGTATTCTCTAATTATCTGGATCATCCGGAAAGACTTGTTCTTTCCTATGGCGGGATTCTGAATATGAAAGTTAATAAATATATTTCCACCAATATTACATTGGATTTATTGTACGATCATAACCAGATCAAAAAAACACAGCTGAAACAGACTTTAGGAATAGGCTTTGCCTATAATGTAGATAATGGAAAAAAACGATCTGATGATAAAAGAAATCAGGGTTGGAAATAAAAAAGCGGAGATTAATTCTCCGCTTTTTCGTTTAGCCAGCCCAGCTCTCCGAAATGTTTTTTGAATTTCTGAATCTTTGGTCCTACTACAGCGCTGCAGTATGGCTGAGTCGGATTGGCATTATAATAGCCTTGATGGTAGGCCTCTGCTGCCCAGAATTTTTTGAAAGGAACAATTTCGGTGACATATTTTCCGTTCCATTCCTGCTTGGCTTCAGATGCTTTCATAGATTCTTCCGCTTGCTGCTTTTGCTTTTCCGAATGATAGAAAATAGCCGACCGGTATTGCGTCCCTATATCATTTCCCTGCCTGTTAAGCGTGGTTGGGTTATGAAGAAACCAGAATACTTCCAGCAATTGCTTAAAAGAAATAATTTTTGGGTCGAATGCGATCTGCACCACTTCTGCATGTCCTGTTGTTCCGGTGCAAACTTCTTCATAAGTAGGGTTTTCCTTATGCCCGCCGGAATATCCGGAGACTACAGAATCTACACCTTTCAGCATATGAAAGCAGCTTTCCACACACCAGAAACATCCGCCTGCCAATGTGGCATATTCCAAATTGTTCTTGTCCATTTTTTGATTTGTTAAGGGTTTTGATTGTTTTTCCTGTCCGTTACAGTTTACCAGGAAAAAGCTTAGAATGATAAATAAATAATGTTTCATCTTTGCAAGAAAAAATCCTTTGATTTTCCGTAATACCAATAGCAAAAATTATTCCTATCAGTAAGAAAACACCAAAGGATTTCTAACATCAATTATTTATTATTTTCCCATACCAGAGCGCTAGCTCCAAGTATAGCCGCATCTGCCTCATCCAGTTCGCTGAAAACAAGTTTTACCTTGCCACGGAAAATCGGAAGCAGGTTTCTTTCCATATGTAATTTTGTAGGTTTCAGAAGGTAATCGCCGGCTTTGATAACACCTCCGAATAGTAAAATGGCTTCAGGGGAAGAAAACATCACGAAGTTTGCAAGCGCTTCTCCAAGTTTCTGGCCAGTGTATCGGAATACTTCAATGGCAGTAGGATCACCTTTCTGCGCACATTCATGAACTGTTTTTGAGTTGATCTCTTCTTCCGGGTATTGATTCAGCATCGAATCCGGGAACTCTGCACGGAACTTTTTGGCAGTAATAGCAATTCCGGTTGCAGAAGCATAAGCTTCCAGACTGCCTTCGGAACCGGTACTCCAGTGTTTTCTTCCGCCCGGCTTCACGATGGTGTGTCCCAACTCTCCTGCAAAACCGTCGTGTCCATAAATAAGGCTGCCACCAGCAATGATCCCGCTGCCTACACCTGTCCCTAATGTAATCATTATAAAGTCCTTCATTCCTCTTGCTGCTCCAAACATCATCTCGCCCAATGCAGCAGCATTCGCATCATTGGTCATTCTGCAAGGATAGCCGAATTTTTTCGTCATCAGCTCAGCAAAGGGAACTACACCTTTCCACCTCAGGTTGGGTGCCTGTTCTATCGTTCCTCTGTAATAATTGGCATTGGGTGCACCTACGCCAATGCCGTCCAGATTTTTATTAGGAGAATATTTTTCTATTAACGGATTGATATTTTGGTACAATGCGTCGATAAAATCTTCCACTTTTTCATACTCATCCGTTTTGATGCTTCCTTTTGCAAGAATCTCACCTCTGTGATTTACCAGTCCGAATTTCGTATTTGTTCCACCGATATCAATTCCTAAAGCAATTTGCTTTGACAGATCTATTAATGACATTTTGAATTTATAATTTCGAAGTATAAAAGTAAAAAAAATCCGAGAATGTTCCCGGATTAATTAACCTATTTTTAAGTTTTTTTGAAAATTATTATTCTTTTTTCGCCGTCCCCAACAGATCATAAATCCTGTCACGGGCATTGATGCAATAATCAGACTGACAATAAACGCTACAATCTTTGTTGGCAGACCTAAAATTGCACCAACGTGGATGTCATAATTGGCTGCAACTGTTTTTTCGCCAAAATTTTTGTCTTCGGGATCGTGTCTGTGCAACAATTCTCCGGAATTTTCATCAAAAATAAGGCTGCTGCTTTTATGATAAGAATAGGAGAGGTGTTTTACATAGACCTCGAAATTGGGATGCTCGTGATCATCAAGGTGCGGATGTCCCAAGTCTAAAGAGAAGCCATATGCGTTGGGATAAAGTTCTTTTACTTTGTCCGAAATTTTATCAAGCGTTCCTTCATTTCTCATCTCAATGGGCGCTTTGGTCGTGATTTTTGAAAAATCGGGATAAGCTGTTTCTCCACCTGAAAAAATATAATAGATTGATGCCTGAACCACAAAAAATGCATAGAACAGGCCTGTGACAGTCAGGATCAAAGCAAAGATTGAAGAATAAAATCCGAGGATATTATGAAGGTCGTAGTTCTTACGCTTCCATTGTGTGGTATCTTTCCATTGGAATCTGAAGCGCTGTTTTCTGGCAGCTTTGTTTTTCGGCCACCAAAGAACGATGCCGGTGATCAGCATTATCAGGAAAATAATAACCGGGATTCCGACCACATAAGTTCCCCAATCCTGCTTCAGTAAAAAGCTCCAGTGAATGGATTTAACAATAGCAAAGAAACCGTTTTTCTCATCATAAACCTGTAGAACTTTTCCTGTGTAAGGGTTTACATAAGCCAGCTTATAGACCGGAAACTCGTCAAAATAATTCCATTGATACGGCTTGTGCTCATACCAGTAAAACAGATAGGACATTTTATTGTCAATAGGAACATTGACCCAGTGAATCGGAAAATCCTCATTAGTCTGCTCATTGACCAACCGTTCTAACGCTCTTATGGGAAGGATTTTTTTATGTTCAATATTTTTTTCGTTATGATAGATGTATTCTTTCCGGGTGAAATTTTCTACCTCGTCTTTGAAAACATACAGCGCGCCTGTAATAGCAATAATGAAAATCAGCAAACCAATGGACAGGCCAAACCACAAATGCAGTTTGGCCGACCATTTCTTGAAAAATCCTGGTTTCTTTTTATGATGGTGTTTTTTGATCATTTATTGGTCTTTAGAATTTGTAGCCTACAGATAGTCTGAAATTTCTTGGAGCTTCGGCCTGATAGTAATAATATGCACCGTAAGCAGCACCTGAGTAGAGATACCTGTTAAAGACATTGAAAACATTAAAGCCAACTCTGAATGAAGTATTTTCCCAAGATAATCCTGCATCGAATTTTACATAATCACCCATATTTTTTTGAGTGCCGTTGTTCGCCCAAGACCAAGTGCTTCTGTCTGCTAAATAAGTTCCTCCGAAAGATAGCCCAAAACCTTCTAACGCTCCATTGATAAAGGTATAATTTAACCAACCGTTAGCAGTATGTTTAGCATATCCAGGCACTTTCATACCTACAGGATTATTGATGGGTTCATTGGATTCTGTCACTTTATTTTCTGTAAAGGCATAGTTAAAAATAGCGTTGAAACCTCTGGTAATCTCACCTTTCAGATCGAATTCTATACCTTGTACTCTTGTTTTACCCAGAAGAATGGAGAATTGTTCACCTGCTGAATTATTAGGATCTGAAACAGTCGCATTGTTTTTTATAATATTGTATGCAGATAGTGTCGTATTCCATTTTCCTCCAAACCAATCTTTTTTTACGCCAAGCTCAAAATTGTTTCCCGTTATCGGCTTAGCCAGACCACCATTTCTAAAGAAAGCGGCTTGTGGTACAAATGCCTGATCGAACAAACCGTATACAGCGAGGTTTTCATCTATTGAATAACTAATCCCTACACGTGGTGTTATTTTATCAGCCTCAGATTTTGTTCCGTAATTATTTTCTGTTACGCTGGTGTAGCGTGCTGCCAATGTAAGTCTGAGTTTATCGTCAAAAAAGCCCAATTCATCCTGAAGATAAAATCCGGTATAGTTTTGATCGATCTTGCTTGATCTTACAGAAAGAGGTTTTGTTCCGTCAAATGCTACGAATGCAGCACTATTGTTTGGTCCGTAATAGGCAATATTTCCATTACTGTCATAGTTTTGAGTATTCAGATTATACCAATAGCTGTAATCAGGAATGGTATTTCCGGGATCAGTAGCTGTAGGTTCTCTATAATCCCCGTTCGCATTGAATTTATCCAGGTTGTATCCCTGGCTCCAGTCCGCAAGGTATTTTTTGCTTCCAAGATCCAATCCGGCTAATATTTTATGATTCACATTACCGGTCTTTACCAGACCGTTCAGGAATGCTTGTCCGAATTTCATAGTATTGTCTGCCTCCCAATAACCTAACTGGCGTATCATATAGTTTCCGACAAATATACTTGGCCATATATTACTTCCCATTGTATATTCATTGACATAGGTAAGCTGTGTTGTCAGTTTCCAATTGTCATTGAATTTGTGTTGCAGGTTTACATTGACTGTATTATTATTAACATTAGTCGGAGCAATTCCAGGGTCTGTGTGGGTATAACTCTGTGGTCTCGTAGCATAACCGTCATAGCTGAATACATAAGCCGAGCCTACTTCAGACATTTTCGCTTTTTGATAGATATATTCTGCGGTCAAGGTTGTTCTGTCGGAAAGCATTACTTTAAGAGAGGGATTGATAATGTATCTGTCATTAAACTCATAGTCTCTGAAGCTGTTTCTGTTTTGAGCCATAAGATTTAATCTAAAAGCAACTTTATCCGTAATTTTTGTATCAATATCTGTCTCGCCACGGTACATGTTGTAGCTTCCTAAAGTTATTCTTGCTGTTCCATTCAGCGTTTTTCCTGTCGGTTTTTTGGTCACAATATTGTAAATGCCACTTGGCTCGCCGTTTGACATTAGAAATCCGGACGGACCTTTTATAAATTCTATATGATCTACAAAAGACATATCTTCGCTTAGAGGCCCCCAGTTGGAAGTTACATTTACACCATTAAGAAATGCAGCAGCTCTTGAACCTCTCATATTAACTCTTGTATACATATCTCCCCAATGTTCCAGCCTCTGTGCCCCGGCCACATTTCTTAAGACACCATCGCTTAGGGTTGTAACCTGCTGATCCTCCAATGCTCTGTTTGTTATAATAGAAACATTTTGCGGGATTTTGATCAATTCCTCATCTAATCTCAAGGAAGATGAGCCTTCCTTCTCAACATATTTTTTGTAATATTTCCCATTTACAACAACTTCTTCAATATTATTGGATTTGATGGAGTCTCTTTCCTGCGCATAGATCATTGCCGAAGATAAGGCCAAAACACTCAGAATAATTCGCTTCATATATTTAATTTTATGCAAATATATTATTTTTAATTATTCTAAATTAAACAAAGATCTGATTTTTATCATTTTATTAAGATCCATTCTAAATAATCGCTTAGATCACAAGCATATCAGATTATAAAAATAAATTATGGGACAACTCAATAAAAAATCCTGCTGATTTCTCAACAGGATTATGATTTATTATTTGAAAATAATTTTATGCTGGGATTTCTCCTTTGTATAAGAAAGAGACAATCTCTTTATTCACTTTATCTACCATTTCGCTGAACAGATAAAAAGATTCTTGTTTATAAATTACTAAAGGATCTTTCTGTTCGTAAACTGCACCTTGGGAAGAACGTCTCAGGTCATCCATCTCTCTTAGATGCGTTTTCCAGTTTTCATCAATGATTGCGAGTGAAATATTTTTTTCAAAATCTGTGATCAAGGATTCACACTTCGTTTCATAAGCTTCTTTAAGATCCGTAACAATGGTCATTGTTTTTGCACCATCTGTAAAAGGAACCTGGATCATTTTGAACATAGAGCCTTGGTTCAGGTACACATTTTCAATAATTGGATACGCTTTTTCTTTCAGGAGGTTTAATCTCAGATCATAATCTTCTTTCGCTTTTTTAAATACGATATCTGTTAATGCAGGAATCTGAGTGCTTGCGAATTCTGATTCATTCACAGGTGCTTCCATTGTGAAATGCTTGATGATCTCAAATTCAAAATCTTTGTAATTTCCTGTAGCTTTGGTCTGTGTAACAATGGCTGCGGCAGTATCGTAAATCATATTCACGATATCATACTTCAGGTGATCTCCGAACAAGGCGTTCTTTCTTCTTTTATAAATAACGTCACGCTGCTTGTTCATGACATCATCGTATTCCAGTAATCTTTTTCTGACACCAAAGTTGTTTTCTTCAACTTTTTTCTGAGCTCTCTCGATAGATTTGGAAATCATAGAATGCTGAATGACTTCACCTTCTTTATGACCCATTCTGTCCATCATTTTAGCGATTCTTTCGGAACCGAAAAGACGCATCAGATTATCTTCCAAAGAAACATAGAACTGGGAACTTCCCGGGTCTCCTTGTCGGCCGGCTCTACCTCTCAGCTGTCTGTCCACGCGGCGGGAATCGTGTCTTTCCGTACCAATGATGGCCAAACCTCCGGCTTCTTTCACTTCCGGTTTCAGCTTGATATCGGTCCCTCTACCAGCCATATTGGTTGCAATCGTCACAACCCCTGGTCCACCGGCTCCGGCTACAATCTCCGCTTCTTTTTTGTGAAGTTTCGCATTCAGAACCTGGTGCTGGATTTTTCTCAGCTGTAATGCTCTGGAAAGCAACTGAGAAATTTCCACCGAAGTTGTACCCACCAAAACAGGTCTTCCTGCTGAGGTCAGCTTCTCGATTTCCTCTATTACAGCATTGTATTTTTCACGGTTGGTTTTGTAAACCAGATCCTGTCTGTCATCTCTCTGGATTGGTCTGTTGGTAGGAATTACCACGACATCCAATTTGTAAATCTGCCAGAATTCTCCAGCTTCGGTTTCCGCAGTTCCGGTCATACCGGCCAGTTTGTTGTACATACGGAAATAGTTCTGCAAAGTAATGGTCGCAAATGTCTGAGTAGCTGCTTCGATCTTTACATTTTCTTTAGCTTCAATTGCCTGGTGAAGTCCATCCGAATATCGTCGGCCTTCCATGATACGACCTGTCTGCTCGTCCACGATTTTCACTTCGCCGTCGATCACCACATATTCATCATCTTTTTCAAATAATGTATAAGCTTTTAGCAACTGGTTCATCGTATGGATACGCTCAGATTTTACAGCAAAATCCCTGTACAGTTCTTCTTTTGCAGCAAATTCTTCTTCCTTGGAAAGATTTTTCTTTTCAAGCTCGGCAATTTCTGTAGCAATATCTGTTAATACAAAGAATTGTGAATCTTCATTCCCGGCAGACATATATTCTACACCCTTGTCCGTTAAATCAATTTGATTGTTTTTTTCATCGATGACAAAATAAAGATCTTTGTCCACGATTGGCATATCACGGTTGTTGTCCGCCATATACTGGCCTTCCACTTTCTGCAATAATGCACGGTTTCCGCTTTCTGACAAAAATTTGATCAATTGTCTGTTTTTCGGAAGACCCCTGTAAGCCTGAAGTAATTTGAATCCGCCTTCTTTGGTGTTTCCGTTAGCAATCAGTTTTTTAGCTTCGTTGAAAATCGCTGAAACAGTTTTTTTCTGAACTTCTACAATTCTGTCGATGGAAGGCTTAAGTACATCAAACTCCTGTCTGTCGCCTTGAGGAACCGGCCCGGAAATAATCAACGGCGTTCTTGCATCATCGATTAATACAGAATCCACCTCATCCACAATGGCAAAATTCAGTTCACCCTGAACCAATTCAGTTGGATTGGTTACCATATTATCTCTCAGATAATCGAAGCCGAATTCATTATTGGTTCCATAGGTAATGCTTGCCTGATAGGCTTTTCTTCTGGCATCTGAGTTTGGCTGATGAAGGTCGATACAATCAATGGTCAACCCGTGGAATTCGTACAGAGGTCCCATCCACGCCGAGTCTCTTTTCGCCAAATAATCATTCACGGTTACGACGTGTACACCGCGTCCCGGAAGTGCATTGAGATAAATCGGAAGTGTTCCTACCAGGGTTTTACCTTCACCGGTTGCCATCTCGGCAATTTTCCCGGAGTGAAGAACGGCACCACCAATAAACTGGGTGTCATAATGAACCATATCCCAAACCACCGGCGTTCCGGCTGCATCCCAGCTGTTTTTCCAGACAGCAGTTTCACCTTCTATAGAAACAAAGTCTTTGTAGGAAGCCAGCTCACGGTCTCTGTCTGTAGCAGTCACGCGGATTTCTCCATTCTGCGCCAGACGTCTGGATGTTTCCTTGACCAAAGCAAAAGCTTCCGGAAGAATTTCATTAAGAGTCTTCTCCTCAACCTCGTAAGAATCTTTTTTAAGGGCCTCTATTTTTCCGAAAAGGGCCTCCTTCTCATCTACATTAGTCGAGTTTTTAATCTGCTCTTTTATTTCGTCAATTTGGGTGGTGAACTTAGCCGTTGCAGTCTTTATTTTTTCTCTGAACTCTGCGGTTTTCTCTCGCAATCCATCATCTGTCAATGTCTGGATGTTCGGTTCTGCGGCTTTAATTTTTGCGACAACTTTTTTTACTTCTTTTAAATCTTTTGCATTTTTGTCTCCCAAAAAACTTTTAAGAACGGTATTTAAAAAACTCATAATTTGCTATTTGCGGTTGGCTATTAGCATTTAGCTAATGGCGTAATTTATATGTTATAAAAGCAATCAGGCCAATGGCAATCTGCCAAAAGCTAAACGCTAGTTAATATTCGTCTTCGTTCCAAAGGAAATCCTCGTCCGTTGGATAGTCTGACCATACTTCTTCTATAGAATCGTAGATCTCTCCTTCGTCCTCAATGGCCTGCAGGTTTTCCACCACTTCCATAGGTGCTCCGGTTCTGATTGCATAATCGATTAATTCTGCCTTGGTCATCGGCCAAGGTGCGTCACTTAGATATGAAGCTAATTCTAATGTCCAATACATAATTTAAATTTTTGCAAAAGTAAAAAATTAGGTGATATTTTATATATATTTCTGCTGATTTTCAATAATATTTAATAATCATTGCGATTGACTCCAGATATATCTGCCATCAGCTATTATTAATGCGGTTTCCCAAAAACCATTCCACAAATTTTTTTATGCCATTTTGGAAGTTTGTTGTTGGTTTGTAGCCAATCAGGGTTTTGGCTTTAGTAATATCTGCATTGGTTTTCAGCACATCTCCAGGCTGCATTGGCAACATTTTTTTGTTGGCAGTTTTGTCCAGAGCTTTTTCTAATTCTGACAGCATTTCTGACAGTGTTACGACTTCACTTTCACCCAGATTCAGGATTTCATAAACATTGTCATTATTTTCCAGATACTTTATGGATTTTAATATTCCATCGATGATATCGTCAATAAAAGTATAATCCCTGGCTGTTGATCCATCCCCATAAAAAGGTATTTCCTGACCATCCGAAATTAATTTTGTGAATTTATGAATCGCAAGATCCGGCCTTTGTCTCGGCCCATAAACCGTGAAAAACCGAAGCTGTATCATATCTATATGATAAAGATGATGGTAAACGTGGCCTAATACCTCACATGCTTTTTTTGTGGCAGCATAAGGTGAGATAGGTTTATCCACATTATCTGTTTCTGAAAAAGGAACTTTCTCGTTATTTCCGTAAACACTTGATGACGAAGCACAAATAAATTTCTTGACTGCGAATTCCTTACATAATTCCCAGAGATTCTGAGTTCCGCGGATATTGACAGCCTCATAATCCAGAGGTCTTTCTATGGATGGACGTACACCAGCCAAAGCAGCAAGGTGAATCACCAAATCAATCTTATAAGCGTTAAAAATAGCATTGAGTGCGTCTTTATCTCTTATATCCAGATAATGAAGTTTATATTGGGCTGATTCTGTGAGTGATACTAATCTATTTACATCATGATCTTTATTAGTAAATTCAAATTCAGATTTATTATCTGTAGATTCTAATGTATTTCTGATTTTTATTCTGTAATCATAAAAATCATCAAAATTGTCAATATTAATGACAGAATGTCCGTTTTTAAGAAGATGTTCTACAAGATGAGAACCGATAAACCCGCTTCCACCTGTAATGAGATAATTCATAATATATTGTGTTAATGCGAAGATAAGGATAAAACCAAAAAAAATATTTTAATTATTCTTATATTTTTTGGTTTAGATAGATTGATTATATACTTTTATTAAAATTTTTTCAGAAAATGCAATTCTCCGGACAGATCCTTAAAATGATTTCCCAAAACGGAAAGCCGATCCAATATTACCTGAACCTGAAAAATGATCTCATTAATATGAATCAGCTTTTCGGAAAAAACATCCATATAAAGCATATTGGCTATCAATGCGTGAATTGTGGAAGTGATGAGAAAATCTACAGGATGGGATTCTGCAAAAAATGTTTCTTCGAAAGTCCTTATGCCAGTGATACGATTATCCGCCCGGAACTCTCGACCGCCCATCTTGGTATTGCCGAAAGAGATCTGGATGTGGAAAAAGAAATTCAGCTGGTTCCGCATATTGTATATCTTGCCTACACCGGTGATGTAAAAGTTGGTGTGACAAGGGAACATCAGATCCCAACCCGATGGATAGATCAGGGCGCTACGTTTGCCTTGCCAATTGCGGTAACCGAAAACCGTTACGAAGCAGGAATGATAGAAGTGGAGCTGAAAAAACATATTGCAGATAAGACCAATCCGAAGAAAATGCTTCAGGATGATTATGAAGATACGCTCGATTTGATAGATTTCCGAAATAAAATTGCCGAATACTTTCCTAATGATTTCAAAAAGTTTGCAGTATCCGAAGATAATGTGGTGAAATTGGATTTTCCTTATGAAAAGCCTGAAAAAATCAACGTATTTACTTTAGATAAAAAACCGGAGTTCAGCGGAGTTCTTAAAGGCATCAAAGGGCAATATCTTTACTTTGAAGGCGGTGATTTCATCAATGTACGTGGTCACGAAGGTTATGTGGTAGAATTGGTTGTGTAAATTGGAACAGTTTTTAGTAATCAGTTAGTAATGAATAAACGGATGAAAAAAACTCTAAAAATTTCACTCATCGTAATAGGAAGTCTTCTTGCTTTAATTGTAATAATTAACATAGGTTTCAGTCTTTGGCTCAAATATAAACTTCCGGATTACCTGAAAAACAAAACGCCCTATCAGATTACTTACAAATCTCTGAATGTTGAAATCCTAAGCGGAAACATAGCCGCAGATGATATCAGAATCAGAACCAAACAGCCGAATGACAATAAGGTCACAATGTTATACGGAACATTGGCGGGTCTCAATATCAGCAGATTAGGCATCATAGAGTTTCTGAAAAATAAAAGACTGGAAGCCAGCTCTGTCAAGCTTATTGAGCCGAACATTACTGTCAGGCTTGCAGAACCCAAAAAAAATCCTTCAGAAAAAGATCCGCTTCCGTTTACAATAAAGAATATTGAGATTGATAATGGCAATCTTGATATCAAAAAGTCGGATGAAACCCAGTTATTTTCGGCAAAAGATCTCAATCTTAACATTAAAAATCTGAGCCTTAATGAGGATCCGGATGAGTTGCCTTTTGCATTAGACAGCTATGAAATTACGGCAAAAAATTTCTTTTTCAGGCTTGGAAAGGTTTATTCAGTTACCGCAACTTCTATTATGACAAAGGATGGAACACTGGATGTTGCTGATTTTACTTTAAAATCTCTGCTGGATTTCAAAAACTGGGAAAGAGACTTCAAAAGCCAAAAAAGCCTTTTCCAAATCAAAAGCAGGCAGCTTGTTTTTGAACAGCTTATTTTCAGCAAAACAAAACTCAGCCTGAAAAATGCAATGCTGCAAAGCCCCGAATTTATCATTCAGAACAGAGATAGTAAAGTGATTAAAACCAATAAAAAGAAATCCGATTTTGGTCTTGACTTTCAGAATGTTGATGTGATTGATGGAAAGTTATCTGTTCTGAAAGCCAATGGAACGCGTTCTTTTTCTATTGCTAAGTTTAACGCCAATGTCAGAAATTTCCTGATGGATTCTGAAACATCTAAGAATAAAATCCCATTTACTTATCAGAATTACAGACTCACGGGAAGTCAGCTTTTTTATGATGCCGGAAAATATTATACGATTGGTTTGTCAGGCTTTGATGTGGCTACAGAAAGTATTGATTTAAAACAATTTAACCTGAATCCAAAATATTCCAGAGCAGAATTTGTAAAGATGATCCCGATGGAGAATGACTTGTTTGATATCTCTGCCAGCAGGATTCAGCTTCTTGGTCTGAAATGGAATTATGATAATGACCAGCCTGATATCCGTATCAGAAATCTAAAGCTGAATCAGGCAGATGCCAACATTTTCCGAAGCAAAATCCCAAAAGATAATCCGAAAGAAAAGCCGCTTTATTCTAAATTGCTTAGAAATGTTAAATTTCCTTTATTGGTTGATAATCTTGATCTTATCAACTCCAGATTAGTCTACGAAGAAGATAAGCCGGACACGAACGGACCGGGAAAGGTTATCTTTACCAATTTTAATATGAATGTGAGGAATATTAACTCTAATAAGAAAAAAGGTGCCGACACAAAAGTTCCGATTGCTATCAATTGTAAATTTATGGATGCTTCGCCCATGAAGGTCAACTGGAATTTCGATACGGCCAATCTGCAGGATCAGTTCACCATTTCCGGTTACATCAATAATCTTCCGGCTAATGATATCAATCCTTTTATCAAACCTTATATGAATATTACAGCCACAGGATTAATTACCAGTCTTAATTTTGATTTCAGAGGAAATAATAATGTTATGAACGGAAAATTCCGGATTGCTCACAAAGATCTTAAAGTTAATGTCTTGGATAAAGATACCAAAGAAAAGAAAAAGTTCCTGTCAGCAGTTGCTAATCTTGTGGTGAAGAAAGATTCCAAAAAGTTTCCGGAATCTGTAGATATTCAGGTGGAAAGAAGTAAAGATCGTTCGTTCTTCAATTTCTATTGGAAAGGTATAGAAGATGGGCTTAAGAAATCCCTGCTAGTCATAAAAATTTAGAAAAAAATCCTTCTCTGAAAGCAACAGAAAAGGATTTATATTTTAGAAGTCATATTCTTCATTTTCTTCTCCCGCCGGAATACTTTTTAAAAACTCGTCAAACTCCGGCCCTTCATAGTTGCTGTTGGCACCATAAGAGTCAATAATCATGGCCTTGTTACCATACATATCCTCAATAAGATAAAGTGCAATATTATCATCAGGGTCACTTGCACCTTCAAATCTGTAGGTTCTCAGGATCTTCAGGTCTTCGGAACGGTAGGACTTTTCGGTTCCTGTAATAACGAATTTTTTGTCTTCCGTCATCCTTATTTCATCCGTAATTCCTTTTTCTCTCAGCTTTTCCATCACTTGGGAAAGTGTCAGCATTGGTTTTGGGCTCATAACAGTATTTTTTGGATTATGCTTACGGATAATCAAATCGTGAACCAAAAAGAAAAGACTTTACAAATTTTGTAAAGTCTAAAAAAATAAAAGTTATGAAAAATTAAATTATCCCTTTCTTCTTCATAGATTAGGAAATTTATTTGTTGGCCTTGTAACGCTTGTCCGGAGTTCCGTCTTTTTTAAGCATTTTATTGGCTTTGTATCGTTTGTCCGGCGTGCCGTCTTTTTTAAGTTTGACATCCGGTGTATTGGCAACTTTTGCAGCCTGAGCTTCTACTGTCTTTGTTGCTTTTTTCTCGGTCTTAGTTACTTGCTTTTTTGCTGCAGGAGCAGTCTGAGCTGTTGCTGCGCCTACTCCGAATGTGAGCAGAATGGCTGCTAATAAATTTTTCATTTTAGAATATTGTGTTGGTTAATTATTGAAGCAAATTTATATCAAAAATTGATTCGGAAAGAAAAACGGAAAAACTTTAACCACAAATTATAACAACTTAAAATCTGCTTAAAAATTATAACGATAAGCCAGGCTGAAATTAAGAAATACGGCTTTGGAAAAATACTTTTCTATTTCAGGATTCTGATTGCCGATTCTGGAATTATAAAAGTTGATTTTGGTTCCGAAGACTACCTGCTGATATCCTTCATTATCAAGAGTATATGCTATTCTGGCGCCCAGGTTAAGACCTCCGTTTCCTTCTTTGAAGTTTCCGGAATTATCCAGATATGGACTTTTCATGCGGTAAGTGCTGTAACCCAATAGTTCTTCTACAGCAAAAGCTTCCGAAATAGCGTCCTTATGAAAAAGATACCAGTCAAAATTGCTCATTGATGGCGCACCCAGATAACCAAAGAGTTCCGGCTTTTTCACATCATTAGCTAGGAAATAAGTGTACTCTGCACCCAGTCCGAAATTTTTATAAATATTGATATTGCCGCCAATTCCGAAACCATAAAAATATCCGAAGACATCTTTCATAAAGTTATCTCCTAATGCTGCCATTATTTTGACGTGAGGATCTATGGAAAACTTTACTTCTTCCTGCCAGTTATAACGTTTTCTTTTCTGAGCATCAATATTCAGAAAGCATATTGCCGAAAATGTAAAGAGTAAAAATTTTTTCATTTCAGAACAATATCGTTAAAAATAACATAGGTTTCTCCGCCCGGAATTTCTATGCTTAGCGAGTCAGCCGATATTTTGCAGCCTTTGGTATCTGTAGAAAATGATTTGATTTTGTAATTCTTCAGCTGAAGTCTGTATGTGCCTTTGTCATAAGGTCCTGCAAGTACAAAACTTCCGCTTTCCTTTGGAAGTGTTTCCGCAATTATTTTTTTCTCCTTTACCAGGTGTATCGGGTCTTCCAGAAACTTGGCGTCAGAATAGCTTATTTTTCCTTCCACATAGGCGCGGAAAATCTGTGCATCATCCTCTTTGCACCGGAGAATGAGAACTGAAAGCAATAATACAGCGGATAATATTTTGAAACTGAATTTCAAATGTTCATAGTTTAAGGAATGTAAAGTTAAAACTAAATTTTTTTAAAAATCGTATATTTGTAAAACAAAATAACGGTTCCGAAAATATCTCGGGATCGCTTTTTGCGTTTACACCTTAACTTAATTTTCTTAGTGTTATTTAAATAAAGGCACGAGAAATGATAGTTGTTTTTCTCCCGGAAGGGATTTATAAATCAGAATGGAATTAAAAAAAATCAACCAGAATCTTTTGCCGGATTTGCTTCAGAAGCAGTTCGGTAGCGAGATTTTTTCGCAGATAGTTACCAAACAGCATATTTCAGTCAAAGGAAGTGCCGGTTCCGCCGTTTCAATTTTGGCAGCAGAACTGTTCCTGACACAGAATAAAACCATTCTTTATCTCACTGATGATAAGGAAGATGCGCTTTATATCAATGCGGAAATGGAAGATTTGCTGGAAAAAGACAACATTATTTATTTTCCGGCCACACATCTGGAACCTTATCAGGTTGAGAAAACCCAGAATGCAAATCTTGTTCTTAGAACCGAAGTTATCAATAAACTGAATTCGGGGAAGTCACCAAAAGTGATTGTGGCTTTTATCGGCGCAATGTCGGAAAAAGTGTTGAAAAAGGAAGATTTCAAAGCCATTTCCCATCAGATAAAAGTGGGCGACCAATTAGATTTTGATTTTGTGGATGAGCTGCTGAATCATTACCAATTCAACCAAACCGATTTC
The DNA here is from genome assembly GCA_913776245.1 of uncultured Chryseobacterium sp. Lineage (GTDB taxonomy): Bacteria > Bacteroidota > Bacteroidia > Flavobacteriales > Weeksellaceae > Epilithonimonas. Next base: position 19,878 of record CAJYLO010000008.1, read on the forward strand.
GTTTCCGAACCGGGAGAATTTTCTGTCCGTGGCGGAATTGTGGATGTTTTTTCTTTTTCTAATGAAAAGCCTTTCCGAATCACATTTTTCGGCAACGAGGTAGAAAGCATCAGGACTTTTGATATAGAATCTCAATTGTCTCTGGATAAAATAGATGAATTTCAGCTGGTCTCCAACATGAATTTTTCGGTGTCCGGAAGCAAGGTTTCGTTCTTCGAGTTATTGCCCGCAGACAGTTTTATTGTTTCAAAAAACCTATATCTTTCAGCAAGACGAATCAGAGATTTTTATGAAAAAGCATTAGAGAAATTCGAAGCGCTGAGTAAAGACATCAAACATCGAAGTCCGGAAGAATTATTCATCTCCGAACAGGAATTTCAGAATAAATTAATAAAGTTCAGAACCATAGATTTCAGTTCGCAACATTTCAACCTTCCAAAATCTCAGATTATTGAACTCAACCAAACACAGCAGCCGAGCTTTCACAAAAATTTCGAATTGCTGATTCAGGATCTGGAAGAAAAACAAGGACAAGGATTTGACACTTGGATTTCATTTTCATCGGAAAAACAGAAAGAAAGATTACAATCTATTTTTGAAGAACTTCAGCACGAGATCCCGTTCAAAAGCTTCAAATCAGAATTACACGAAGGTTTTGTGGATTCTGATAACAAGATTCTGATTTACACCGATCATCAGATTTTTGACCGTTACCAGCGTTACAAATCCAAGGATGGATTTGCTAAATCGGAGCAGTTGACACTCAAAGATTTAATGTCTCTCAAAGTTGGAGATTACATTGCTCATATTGACCACGGAATCGGAAAATTTATGGGATTGGTTAAAGTCAATAATGACGGAAAAATCCAGGAATGTTTTAAGTTGAGCTACAAAAACGGTGATTTGTTGTACGTCAGCATTCATTCACTTCATAAAATCTCGAAATACAACGGACCGGACGGAAAAGAAATTGTTCTTAGCAAACTCGGTTCACCAGCCTGGAAATCCTTAAAACAAAAAACAAAAGCGAGAGTCAAGCAGATTGCTTTTGATTTGATAAAACTCTATGCGGAAAGGAAAACTGCCAAAGGTTTCCAATATTCGCCGGATTCTTACCTGCAAAATGAGCTGGAAGCCAGTTTCCTATACGAAGATACGCCAGACCAGGAAAAAGCGACGCTTGATGTAAAAAATGATATGGAAAACGAAGGCGTGATGGATCGTTTGATTTGCGGCGATGTCGGGTTCGGGAAGACGGAAGTTGCCATTCGTGCAGCATTCAAAGCAGCGACAGACGGAAAGCAGGTTGCGATTCTGGTTCCGACAACGATTCTGGCTTTCCAACACTACAGAAGTTTCCGAGAACGGTTGAAAGATTTTCCTGTGAACATTTCTTATATGAACCGATTCCGCACAGCCAAACAGAAATCAGAGACCAAAGAAGGCCTGAAAAATGGTAAAATCGATATTGTTATCGGAACACATCAGCTGGTTGGTAAAGATATCAAATTCAAGGATTTAGGCTTATTGATTATTGATGAGGAACATAAATTCGGCGTTTCCGTGAAGGATAAATTAAAAACGCTTAAAACCAATGTTGATACATTGACTCTAACAGCGACTCCGATTCCACGGACTTTGCAATTCTCATTAATGGCTGCAAGAGATTTATCGGTGATTAAAACGCCACCACCAAACAGACAACCTGTTGATACCAGCATCATTGGTTTCAGCGAAGAAATTATCCGGGATGCGGTTTCCTACGAATTGCAGCGCGACGGACAGGTCTATTTCATCAATAACAGAATCGAAAACCTGAAAGATATTGCCGGATTGATCCAAAGACTGGTTCCGGATGCAAGGGTTATTACCGGTCACGGACAAATGGACGGAAAGCAAATGGAAACAAATATCCTTGATTTCATGGAAGGAAAATACGATGTTCTGGTTTCCACGACTATTGTAGAATCCGGTGTGGATGTCCCGAATGCGAATACGATTTTCATTAATGATGCGCAACGTTTCGGAATGGCAGACCTGCACCAGATGCGTGGAAGAGTAGGGCGAAGCAACAGAAAAGCATTCTGTTACCTGATAACGCCGCCATTTGATATGATGACGTCTGATGCGAGGAAACGTCTCGAAGCGATTGAGCAATTCTCGGATCTCGGAAGTGGTTTCCAGATTGCAATGAAAGACCTGGAAATCCGTGGAGCAGGCGATTTGCTGGGTGCTGAACAAAGTGGTTTTATTAATGAAATGGGATTTGAGACGTACCAGAAAATGATGCAGGAAGCGTTGGAAGAGCTGAAAGATGATGAAAATTTTGAAAATCTTTTTGAAAATGAAGAAGACCGGAACAAACTTTTCAAATCTACCAAAGAAGTGAATATCGATACGGATCTGGAACTGATGTTGCCTGATGATTATGTGAGTTCTACGGAAGAGCGGTTGTCATTGTATCAGAAACTGGCGAATGTCCAGAATGCCAAGGAACTGCAACAGTTTGAAAATGAGCTGAAAGACCGATTCGGAAAACTTCCGGATGAAGCCATTAACCTGCTGAAATCCGTAGAGCTGAAATGGCTGGCAGCGGAAATAGGATTTGATAAGCTGGTGGTGAAAAACAAAGTTTTCCTCGGTTATTTCCCAGCAAATCCGCAGGATAAATTCTACCAAAGTGAGAAATTCAAGAAAATCATTGCTTATCTCACACAAAATCCGGCAGAAGCGACGTTAAAAGAAAAGAACAACCAGCTGATGATGCGGAAAGATAACGTGAAGAATGTGGATGAGGTGAACCTGGTTCTGAATAGGATTTTGGCTTAAAATTGATTATATTTGATTAATAAAATTTTAGAAATGAATACTTTAACAATAAGGACAGAAAACCCGAACTTACTTTCTTTGGTAAAAGATTTTCTGAAAAAATATAAAGAAATCGAAATTATAGAAGATGAGATTTCTGATGATAAGTTGAAAATCTATCTTGAAAATATTCGAGAAAAAGCCAATCAAGAAAATACCATCGATTCTAATGAGATGAAAGATAAGTTCTTCCAAAGACTATGCGAATTAGATACACAAAAGAAGCAGAGGAATCTTTAATAGAGATTGCAGAATTTCTCTATTACAGATGGACGGATAAAGAGATTCGAGATTTGTATGCTGAATTGGAAACGGTTCTCGAAAATGTATCACAAAGTCTGGTTGTTTACGAAAAGTTTTCAGAAAATATATTCCAAGCTTTAATTGGAAATAGAAATGTAAAATTATATTTCACAGTTGATTCTGATGAAATTTTAGTTCTCTTTTTTCTCAATTGCAGACAAAATCCTGACAGACTGGATTTTTTGAAGTGATGAATAATTCTTTATGCGAAAATTCAATTTAGACTTTAAAAAAAGAAAACTCACTCTATTGTTTTTTATAGCAATAGCTTCGTTATGTCACGCCCAAATCCAAAAATACCATTACGATAAAGAAATGATATTTTTAAGCGATGCGGATAATGAAAGCGGAATCTCTGTTAGATTTAACTCAAAAGATAACACGGTTCCAGTTTACTCTATCGGATTTAATTCCAAAAAAAAGTCAATCAGAAACACAATTAATTTTTACTACAATTACAGGAAAAATATCTACAGGATGGATGGCATCCTTTACAATGAAAAATATGCTTCGGCTAATGGTTTCAGGACTTTCAGCGCAGCATCGCCCGTCAGGTATTTTAAGAAAGCATCAGATTCGCTTTACAATTATAAATCCTATAAAAACCTGGAAAAAAGAATTGCAAAGGATAAAGACGGAACCGAAATAGAATTGTTTGTAGCACAGTTGAATGATAATATTGACTATTCTGAACCAGCACTTTTCTATCTTTCTGAGCACTATGGTATTTCGCCAGGTTTGGAAAAAGGTGAATTGGTAGTTTTTGCGAATTATAAATTCAATTCTGGTTCAAACGCTGGGGATTTTGTAGAGATCAAAGATATCAGCCGGGATTTGTATCTCAATAAAAATCAGATCGAAGCGCTTATTGATGACAAATACCGGGAATTTATGCAGCAATCTCAGCAAGCCAAAAAGCCTGCCTACTGTTCCGTGACCGCTTTTGGTAAAAATGTAGACGATAAGACAGCAGAAGAACTGAATGACTTCATAGCACATATGTGTGAGTATTATGACCTTTGGAGCAACCAGGAAAAATTCGAAAACTTCAACACTTATTTTGAAGCAGAGTTTAAAAGAAGAGTTGATATCTACAGAAAGAATGGTAATATGAACGATAAACAAATCAAGATTTATTCTGAGGAAATCAGCCGGTTGAGAAATCAGAACCTGAAGGGAAATTTAGATTATAAGTGATGCTAAGAAAAAGATTACCATTAAATTTAAAAAATTAACTTTGCAGACAGAAAATCAAACCATGAAAAAAATATTTTTTTACATATTCGGACTATTTATTATCACATCATGTAGTCCTAGTCAGGATGTCAACGGCGATTTTTTGCTGGGCTTGGATTACAGTTCAGAAGGCGGTAGTTCTGGTGGCGGGCAGACGACTTCCAAGCAACTGAAAAGGATGGAAACCAATATGAAAGATGAAGATACAGGCGATATCGAAAACCATAGTTATACTTACAGTTACAGCGGAGCCAAGCTAATTTCTTACAAGGATGATTCTGGGGAAACAACTAAGTTTGACTATGGTTCAAACGGTAAGATCTCCAAAGTTTATAACGCTGAGCAGGTTTCTGTTTTTGAATATACCGGCAGTAATGTATCTAAAGTTACCACAACAATTACTGGTATTGCCAAAATCACATCAACCTACACGTTTAGTTCTGCTAAATTATCTAAGGTCGTTACGATTCAGGAGTATTCTGTGCCTTTCCCCGTAAAGGCATATCTGGAAACCAGCTATCAATATCAGGGAGAGAATGTTACGAAGTCCTTAACTAAAGCGGGTGTCTACAATCCTGTTACGGGCGACTTGGAAATGGATCCCGAAGACAAGAATATTACTTATACCTATGATGCTAAAAAATCTCCATATAAGCTTTTACCAATGGAGTATATTCTTTTGATAGCAGGAATAGGACCACAGGGTGGTGCTTACCTTTCGTCCAATAATTTTGAAAAAATAACAATTGCGCAAGGAACTTCTTCTGAAGCTATGACATTTTCTCATGATTATGATCAAGATAATTACCCAACAAAAAGCACATCTGGTCAGGAATATATAAAATACTCTTACTAATTAATCATGAAATATCTGATTGTCGGCATTGGCAACAAAGGTGAAGAATATGCTGAGACACGTCATAATATCGGCTTCAAAGTAGCGGAAAAAGTAGCGGAAACAATAGATGCGCCTTTCAAATCTTCCAACTTCGGACTTTTGGCAGAAGGCAAATACAAAGGCAGAAAAATGTTTATTCTGAAACCTGACACCTATGTCAATCTTTCCGGAAATGCCGTTAAATTCTGGATGCAGAAAGAAAATATTCCTTTAGAAAATATTCTGGTGATTACAGATGATCTGGCATTGCCGTTTGGTTCGCTCAGGATGAAAATGAAAGGTTCTGATGCCGGGCATAACGGTCTGAAAAGCATACAGACACAACTCAATACGCAAAATTATCCCAGGCTGAGGTTCGGGATTTCCGCAGACTTTTCGGAAGGGAGACAGGCAGATTATGTTCTCGGAAAATGGAATAAAGAAGAAAAAGAAAAACTTTCCGAAAGAATCGAAAAGTTTTCCCAGGCAGTATTGTCTTTTGTTTTCGCAGGTATCCAGAATACGATGACTGGTTTCAATGGGAAGTAACCGTCCTTTTGTTACTCTTTTATGAATTTATTGATGTAAGAAGTATTTTCTGTTTTCACTTTTATGTAGTAAATCCCAGGCTTTAAAGCTTCCACATTCACCTCATTGCTATTTAATTTAGGATTGTATGTTCTGCCGGCTGCATCTATAATCTCTATGCTTTGTACAGGTTTGTTTTTTAAATCAATTTTGATAAATCGCTTTGCAGGGTTGGGAGAAATTATGTTTTTATTTTTGTATACCATATCATTCACAGACATTGTGTAATTATAATTCACTATATCATCAATGATTAAGGCATTTTGGTTTTGGCTATTGTAATGGCGGAAATATAATTTCACCGGGTATCCCATATTCTCCCAATTCCAGTATTCCACAAAAACTTTTTTAGACGTTGCCCCGGAATTTAAGGTCTCAAAAAATATTGGTGTTTCTGTTCCGGTAAAAGTTTGTGTCGCGGGTAAGATGTATAACGCATAAGTCTCTGAGAATTTTACAGGGTCGGATGCTGATATTCTGAATGAAATGCCTAACAATGCATTGGTGTTTTTGATGCGCGGCGTCTCATATATAAAAGCTGGCGAAACCAACACATTGTCCGGATTCAACGGCTGGCTGGCAGATTTATCATAAGAATCTGAAACATAAACACTACCGCTGAATCCCAAAGCAGTAGTCCAGTTCTGGGAAGGTGTAAGCTGCCATGTTTTGCCATCGCCGTCCCTGTCTAGTACAGACCATCGTTTTTCATTGATCTCGTTCTCAAAGTTTTCATCCAGACCATAATAGTTTTGTGCAGTTGTGATACCGAAGAAAAAAATACAAATAGGTAAAATTTTTGTCATAAGTTTTTTTCCAAATATAATTATATTTGGCCAATAGTTGTTAGAAACCTTATTAAATAAGTAAGCCGGATAAAATGACATTACCCGGCCAACTACCCTAATTATATGAAGAAAAAATGTTTTATAACCAAGTAACAACGCCGGTTTCGACGTCATAGTTTGCGCCCACGATTTTAATTTTACCCTCTGCTTCCAGTCTGTTAAGTGTTGAGCTTTGCTTGCGGATGTCTTCTATGGCTTGCTTTACATTATGATGATTCAGCCTTTCCAGAAGATCTTCGTTGGCAGAAGACCGTTCTTCGCCATCTTTGATGATAGTTTTGATAATCGGATCAAAATGCCCAATGAGGTGATTCAGATTATCCATTCCCATTCCTTCGATAGCTGCTGCATCCAAGCCGCCTTTCAGCGCACCGCATTTGGAGTGTCCTAAAACAACCACAAGCTTTGATCCCGCAACATTGCAGCCAAACTCCATAGAGCCGAGAATATCCTGATTCACGAAATTTCCCGCAATTCTGATGCTGAAAATGTCACCCAATCCTTGGTCAAAGATCAGTTCAGCAGACGTCCGGCTGTCAATACAGCTTAGAACAACTGCAAATGGCCATTGTCCGGCTCTGGTTGCATTCACTTGTTCCAGAAGATCCCGGTTGGCTTTCAGATTGTTTACGAATCTTTGGTTGCCTTCTTTCAGAAAGTTAAGGGCTTTTTCAGGAGTTATCGTAGCTTGTGTTTCAGATGTATGTGCTTTCATTTTATTTGTAATTGATTATAATGTTATTTTAATTGAAATTTATAAGTTTTGATAAATTACATCGCTCTCCTGTGATTTACTACCACATGAGAGTCCTGATCATTGGCATAATCCCTGTAGGATGTTTTGAAGCCGACAAGATCTACTTCAATATCTTCTTCTTTTGCTCTTACATTGGCAAAATCCTGAATCATCTCCAGAACGTCCGTGGTGATGTATGATGTGGTTCTGGCATCAATAACTACCTTAGATCCGGATTTTATGTTCTTTAATGTTTTTTTGATGGCTGCCTTATTAAGAAAGGAAACCTCTTCTGCCAGTTTTATGCTGACCTCATCTGCATCATCCAGCGTTTCCCGGCTCAGGTAGTAAGCTCTTTTCATATTTCCCTGCAAGATATAGATGATTGAAATAAGTAAACCTATCCCAACACCTTTTAGCAAATCGGTTGCAACCACAGCCACTACTGTTGCGACAAACGGAATAAACTGGTATTTTCCATTTTTCCAAAAATGTTTGAATGTCGCAGGCTTAGCCAGTTTATATCCTACCAGAATCAAAACGGCTGCCAGTGTAGCCAGTGGAATAAGATTAAGGATGAACGGAATCGATAATACGCAGATCAGAAGTAAAACACCGTGGATAATGGTTGATAATTTTGATGTTGCTCCGGCATTGGCATTGGCAGAGCTTCTTACAACCACGGATGTCATTGGTAAGCCGCCAATGAATGCGCTTATCATATTGCCAATTCCCTGTGCTTTGAGCTCCAGATTAGTGTCCGTGATTCTTCTTTTCACATCCAGCCTGTCAGATGCTTCTATACAGAGCAATGTTTCTATAGATGCGACTATGGCAATGGTGGCTCCGGTGATCCATACTTTCGGATTGGTAAACCCCGCAAAATCCGGAAACGTGATAAGGTTTTTGAAGTCTTCCAGACTTTTGGGAACAGGAAGTGTTACTAAATGTTCCGGAGAAATGGCGAGTGAACTTTCTGTTATTTTAAATAATTCGTTCAGAAGAATTCCTGTAACAACAGCAACCAAAGCGCCCGGCAAAACTTTTAGTCTTTTGAGAGCCGGGATCTGATCCCAGGCCAGCAAAATACCCATAGAGACTAGTGTAATCACAACCGCACCAAGATGTATGGCAGCCAGTAATTCGGTAAAAAAACCGCTATTGAAACCATTGTCAAACAGAGATTCATGACCTTCATAATCTTTATCAAATCCGACGGCATGAGAGATCTGTTTTAATATGATAATAATACCAATTCCGGCAAGCATTCCTTCTATAACATTGTTGGGGAAATAGCTGGAGATGCTTCCTGCACGGATAAATCCTAGGATGAGTTGTATAATACCAGCAATAATACCGGCACACAGAAAAAGTTCAAATGCACCAATATCAGTAATCGCTACTAAAATAATGGCAGTGAGTCCCGCAGCAGGCCCGGAAACCGAAATGTTAGAATTGCTGATTGCGCCTACTACTATTCCGCCCACTACTCCCGCAATAATTCCGGATAGCGGCGGTGCGCCGGACGCCAGCGCAATGCCCAGACAAAGTGGTAAGGCCACTAGGAAAACGACAAGTCCGGATGGTAAGTTCTCTTTGATCCCTCCGAACAAAGATGTTGAATTTTTCATTTGTAAATTTTTAGGTTTCAACGGTTTAACAGTCCACCGAAAAATAAAGGCAAGTGTTTTTATTCACAATTACTGGTGGCTGCATCGTATAAATAACCGGTGCCTCAGATAAGCGGCATCGAAGAAGATGTTTTTAGATGCACAGAATTAGCTGGCTTACTTATGCAAGCTTAAAAGCATCTAAAATAAAGTTATTTATATGTTTTCCGGAGGAGGGGAAAAAGTGCTGAGAAATGGCGGAAAATATAGTTTGGATTCCCAGCTGTAACTCATTTTTTTATGAGGGTCAGATTCAAAGAATTTTATAAAGTCGTGGATGTCCAGAGTTTTGGGAATCGTTTTCTCGTAAATTACAATTGTATTTCCGGAGTGTTGTTCTTCTTCATTGATCACAACATTGGTTCTGGGCAGTTCCCATCCAAAAACTGCAGCAATACCCGGTATTGCTGTAAAGTTTAAGAAAACCGTTAATGTTATAATACTCCAAAACTTCATTTTCTCATTTGATGAGGTTATTTTCTTCGGCTCATCACCCAGTCAGAATCTGTAAGATTATAAATCTTCTGGATGTCTTTTAATATTTTTTCAAAATCGATTTCAAGGTCAATAATTCTGCCTGTTCTCAGGTCAAACACCCAACCGTGGACTACTGGCTGCTCTTCAAGAATATAACGTTCCTGGACGCAGGCCATTTTGATCACATTGATGCACTGTTCCTGAACGTTAAGTTCCACAAGGCGGTCATATCGTTTTGAATCATCTTCAATGGCATCAAGCTCGGTCTGATGCAGCCTGTACACATCCCGTATATTTCTAAGCCAGGGATTGAGCAGACCAAGATCCTGAGATGTCATCGCGGCCTTCACACCGCCGCAGTTATAGTGGCCACATACGATGATATGCTTTACTTTCAGATGTTCTACAGCATATTGGATTACGGCTGTAGAACTCATATCGAGCGTGTTGATGACATTAGCAATATTTCTGTGAACAAAGACTTCGCCCGGCTCTGCACCTATCATATCTTCCGCAGTTACACGGCTATCCGAGCATCCGATGTAGAGATATTCGGGGTTTTGCGTTTTGGCGAGTTCGTGGAAATATTGCGGGTTATCCGCAATTTTCGACTCTACCCATTTTTTGTTGTTCTCAAAAATAGCTTTATATGAATTTGCCATCTATGTGATTGTTATTTATTTCACTGAAAGCACCTTTGTTTTTCAATAGACGAAATCAATAATGATGCAAAATTAATGATAAATCTTTAAAAACCGAATTTTTAACAATGTTTAAGATTTATAATTTACTATTATCTCAAAAATATCTTGGAATAGCGTCAAAAGTTGACGTGTTACAATTTTTGTTTTTTTATATTTTTTTGCCTTATAATGCGACAAAGTTTGTCGTATCTTAAATTTTAAATGATTGGAATTTAATGTTTTGTGAATTTTAATTTAACATAATATAGAGGTTTCTATATCCTTTGTATATCCTTTCTTCGATGGTTGTATATCCATTCTATATCCGTTGCATATCCCTTCTTCGATGCTTGTTCGATTATATTTTATTCAAAAGTAAAAAAATAACGGTTTTCCGTTATGTTTGTTAATAAAAATTATGTTATTTTCGTTTTTGTATATAAAACGACAAGTTTTGACGTATATCTATTTTATAATTGCATAAAAACTGTGAATAACTTCTATATGGGATTAACTTAACAAAAAAATTATATAACATGAACAATAAAACTATGAAAAAAACATTCTTCACATCCTTTTTCGCATTACTTACATTGTCTGCAAATGCACAACTACAAAATGGAAGTTTTGACCAATTAACGGCTAAATACATTAGGGTTAATAATATTTCTGAGTATTCTTTTTTAGGACTTGGTCAGCAAACAAATGATATGATCATTGCAGATAATGGTGCTACAAAACTTTATGGAGGAGGATATTTTTTTAGGGTGCATAACGACTCTGCCCCTAGTCAATATGTAGATGCATTGATGATAGATGATAATGGTAATGTAGGGATAGGAGGGACTAAGCCCACCGCAAAATTAGATGTTAATTCAGCAGGACAAAGGGTTTTAGTAAATTATCAGGATAAGCCTTCAGTATCATTTATCCCGAACAATGGGAATAGCTGGTTTCATATCAGTCATGGGTTAAATAATGATCTTGCAATCTCACAAGGCGGTAATGTTGATTTTCAAAGGTTGGTAACAATTACAAACAGTGGAAGTGTTGGTATTGGTATTTCAAATCCCATGGCAAAACTGGATGTGGACGGTAATGTAAAACTGTCGGGAGATCTAATTTCTAGTGGAGTAAATGGTTGGATATTTCATACTCCAGATGATCAAAGAAGAACACTTCATATTGCTCCAAGTCTTCCTAATGGAGATTTTGATTGGGCGAAGCAAGTTGTTTTTAATAATAATGGAAATGTTTTAATCAATGGTAAACTAGAAGCCAAAGAAGTGAAAGTTACTCTTTCTCCGACAGCGGATTTTGTTTTTGAAGAAAAGTATGATCTGCCAAAATTAGAAAATATTGAGAAATTCATCAAAGAGAACAAACATTTACCCGAAGTTGCTTCAGCTAAAGAAATGGAAAAAGAAGGGGTGAATGTGGGCGAATTTCAAATCAAGCTATTGCAAAAAATTGAAGAATTAACCCTTTATACTATTGAGCAGAATAAGATAAATCAGGAACAAGGAAAGAAAATAGAGGAATTGGAAAAGCAATTAATACAATTAAATTCTAAAAAATAAAAACTTATGAAAGCGATATATTTTTTATTAGTATTGATTTGTCCCATTCTATGTTTTTCTCAGACGGAAATTTATTTTAAGTATGACGAAGCTGGAAATCAGCGGTACAGAGGAAATGATATTAATGGGAAACAGGCAGAAGAAACACCTCCTGAAGCAGAAGTCGCGTTAATGACACAAAATGATACTCTGTCTGATGAATTATTCTGGAACGAAATACGAATTTATCCTGTTCCTGTAAAAGATATTTTAACAATTGACTGGACAGACAAAGCTGATGCGCTTATAGATAATGTCAGCTTATACCAGCACAATTCCCTGTCTTCCTTGATTCAGCAAAAGAATTACCCTAATATCAATCGTCAGGTACAGATTGATATGAGCTCGTATTACATGGGGGTTTATATTCTGAGTTTTCAGCTAAAAGACGGTAGAACAATATCCAGGAATATTACAAAACAGTAGCCCTACACCTGTTTATATTTTATAAAAACTAAATCTAAACTCTTATTAGATAAAAGAACTATGAAAAATTTTTATACTTTCATATTATCCACGTTTTCGATACTTGGTTTTTCACAAACGATTCTTAATCAGTCAGAAACGGCTTCCAGAAGCGTTCAAGATCCTAATGTGGTAATTTTAGCTCCAGGTTTCAATGCTAAGTCCAGCATATCAAACCCATTTTATGCAAAAATTGGTGAGCCTACAGATACCCCTACAAATCCAACTAACTCAGATGCGGGATCTGGCAATCCTTCGGGAACTGTAGGTTCTAATAGTTTTCATGACACACAAGGGAATATAGAAGTCAATGGCGGCGGACAGCTACAGTATACGCTTCCTATTGCTTTGCCTCCCGGTGTTAAGAGTGTAGCTCCACAAGTTAATTTGGCTTATACTAGTGGGAGTGGCAATGGAATTGCAGGTTTTGGTTGGAGCTTATCAGGTATTACCAGTATTTCAAGGGTTGGTAAAAATTTTGAAAAAGACGGAGAAGTCAAAGGTATACAATTCGATTATTCTGATTATTACAGCTTTAATGGTCAGAGGTTAATTCTAAAATCCGGAGAATATGGAAAAAATGGTGCTGAATATGTAACTGAAAAATTTTCAAATATTAAAATAAAGGGTTTAGGTGAATTTAATTCATTCTATACTACGATTAAGGGAACAGCATCTTTTGAAGTAACTTTCGAAGATGGTTCTACTGGAATATATGGCTATTATGTGCCTTATGGTACACCCGCAATGTACAGCGCAACAACACCTACCGAATACTATTTATGGAGATGGAAAGATGCCCAAGGAAATAGTATATACTATAATTATAGTTATTCAAATAATGTGGCTGTGATTTCTAGCATACAATGGGGAGGAAATGATACATTAGGAACTTCACATTTTAACGAAATTGTTTTTAACTATGAGCAACGATTGTCTTCTGAGCAGTCTTATAAGGAAGGAGTAAGTTTCACACAAGATAAAATATTGAAATCAGTTGTTGTAAATACAAACGGAAATTTATTCAGAAAATATATTATTGAAAATAAAAAAGAGAGTAATTCTAATTATCAGTTTGTAGAAAATATTGCGGTTTATAACCCTAATAATGAATCGGCAAACCCAATAACATTTTTATATCCTACCCAAACAAATGTAAACCCCATAACATCTTCCATCCCAAATAGTGACCCATTTGATAAAGTGGTATTAACTGGAGATTTCAATGGAGATGGATATGTTGACTTTCTTATGGAAGGTAGTCAATTAAAATTAGGGGCTTTTAATGATAATTACTCAATCATTCCAATCAATCTAAATTTAATAAAAAATTCGCCTAATGCGATTGTTATAAATTACTTAGTTGATGAAAATAATAAAATTACACAGGGAAATGGAATAATATTATATGAAAATGATTATGTGAAAAGTTATGTTTTCCGAAATAATACCTTTGTTGAAACTTTTAGTAAATATGTTGGAAAGCCCCAGTGGTGTATAGGTTTTTCATTTTGTAATTTAATTAAAAAATTAGATTTCGGTGATATTGATGGAGATGGAATTTATGAAGTGTTTGTAAAAATAGGAAGACAGGAGGGAGATCTTTTTGGAGGTGGTGGCAAACCCCAGGGATTCTATATTATTGACGAATTTATAGTAAGATTAAAAAATGCTAATTTACCTGTTATACAGATTAATGAAAACAGAGAAGATGTTATAGATTTTGTTAGAAATGAAACTTATACTGATTTTAATGGAGACGGTATAGTTAATACTATTAGAATCTACAATTCTAAGTATTCTGTTTTTGAATTTCAAAAAATTGATAATAACACCTACAAGAAAAACTTAGTATTTACAGGAAATTTACTTGATTCGCAGGATCCAAATATCCCATATCTTTTTGGAGATTTTAATGGAGATAGTGTTGTTGATTTTTGTATCCCTATTGCTGATAAACAAAGTTCTTGGAGGTTTTATATGGGTACAGGTAAAGGATTTACTACACAATTGAAAACAAATTTTCTATATTTTGAAAAACCGATAAGAGATCAAGTGGGAAATGATTTAAGGACTCTTATACATAATTATTATTATAATTATGATTACAATAAAGATGGGAAAACTGATATTATAAGGTTTAAGACCTATAATAACTTGAATTTAATGAATGATTCTTTTCGGAATGTTGGTTATAGTATCGAAACTCGTGTTGTGAGTTCTGTTTCGAGTGGCAATATAGAGTTCTCTACCTTGAATAACATTACATATTCTAAATCTATATTAGGTAACATGGAATTTACTCTATATATGCCATTGGTAGCTAATATTAATACTATAAATTATGTTTATGATTTTCATATATATTGGAAAACTGAGTTAATCAAATATAAATCCCAAATTCCTTTACCAAATCTTTTGAGCATTAATTCTATCGTACAAGGGGGAGTTAATACCTCAATAAAATATGAAGAAATTTCCAGCCAAAACAATTTGTATTTAGGTCAAAACAATATGACATTTCCATATCAGGAAAAAGAAAATTTGACAAAGTTATTTGTTGTTTCTCAACTTCAAGTTCCCATTAATGGCAATACATTTCTTAAGCAAGATTTTAGATATAGAGGCTTGACAACTCATTTGCAAGGAAGGGGACTAATTGGTTTTCGTCAAACAACACGTTCATCTTGGTATTCAGATGATTTAGTAAATACAAAAATATGGAGTGGCGCAGAAATAGACCCTATAAATGAGGGACTTCCAATTAAAGAATGGAGTATAAAAACGAATACGGAGTCTCAAATTTTCCCTACAGATATTTCTGAAAATAACACTCAGCTTCTTACTTTTAATTCAACACAATATAGATTTGATAAGCTGCTTAATGGAAACCTTGTTAATATTAACAATATATCACCATCTGAAAAGCCTAATATTGTTTCTGCTACAATCCCAGTGAACTCTATTAGTAAGGATTTTATGAAAGATGTACGAACAGAAAACACCATTATGTATGATGTGGATGTTTCTGGTAGCACAAAATTCTATTTACCTGTACAAACTGTAAGTAATATTAATAACAATTTTGCAATATCTACAACGAACCTTTCCTATAAAAATAATGCTAATGGTATCGGTAATGCTTATTTTATAGGCCGTCCTGAAACTAAAGAAGAACAAATGGAAGTTTATTTGGATACTAAAAAATCTAAAGAGGAATACACCTATGTTAACAACCTGCTAAAAACAAAAAAGACATATAATCGTGATAATACAGGCTGGTTTTTAGAAACTTATCAACATGATGGTTTTGGAAATATTTTACAAAAAACAATCACCTCAAGTATTGATCCCAACTCTAAAACAGATATTGTACAATATGATTCAAAAGGGAAATTTGTCATCAAAAAAACAGACAATCTAGGATTAGAAACTAATATCACTTACAATAATTGGGGACAAGTTCTTACTCAAACTGATCCTCTGGGAATTGTGTTGACCAATGAATATGACGGATGGGGTAAACTTTTGAAATCAAAAACAAATCTTGGGGGCACTACAACTTATACATACCAAAAGGCATCAAATGGTGATGCAATAGTTACGGAATATAGTCCAGATGGTGATCAAATAATATCTTACACTAACAAATTTGGGCAAAAGTACAAATCGACTTCAAAAAAATTCGGATCAGGGCAATATATTTCCATTGTGACCTCTTTTGATAATCTTGGTAGAGAAACAGGAAAATCGGAGCCATATTCTGGGCAATCACCAACACAATGGAATCTTATAGAATATGATGAATATTCTCGTCCTAAAAAAGCAACTGCTTTCACAGGAAAAATTGCGGAGACAACTTATAATGGAAGAGTAGTAACTACAACTGAAACCAATGCCAACAACCGTTTCAAAAAACAAACTTCAGATGCGTTAGGAAACATAATATCTTCGGAAGATTTAGGAGGAATTATCAATTTTAAATATAATGCAGCAGGACAAAATATAGAGGCTAATTACGGAGGAAATATTGTAAAAACATCTTATGACGTTTGGGGAAATAAAACCCGTTTTGAAGATCCATCTAATGGTGTATACACCTACGAATATAATGGTTATATGGGTGCTATTTCCAAAACTAAAAATCCCAAAGGTATAGTCAAATATACTTATAACAATAAGGGGCAGCTAATTGAACAGAAAGAAACAACTGGAAAATTAGATATGTACGGCGGCTATAAGAAGATTATTAATTTTACATATAATGATAAAGGACTTATTACAAAAAAATATGGGACATCTCTGGGGAAACCATATAATAGTACTATTTCCTATGATAGTTATGGAAGAATTTTAAGCTCTTCTGAAGATAGTAATGGGAAATATTTCATAAAGAAAGGAATTGCTTATGATGATAAAATGCGAGTAACTTCTTATGAAAAATCCCTCTATTCTTCAGGAGTGCTTACCAAAGTAAATATTGAAAATGTATATGACTCATGGAATGGAGAATTATATCAGATAAAAGAAAAAAATACAGGAAAAGTTCTTTGGGAATTACAACAGGTAAATGATAAAGGTCAGGTAACACAGGCAAAACTGGGAAGTACAAATATTATTAATACTTATGCGACCAATGGCTTTTTAAACAATATCAACCATACCTCTACCGCATCAGGAAATACAATTTTGCAAATTGGTTATAGTTTTAATGCAATTAAAAATGAGTTAAATAGCAGAACTACCGGTGGAGATTTCAATATTCTTGAACAATTTGTATATGATGATAACAACCGTTTGGTAAACTGGACAGATCCTGCAACCGGAACATTTACTCAAAATCAGAACCGAAACGTATATGACACAAAAGGCAGAATTACCTATAACGATCAGGTTGGAAATATCAAATTTGATAATGCCCAAAAACTTTATCAGGCAACAGGGATGACCTTAAACGCTTCGGGAACAAATAATTATAATAATGATCTGATCCAAAGCGTTCAATATAATGAGAATAACGATCCCCTTTTCATTGATGGCGAAAAAGGAGATGTAGCTTTTGAGTATGGACTTGCCAGTATGCGTCAACGGGTTACGTATGGTGGAAACTTTGGTCAGGAAGAAGGGGCAGAAGGAAAATTTACAAAATATTACAGTGAGGATGGTAGTTACGAAATCGTTCGCAACAACCAAACCGGGCAGGAAAAACATCTTATCTATATCGGTGGAAATCCCTATGAAAGTAATATTGTTTATTTAAAAGAATTTACAAACAGTACCCCAAAATTTGTTTTTTTACATAAAGATTATATTGGATCAGTTCTAGCAATAACCGATGATGCTGGAAACAAACTGGAACAACGTCACTTTGATGCTTGGGGAAATCTAACTCATCTGAAAGTTGGCAGCAATGCCATTATTACAGATAAAAACCAGATTAGAGATTATTTAGCCAATGGAAATTTAGTAATTGACAGAGGCTATACTTCCCACGAGCATTTTGCAGAAGTTGGCATCATCCACATGAATGGCAGGTTATATGATCCTTTATTAAGGAGATTCATTAATGCCGACGAAAATATACAGGATCCATACAACACCCAGAACTATAATAAATATGGATATGTAATGAACAATCCACTGATGTACAGTGACCCTAGTGGAGAGTTTGTATTTGCAATTTTTGCGGCACTACCTGTTTTTTGGGGTACAGTTGCAACAGCTGCAGTATTGGGAGCTGCAATTGGAGCGGGAATGTACGCATTAATGGCTTGGAACAACCAGAGCTGGAACTGGGGAGCATTTGGGAAATCTATTTTTATGGGCTTTTTTACGGGTGCGGTATCAAGTGGATTGGGACAGGTCTTTAGCGCCACAGGATTTTGGGCAACAGTAGGTAATGGAGCATTAGCAGGAGCAGGAAGCGGTGGACTTACTTCTATTATCAATGGAACCAACTTTTTAGAAGGCTTGGTAAAAGGTGGCGTGATTGGTGGTGCTGTTGCAGGTATAAGTTGGCAAATTAATAGAATGGTGGGTACTCCTTCCGATAAGACTGTAGATGTATTAGATAATTCTGATAATGTAACTGGAGATCCTGTGGAACAAAGTTCAAAAAAAGTTAAAGAAGTTATGAAGACTGATTTTAAAGGAAAAAATCCTACAAATGGAAGTATTAAAGTTTTACACAAAGAGAGCGATTTACCTAAACATTTAAAAGATAATGGCTATAAATTTGATGGAGAAACCTTAGTAAATGGCAATGGAGAAAAAGTCCTTGCAACTACTACTCCTTTTTATGGAAATAAGTATATGAGGTATGTATTTGCTCCTAATGCTTTCAAATCTGCAGAATTACTGACGCTTACTACTGGTCATGAAATGCTTCATGGAGTTTTATTTAGCAATGGGTTTAGTTCATCAGAACTTGCTACTGGGTCATGGAATATGGCTAATAAATTTCCAACTGATCATCACGCTATTATAGCTGAATGGGAAAAACAGTATATAAAATTAAGAGGTTGGCAAAAACTTAATTTGCCTATGGAACCTGCCTATGACCTGAGTACTATGAGAAATTACAACCCCGGATTTAATTCAAATTTTGATAAAATGATGGGACTAATGAAAAAATTTTTAAAACAATGAAAAAATTAATAATTCTTATATTTTTAATCTTATTGACATCATGTGAAAATTCTAAATCTAATGATACAATTGAACTCAATTATGAGTTCTTAAAAAATGAAAAAAAAATTGAGCTAAAATTTTTTAATAATACTCAAGAAAATTTTATTGTAATTGTTCCGAAAGTAATAGGTTTTAATGATATGGGGTCGGGAGAGAACAAAGTTGAAAGATATTCTAACCTTCAGGCAATTATAACTACTCCTACGGAAAACACAATAATTGGACGGAAAATGCGAAATATCCTACTTGAGAATACAAGCTTAAAAACCAATATGGAAAACTCACCGACAGCAATTTCTTTAAAAAGGGGGGAAACCAAAATTTTAAATTATAAATTAGAAAATGATTTTCTTCGAAATCATACTTATAAAAGTACATTCTTTAAAATGAGAGATGTTTTAAATGTTCCATATAATATTGACATGATTAAGAAGTTGCTTGAAAATAAAAGTGAGAATGATTATAAAATCTATTTAGATGATTTTACGATTAAAGATAGTATAGTTATTAAAATGGGTAATGGGTAGAACTTTAAAAAAATCCAGTTTTTATTCAACACGCTTAATCCCATCTACATCTCTCTAACTCCAAACAATTACAATAAATTTATAAAACATTGATAAATAGCACATACAACTCCAAGGAACTCCCCACGCTGGCGCGAGCGTCCCGCCATAAGTGTTCGAAACCTATCCAGATTGATATATTTCATTGACTTTATTGGGGTCTCCTCCACATTTTAGGACAATATCTTTTATAATAAGTACTTCAAGCTCTTGTGCAAACTTGAGCTTGGGTATTTTATAACCTTTTAATTTGTTCATTTTTTTATAAACTGTTAACAGTATTGCCATAATCAAAGTCATGTATAAAACCACTTTTATCCCATTGGTATCTCTACTTAGTAAATGCTTAAAATTAAGATTCTGCTTAATGAATTTAAAGAAAACCTCTATTTCCCAACGCTGTTTGTAAATGTCACATATCTCTTTTGCAGTGCGGCTTTTGCTGTTACTCAAGAAATAAAAGACTTCGCCATTTTCTTTTTCTTGCGCAATAATTAATCGTAAAAAAGATTCTGTCTTCTTCCCCTTTTTATCAAATAATTTTACCTCTAAATCATCTTTTATCAATAGTCTTTCTGTTTCGTTTTTGATGATTTTATTCTCCCGAATTTTCTCATAACGAGTATAATTATTCAGACGTGTTACAAAAATAAAATCGCTTTGAGAAAATTCATCAAAGGTTTTTCTTGATTGAATCCCTCTATCAAAAACCAAAATATTTTCCCCACTCAAGGCACATTCTTGTATCAATTCTTTCAGTGCAAAATCTTCAGAAACAAAAGCTTGCTCAGTAAATATTTTGGAATGAATTGGGATGTTAGAAAACGCTACACTAAATTTAATCGACTTTTTTGTATTGTTTTGATTAATCAACATTCCTTCTTTCAATAATTTAGAAGAAATACTTACCAAAGTTGAATCAAAAGAAATAATGTTATCTTTCTTTTTTAAATATTTTTTTTGAAATTTCGTAAGACAATTTCTAAATATGGCTTCAAAAAAATCTACTTTTATACTTACCAAACGATCTCTTATAGAGTTGTATTTTACCCCATCAAAGCTACTTTTTGCAATGTTTTTAAAAGTCAAAGAATGGTAAAATTCTTCCAGTACTCTTAAAGAATTATCTTTTACATTAAGCATCGAAAAAAGCAATAATTGAAACACAGTTTCACCATGCAATTTTTTAACTTGAAAATCTACTATATATTCTACTGATAACTTCTCTAGCTCTACTTTCGGTATATAATCTAAAACTTCGGAAACTTTCATGGTTTCTTGTAAAGATAAGAATGTTTAAGGTTTCGAACACTTATGGCGAGACGCTCGCGCCAGCACTGGGGGCGGATTTACAATCCGTGCTTTTATATAATTAAAAATAAAGCAGTATCACAATTTGTTACTGCTTTTTTAGTATTTTAGATAATTGATGTTTGTTGCAGTCACGGATTACAAATCCGCAACCATTGGAAGAACTCTAAATTTTATTGTTAATATACCCTTCCGTTGCATTTATATTAGAGGTAATCACAGCGGGATTGCCAATCACCACAGAATTAGCCGGAACATCCGTATTCACATAGGCATTCGGAGCAATCAGGACGTTATTTCCGATGGTTATTTTTCCTACAATTACAGCATTCGGACCAATCCAGACTTCATCTCCAATGACCGGAACGCCTTCATTTTTTCCACGGTTGGACTGGGCAATAGTCACGCCTTGCGCTATATTACAGTTTCTCCCGATTTTAGCTTTCGGATTGATCACGAGATGTCCCCAATGACCGAGATATAAACCTTCACCAATCTCCGTTTCCGGGTAGAGCTGGAAGCCGTAAAGGATTTGATAATGACGTAGAATCAGCTTATAAAACAATCCTATAACTGGTGTTTTATAATATTTCTGAGCTTTTCTGAAAAGATAAATATAATGCAGATTCGGGCTGAAGCATTTCTTCAAAATCTGAAAATGAGAAAGATAACGGCCGCTTTCTCTGTAAAAATCTTTTTGGATGATAGAATAGCTCATGGAATAAAATTACAAATTAGAAGGAAAATCTCGCAAAAATCATAGATGATCTATAATTTCCATAATTCGGTTTACAGAATTTTCCAGATCAAAAGGCATTTGGTAGTTTGCCAGTTTTTTTTGATAATCATCAAAACTTTCCGGATGTTGCAATGCTTGTTTCATCCCTTGGTAGATGCCTTCATCGGAATTATCTGTGATGAGGCCTAGATTACCTTCATTCAGCATCTCCCGCACGCCGGAAACATCGGTTGCTATAATGTTCTTCTTCAGCGTAATGGCTTCAAAAAGAACCGTAGGAAAACCTTCGTAGCGGGAACTCAGGATATAATAATTGGCTTGTCTGAAATAAGGATAAGGATTATCTGTGAAGCCAAACATAGTTGCAGTCTCATCCACGCCAAGATCGGATTTCAGCTTTTTAATCGTCTCAAAATCATAACCATCACCCAAAATCAAAACCCGGTGCGGGAAACCATCATCCAAAAGCCTTTTGTGGACCCTCAGCAAGCGGTCAAATCCCTTTTGAGGAAATACAGTTCCTACTGAAACAAACGTAGGAACAGACTCATCAAATTGATAATTGATGACAGGTTTTTCGGATTTTGTGAGAATTTCTTGGGTGTCCAAAGGATTGTAAATTCTTACAATTTTGTCTTTTTCGGCTTGGTTTTCTGCCAGGGATAAAAAAGTCTCCTGGATTTTTTCGGAAATCACCATTACTTTATCATATCTGAAAAATCGCCTGATTTTTTCCGGAGTATAGCCGCTGACCTGTGTGAGATCATTATGGATCCACATCAGTTTTTTTGAAGACTTCAGCGGACTGTTCAGGATCTCGTCCATAAAACCATGGATGGCTGCAAATTCTATATCGTACTGTTTGTTTTTCAGCTTTTTCCGGTAAAGTATTTTGGGATATTTTTTCAGAAGCTTCTGGTAAACAACACGGTACACTTTTTTTGGAAGATCTTTTGGACGATTGGTAGTAATCATCTCGCCTCGGTTCAGAAACATCACATTCACCCAATCCGGAACATCCGGCAGATATTTCCCGGAATAGAGATTCAGCAAAAGATCAACTTCATACTTGTCTTTAGGAAGATTTCTGAGAAACGTCACCAAGACTTTTTCTGCGCCGCCGTGACGCAGAGAACCGATTCTGATAAGGATCTTTTTCTTCAACAATTGCTTTAAAATTCTATAATCCCGGCTCCCCAGGAGTAACCAACTCCAAAACCCACTACCATTACTCTGGAACCCGCACTAATTTTCCCTTTCTCCGATGCAAGCTTCAGGGCAATCGGAATGCTAGCGGAAACCGTGTTGCCGATATGCTCGATTTCCATAAAGAATTTTTCTTCCGGAATATTGCACAATTCTCGCAGATAATTCAACATATAGGAACTGGCCTGGTGGAAAACAAACAGATCTATATCATCAATAGTTAAGCTGTTCTTTTGTAAGGTGTCCGCTACAAGTCCCGGAATATTTTCTACTGCAAATGTAAAGATTTTTGGGCCTTTCATGAATAGTATTGGTTTTTCTTCTTTATTTCTGGAAGCACCGTTTTGTACGATCAGGTTATTATATCCGCTTCCGTCTGTTCCTACAGAAAAATGCAGATCTGTTTTTTCGGTGTCTTTTTCTATGATGGTTACCGCTGCGCCATCCCCGAAAATAGTCCGGTTGGATTTATCTTCTTTATCCAAAAATTTTGAATAGGTCTCTGCGGTTACGAGCAGAATATTTTTTGCAATTCCCGATGCGATCAGTCCTTTTGCGAGTGTGAGTCCGTATACGAAGCCGGAGCAGCCAAGGTTGAAATCTAAAGCGCCAATAGTCTTGGAAAGACCTAATTTATCCTGAAGGATACATGCCGTTGTCGGAAGAAAATAATCCGGGCTCTGTGTACAGAAAAGAATAAAATCAACCTTGTTCTTATCGTAATAGGAGAAAAGCTTCTGGCAGGCATCAAAAGCCATATCAAGCGCCGTTTCATTTTTATCTGCAATGTGTCTGGATTCTACGCCTATTTTTGTCTTGATCTTCTCGGCGCTCCATTCCGGGAATTCTTTGGCAATATCGTCATTTGTAAGGATGTTTTTGGGCAGATAGTATTCTATCGCTGCAATCTTGATCATATTCGCTCTTCGTAATTTGTGCAAAGATAATGATCTCTATAGAAAATATTAGGCTGTGAATAACATCTGAAAGTTAAAAAAGCATAAATTATCTGGCTATACTAATTTCAGAAAAAAAAGTAAAACACAGCAGCACAAAACCTTAAAAAACCAGAATCCAGATCTCTGATTATTTGCAGATATGGTCTTTGGTCTATTTTTGCAAATTTCAGATAACCTCCGAGGTTTCTTAAAATTATTTTCGGATAGGTGAAGGTTTTATGATAATATGTGTTTAGAAAAGTTTTGTAATTTTCTGCGAGACCAAATGCATTTTTTTTGTCATAGAATTGATTGGCAAGTGACAATTCATCATCCTTATCCCGAAAATAAATTCTGGTGATTTTGTTTATGCAGTAATGAAATCCCAATTTGTCAAACTGAAACTGGAAAACGCCTTCCGGGATGAATCCTTTCCCGGATAGATACTCAAGGTCCAATTTCATTTTTTTATAGACTTCGGTTTTGCCCATTCCCCATTTGTCTCCTTTGATTTTATATTTGTATCGCAAGTCAAAAATACTGCATATCAAAGGTTCTCCAGAAAACCGATCTCCTACCAAATTTCCGTTCTGATCTTCGCATAGCGATAAAACGAAAACGACATTATCATCTTTTTGAATAGATCTCCATGTTTTCAATAGTGTTTCCAGAGAATCATTCAATAAAGCATCATCAGAATCCAATGGTGAGAAGTAAATCCCTCTTGCGAGATTAATACCATTGAAGAAGGTAATAAATTTATGTTGATTTTCCTGATAATAATAACGAATGTCAAAATCGGCTTCTTTTTTAAAATCTTCAACTACTTTTCTGGTTTCGTCAGTAGAACCATCATCCAGAATAAGCCATTCAAAATCTTTAAAAGTCTGATTCTTTAGAGACTCGAAAACCCGCGGTAATGTATGAGCGCGATTGTAGGAAGGTGTCATGATTGTTACAAGTGGGGTCATCATCTTTTCAAATCAAATTGTTTTAGAAAAACCGAAGTTACTTCGTCATAGATTTTTTGATTGTCAAATTTTTCTATGCTGGTTTTTTGATTCTTTTTAATTTTTGCAGGAATATCCGGATTCGTAAGAAACATTTTCATTCCTGCATATATTTGTTTTTCGGTAGGTTCTACCAAGATGCCGTCAACCTGGTCATCAATCATTTCTGGGATACCCCCAACATTTGTACTAACAATGGGAATGTAAAGTCCCATTACCTCACCAATTGTGAGAGGGTAGGATTCTGATTCAGAAGGTAGTATAAAATAGTCAGAATTAATAATGTAAGGGTATGGATTCAGTTGGGTATCCAGCAGTAAAAAACTTTTTTCCACATTCAATTCCTTCGCCTGCTTCTTTAGATTTTCCATTTCACCGCCACCTCCTATAACTGCTATGGAATGCAAATAGCCATCATCCAAAAGTTTTTTATGGATTTTCATCAATGTGTGATAACCTTTTCTGCTGTGCAGTCTTCCCATTGAAGAAAAAACAGGTCTGATGTCATATTCCACAGGAAATTCCGCAGATTTTTTTTGAACCTCATCAATCTTGATGGCATTATAGATGACGGAACTGTTTGGATAATCAACCTTATACAAATCTTTTATCACTTGCCTGGTTTGTCTTGAGCCAAAAATCACCCAGTCAAATTGTTTCAATTTGTTTATGCGGCTTAGAACTCTTTTCTGGTTGGGATCATAGCTTACATCCGTGTGGAACCAGCCTATTTTTCTGGTTTTAAGAGGACTATTCAAAACAGAATCAAAATCAGAATATCCCGGAGCAACTTCGAGATGGAAGTCATCGATGAGATATTTTTTTTGAAGCGCTTTTGGGAACCGACGATAATACCAAAGCACAAATCCACGCTTTATCAGTTGGAAATACCTAATTATGAGATTCTGACTCATATCTTCTCTTCCTTGCTGAATCGTGATGACTTTTATGTCCTTCGGAATTGCCGTTCTCAATTCACCCTGATAGATGGTAAGTAACAAAGTAATATCGAAAATATCTTTTGGGAGATTCTCTAACATGTCAAGAATTACCTTTTCCACACCACCCATTTCCATTGACCTGTGCCTGAAAAGAATTTTTATTTTTTGTTTCATCCGGTGTTTTTCTTATCAACAGCAAAGATAAGTATTGTTTTTGCAAAACTTTTTTATTTTTGTAATCAAGACATATTTGTATGAATAAAATTGCTGAGATCACATTAACCTTTGTTGCCTATCTGAAACGCCCAGACCTTTATCCCGAATTGCGTAGAAAGATATGGAAGAATATCTTCAACCGCTCATCCGGATTGAGAGGAAAAGAGGAGGCCGAAAAATGGTGTGCTGCTCTGGCTGTATCTGAAAAAGGGTTTATAGAAAATGTGTTGAAAATGCCATTCGTCCCTTTTGAAAGGCTATTTCCTAATGAGTTTGCCGCAGCGCTTCAGGCGCAGGCGAAAGCCCCTGTAAAAATGGGTGGGGCCGGAGCGTTGAGCGTGATTTATTATATCAATGAATATACAAACTCCGGTAATACTGTAGAAACAGGTGTTGCTTATGGTTGGTCATCTTTTGCAGCGCTTGCATCTCTGGTGAGCAGAGGCGGAACACTTTACAGCTCAGATATGCCTTATATTCTGCAGGATCAGAGTTCAGATTTTGTGGGATGCGTTGTTCCTGAAAAGTACAGGCTTAACTGGAGATTATTCCGGTTTGCAGATAAAGAATCGCTTCCTAAAATATTGGCTGAGCAAAACATTTTTGATGTAGTGCATTATGACAGTGATAAGTCCTATGACGGCAGAATTTGGGCTTATAATACGCTTTTCGGAAAAGTAAGGAACGGAGGCGTTTTTATGAGTGATGATATTGGAGACAATGCTGCATTCAAACATTTTTGCGAAGCCAGAAACATAAACCCTTATGTGATAGAATTTGATGGAAAATATGCAGGAATTATTATAAAATAATCAGAAACTCCGGAATTCCCGGAGTTTTTTAATCGGTATTGCAGCCTAGATTTTCATACTGTTTCCGAAACTGATCTGCCCATTTTTCAAATTCGGAAAAGTTGATTTTATCAGAAACAAATGTTTTGAAATAATCCATCGAGAAATCTTTCGGAAAGTTTTCCATAGCATCAAACTTGCCACTGAGCCAGGCTTCATTAATGATATGATTGAACCTGTCCACATCAAATCCAAAACCATATTCGTGATAAGAATTGGTAGCGGAAGAACGGAATGTGGTTTTCATAGATTCCCATTGCAGTTTTGAAATAAAATCAGCATTATGAATGTTCTTTTTATAGTAGAAAGCAGCATTAATCAGCTGGCGCTTTTCGTCCACTTTCCCTTCCATTCCTTTCCATATCTGAAGCCAGTAATCTTTTCTGTAGAATCCCATCAGTATTGAGTTGAGGGCCCAATATTTTCTTTGAGTAAAATTATCAACCTTTCCTAATTTATACAGTATCGTAAAGAATTTATAACGGTTATAGAAAAAAGCATCCATCAGCTTCCCGGAAAAAAGAGCAGGGATTTTGGCTTTGCAGATTCCAGATTTTCTCTAATGGCTCTGATTTTTTTTGATAGTTATCGGAGGTGATGATTTCGGTATCCGGATCTTGTTCAGGTATTTTTCCGGTGTACCATCATCCAGAATTTTTATGCGGTAAGTTCCCGAAACAAATTTTTCTACGGACGCAATACTTCCAGATAAAAAGTGCGATTGAATGACTTAACTAATATATCCACCATCTGATTTTTCTTTTTAATTTTCCAAAAATACTATTTTGTTTCTTGTAAATGAACTCCGGCAAATTAGATATAGAATCAGGATCCAGATTATAGAGTTTACTAATATTACGTCTTTTGATAGTGTCCCGGAGAACAATGTGCCAGTTATCAACTAAGGCTTGCTTTTTTTTTATGTTTTGTGAAACGCCGTTAGTATTAGAACGGTAAAAATAAAGCGGTTTTTTCACAAATTTAAAATTGCCGGTTTCATAGAGCTTTAGATATAAATCCTGATCTACCGCAGAGGTTAAAATAGGATTAATACCACACGTTTTATCGTAAGCAGATTTCCTGAAAGTGAAAAAATGGTTAGCTTTTAGAAAAATGTTAAAGAAAAGATAGCTTTGCTCCGGAGTTGGTCTGGAGCCGCGAAATACTTTCTGCGGTTTCAAATTTTCGTCGCACATAAAAAACTGAGAATAAACCGCAACAATTTTATCTTTTTTGAAATAATTTATAATCTCTTCCAAAGCATTAGCAGATATTCCATCATCCGGATCTACAAAACCGCAGATTTCTCCGGCTGCATATTCTACACATTTTCTTTTGGTGTAACCCACTCCTTTGTTTTCCGGATTCTGATAAAGTTTGACTTTAGGATTAGCAACAGTCAGATTGCTGATTTTTTCAAAAGAGCCGTCTGTGGAACAGTCATCAACAATAATGATTTCGTAGTCTTGAAATGTCTGATTGGTCAGACTCTTATAACAATCTGTAAAATAGACATAGTTGTTGTAGTTGGCTACAAGTATAGAGAATAGAGGCATTTGTTGTCATTTGTGTGTTTTACAAATTTAACAAATTTAATTTCTATAAATATTAACAATGGTTAATATTCAGACCAAACGTATTAAAAATTAAAAAAATCAATGAGGTAGTTAATATTCCAAGCCACCATTTTTCTCATTCTTTGATGCTGATTTTTTGTTTGCAATAATTTCAAAACCAATTTTAACATTACCGGAAAATTCTCTGTACATTATTGTTTCTTTTCCTGCTTTTCAACCGGATGTAATTTTTCCTATCTAACCTAAAATCGCAAAAGTAAGCAATTTGCTCTCTTTTATATTTATATGATTATTAAATATATTTACCAAAAAAGTAACAATAATTGAAAGATATAATTGACTGAATTTTAGTTATTTATGAAGGTGTTGTTTACTTCTCATTTTAATGTGTCTGGTCTGGCTGATATTTAAAATAATTTAGAATGTTTGAATAATTATATTTTTGTCATGTAGTGTAATTTTCCATACAAAATGTCGAAAGCCAAGAAATTGTTTGTTCAGTGTAATTTTAGAAACCGATTAAAAATTCTTCATATGTTTTTGAAAATTTTCCGCATTATTTTTTTTATTAATGTCTTTTCTTTTTTGTATATAAATGAGGGCAGATCCGATATTTCCGAAACAGGCTTTCCATATATATGAGTAATATTTCTTCTCATGATTGTTTCTTTTAATACCGAATTCCAGCTTTCTTTTTTTAGATTTTCTTTTTCAGGCGAATGAGAAAGCCCGTTGTTATGAATTCTGTAAAGATATAACGGTTGTGGAATTAAACGAATATTTCCAACATCATACAGCTGCAGGTACAAATCTATATCTTCAGCAATTTTTAAATCAGGATTAATACCCCTTATTTTGCCATAGGCAGACTTTCTGAAAGTAAAAAAATGCGAAATTTCGAAGTCGATATTAAAAAATAAAGAATTTGATTGCCGCACACTTCTGGTGTTGGGGAAAATTTTTCCGAAATTCATTTTTTCGTCACAGATTTTAATGTAAGAATAAGTTGCAATAATTTTTTCATTATTGTAATTCTTTACAGATTCTTCTATTGCATTGTCCTCCAGAGCGTCATCCGGATCTAGAAAACCACAAATATCGCCCGAAGACAGTTCTTCTACTAACCTTTTTTTTGTAAATCCCACGCCTCTGTTTCCGTTATTCTGGAAAACACGGAAGCGGTAATCGTCTTTAACCAATTCCAGCAAACGCTCAAAAGAACCATCTGTGGAATAATCATCCAAAATGACAGCTTCAAAGTTTTTATAGGTTTGTCTCAGAAGGCTTTGATAACAATCAAGAAAAAAGTCATAGTTATTGTAATAGGCGATAAGGACAGAAAATTTTTTCATCTATATGGTAAAAGTATTCAAAAGTATCAAATTAATCAGTAATATAATAAATAATTCATTATTTATACTTTTAGATACTTTTATCAAACCCAAATGATTTTTTATCTATCTTGTGATGCATCAGGATTTGCAATTTGATGTATTTTGATTCAGAATATTAAATATTCTTCATAATTTCGCAAATTATTAAAAACACTTGTTGATGACTGCCCAAAACCCACTTATAAGCATAAATATACCTGTTTTCAAATGTGAAAAATATATTTTGCGATGTCTGGAATCAGTTAAAAATCAAACGTATAAAAACATAGAGATTATCTTGATTAATGATTGTACGCCAGATAGAAGTATGGATATTGTGAAAGATTTTATATCCAGAAATCCTGATATTACTATAAGGGTGGTTACACATCAAAGCAATCAAGGACTTTCCATTACAAGGAATGCAGGAATAGATAATTCTTTGGGAGCGTATATCTACATGTTGGATAGTGATGATTATATCCCGGAAGATTGTATAGAGGCGCTTCTGAAGTTGGCACTGGAAACAGATGCTGAGGTTACAATAGGCCAAACAATGTGTTTCGATTCCAAAATCAATGCTGAAAAACTGGTTTTTCCGATCAATACAGATTTACAACTGATAGAAGGAAGCCAGATTTTCAGAAGCTTTGTCAAAGGGCAATGGCCTGTAATAGCTCCCAATAAGCTTTACAAAAGATCTTTTATTGTGAACCATAAGATTGCCTTCGTCAGAGATTTATTTTCTCAGGATGAGCTTTGGACGTTTCACTGGACTTTGAAAGCGACAAAAATAGCCATTACAAAACATGTAACCTATATTTATTATCTGCACGGAGAATCTATTATTTTCAACAGGAACAAAGTCAATTTTGAAAATTACATGACTATTCTGGGACATTTTTCCAAGGAATTTGAAAGAACGACAGATCGTGATCTAAGGATTCTGATCAAAGAAAAAATTATCAAATTCAAAGAAATGATTTTGATTATCCAATGGAAGACTATTAAGGAAAAGGATTATTTGTCGTATAATATCCGCCGGATGAAAAATCTCACTAAGCTGAACTTTTCAGATTATCTGTCTTCTAATTTTACCACGGATGTCAAAAAGAAAAATTTTTTTCAGAATTTACCGTCCGGGATTGCTTCCAAGCTTTTCATATGGCGATTTGAGAGGTGATTTTTTCTATTTTTTGAATTTATAGAAGAGAAATAAAGAAGAAAAATTAACTAGTAAAGCTGCATTATAAATCTTTGCCAATCCGGTAAATTGTGATATGATGTTCGTACGATCCAGCTCCAAAAAAGACTCTTTTAACCTTTTTTTTTGATTTCGGAGTTCTTCGGTAGTCATTTTTTTTGAGAAAGAGTGGTATATTTTGATTCCGGTAACCAAATTTTTAAAGGCAGTAAGTTCAAAAACAGACTTCTGAGCCTCATAGATATTCTTCGCTTTGAAAATCCTTCTAAGCAGGACATCTGTTCTTGTAATATCAATCTTTTTGAGAGACGGTAGTTTTGCAGAAGAATCAGGATGTAAGTAATGGGTGTAAACAGAATTGCAACTTGCAATATTCCTTGCGTTTTCAAATATCAGTCTTTCAACAATCTCATCCGCATTCAGCAAAGGTTCCGTAAAGGCAAATGAACAGGATTTGAATACATTATTCCTGTATAGCCCGCGGATGTGTACATCGTACCTTCCCACTGTTTTTCTGATAGCATCCTTCCCGGATATTTTCCTGAAAAAATAGTCGGCAGTATTAGTAATATAAGTATCTAAATTACAGATGTACTTGACTTTTCCATCCGTATACACAGTATTTATAATGGGCGTAACAATGTCGACATCTGGATGCTGGGCAAAAGTTTCTAAGGATTTTTGTATCGTATCCAGGTCTATCTGGTCATCGTGATCAAACAAAAAAATAAATTCTCCGGATGCCTTTTCCTGGCCAAAAGCTTTTGAGTACTGAGCATATTTTTGGTTTTCTTTAGTATAAACTTTAATTCTTGAGTCTTGAGAAGAATAAAACTCCAGATCCTGTAGCGTGGAGTCTTGTGAACCATCATTGACACAGATAAACTCAATATTTTTGTAAGTCTGATTTAGCAGACAATTCATTGATTTTTTTACAAAATCACCAAGCTTTACGGAGTTGTAGTAAGTTGTTATTACAGAGACAAGAGGTTCAGGAGATAGCATCTATAATTTTTAGGAATGTTAATTTCTGTATAAGACTTCAATTTTTCAAAATTTTTATCAGAAAAATTAAATCAAAGCCTGATTTAATTTTACAATAGTTCCAGCAGCTACATCTTTATAAATTACACAGCCTGCCCCTATGATAACATTGTCGCCAATAGTCACATCTTTCAAAATAATAACATTGGCACCTGTCCAAACATTGTTTCCGATTTTTACTTTCCCAATGCTAAAGTCGGTTTTAGATACCGAAAATGGATTCTTTGTATATTTATGATTATGGTCAAAAATCTTCATACCTTCCCCTAATATGCAATTTTCCCCAATGGTTATTTCTCCCAGGCAAGATATGGTAGCTCTGGTTATATAAGTGTTTTTACCAATACTTAGTTTTGCGCCAGATTTTACAGTTAAGAAATTGAATTGATTTATAGTTACGTTTTCAGCAATATCAAGCTTAGCATCTGCATCTATACTGATAAAATTCTGTGATCCAATTCTGAAACTATTATGCACACGGCTTCCTTTTGTAAAAAACATTTTTTTTTTCTGTGCAGTGATACATAAGTTTACTAAGTTTTGAATTTTAATAAATAATATGCCAAGAACTGATTTCATTTTTCATTTTTAAAATACTAATACAAATATAGAATATTATGATAGATTTCTCTGTTTTTCCTTTAAAATTGTTAAATATAAAGCAATTGATAACACCTTCGGTAACTATTGTTATTCTTATTTACAAAGTTGAAGAATTTGTAGAAAAATGTTTCCAGTCTGTCATTAATCAAACGTATAAAAACATAGAATGCATTCTCGTAAATGATGTGCTTTGGAGTTTCCAGAGTATGCTGAAGTTTGAGAAAATCGCTTTTCTGAGAGAAGATACTTATCTGTATTATTTCCATGGTGCATCCATTATCCATAACAGAGGTGAAAAGCATTTTGGTAACTGGATCACAATTGCAGGTTATATGGACAAAGCCTACCGTGAGGAAAAAGATGGTTATACGAAAAAACAGATTCTGCAATATCTGGTAGAGTTCAAGGCGATGACGCTGGAAATGAACTGGAAGCCAAAAAAAATGAACAGCTTTGGAAAAAAAGCTACACAGCTTATAAAAGGATGACATCTCTGAGTATTTCGGATTATATGTCTTCCGGCTATTCATCAAAACTAAAAAAGCAGGACTTATTTTATCGCCTGCCTTTGTTTATTGGATATCCATTTTTCCGATGGAGATTTGACCGTTAATTAAAGTCTTTTCACACCTTCTTCTTTGCTTAAAATACCTTTTACATCATAAATAATTCCGCTTTCTGACAGAAGATTTTTAATGTTAAGGTTTTCAAATTCTTTGTGCGAAACGGCTAATACAACCGCGTCATATTTTTTGAATGGTGTCTTTGTAGAGGTCTCAAGACCATACTCGTGCATCACTTCCTCCGGATTAGCCCAAGGATCATAAATAGAAACATTAATACCGTAATCTTCAAGATTTCTAACCACATCCACAACCTTGGTGTTTCTCACGTCCGGGCAGTTTTCCTTAAATGTAAAACCTAAAACCAAAACATCTGAACCATTGACTTTGACATCTTTTTTCAGCATTTGTTTCACGGTTTCACTGGCAACATATTGTCCCATAGAATCATTCATCCGTCTTCCAGCCAGAATAATTTCCGGATGATAGCCAAATTCCTGAGCTTTCTGAGCCAGATAGTAAGGATCTACACCGATACAATGTCCGCCCACAAGACCTGGTTTGAAAGGCAGAAAATTCCATTTGGTTCCCGCTGCTGTAAGAACATCGTGTGTGTCTATTCCCATCAGGTTAAAGATCTTTGCCAGCTCATTTACAAAAGCAATGTTGATGTCTCTTTGGGAGTTTTCTATCACTTTTGCAGCTTCTGCAACTTTTATGGTAGGCGCAAGGTGTGTTCCTGCAACAATCACTGATTTATAAAGATCATCTACAATTTTCCCAATTTCCGGAGTAGAACCAGCCGTTACTTTCAGGATTTTCTCAACGGTGTGAAGTTTATCACCCGGGTTGATACGTTCCGGTGAATAACCGGCATAGAAATCTACATTGAATTTCAGCCCTGAATTTTTTTCCAGAACAGGGATGCATTCTTCTTCCGTTACTCCAGGGTAAACCGTGGATTCATAGATCACAATATCGCCTTTTTTCAAAACTTTGGCAACGGTTTCGCTTGCTTTGTAAAGCGGCGTCAGATCCGGCCTGTTGTTTTTATCAACAGGTGTTGGAACTGTTACTACATAGATATTGGAATCTGTAATGTCTTCTAGCTTGTTAGAGCAAAATAAGCCGGTTTCCCCAAAATTAGGGTTATCAGGAACCAGTGCGGATTTCAAAAGATCGTCTTCTACTTCCAGAGTTTCATCTTTTCCGGCGTTGAGTTCGGCAATTCTTTTTTGATTGATATCAAATCCTACTACGGGATATTTAGTTGAAAATAATCTTGCAAGAGGTAAACCAACATAACCAAGACCAATAATTGCAATTTTATGACTCATTAATTTATTTTTTATTTTAGATTTTCCCAATACCATTTAACAGCTTCCTTGAGACCATTCTGCATAGAAAACTGCGGATTATAATTTAACAGGTTTTTTGCCTTGTCAATACTTGCGAGCGAATGCGGGACGTCTCCTTTCCTGTAATCACCATAGATCACTTCTACATCTGCAATTTTCGGATCAAAGTCGGACAGGTATTCTTTAAGATATTTTACAAGGTCATTAAGCGTTGTTCTGTCTCCGTAGGCGGTATTGTAAACCTGATTAAGAGACTCCGGATTATCCGAAGTGAGCGCCAGAAGATTCATCAGAATAACATTGTCGATATAAGTAAAATCTCTGGAGTACTCTCCGCCGCCATTGATAACAGGGCTTTCGTGGTTCATAAACTGCATCACGAATTTCGGAATTACGGCTGCATAAGCTCCGTTTGGATTTTGTTTTCTCCCGAAAACGTTGAAATATCTTAACCCGATGGTATCAAAATCATAAGTTCTTTTGAAAACATCAGCATAAAGCTCATTCACGAATTTTGTAATGGCATACGGCGAAAGTGGTTTTCCTATCTTGTCCTCAACCTTGGGAAGACTTTCCGAATCGCCATAAGTCGATGAGCTTGCGGCATAAATGAATCTTTTCACGCCTGCATCTCTGGCTGCCACCAGCATATTTAGAAAGCCTCCTACGTTCACATCGTTACTTGTAACAGGGTCATTAATTGATCTTGGAACTGATCCGAGAGCGGCCTCGTGCAGTATAAAATCCTGGTTTTCGCAGGCTTTTTTGCAATCTTCCGGATTTCTGATATCGCCTTCAATTAGTCTGAATTTAGGATGGTCTATAATTGTTGCAAGATTTTCTCTGAAGCCAGTAGAAAAATTATCCAGACAGGTGACGTTTGCTCCTAAAGATAAAAGTTCTTCACAAAGATTGGAGCCGATGAATCCAGCACCGCCGGTAACTAAAATATTTTTATTATCAAGTTTTTCTTTAAAATTATGCATATAGAATCAGGAGTAATATTTTTCTAAGATTTTGCAAAGATAAGATTCTTTATCCGTCAATCCGTTAATCTTAAAATAACTTTCTACATCGGGAACATTAATGTCATATCCTGAACCGCTTTTTATAAGATTTAATTCAAGTTTCTTATTATAAAACCGCTCGATGATCTCCAGAATTTCAATAATTGCATAATTTTGAATATAAGCAACGTTTATAATTCTATTAAGTTCGTCTTTTTCCAGAAGTTGGAATGTGATGTTCTTGATATCTTCTGCGTCAATCAGGTTTCTGGTCGCTTTTGTATGAACATTGATCGTTTCCTTATTATTGACTGATCTCATGAGATAATTCATCAAGAGATTCGGGTTTCCACCTGCACCCACAGCATTGCTGACTCTGAGGATAAGGTACTTATTGCAGGAATGCTTTACAAGCTGTTCCATTTTCAGCTTATGAAGGACATAATCGCTTCCTGTTTTTGAAGAATCGTAAATGCTGCAGGTGGAAAAATAAACGAAAGTTTTTTCAGGATTATTTGAAATCGTTTGTTTTATAAGATTTTCTTCCCTGCTGAATTCTTCTTCTCTTGTTTCCAGTGAGTTAGATACGCCGGATGCAAAAAAAACGGTGCCATCTCCGTCCCTCTCCGTGAAAAGATTGGCTATAAGACCTCTACCTATTATCATTTTTTATTTTTTTAATCATTTCTTTGGAAATAAGTTCACAAGCTAATGCATTCCAGTGAGAATCATCTAATTGGTATAGCATACGATTATCCTGACTCCGGAATTTGTTATAAAAATCTACAGTAGGATAGTAGTCAATTTGTTTTTGTTTTAATATTCTGCAGGTTTTCATAAGATAATCCGGCTGCTTATTTATGGGTATCTTATCAAAGTAAATGGTTTCTTTATTAGGCATCGGCAAATAAATAAATTTTGAGCCAATAGAATCGCAGTACTTTTTGTAAGATTCCAAAGCTGAAATATTAATATTCATCCATTCATCCGAAAGGTTGATTCCCTTTATATCATAAAAGAAAAGCTTTTCATCAACCTTAGATTGTGTTCCCGTTCCTTTCGAGCCAGTAATTTTTGCTTTTGCATAATTATTAACGTAAGCGCGGAAAATCTTATCCAGAAACACATTCATATTTCCTAGGGCCCAAAGATTTTTATAATTATAATCCAATCGATCTGCAATGGAATTTTTAAAATGCTCTAATTTTGGTATTTCTCCACGTTCAACTCTTTCGTATATAATATACTTTGGTTTATTGATGACACCAAGTTTAAGCATTTTATCCAATATGGAAAAATTTACAGGAGCCATTCCGTATACAGAATATTTATGATCGGAATTCTTCATCATTTGATTGGCAAGTAATTGAGACTGATTTAGTGTAGCTCCCATCGTATAAGAATCTCCGATAATAATTATGTCCGGATTTTTAATGAATTTGTCATTCCTGAATCCTAATTCATCAGTGATATAACTTTCGTCTTTAGGAATTGCATATTTTGTGTTGAAGCAAAGATCACCGTAGCCAGTCATCTTACCTTTCTGATTGGGGTATATCGGATAATTATGAGGAATATTTTTACTGCTATAAATAATTGCTTCATGAAGTCTATGTGTGAAAAAATTTATGGGTAAAAAAGCTTGAGCTATTTCAACTGCCAAAAATGGCAATGAAAATAAAAATGTTCTTAGTATAAATTTTTTCATTGTCCTAAAATTGAAAATAAATAAATTCTGCCTGTTCGCCTGCGAATAAAAGAACAAGAATCGTCAGTAAAAAATAAATGGCCCACCTGCCTGCTGTTGGCAATTTTGTAAATGGTTTTCTCAAAGCATGAAGCTGTTCCCTCATTAACCATTCAAATATTAACATAATTAAAATGAATATCAATACTTTCAGGTCACCGTTTAATAATTTGTACGGATAGCCAATCCCTTGGCCCAATGTAGAGAAAGCCCGCCCGATGTATCCAAAAGCGTCTGTCACCGAGGCAGAACGAAAAAAGATCCAAGCAAAACAAGCCAATGAGAAAGTTATGATCAGCTGAAATGTTTCTTTAATATTAGGCAATAATCTTCCTTCAGCGATTATATCCAGATTATTTCTGTTGGTTTTCAAAACGATAGAAGGCATGATGAAAAGAGCATTCAGAAATCCCCACATAATAAAAGTCCAGTTTGCACCGTGCCAGAATCCGCTGACAATAAATATGATAAATGTATTCCGGATTCTCATCCAGTTGCCGCCTTTGCTGCCTCCCAGCGGGATATAAAGATAATCCCGGAACCAAGATGATAAGGAAATATGCCATCTGCGCCAGAATTCAGCTATGTCTCTTGAAAAATACGGATATGAGAAATTCCTCAGCAAATCGAAACCGAAAAGCCTCGCTGTTCCTAATGCAATATCAGAGTAGCCGGAAAAATCACCATAGATCTGAAATGCAAATAAGATCGCACCAAAAATCAACGTGACACCTGTATAATTATGATAGTCATTAAAAATAATATTGGCATAATGAGCACAGTTGTCTGCCACAACCATTTTTTTGAATAATCCCCAAAGAATCTGCCTCAGGCCATCTACAGCATTTGTATAATTAAAAGTCCTTTCTTTTTTGATCTGCGGAAGAAGATGTGTTGCCCTTTCAATAGGACCTGCGACAAGAAGAGGAAAAAAACTTACGAACAATGCATAATCTATCCAGGATTTTTCTGCTTTGATACGCTCTTTATAAATGTCTATCACATAGGATAATCCGTGAAAGGTATAAAAAGAAATACCTACTGGAAGAATGATCTGCAGAATCCACGGACTAACCTGCAGTCCAAATCCGGAAAGCAATTCGGCAAAAGATTCTGCGAAGAAATTGTAATATTTGAAAAATCCCAGAAACCCTAGATTAACGCTTATACTAAGCCAGAACCAGAATTTTTTAGATGATTTTTTTTCAGATTCTTCTATTTTGATGCCAGTGTAATAATCCAAAACTGTGGAAAAAGCCAATAAAAAAAGAAACCTCCAATCCCAGCAAGCATAAAAATAATAGCTTGCGATCATCAATAAAATATTTTGCTTTCTACGACCTTTTGTGAACCAGTATAAAGCGAAAACGACTGGCAAAAATATTGCGAAGCTAGGAGAGTTAAAAAGCATCTGTTACAGTTTTACATTATAAAATTCGGCAACTGTAGGATGTCCGACATGCAAAATCACCTCATTTCCCAGGCCTTCGTTTCCTCTGCACACACAGAACTCTTTAGGAAGAAAATACGGATATACGCCACTTTCCCAGGCGGCTTTCCACATCACAATGGAAGCGCGTGAAGGTTCTTTTTCCATGTTTTCACAGCATTTTTCGTAGAATAATTTTCCTGCTGCTGACTTTTTTGATAAAGTCATAGGTGTAATATTGGATGTTGTTCCGAAACCTTTGCTGTCATCCGTCACAGGAATGGTATCCAGAGACGTTTCGATCTCGAAGTTCATGCTCTGAGCAGAACTGTTCGGAACACAGAAACCAAATTTGTCCGTAAGATAAATCAAACTGTAGATATTTTCATTCAGAACAAACATATCAGAATCTATGGAAATGGCAATATCTGCTTCAGACTCAAGCATTCCCTGGAATTTATAATAATCTGCCAGATGATAGAAATGTCTTTTCAGATCCTTTTTGTCCTGTAAAACAGGATTATCGACTTTTTTCAGATGAACACCATCAATTTTCAGATCGAAATCTGAATAAACCGTATATTTTGCTTCAGGAAAATATTGTTTTAAAGTACTCAGGCTCGGATCCAGTCTAAGCTGATGGCTGAGATCCGCACCACCGGCATTGACTCTGTTTTCATTAAATTCACTGAAAATAAACTCAATCGAAAGTCCGGACAAAAAATCGTTTAGATGATCATCCGAGATCCGGAAAGGTTTCAGGCCTTTCAGGCTTTTTTCCGGAAAGTTTTGTTTGGGCATTTCGCTCTGTGTTTTCTTTTTTCCCAGAAGAACAGCAGCTGCTTCTTTCAGTCTCCAGATAAGTGTTCCAATCATCTGCATATATTGTTAACTAAATAATTTTTGAAAATTGTTAATAGAAATCTTATTGTCAAGAATTTTCAGATAATCTTCTTTGATTCTTGCTGAAAAAGATTTCAGAAGATCACGGTTATCATACAACCGGATAATTGCATTTTTCATTTCTTCAATATCTCTGTTAACAAAAATTCCATTCAGACCATCTTCAATAATCATTTTCGGGAAGC
Source organism: uncultured Chryseobacterium sp. (assembly GCA_913776245.1). GTDB lineage: Bacteria > Bacteroidota > Bacteroidia > Flavobacteriales > Weeksellaceae > Epilithonimonas. Next base: position 59,709 of record CAJYLO010000008.1, read on the forward strand.
CGATTTTTGTAGAGATCGCAGGAACTTTTGACAGACTCGCTTCTGCAAATAAAGAAGGACCCGTATCCGCCTCGGATGCAATAGCAATGAGATCCACATCCTTATAGAAAGTGAGCAGATCTTTGTATGGCCCGGAGAATTTTGTTTTGAGTGAAACTTTTCTTCCTGTTTTATTTACTGTTTCAACTGCAGGTTCTATCACTTCGCGGAAGCCTTTCATCGAGCGGTTCGGATTCCCGGTCCAGCCGATTGTTAAGCCTTCCTGTTCCCCAATGGTTTTATTTTCCTGAAAATCATCCTGAAGATAAATTCCGTTCCCAAAAGTGATTTTATCGGTCAGGCCTTTATAATCATTGTATAAACCGGAACTGCCGACAATAATTCCATCGTAGGGTTTCAAATATTTATCGAAAAATTCTTTACGGGATAATTTTTTAAGATCCGTTTTTGTTTTTTCATCGAAACTCGGACCTTCGTGCGGAAAAGAATCGGTGTAGATTCCGACAAATTTTTTGTCCGAGGTAAATGGAAAAACCGACATAAACTGGAAGTAAAATGCACATTCAAAAATAACATCGAAGTGCAGCTTATTGACAGGTTTCCCTGAATTAACTTCAAAAACAGGCGGATTTTTGTATTTCGGATAAGAGAATCTGGAAGAGGAATCAATGATAAATTTTTTATCATTGTTTTTAACAAGGTTGATAAAATCAGTTATCAGCTTTTCAGAAAAAGCAAAGTTTTTGGCTCTGATGTTAAAATCTTCTTCAAATGTTACATAACAGTCGAAATCCTTCAAACCACTGCCCCAGGTTTTGATGAGGTTATGATAAGCCCAGTCCGGCCTGTCCGCTACAAAAAGAATCGATTTTTTTTTCAATTTTAAAATGTTTTTTTAATTTCTGCAGGAATGCCTGCTGCCATACAATTTGCCGGGATATCATTTCTGACTACAGCTCCGGAAGCAATCACGGAATTGTCCCCGATCTTCACATCAGGAAAAATAATAGCGCCGGCTCCGATTTTCACAAATGTTCCGATCTCGCATCTGCCCAGAAGTGTTGCGCCCGGCGAGATCTCGCAAAAATCGCCAACAACAACATCATGGGTAATAATAGAATTATAATAAATAATCGTTCCTTGTCCAATCTTTGCATCATTCGATATTTTTGCGCCGCCAAGAATATTACAGCCTTTCCCGATTTCAACCCCAAAGCTCCCAATTTCAGCAAATTTGCTGATTGATGATGTCAGTTTTCCGCCAAGATTTTGGAATTTTTCGGCTAATTTAGACCTTAACTGGGGATTCCCAATTCCCAAAGTAAACTCCGGATGATTCTCAAAAAGCGCTCTTGCATTGTCTTCATTTTTTAAGATTTTGAACTTTTCATAAAGATAATCAGGAATATCTGCAGATACATCGTCATAAAAATGCAGGTTATGCGTCTCATCTTTCTGATGAAAAATTTCCAGAACTTCTTTTGCAAAACCTTTTGCGCCAATTATCAGCATATCCTAATTATTTTGAATTCTCAGCATTAATCTTGAAATCATATCCACTTCTTCCAATGTAAGATCATAGTAAAGCGGCAGACAAAGTACACGTTTTGCAATATCTTCCGTAACAGGAAGGTAGCTATCAGACTTGACATAAGGTAAAGAATGGGAAAGCGACGGGTAAAAATATCTTCTTGTAAAAATTTCGTGAAGCTTAAGATGTTCTATGATTTTAAGCATCAGTTCTTCACTTTCAAAAATAACAGGGTAGTAGGAATAATTATTTTCGGAATGCTTATGCCAGATTGGCCTCACAGCCTTCAGGTTTCTCAGCTTCTCATCATATTCTTTGGTAAGCTCCTTTCTTTTTTTATGGATAGAATCAATATACTTCAGGTTCGCAAGTCCCATTGCCGCGTGGAATTCCGAATTTTTACCGTTGATGCCGAGTTCAGCAAAGTTTTCGGGACCATCGAAGCCAAAGTTCCTGATATAGGCTAACTTTTTAAGAAGATCAGGATCTTTTGTCACGATCAGTCCGCCTTCCGTAGAATGATAAAGCTTGGTGGCGTGTAGTGAACAGGTGGAAATATCACCGAACTCAAAGATGGATTTTCCATTGATCTCTACGCCGAAAGCATGTGCGGCATCATAAATAACCTTAAGATGATGTTTTTGTGCTATTTTTTCTATTTTCTCAACATCACAAGGGTTTCCGTAAACGTGGGTTGCCAGAATTGCTGAGGTTTTATCTGTAATGGCCGCTTCAATTTTTTCAGCATCAATATTTAAAGAATCTTTATCGATGTCTACAAAAACCGGATGGCAATTTTCCCAAACGATAGAACTGGTAGTTGCAACAAATGAAAAGGGAGTTGTAATGATCTCACCTTGCAGTTCCAACGCTTTGATGGCCATTTGTATAGCGACAGTTCCATTGGTCACAAATAGTAAATGATTCAGCTTCAGATGATCTTTCAGTCTCATTTCCAGATCGTTGGCAAGCGGTCCCATATTGGTAAGCCACTGCCTTTTCCAGATTCCTTCCATGTAATGCTGATAAACTTGCTGAGGCGGTAAAAATGGTTTTGTAACTGGAATCATTTGTTATTTTGTTTGTTGTTTATAACCGAAGTAAATTTATTTCAATAAACCTTTTGCTTTCATTTCTTCCAAAGAATCATTGAGTTTATTTTCCTGAACATCTTGTTGTAGTACCCATTCTGTAAATTGTTTAATTCCCTGCTCAAAATCAATTTTTGGTTCGAAGCCTAATTTAGCTTTTATTTTTGTAAGATCAGCAAAATTATGTCTTATATCACCCAGTCTGAAATTTCCAGTGACGGATACCGGAACCTCTATTCCATATGCGTTTATTAATGTTTTTGCAACGGTCATTACATCTGTGGCGATACCGGTTCCCACATTAAAAATCTGACCGTTGGCCTTTTCATTTTCTATTCCTGCAACAGTTGCATCAATAACATCATCAATAAAAACAAAATCCCGGGATTCTTTCCCATCCTCAAATACCTTGATACCATCTTTATTTCTGATCTGATTGGAAAAAATGGACAGAATTCCTGTATAAGGATTTGTTAATGATTGGCCTGGACCATATACATTCTGATATCTAAATGCGACAGGAGCTATTCCAATAGTAGGGCAAATCGTCATTACCATTTGTTCCTGGACTTGCTTTGTAATGCCATAAACAGAAGATGGATGGATTCTGGAATCTTCAGATGTTGGCAAGAGCTCCAATTTATGATGGTCTTGATACTTAACATCGAAATCGCCAGCTAACATATCAGCTTTGTTCCTGTGTAATGGATATACCACACCTAATTCTGGGTGTTTATACATTCCTTCACCATAAATGGAGCGGGAAGAAGCAACAATCACTTTTTTGACAGAATTTTTTCGATTCACCAAAATGTCCAGCATCAGTGCTGTTCCTTGAACATTCACTTCTGTATACTTTTCGATGCAATACATGGATTGACCTGTCCCGGTTTCAGCGGCAAAATGAACAATTGCATCTTGTCCTTCAATCGATTTTTCAAGATCTTCCCGGGACGTTACGGTTCCTTTGATGAATCGGACTTTATCTTTAATACTATTATAAAGTGGAGACGTTCTTTCCGGATCAGATCCGTGTATCTGCTCAGACAGATTATCAAGAACCGTAATTTTGTAACCTTTGTCAATTAGATTATGTACGAGATGACTTCCAATAAAGCCAGCACCACCCGTGATTAATATTTTTTTTATCATTTGTGGAAGTTCTTAAATTAAGAAGAATTTCAATTTGTAAAAGTACAAAAAAAGCATAATTTAGCCGATAATTTTACGAAATGTTAGTTAAATTTGATCTATGAAGGTACTCTATGTCAATAAAAACCTGAATCTTTCCCAGCCAATTGTTGACCAATTGGTGAAAATGGGTTTTGAAGTTGATATTCTTATAGAATCTCTTCCGCCAGTTCCTGATAAAACAGCCTGGACTCACAAGGTTGGAAATATTTTTTCGAGATTGATCTTGAAAGACAAGAATTATTTCATCAAAAAAGAAAAACAGATTTTTGAAAGATTTGCTGAAAAAAGGCTGAAAAATAAATCATATGACATCGCTTTCTTTATCCGTGCCGATATGTTTTCTGAAAAGCTCATTAAAAAAGTCAGAAGACAGACAAAAAAAATGGTGAGCTACCAATGGGATGGCATAAATATGTATCCTAAAATTCTTGAATATTATAAATATTTTGACAGAAAGCTGGTTTTTGATGGGAAGGATATCAGAAAATATCCGCAGTACAATCTTCTGCCTTTGCCGATTTATCATTATACGGAAAACATTTTCCACGATCCGGCCAAAGAAGAATTTGATCTTTTTTACGTTGGAGTCGGGTTGGATGAACGTATAAAATGGGCTCATAATATCGAAACTTATTCTAAAAAAAATGATCTAAAATTCAAGGCTATATTGACAATTCCGGAATTCCGGGAAGAAAAGAAAACAGAATCGGTAAGTTTGCAGCATACAGGAATATCATTATCTGAGAATGAACAATATACACAAAAAGCAAAAGCTGTGGTTGATTTTAAAATGAACACGCACAACGGCGTTGCTTTCCGTTTTTTCGAATGCCTGAAGCAGGAACAGAAATTTGTTTCCAATAACCAAAATCTCAGGGATTACGACTTTTATCATCCGGATAATATTTTCATCACAGATTTTGAAGATTTTACGGGGCTGAAGGAATTCCTGCAGAAACCTTATCACAAAATAAACAGAAAAATTGTAGAAAAATACGGCATAAAAAACTGGCTGAAATATGCTCTGGACTATGGAGATTATGAACCGCTAAATCTACCATAAATGCAAAAGTTTCTCACCATTTTTACCCCGACATATAATCGGGCTTACATTCTTCCGAAGCTTTATAATAGCTTAAAAGGTCAGATTAACAAAAATTTTGTCTGGCTGATTGTGGATGATGGCTCTTCTGATGAAACTAAAACTTTAGTTCAGGAATTTCAAAATGAAAATTATATAGAGATACATTATATTTTCCAGGAAAACAAAGGAAAGCATTTTGCCGTTAACAAGGGTCTCAGGAATACGAGAACTGAATTTTTCTGTGTCATAGACAGCGACGATTATCTGGCGGAAAATGCAGTTGAACAAATGGAAATCCTTTCCGGAAAGATTGAAAATGATAATCAGATTGCAGGATTTACATTCATCCGGTTTTCTGAGAAAACTAATTTTGATAGCGGAAAATATGGAAAAAAGGAATGGATTGTCTCCGGCAGAGCGGAATATGACTGGGAGTTTCCCGGTGAAATGATCTATTGTTACAAAACTGCAATTCATCAGCAGTTCTGTTTTCCGGAATTCGAAGGCGAAAAATTCTGTCCGGAATCATTGGTTTACAGAAGAATAGAACGAAGATTTAAAATACTGTTTACGGATAAAGTGTTGGCTTATGGAGATTATCTGGAAGACGGCTTAATGAGTAATTATTATCAACTCCTTCTAAAAAATCCCAGAAGCTCTCTGTTGAACATCAAAGAACGTTTTCAGGATCGGTTGTCAAAAGAAGAAAAACTGAATCTTGCAAAAACTTACTGGGATATTGCATCTAAAACCAACAGGCCTTTTTTAGAAAAATTCTTCGGAATAAGTCCTTTCCTGATCTTGAAAGTTCTCATCAACAAACACAAAAAACAATGAAAAAGATATCGATAATTATTCCTTTATACAATGCCGAGAATTATATTGCAAGATGCCTGGATTCTGTTAAAGCACAGACCTACAGGGATTTTGAAGTGATCGTCATCGATGATAAAAGCAAGGACAACTCCTGGACTGTCCTGAATAATTATATTACTGAAAATCTCGACATTGATTTTAAGATTATTGATAATGAAGCGAATCTCGGGCTGAGCAAAACAAGAAATAAGGGAATGGGTCTGGCAGCTGGCGATTACATCCTTTTTATGGATAACGATGATACTTTAGCGGATGAATATTCGCTTCAGCATTTTATTGAGATGACAGAAAATGACCCGGATATTGTACTCGGAAAAACAAGGTTTTTGCTCAATGATGTACCGAAAGAAAGTAATTACCATACACTCAAAAATAAGAAAGAAACTTATAGTGGTAACGAAATTCTTGACGGGTTTTTCTCAGGAGAGTGGGCGGTAACTGCCTGGAACAAATTATATAAAACTGATTTTCTGAAAAAGAATCATCTCAAATTTCTGGATGATCTCCTGCACGAGGATGAACTGTGGGCTTTTGAAACGGCGGTTGCTGCAAAGAAAATTAATTTTTTGGAACAGGAAACTTATGTGTATTATTCATTGTCCAATCCCAATTCTATGACCGCCACTGTTGGCTTGAAAAATATAGAACATTATCTTATTACGCTCACCAAAAAACTGGAACTGTCCAGGGAAAAGGAACTGTATTCTAAATCTGAGCAGACAAAAAAATACCTTAAGAATTTTACCAATTTTACGATCCTGAATAATGTCTGCAAAATGAATTTCGCTATTTTCAAAAGTTTTTATATGAGAATACGTAAGGAGTTTGCTAAGAATTTTCCTGAAAAAGATTTGTTCTCTCTCAATCCGTTGCTGGCCTATTACCTTTATAAAATGAAGTTTGACAAAGAGTTTTTTCTCTACGGGAAATTCCCGAAATATGTCAATCCGATGCTGAAAATCTAATCGATGTATTTCCGTTCGTAATTTCTTTTGCGGTAAATCAAGCTGTAGATTTTATCTTTAAAATTTCTCAGCACTGTCCCTGGTTTTCCATTATAGAATTTGGAATATTCATCAAAATACTTGGCCATATTCTGGATTTCTTCGGAAACATTTTCTGCCAGATATCTTTTTTGTTCGGAGAAACTCAGATCTGTATTGGTATTGCTGATGCCGGTTTTTTCGAAGATGCTGATAAATGCATTAATATACTTCTGAGAAATATTATGATGAATGAATAAATCCATCATAAAGGTCCAATCGGAAGCGATTCTGTTCTTTTCATCATACAGTCCGTACTTTTCAAAAAGTTCTTTTTTAAAAAAAGCTGACTGATGACAGATCGGCTCTTTTAAAAGACTTCCGATCGTTATTCTGGAAGGGATACGGTATTCGTACTTTTTACGGTTTTCCAGCTCGTAATAGGCATTTCCGTAAACGATATCTTCATTATTAAAATGAGGTGTAATGCTTTCCAGGATTCCGGGGGAAGAAAATCGGTCTCCGCTATTCATAAAAATCAGATAGTTTCCGTTAGAATTTGCAATCCCTTTGTTCATCGCGTTATAAATCCCTTTGTCAGGTTCACTGATCCAGAAATTAATTTCTGAGGAGTAGGATTCCAACAACTCCTTACTTCCGTCATTGGAACCACCGTCAATAATAACAAATTCAAAGTCTTTCCAGGTTTGGGAAATGACACTTTTGATGGTTTCCTCTAAACCGGATTTATTATTATAAGCAACAGTAATAATAGAAATTAAAGGACTGTTTTCCATAGAGTTATTAAATTTATAAAAGCGGAGAGAAAAAATCTCTCCGTTTTTTTTTACATTATTTTCAGATCTTCCTGCATCATTTCCTTCACAAGACCTTCAAGGTCATATTTTGGTTCCCAGCCGAGTTTTGTTTTTGATTTTGTAGGATCTCCAATCAGTAGATCAACTTCTGTGGGTCTGTAATACTGTGGA
>CAJYLO010000009.1 GCA_913776245.1 uncultured Chryseobacterium sp.
CAGAAGCAGGACGGTTCTTGGGCTGGTGGCTCTGTTATTTATGGTACCAATGGTGACAATGCAACCACCGCAACTATTAATCTTAATAATGAAAACTCTTGGGCCAGCGGTTACGAACCGGCCACTGCAAAGAAAGATCTGACAAGAACACCTACAAGACGAGTTGGTGTTTATATTCAGGATTTGGTATCTATTACAGAAAAATTAAAAGTTCTGGCTGGTATCCGATGGTCTTACCTGGAAAATATCAATCCAATCATCACAAATTATGAGTTCTCCGGGCCAGGCCTAACAGCCGTACCTTATGGAAAAAGCGGAGAAAAAGGAAAGTCAAGCCAAAATGCGCTTTCGCCAAGGTTAGGATTAGTTTACCAATGGAATGATACTTTTATGACGTTTGCAAGTTATACCAACTCATTTACACCAAATACAGGAACTGATGTAAACCTGAATGCTCTTGATCCTTCAATTGTAGATCAATGGGAAATTGGATTCAAGAAGAATTTATTTGCCAATACCATTGCGTTCAATGCTACAGCTTATCAAATTGACAACAGTAATCTGGCACAGACTGCACCATTTAATGACCAAGGTAATGTCAACACAAATACCAATATAAAAGAACTGACAGGAAAAACCAGAAGCCGTGGTGTGGAATTGGATATTACGGGGAATCCTTTGGCTAATTTATCAATCATTGCCGGCTATTCTTACAACCATATGACTTATCTGGAAACACCTAATACGCTTAACAGTTTCATAGAAGGTGAAAGAATTGTAAGAACACCGCTTAATACTGCCAATGCATCCGTATTTTATACATTTGACAGGTATGTTAAAGGATTAAAAATCGGGGCTACTGCTTTCTACACAGGTAACAGATTCGGAGGATGGAATAACCAGAAAGATGCCAACGGAAATCAGAAAACGGACAGGATGATTCCGCTTACAGATTTTACCCAGGTTGATTTCAGTGTTGCATACCAATATAAAAAGTTCCTGATACAAGGAAAATTAGGCAATGCATTCAATGTGCTGAATTACACAGTACATGAGAATTACTCTGTAAACCCGGTTATGCCGAGAAACGTTTATGTAACATTGACATACAAATTGTAAAAAAAATCAAATCAAATTTCTAAAAATAAAAGTGGAGTCATACATTTGCCTCCACTTTTTGAGGTAATAAAAAAAATTAAAACAATGGATAAAATCAAGGACACCAAAACTTTTATGAGAATCACGCACCGCTATCTCGGTTATTTCCTGGCCGGGATAATGGCTGTTTATGCCATCAGCGGTGTACTTTTAATTTACCGTGACACCGGTTTTCTTAAAAAAGAAAAAAGCTACGAAAAGAAATTTGAGCCTAATCTGGATGAGAAAAAATTAGGAAAAGAAATCAAAATCAAAGGATTTGAGATTGAAAAAACGGAAGGTGATGTGATGTATTTTAAACAGGGAACTTACAACATCAAAACGGGCGAAGCCAAATATAAAAAGAAGGAATTGCCTTTTGTTCTGGATAAAATGACGAAACTGCACAAAGCACAATCCAAAGATACGCTGTCCCCGCTGAATACGTTTTTCGGTATCTCGCTGTTCTTTTTCGTGATTTCCAGCTTTTGGATGTTCAACCCGAAAACAAAAGCGTTCAAAAGAGGAATGGTTTTTACAGCCATTGGATTGGTGATTGCTTTGATTCTGACATTCTTATAAATTGCCTGCAACAGTCTGGCTGATACAAGCATCGTGATGATAAAAGGATTAATTGCGGTCGGCGTTTTATAAATGCCGGCCGTAGTTTTATAAAAGACATCGTGAGTTTTAGAAATGACATCAGCAGTTCTATTAATGACATCGTAAGTTTTATAAATGAAGTTGGAAGTTTTAGAAAATACATCGCGACTTTAGAAATAATGTCGTAAATTTTGGAAATGACTTCGCGAGTTTTAGAAAAGACTTCGCGAATTTTAGAAATGACTTCGCGAGTTTTATAAATGACGTCGCAAGTTTTAGAGATGACATCCTGAGTTTTGGAAAAGACAGTGCCTGCTTTGAATAAAAGGCTCTTAATTTCTCAGATTATCAATTAAATCAAATGCAGTGCTTTGGCCAAAACATTCAGGCTCCAGATAATGACCATTAATCCAACACCGATAAACATTGCTTTAAGGGGTAATTTTCCGGCTAGTTTTGCGGCAATCGGTGCTGCCAAAACACCACCAAGAATCAAAGCGGCGATCAACTGCCAATGGCTGATGCCGATGACGGAAAAGAAGGTCAATGCACTTGCGAAGGTTACGAAAAATTCGGTCAAACTAACCGTTCCGATAATGTAGCGTGGTGTTTTTCCTTTTGAAATCAGAGTAGAAGTGACCAATGGACCCCAGCCGCCTCCGCCGAAAGAATCCAGGAAGCCGCCTGCTCCGGCTAACCAGCCTACTCTTTTGGTTTTTCTGCGTTTCTTATTCTTCCTGAACGCATTAAACAAAATGCGCAGTCCGAGAATAAAAGTATAGACTGCCAAAATCGGCTTGATGATTCCAGCGTATTTATCGCCCAGGAAAGATAGCAACAAAGCCCCTGAAACGGCACCGATAACGCCCGGAATCAAAATATTTCTGAATAACTTCTTATTGATATTGCCGAATTTGTAATGGCTGAATCCCGAAGCACCACTGGAAAACATCTCCGCTGTGTGGATACTGCTGCTGATAGCCGGTAAAGGGATCCCGATGTACAAAAGTGCTGCTGTACAAGTTACGCCATAGCCCATTCCTAGAGTACCATCAATCAATTGTGCTAAAAACCCGACCAGGAATAACCAGAAAAAACGCTCGTCCGTATTATAATTAAGGTAGCGGTAAGCCACTTCCAGATCATTGAAACCAATATAAAATGAAAGAATATTGACGATCAGCAGAACAACAAAAGCCATGAAAAAGAAGGTTGCAATTCTTCGCCATTTCTTTTCGCCATTAATAATGAAAAGAGATTTTCTTTCTTGCGAGTCATTAATACCACGAAAGAAAAAACTGTTTTCCGCCGGAAGGCTTGGAGCGAAGTATAAGTTTTTTCTTTCCATGATTTTATTGATGATCAACTGGTCCTGAGCAGCATCTTCAGTTGCCACAATGAACAAATCCGCCAATTCCAGATAATCATCTCTGAACTCATCATTAATAATCCTGACCGACGTATTTTCCAGCAAGAGGTTTTTGATATCATCCGAAAGTCTTTTGGCAAGCACACTGATATCCGCTTCCGGAATATTCTGCATCAAATCATTGAGCTGTTCCGATGCCAATTTTCCGCCGCCGACAATCAGGATTCTGTTAGTCGATACTTTGATGAAAACCGGAAGTGAAATATTGGATGTCAAGTTCTTTTCTCTTTAAATTTATTGGATCAGTCCTGCGCCAACGGTTACAAAACTTGTTTCATCGATAAAAATGATGCCTCCATTGGAAGCCAGATCTTTGTAAGAATCATAAGCCAATGGTCTTGCAGTTTTGAGTTTCAGCTTTACAATTTCGTTGAGGGAAACCTGCTCCACTTCTTGTTTTTCCAATGTATTGACATCCAGTTTATATTCAATTTCCTTGATGACACCTTTAACTTGCGTCGTGTTGTTTTGAATGAGAAATTTCGATCCTGATTTCAGCGGTTTATCGCCCATCCAGCAAACGAGAACTTCCAGTTCCTGCTCAATTTTCGGAAGGTCATCAGATTTTACAATCAAGTCGCCGCGGCTGACATCCACATCATCTTCCAAATGCAAAATCACGCTCTGAGGTGCAAATGCTTCTTCCACTTTTTCCTGGTTGATCTCAATGGCTGAAATTTTACTTTCGGTTCCGGAGGGTAACACAGTTACAGAATCTCCGACTTTGTAGATCCCGCTTGTTATTTTTCCGGCGTAACCACGGTAATCATGGAGTTCATCCGTCTGCGGACGAATGACGTACTGAACAGGAAATCTCGCCTTGTCCAGATTGATGGTATTTGCCAATTCCACAGATTCCAGATAATCAAGCAATGTTTTTCCTTCGTACCAATTCAGATTTTCTGATTTGTCTACAATATTATCGCCGTCCAAGGCAGAGATCGGAATATAGACGACATTATTCAGAGACAGCTGTTCTGCCATTTTGGAATAGTCGTTTTTGATCTGATTAAAAATATCTTCGGAGTAATTGACCAAATCCAGCTTGTTAATCGCCACCACAACATTCGGGATGTTGAGCAATGAAGCAATAATCGAATGTCTTTTGGTCTGCTCGATGATTCCGTTTCTAGCGTCAATCAGGATGATGATCAGATCCGAATTGCTGGCTCCTGTAATCATATTACGGGTGTACTGAACGTGTCCCGGCGCATCGGCAATGATGAATTTCCGTTTCGGAGTCGAGAAATATTTGTACGCCACATCGATGGTAATTCCCTGCTCACGTTCAGCTCTCAAACCATCTGTGAGCAAAGCCAAATCCAGTTCGCCGTCATTTTTAAATTTGCTGGCACGTTCTACAGCTTCCAACTGATCGATCAGAATATTTTTGCTGTCGTATAATAATCTGCCTATCAGTGTGCTTTTTCCGTCGTCTACACTTCCGGCAGTGATGAATCTTAATATGTCCATTTTTTGTGATAATCGATAATTGATAGTTGATAAATGATTTTATAATCAGCTTTAGAAATAATCATTCATCATTTATAATTCATCATTAATAATTAAAAATAACCTGCTTTTTTCCGGTCTTCCATCGCAGCTTCGGAGGTCCGGTCGTCTATCCTGGTCTCGCCCCGTTCGCTGGTTTTGGTGGTGATGATCTCGGCGATTACTTGTTCAAGACTCGTCGCTTCCGATAAAACCGCTGCTGTACAGGTCATATCGCCAACCGTTCTGTAGCGGACTTTTTCCGTAGTTACAATGTCGCCTTCTTCCAGATTTACAAATTCATTGATTGCGATGAACTGATTGTCCAGATTGAGAACTTCTCTCTCGTGGGAAAAATAAATAGAAGGCAACTGAATATTCTCTTTCAGAATGTAATTCCAGACATCCAATTCTGTCCAATTACTTATTGGAAAGGCTCTCACCTGTTCTCCCTTGTGGATTTTCCCGTTGTAGGTATTCCAGAGTTCGGGACGCTGGAGTTTCGGGTCCCATTGACCAAAATCATCACGAACGGAAAAAATACGTTCTTTGGCTCTTGCCTTTTCCTCGTCACGTCTTCCGCCACCAATACAACAGTCGAATTCAAATTCTTCTACCGTGTCCAATAAGGTGAAAGTCTGCAAGGCATTTCGGCTTGGCAACTTGCCTTTTGGTTCTCTCAACCCTTTTTCTTTGATCGTATGTTCTACTTTTCTGACAATCAGTTTTTCGCCAATCTGTTCTGCTAACTGGTCCCGAAATTCCAGAACTTCGGGAAAATTATGACCTGTATCGATGTGAACCAAAGGAAATGGAAATTTCCCCGGCCGAAAAGCTTTCAGTGCGAGATGAACCAGCGTGATGCTGTCTTTTCCGCCACTAAAGAGTAAAGCGGGACGCTCAAACTGACCCGCGACTTCCCGGAAAATATGAATGGCTTCGGATTCCAACTGTTCCAGATAATCCAAATGGTATTTTGACATTTTTTATTTTTTTTAAACGCAAAGAGCGCAAAGTTTTTTTAATCTAATTGAAAATATTTTAAGGTTCGCAAAGGCGTTTCACTCAGCAAAAATTAATGCTTAAAACATTCCCAATTGGATATATTTTACATTTTTAAAATAATTATTCAATTATTTGTGGACGTGGAGACCACATTCTTTTTTGCTGGCATCTTCCCACCACCAACGCCCGGCACGAAAGTCTTCGCCCGGCTGAATGGCTCTTGTACAAGGTGCGCAGCCAATGCTGACGAAACCTTTATCGTGCAGAATGTTAAAGGGAATCTGATGTTGCTTAATATAATCTCTTACCTGTTCCGTTGTCCAGAAAAGGATCGGATGATATTTGATAATCTGGTTAGATTCATCCCATTCGAATTGAGAAAGGTTTTCTCTTGCTGCCGAATGTTCTGCTCTCAGGCCTGTAATCCATACTTTATTATCTTTCAAAGCTCTTTTCAACGGATGAACTTTCCGAATATCACAACAGGTCTTTCTGTTTTCTACAGACCTGTAAAAAGAATCGGGGCCTTTTTCCCGGATGAAAGGTTCCAGTTCTTCAGGATTTGGATAATAGGCCTTGATATTGATATTGTACTTAGACCTTGTGAGATTCCAGGTATTGTAAGTCTCTTCAAACAATCGACCTGTATCTAAGGTGAAAATTTTGATTCCTGACTCTCTGACAAAATCTGTGATGACCTGATCCTCAAAGCTAAAGCTTGTGGAAAAGCAAACTTTATCAGGAAAAATATTGGTGAGAAATCCTAAAACTTTTTCTATAGGCTTATCTGCTAAATTTTCGTCAATAAATTTTTGAAAAATTCCTTTGAGGTCATTATTCATCTTCAAACATTATTCTAAGACAAATGTAACAATTCATATAATTATGACCAAATTGGTATAATTTAATTTTTGCTGTTTAAAATCAGTAAAATCTTTTAACATCGATTTCAGGCTCAAGATTCATTTCATTTTCAATAAAGTCGAATAAGACTTTCGAAAAATAACTTCCGTTGTAAACGCCTCTTGCTCCCAAGCCGTTAAAAATATAGAAATTGTGATGTTGCTGATGTCTTCCCAAAACAGGTCTTCTGTCGGCAACAGTAGCACGAAATGCAACATTGATATCCTGAATCTTAAAATCGCTTGTGCAAATCTCCTGAAGTCCGTTTCTTAACTCTTCAACAGAATCATCATTGATTTGATAAGTCGTATCAAAACGGTCGTAAGTTCCTCCGTAGTAGTATTCATTATCTTGAAGATTAAATAAGAAATGCTTTTTCTTGATAATATAAGAATCCGGTGTATGATGCAATTTGACTTTCAAACAATGACCTTTGTTGGGCTGAATTGGAATATCGGAAAAAAGAGGATTGTTATTACTCGCAATGCCTTCACAGAAAACTATATTCTTGAATGCGATATTATTGTAAGTATTGCTTGCTTTATCAATTAACTGATGATTGAAATTTTCTTTAATTAAATATTGATTATGTTCCAAATAATTCAGCATATCACTAAAGAAGCTGGCAACATCAATTCTGCACGATCGATTAACTTTTCCGGCTCCGTAAGGATTTTCAACAGATTGCAAGTTTATAAAGTCCGGGTTAAGATAAGAACTTAAACCTTCTTTTTCAGAATTTTTTTTCCATTGAACCTTCTCGGAATCGTTATGAAAGATTCGAACAACGTTTTCTTCAATCAAATAATTTCTGAAAGTATAAGATTCTATCTCTTTGAAAATGATATTCAGGTAATCGATTTGTTCCTGAGACTTCCAAAATGTATTGAATCGTTTTAGAATAACAGGATTGCAGACGCCGGCAGAAATATGCGAAGCAGAAACAGCTTCATCATAAAAAATCCGGAACGACTTCTTTTCTTTAATCAACTGATGCGCAAAGAAAATTCCCGCATATCCGGCACCGACTATAATGTAATCTACCTGTTCCATAAAAATAAAAACCTGAGTAAAGATACTCAGGTTTTTATTATTTGTATATGAGAAATATTAGTAATTCCATAAATCATTCTCCATTTGAAGAATCTGTGCTTTGATTCTGTCACTTTCTTCAAGCTGGCCTTCCGCATCATTCGGAATATACTCATCAATAATTCCGCTGCCACCTTTACCCATTCCATTATCAGTCTTATAAATTACAGAAGAAAATCTTCTTGCATTCAGAACATCATCAAAAGAAATATCTGAAGTTGAGTTCTTTGCATTGAAAATATAATTACTGTTCAGAACTTGTCTTGCATCCGGATAATAAATCCAGAAAAGGTCAATCAGATCTGCAGCACCACCTCCAAGCGATGCAGCTTCTACAGGTTGTCCGGATTCTGCAAGGGCCTGAGCCTGTGATGCTCTAAGTTTTGCAGCATTCGGATCTTCACCCATAGCAGCAATCCCCAGAAGTCTGTATCTAAGCTGAGTATCTCTCTTATCCACATACCACATTCCCATTAATTTAAGGGCCTTAACCTTTTCGGTTCCGGTAACAATCTTATCAACATTAGCAGAAATATCATTTCTGTTGATTTTGTACCAGCTACCGTCAAGTTTTACCAAAATAGTATTAGGTGCAATATTTACAGGTTTTGCCGCAGCTTTCTTAGTTACCTTTTTCTTTTTACCTTTCTTGGTAGTCGTAGTAGTCTCTGCTGCAGGTTCTTCCGTAGTTACAGGGCTGCTTCCATCATTGTAAAGCAATACATCTTCCAGTCTTGCGCCGTAATAAGCTTTGATGGAGCTGATGTCCGTATCCGTAGAATTAATTATAGAAGAGAAATATTTCTTTAAACTGTTAGCAGTTCCTTCCTCTATTTTATTCTCATTTAAAGTCTGAGAAAAATAATCTGCTACCTGAATTGCAGATGTTGCAGAAACAATCTGCTCCGGAGTCAGTCTTGTCACGAAATCGTCACTTTGATAAACTTCTTTTATTTTACCATTGTTAACAGCATCTAAAAGAATCTGATAAAGTGATTTGTTCTGAGATACAAGTCCATCAGAGTTATGGTAAAAAGGCTGATTGATTTTATCATTCATATCAATTATTTCCCACACAACCATACTTCTCAAGACATCTTTATCCTCGATAAAGGCATACTTGATAGGCGCACCAAGACTATCTTTCTTGATCTCACGATCTTCTCTGAACTTCTGAGGAGAACTGGCATTGAGAATGCTGTTCTGAGCAAAAGTCATTGCTGAGGAAAGACAAAGTAAACTATATATAATCTTTTTCATAATAAATGTTGAAGTATAAAATCAATCAGTTTTAAATTTTTTATTTAAACGTAATTATAAATTATTTATTACAATACGTTAATAATAACATTACCAATGTTCGGAAGTACAACACCATTCAATCCGTTTGCTTTAGCCTGGATATCAAATATTGTAACAACGTCACCACTTCTAAGTCCTTTTGTAAGGGCTTCAACCTGTCCAAGAGAACTTCCGTTGATTGGCATTACCGGCTTACCGGAAACTTTCACTTTAAAGCTAACTACATCAAAGCTAACTGGGAAGTCGAAGTCAGGCAATGTTGCCGTAAGCGTTTGTTTTGAGATCGATGCAGCCGGCATAGAAACATAGCTTGCTCCTCTGATCTGACCTTTTGGCGGTGGTATGTTTTTAATTCTGAAATCAAAACCTTGAGAAATCACTTTTCCACTAGGTGCTTTTCCAGAAATTGTAAGCTTAACCGTGCTTCCTGATCCAGGTGTAACCATCCATTTTCCTTTTCCTCCACTTACAGAAGCGCCTGGCGCTGATAATGTTGTAGCAGCAAGATCTGCGCCTAAAATAGCTCCAGATACAGGATTTTGTAATCCTCTGTACAGTACCATCATCTTATCAGCCTGTAATATAGCTCCATTTTGTTCTTTCAAAGCTTCAGCTCCAGAAACAACATTTAAGGTATGAGCGTAAGGTAAAGTATGAACTTTTCCATTTTTATCTGTGAAAGAAATATCGCCTTTAAATTCCTGCGTACCAACTGTTCCAGTTCCGGGCGTAATGATACCCTGACCATTAACAACCTTAGCTCCGGTAATGCTTAAACCAGGAACAGAACTTGCAAAAGTACCAATGGCAATTTTGATTTCAGCAGGTTCTCCTTTTAATACTGAACTTGGTCCTGATACCAATGCTTCATAAGCATCAAACTTAATATCAGCATCCACCTTCTCCTGTAACATTGAAGTAATAGCGTCTGATTGCAAATTTCTAGCTTCTGACTGAATAACCTCTAAATTAGAAAGAGCAGCAACTAAAGGCTGATT
This sequence comes from uncultured Chryseobacterium sp., assembly GCA_913776245.1. GTDB lineage: Bacteria > Bacteroidota > Bacteroidia > Flavobacteriales > Weeksellaceae > Epilithonimonas. The sequence continues at coordinate 9,961 of CAJYLO010000009.1, forward strand.
ATAAAACTTATATTGTATCCAACCTTGAATACTTCTTTTATCTCCTTTTGGAAAATCAGCTACAAGTGTTTTGCTTGCTCTATCTGCAACCGATTTCAATTGAGGACTGTTTCCAAAAGTTGAAGTAATAAAGTTTCTTAAATCATTAATCTTAGATTTTAAATCCTCTGATGTTTTAGAAGGTGTTTTTTCATCACCATCTTTAAAAAAATTTCTAGTTGAAGGTTCAGTGTTATTCAAAGCTGTAAGGCTCTCTTCTATAGGTAGTGAAGCATCATACTCCCCTTCACTAATCATTTTATTCTTTACACCTTCAATAAAATTAACTAAATCATTAGTTTTAGATTCTAACGCTTTATATTGGTCCAACATTGGACCATAATTTTCTGGTGAAGCTAAAGCTTTTGCTTCAAGAGTTTTCTTAAAGATTTTATCGTTCTTATCTTGTACTGTAAGCCTAGTATCGGTTAATGACTGATTTGTATCTTTGTAAGACCTAATGATTTGCTGGTCAATTGTCATTGCAAGCATCGCAATGAAAACCAAATACATCAGGTTGATCATCTTCTGACGTGGTGTCTGTTTACCTCCTGCCATTTTAATAAAATAATTTTAAATTAAACAATAATTAAAATGACAAAAATTAAGACTTCATTGCGGTAAGCATACCACCATAAACTCTGTTAAGGTTATTAAGATTAGATGTTAAACCTTGTAATTCCTCGTTGAATTTTTCTGACTGAGCCGCAGATTTCTGAATATCTTCTACATACTTCTTACTGAATTCTGATTGCTTCTGTCCGTGCTCAAGCTGAAGTGCATATAACGCATTCATGCTTTCAAGGTGAGATGCAGCAAGATTTAATTGCTCATTATATTTGTGAGTAGAAGCAGATACATCCACAGTCTGGTTGATCTGATCAACAGAAGATGAAAATTTATCAATTCCTCCTCTTAGTCTTTCGAATAAGCTAACATCAAGTTTAGCATCTGCAAGCATTTTATCAAGCTTGTCGGAAAGAGACAGTTCCAATTCTTTGTTTTCTACTTTATTTACAACTTTTCTTGGTTGTCTTTCAGCAGATTCATCCAACAATTCAGGATAAACATTTTCCCAAGCGTAGTGTTCTTCCTTAGCTGGCGGATCGAATGCAAAGAATAAGAAGATTAAGGCTTCGGTAATCAAACCTGCTGCAAGAGCAACATTACCAGTAATAGGTCCGAGACTCCAGTGAGTCATTTTAAATAAAGCCCCCAAGATTACGATAGCCGCACCAAATGAATAAACAAAATTTGTTATTGATTCTTTAGTTTTAAACATTTTTTTGAATTTTAGTTAGTAATAGTTAGTTAATATTGATTTTTATCTTGTATTTCTTTTAAATTTTCCTGCGCCTGCCGGGATATCCTGGATTGTTCTGAAACCAATGTAGCTTCTGGCTGAGTCTTTTCTTTCCCAATCCCTGTATCCTGTCATTAGCAGATAGCCTGCATCTTTCCAGGATCCGCCTCTTACGGTCTTTTTAACTTCTCTATAGGCCTGGTTAGACAAATTAGGATTTAGTGTAGAAGAAAATTCGTAAGTTGAGTTACTGTAAGGAGATTCAGTCCACTCAGAAACATTACCTGCCATATCATATAAGCCGTAACCGTTCTTTTGGAATTTTTTAACCGGAGCCGTATAAGTATAGTTTCCTTTCTTCTCGTCTTCTATATAAGATCCTCTTTTAGGTTTGAAATTGGCAAGATAGCAACCTCTGTCATCCTGCAGATAAGGACCACCCCAAGGATAAGTAGCATTTTGAATACCTCCTTTTGCAGCATATTCCCATTCAGCTTCTGTAGGAAGTCTGAAACGCATAGATTTTTGTTTTTTCTTTTTCAGGCTATTATTATGATCTGTTTTAAGCTTTGTTCTGAAATCACAATAAGCTCTGGCCTGATCCCAGGTAACACCCACTACCGGATATTCCTTATAAGCATTGTGCCAGAAATACTGGTCGAATAAAGGTTCATTATAAGCATAGCTGAAATCTCTTACCCAAACAGTCGTATCAGGATAGACTGCAATACTTTCTTTTTTAAGATAATTAGCGCTTCTGTCTTTATCTTTAACTGCAGAAATCACATCTTCCCATTGGTAAGTATATTTGATTTTTGACCAGTCTATGATTCTTTCATTATTGATTCTCTTCTCAGCAGGAAGATACATTGATTCAAGAACTTCTGCATATTTTTCATCAGGATATGCAGATGTATTGTATTGCAATGGAACTTTCCAGTCTAGTTTCTTAGACTCATCATAGCCATCTCTGCCACCCTGGGCTTCCAAAAACTTCTGATAAGGCGTGGCCTCTTCGCCGGTTTTTTTTGATGCGTAAGCATAATCCCCTATTGATCCGCCGTTTCCGCCTTCTTCACCGCCGCCTTCACCAGCAGCCTCAGCAAGAAGACCTCTTGCAATAGAATCTCTCACTGCGTTAATGAAAACACGATATTCTGCATTTGTAACTTCTGTTTCGTCCATAAAAAAGGAAGAAACTGTTACAGTTTTAGGCATTGCTTTTTCCGGAGTACTTGAGAAATCCTGATCTGCCATACCCATAACGAAAGATCCTCCTGCAATAGGAACCATTCCGTAAGGTCTTTCCGCAATAAACGATTTTGATGATCCTCTTGGTACAAGTTCGCCTTTTATGCCGGGTTTTCCAGAGTTTCCTTTACTTCCTTTGGAACAAGAAATAACTACTGAAGCCGATAAAAATATAAGTAATATCCTTTTCATCTATTTTAAAGAAATTAAGCGGTAAATATATAATTTTTTTTATGAATAATTATCAATTTTTTATGAAAACGTAATTTGTTAAAGAATATTTCACAAATATAAAAATTATTCTACAGTAACTGATTTTGCAAGGTTTCTCGGCTGATCTACATTGGCCCCTCTTTCTACAGCAATGTAATATGACAACAGCTGGAGAGGAATCGAAGCCAATATTGGTGAAAAGCATTCTGATGTTTCCGGGATTTCTATAATATGGTCTGCCATCGCAGAAACCTGTGTATCTCCTTTGTTAACAACAGCAATAACTTTTCCTTTTCTGGCTTTTATTTCCTGAACGTTACTTACAATCTTGTCATAATGTCCCATTTTTGGCGCAATGATCACAATCGGCATATTTTCATCAATAAGTGCAATTGGCCCATGTTTCATTTCTGCAGCTGGATATCCTTCAGCATGGATATAAGAGATCTCCTTAAGTTTTAAGGCTCCTTCCAAAGCGGCCGGGAAGTTATATCCTCTTCCGAGATAAAGGAAATTTGACGCACCAGCAAATTTAGCTGCAATAGCTTTCACATTATCATTTACTGAATTCAGAACATCCTCTACTTTTTTAGGAATGGAATCCAGTTCTGTTATCAGCCTCATAAAATCAGCTTTTCCTAAGTTCCCGTTATGATTTCCAAGCTTAATAGCGATTAGTGATAATATTGTAAGCTGAGCTGTAAATGCTTTCGTAGAAGCCACACCAATTTCCGGGCCAGCATGCGTGTAAGATCCTGCATCTGTATAACGTGCTATTGAGGAATCTACGACATTACAAATGCCGTACACAAAAGCGCCTTTTTCTTTTGCCAGCTTTATGGCGGCCATTGTATCTGCTGTCTCTCCGGATTGTGAGATTGCTATCACAACATCTTTTGAGCTGATAATCGGATTTCTGTATCTGAATTCGGATGCATATTCTACCTCTACCGGTACCCTTGCAAACTCTTCAATCAGATATTCACCGATGAGTCCTGCATGCCATGACGTTCCGCAGGCAATGATGATGATCCTGTCTGCATTAGTCAATCTTTCTAAATGATCCCAGATGCCGGCCATTTTAATAATACCTTCGTCTACAAGAAGGCGGCCGCGCATTGTATCAAGAATAGACTTAGGCTGTTCAAAGATTTCTTTCAGCATAAAATGTTCATAGCCCCCTTTCTCAATCTGCTCAAGATTTAATCTTAATTCCTGAATTGCAGGTTCGATTTTTGTATTTTCCTTTATCGTTCTGATATCAATTCCTGACTCCAGAGAAATGGTGGCCATATGGCCTTCTTCAAGATATACCGCTTCTTTGGTGAATTCTACAAAAGGGGAAGCATCTGAGGCTACAAAGTATTCATTTTCACCAATTCCGACTGCTAATGGTGAGCCTAATCTCGCCACCACCAACTGTCCCGGAAAATCTTTATGCATTACAGAAATTGCATATGCCCCATACACCTCATTCAATGCATAACGAACAGCTTCTGAAAAATCCAATGCCGGCTCCTTATCCATAAAATACTGGATAAGATTAACCAGCACTTCAGTATCAGTTTCCGATTTGAAATCAAAGTTTTTATTGATCAGCATTGTTTTAATGGTGTCGTAGTTTTCAATGATACCATTATGAACAATTGCTATTTTACCATTATTGGAAAGGTGCGGATGGGAATTACTATCACTCGGAACTCCGTGAGTAGCCCATCTTGTGTGTCCCATCCCAAGCCTGGATGTGTTATGAAAACTTTTAGAAATGGCTACAAGATCATCTACCTTTCCTTTTGTTTTTTTGAATTCAAGATCTCCGTTTTGAGACTCAAGAATTACACCGGCACTGTCATAGCCACGGTATTCCAAACGGCGCAAGCCGTTGATTACAATATCGTATGCATCTCTAAAACCTGTATAACCAACAATTCCGCACATATTTAATTAGTTTGCTTTTGGGTGAATATTAACCTTAACTGAACATTTTTGGAATCATTTGATATCACATTCCCAATGTTATTTATATCCGATCCTACCAGAAGTAATCTGAAAGGATTGTAAGGTCTGTCATTATAGGTCTGACCAAGAAGAGCTCCTGTAGATGAGTTAACAAGATAAGACCCCACATCAATTATAAAGTCTTTACCATTGTATTTATTAATATCATAGTAAGACTCGTCTTCAATAATTTTTTTCAAAGTTGAGGTGATGCTTACATCATAATATGCATCTTTTGTTGAAAGATTAGCAGTCCGCACAAGTGAATAACCTGCACTGGAAAGCAAAGTCATGTCCGGTAAGAATCTTGACATTGTATCTCTTTCTTTCACCAGTAAGCTGCTTGGCTTTCTGTATTTATTATCCCAATCGGTATTATCATTATAGAGTCTGATCTTGGCTGAGACTATAGCAATTTTATCATTTTTATATTGATTTCTAAGCTGTAAAATAGTAGAAATCGGAACTCTTACACCTATGCTATTCCCACCCATTCCTTGTAAATATAGTTTGGTGGCTGGATTATTGATCTGCAAATCATTGGTTTTAAGCTGTTCCACTGTAACACCTTTTTGTGTTTCAGTTGTGTAGTTACTCCCTCTTTGGTAAGCAATACTACTAAGATGAACATTAGAAGCCCCAAGACTGAGCGATGTTTCCTGTGCAGTTCTTACGGCCGTTCCGCCGCCTGTAGGAGTAACATCATTCTTATAATAAATAGTTATAGCAGCATCATTTGGAGCCATTGAAAACAGATAACCGTCAGATTCATCTACCGAAATGCTTATACCACGGAAATATCTAATGAATGACGCAGCATCCTTCAGCACCTGATTCCCTTGCTTAGCAATGATCTTGTCCTGAAAAAATTCTTTTTTTAACGGTATTCTGAATGACGCCGCACGGTTTAAGATTTCCGAAGCATCGGAATCCTTCGTGATAACAACAGAGTTAACTGTACCGTTAAAGGCTTTAGATCCTATATCTGTAGATGCAACAGCAATCGGCTTATTGGTTTTAATAGAATCAGAAGTTCCTCCCAAAAAGTCGGTCACCTCGTGAACTCTAATAGTAAAAGGAGGCGTATCTTTGCCAATCTTATATTTACCATATTTTCTCACAGGATAGGTGTTGACCACCTTTTTTGCAGCCACATTGCCATCCGGATAGATATAATCTTCATTCGTAGTCGTTTTAGTAGAATCAGCAGCTGTTTCATATCTTGGCTTAAGCGTAAGGACTACAGAATCTACTACAGGATTTGTTCCGAAATCCGGATTATAAGAATTGAGCCTCACCTGAGTAATATAAGAAACTTTCTGGCCGCCGAAAACAGGCTCACTGAAAGCACCAATCCTTACACTGTCATACTGCGAAGTAACTACATTCTGAACATCATGATTATTAACATTATAAGCGGCCAGCGCGTAAACTTTTTCTGAAGCTTCAGATCCGTCTACAAACTGTGATCCAAGATTGTCGAGTTCCCCCTCGCATGAATTCAGCACCATGATCCCCATCATCATGACTGGGATCAACTTCATCATTTTTTTTATTTTTATCATTATATTATATAATCAATGGTAAATTAATAAACCTTTGCTATTGAGTCTGCGTTCAGGTAGTCAGACTTTTCTGTCTCCGCTTTTGCATAAGCCTCGTCCAGCTTTTCTTCCAAAAATTCATTGCCTTTTACAATAACATCTACATAGCTCATACTGTCATTCACAAAATTAAGAAAGCTTGGATTATCTAACGATTGTAAATCAGAAATATTATCGAACTCCAGAATTTCTTTTGTATTATCGTTCAGTTTTATATCTTCTTCATTATATACGGAAAGCACAATCTTGGTATCTTTGAAATAAGAATCATCTTTGTAATACGTTTTAAGATAGATAGGAATCAATGAAGACATCCAGCCGTTCAGGTGAATCACATCCGGAACCCAGTTAAGCTTCTTGATGGTCTCGATAACACCTCGTGCAAAAAAGACAGCTCTCTCATTATTATCTTCAAAAGGATTGCCCTCATCATCAAAATAATACTGCTTTCTTTTAAAATACTCCTCATTATCAATAAAATAAACCTGCAGACGCTCGCCTGGCAAAGACGCAACCTTAATGATAAGCGGCTGGTCCAGGTCATTAATGATAATATTCATTCCGGAAAGGCGGATCACCTCGTGCAACTGGAATTTTCTCTCACTGATCTGACCGAATCTAGGCATGAAAACCCTTACATCGTTACCTTCGCTATGCATTTTCAGCGCCATTTTGTGAACCAGGCTCCCCATATTTGTATCTTCCTGATAGGGATACATCTCCGTAGTAACGTATAAAATCTTTTGATTAGGCATAAAATTTACTTTAAACGAAGTACAAAAACTTCATTTTGCAAAATTACAAAAAATTAAATCAAATCATTTATTTTACTTAAGATTAATACTATTTAACAAAACCTTCTAAATATCAAACACTTATTTTCAAAATTATGTTAATTAATATTATAATATCGAAATGCCATTGCCTATAATTTTCACTTTATAATGATTTAAAGTCCAACTTTAAATCCGCAGCGTAATTTCCGTGCTATTGATGACCAATCCAATAAAAAAACCATTAACTTTGGTCTTACAAACATTAATCTAATGCAGGTTTTTTACAATAGAACTTCTTTTTTACAATATATTGATTCCCAGAAAGAACAACATAAGACAATAGGATTTGCTCCTACAATGGGCGCTTTGCATGCCGGGCACATTTCTCTTTATGAGGAAGCAAAAAAACATAATGACATCGTAATTTCTTCTATTTTCGTAAATCCCACCCAGTTTAACAATCCGGAAGATCTGGAAAAATATCCGAGAACTGTTGATGATGATATCGAGAAACTGGAAAATTCCAAGTTGGTAGACGCCGTTTATATTCCGCAAGTACAAGACATCTATCCTGATGGAATGGAAAGAAAACATTATGAATTTGGTGGCATTGAAAACGAGATGGAAGGCGCAGCGAGGCCTGGTCATTTTGACGGTGTTGGAACTGTGGTAGAAGAACTCTTTCGCCAGGTAAAGCCGGATAATGCCTATTTTGGCGAAAAAGATTTCCAGCAACTGAAAATCATTGAAAAATTGGTAGAAATTCTGAATCTGGACATCAAAATTCATGGCGTAAAAATCCACAGGGAAAACAACGGGCTGGCGATGAGCTCCCGGAATATGCGGCTTTCCGCAGCAGAAAAAGAAGCGTCATCTGTTATATATCAAACCCTGAAAAAAGTAGACGACTGGTTTCGCGTAGTATCGATACCGGAAATTAAAAACAGAGTCCAAGAAATTTTTGACCGGGATGATATGGCGTTAGAGTATTTTCTGATCGCAGATGAAGATACTTTGAGAGAAGCAGACTTTTTTTCTGAAGACAAAAATTACCGTGCCTTTATTGTGGTGAATGTGGACCAAGTGAGACTGATTGACAATATGCACCTGAAATAAAAAGAAGCTTCTTTTACAAGAAGCTTCTACACCAAATCACAAAATATTAATATGAAAAAAATTTACTTGCGTAAATTGTGACTCGGCTGGGATTCGAACCCAGGACCCATACATTAAAAGTGTAT